>MESI01000017.1:86118-116400 GCA_001770935.1 Burkholderiales bacterium RIFCSPLOWO2_12_FULL_61_40 | reverse complement strand
CTCGCTTCTTTGCTCAAACCGCTGTTTCGGTTTGCCTGGCCCATTCTGCTGGTCGTTCTGGCGCTGGCTTTTTTTATTCTTCCGTGGGCATTTGGACGAATTGAAGACTTGCGCGACAAATACGAAAAAAGAGGCGATATCGCGCGCATTGAACCCGGCCAATTTCAGGAGTCCGCCAATGGTGATCGCGTTTTTTTCATAGAAAAAGATGCCGACGGCAAGACGGTCGGAAAAAATGTATTCATCGCCACCAACGAACAAGGCAAAGAAACCATCACGTCTGCGCGCAGCGGCAAAATTGAGGTCATTGGTGCGGACAAATTTCTGGTGCTGGAAAACGGACAGCGGCTGGAAAAAACAACCGGCAAATCCGATCTGACGGTCAGCGTATTTGAACGTTACGGCGCCAGGGTGGGTGCCGATGACCCATCCCAACGCAGCTACGAGCCTTCTGCCTCCATGAGCACCTTGGCCTTATTGAAAACACCCATTCCCCGGCATTTGGCCGAACTCTCCTGGCGGGCAGGGCTTACTTTGGCTGCATTTAATTTTGTAGTCATCGGGCTGGCTGCTGCGGGCGTCAATCCCCGCGTGGGGCGCACCGGCAATCTGGGTATTGCATTCCTGGCCTTTATTGTTTATTTCAATTTGCTGGTGCTCGGCAAGAGCTGGATTGAAGCCGGGCAGGTGAATTGGGGGGTATTTTTGTTATCCCTCCACGGCGGCGCCTTGGCGCTGGGCCTGCTTTGGCTTGTCAAACGCCATTACAACTGGACGCTTCGAGGTCCACGCCCATGAAAACCGTTCGACGCCTGTTTTATAGAGAAGTGGTGCAGTCAGTGGCGCTGGTCACCCTGGGGTTTGTTGCCTTGTTTTATTTTTTTGATTTTGTAGAAGAGTTGCAATCGGTAGGACGGCACGGCGCGGTGGGTTACCAAATTCCACAGGCACTGGTCTATGTGGCCCTGATGGTCCCCAGCCACCTGTACGAGCTGCTTCCGATCACGGTATTGATTGGCACCATCTTTGTGATGGCACGTCTGGCGCAAAGCTCGGAGTTCACCATCCTGCGCACCAGCGGACTGGGGCCTTGGCGTGCCTTGCAGACACTTTCGGCGCTCGGTATGTTTTTTGCCGTTTTCACGTTTGCTGTGGGGGACTATGCGGCACCCTTGGCGGATAAAACGGCCCAGATGCTGAAAGCGCGGTTCCGGGGAAACATCACAGTGGGAAAAACCGGTGCCTGGCTCAAGGAGAAACAGGCGTATGGCCACTACGCGGTCAATGTGGGTGCGCTGACGCCTGGCAACGGCATGAAAGATGTGCGTATTTTTGAGTTTGACAACCAGGGGTATATGGTGTCCATGACCCAGGCGCAGTCCGCAGAATTCAGCACCGACGACTCCTGGCGTCTCGACAAGGTGAACCGCACCGAATTCACGGGCGCCGATGCCCAAGCCTCCCGCGTTGACCGGGCGCAGATCGACAGCGTTCGCTGGCCAACGCAGATCAGTGCCGAAATGGTGGCGGCTGCAGTGTTGCGGCCCGAGCGCATGGGAACGATCGACCTGTTCCAGTACACGCGCCATTTGCAGGCCAACGGCCAGGCCGCACAAAAATATGAAATCCAGTTCTGGAAAAAAGTGTTTTATCCCATGAGTTGCCTGGTGATGGTGGTGCTGGCGCTGCCCTTTGCCTACTTCCATTTCCGCTCTGGCAGCATCGCCACGTATGTGTTTGGCGGCGTCATGGCAGGTATCAGCTTTGTGCTGCTCAACAATGTGCTGGGTGACCTGGGAAATCTGCAGGGTTGGCAGCCTTGGCTCACGGCTGCCCTACCCGGCCTGATTTATTCTTTGGTATCGCTCACCGCCTTTGCTTGGCTGGTCCTACGACGATGAAACATTCACCCCAAACAAAAGGCGTTGTTCTGTTCGCACATGGATCGCGCGATCCGCTTTGGAGCCAACCCGTGGAAGCAGTTGCCACCCAACTTGCCGCCATCTCGCCTGCAACCCCCGTGGTTTGTGCTTATCTGGAACTTTGCGCGCCAGATTTAGCCGCAGCGACCCACGCCTTGGTCAACGGCGGTGCTCAGTCCATCACCATCGTGCCCCTCTTTCTCGGAGTGGGCAGACATGCCCGCGAAGACCTGCCGATGCTGGTCGAAGCAATGCGCACGCAGCATCCTGGCATTGCGTTCACACTCCAACCTGCCGTGGGCGAAGACCCCCGCCTGGTGCAATTGTTGGCCCAGATAGCCCTGGAAGGCGTGTAGCTATAGATTGTTGCAGGATAATAAATATCATCTTTAGCTTAAATTTGATATGAACTTACACCAGTTTCGCTTTGTTCAGGAGGCCGCCCGGCGCAACCTCAACCTTACCGAGGCGGCCAAGGCCCTGCACACCTCCCAGCCGGGAGTGTCCAAAGCCATCATTGAGCTGGAAGAAGAGTTGGGCGTGGATATTTTTGCCCGCCATGGCAAACGCCTCAAACGCATTACCGAGCCTGGGCAACAGGTCCTGAAAAGCATTGAAATCATCATGCGCGAGGTGGGCAACCTCAAACGCATCGGCGAACAGTACAGCGCACAAGACAGCGGCACCTTGTCCATCGCCACGACCCACACCCAGGCCCGCTATGTGCTGCCTGAAAAAGTGGCCGCCTTGCGCACCGCCTATCCCAAGGTCAACATCAGCCTGCACCAGGGTGCACCTGACCAGGTGGCGCGCATGCTGATCGACGAAGTGGCGGAAATTGGCATTGCCACCGAGTCGCTGGCGGCTTACTCCGAACTGGTCACCCTCCCCTGTTACGAATGGCAGCACATGCTGGTGCTGCCGGCCGACCATCCCTTGGCGCACAAGGAACGCATCACGCTGGAAGACGTGGCGCTGGAACCCTTGATTACCTACCACCCCTCCTTTACCGGCCGCACCAAGATTGACGCAGCCTTCGCCACCCGCAAACTCGAACCCCGCATTGCACTGGAAGCCATTGATTCAGACGTGATCAAGACCTATGTACGCTTGGGCCTGGGCGTAGGCATTGCTGCGGAGATGGCCGTGCGCGATGTGCAGGAAGATTGCGAAAAGAACAGCGGCAAAGGTGGTTTGGTGGTGCGCCCAGGCGGGCAATTGTTTGGCCACAACGTGGCACGTGTCGCCTTCAAACGCAGTGCCTACCTGCGCAATTTTGTTTACACCTTCGCCGAATTGCTCAGCGACCGTTTGACCCGCAACCTGATTACCCGGGCCATGGAAGGCCATGTCAATGACTATGAATTGTGAAACTTTGCGGGACAGACCGCAGACTGCGCAGCAGACAAGCTCTGTCGCCAACTGATCAAGCCATGTACCCAACACCCCCTCTGACAAGCCGCCTACCCGCTGTCGGCACCACGGTCTTTTCCGTCATGTCGGCCCTGGCCACACAGCACCAGGCGGTCAACCTGGGCCAGGGTTTTCCGGACTTTGCCTGCGATCCTGCCCTGGTCAATCAGGTCACTCAGGCTATGCAGGCCGGTCACAACCAGTACCCGCCCATGCCCGGCATTCCTGCGCTGCGCGAAGCCATTGCTACAAAAATAGAAGCACTTCACGCCCGCGTTTACAGGGCTGTAGATGAAATCACCGTCACAGCCGGGGCGACGCAGGCCATTATCACGGCCATATTGGCAGTGGTGCATCCGGGTGACGAAGTCATCGTGCTGGAGCCCTGCTACGACAGCTACGTGCCCAATATCGAGTTGGCGGGTGGCGTGGTGGTGCGTGTCCCCCTCACCCCCGGCACCTTCCGCCCGGACTTTGACCAAATCGCCGCAGCCATCACCCCCAAAACCCGCGCCATTCTGATCAACTCGCCACACAATCCCAGCGCCACCATCTGGTCGCGCGCAGACATGTTGGTGCTGCAAGACCTGCTGGCCCCAACCAACATCCTGCTTATCAGTGACGAGGTGTACGAACACATGGTGTTTGATGGCGCCCAACACGAAAGCGCAGCCCGCTTCCCTGGCCTGGCGGCGCGGGCCTTTATCGTCTCCAGTTTTGGCAAGACCTACCATGTGACCGGGTGGAAGGTGGGTTATGTGGCGGCACCGGCTGCGATGACCGCAGAGTTTCGCAAGGTGCACCAATTCAATGTATTCACTGTCAACACCCCGGTGCAATTCGGCTTGGCGCATTACATGGCGGACCCCAGGCCCTACCTGGATTTGTCGGCGTTTTACCAGCGCAAACGGGACCTCTTTCGGGAAGGACTGAAGCGCACCAAGTTCAAATTGCTACCCAGTGAAGGCAGCTACTTCCAATGCGTGGATATTTCGGACGTGAGTGACCTTGGTGAAGCAGAATTTTGCCAATGGCTGACCACCGAGGTTGGGGTGGCGGCCATTCCCCTGTCCGCTTTTTACGGCAACCGCTTCGACCAGCATGTGGTGCGGTTTTGTTTTGCCAAACAGGACGAAACACTCCAGGCTGCGCTCCATAAATTGCTATCTATTCGATAGCTGCTTGCGCAGTATCTACGGGGGCTGAAGGCCTATTTTTCTTAAAAATCAAGCCACCCCTTGCTGGCGGCGTCAGGACCTGGGTACACCTTAGGCGGCCGTAGCGGTCAGACTGCGGGACAGCGCCAACACCTCCCGCGCGGGCAGACCTTTGAGCCGGTGGTCGCTCCACAGCTGTCGCCACTTTCGTGACCCAGGCTGACCATGGCGCAACCCCAGCATGTGGCGGGCGATGGAATACCAGGGTGTGCCATGCTCAGCCGCTTCGCGCTCCATGTAGGCCACCATCTGATCTTCAACCCCTTCGCGGGTCATGCCGTTGCCATCTGCCTGGTAAAACGCAGTGTCCCATTCGCTCAACCACCAGGGGTTGTGGTAGGCCTCGCGGCCTAGCATGACGCCATCCAGGTGCTGCAGCTGATCGGTCACTTGCGCAGTGGTGGTAATACCGCCGTTGACCGCGATGACCAAATGCGGAAACTCGCGTTTGAGCTGGTGCACCAACGCATAGCGCAACGGTGGCACTTCACGGTTTTCTTTGGGGCTCAGCCCCTTGAGCCAGGCATTGCGCGCATGCACGATAAAAGTCGAACAACCGGCTTCGGCCACCGTGCCCACAAAATCACGCACAAAACCATAACTCTCCGTGGTGTCAATGCCGATGCGGTGCTTGACCGTAACAGGCACATCCACCACATCCACCATGGCTTTGACGCAGTCCGCCACCAAGCGGGGTTCGGCCATCAAACACGCACCAAAGGCACCCCGCTGCACCCGCTCACTGGGGCAGCCGCAATTGAGGTTGATTTCGTCGTAACCCCATTGCGCGCCCAACCGGGCGCAGTGGGCCAGGTCGGCAGGCTCGCTGCCGCCCAACTGCAGTGCCACAGGGTGTTCTTCCGTATTGAATTGCAGGTGCCTGGGGACATCCCCGTGCACCAATGCACCGGTCGTCACCATCTCGGTATACAGCAGAGCGTGGCGCGTCAGGAGTCGGTGAAAATACCGGCAATGGCGGTCGGTCCAGTCCATCATCGGGGCCACGGAGAGGCGCCAGCGATCGGCGGGGACCGCACTAGGCGCGGCACATGGGGAAAGAGCAGGGTTTAACAAAGCAGAAGACATGGGCCAGATTATCCCAGCCAACCCGTGGCAAAACGCTCAGGGCACTACGCACCAGGGCGCCGTGTTGTGCACCAGCCCCATCCACAGTGCCCAAGCTGAACTGGCGGCCAGCGCCGCACCAGCCAGGCGCACACCCCATGCGCCACTGCCCTGGACGGCCCCCTGACCCCGCAAGCGCAGCCACAACCAGGGTCCCGCCACCATGGTCACACTGGTGCCGACCGCAAACAGTGCCATCACCAGAGCCCCACCCAGCGGGCTGCCCGCCATGGCGGCGACCAACAACGCGGAATACAGCAATCCGCAGGGCAAAAGTGCCCACAAGGTGCCCAGCACCAGCGGTGCACCCCCGCCCCATCCTGCCCCCATTGCGCGGGCAAAACCCCAAATCTTGCGCCCCGCCTGCTCCAGCCACACCGGCTGGCGTGCCTGCCACAAGAGCAGCAATCCCAATAAAAGAGCCGCCACATGAAACAGGGACCACACGGGCCGCAACGCTGCCGATTGCACGGTCAACCAACCCAAGCCTTGCAAGGAGGCAGCCGCCAGCCCTCCCAGCACCGAGTAGCCAATCACACGGCCCAGTTGAAAGGACCACAAAGCGGAGTTTTTGTTCGGGCCTGCCGCCTGTCCGATACCTGCACAAGCGGCACCACACATGGCGATACAGTGAGGCCCGCCCACCAGCCCCATCAACAGCGCAGTCAGCGCCAGGGAATATTGCATCGGCCGATGCTAAATGATCTTTGAAAACTGCGCCCGGGTACGGTCTGTCTGCAGATGGCGGTCAAACACCATGGCCACCGCGCGCACAAAGAACCAGCCCTGCGCAGTCACCTGAATACTGCTGTCGTCGAGCACTACCATGCCTTGCTTCTCCAAGGCTTGCAAGAACTCCATTTCCTTGGCGAAATAGGCGCGAAAATCCACCAGATGGGCCAACTCAATCGATTCAAATTGCACCTGCCCATGGCACATCAGGGCCATGATCACAGAACGGCGCACCAGATCATCACGTGACAGCGCCAGACCCCGAACTACCGGGAATTGGCCTTGGTCCAGAAAATCGTAGTACTCCTCCAGCGTTTTGGAATTCTGGCTGTAGGTGGCCCCAATACGACCAATAGAAGACACGCCCAAGGCAATCAAATCACAATCCGGCTGGGTGCTATAGCCTTGAAAATTGCGGTGCAGGCGGCCCTGCCGTTTTGCAACTGCCAGCGAGTCGGATGGAAGTGAGAAATGGTCCATGCCCACGTACACATAACCTGCGCCAATCAAGCTGGCCAAAGAGCGTGACAGCATCGATATTTTGGCACCCCCACCGGGCAGCTCAACCGCTGCAATGCGACGCTGCGGCTTGAAACGCTCCGGTAAATGGGCGTAGGCATACAAAGCAATGCGATCCGGCCGCAACTGGACCACCTGCGCCAACGTACGGTCAAATGACTCTGGACTTTGCTGCGGCAGACCGTAAATGAGATCCACGTTGATGGAGTCAAAACCGCGTGAACGTGCCGCATCCACCAATGAAAATACCTGCTCCACAGGCTGCACCCGATGCACCGCTTTTTGCACTGCCGGGTCAAAATCCTGAACACCAAAGCTGAGGCGATTGAAACCTAACTCCGCCAAGGTGTCCAGACGCGAAGCATCTACCGTTCTGGGATCAATTTCTATGGAGTATTCGCCACCTGGCGCCAGCACAAAATTGCGGCGCAGCATATGCATCAGCTCCCGCAGTTCGCCGTCGCTCAGGAAAGTAGGGCTCCCCCCTCCCAGATGCAGTTGGCTGACCATCTGACCCTGACCGATCAAGGCGGTGTGCAGATCCACTTCGCGGCTCAGGTAGCGCAGATACTCTGCGCCTCGATTATGGTGTCTGGTAATGATTTTGTTGCAGGCACAGTAGTAGCACAAAGACTCGCAAAAAGGGATGTGCACATACAGCGACAAAGGCAAGGTCATGGCCGCTGCACCGCTGCGGCGCTGGGCCAATGCCAAAGCATAGTCAGCTGCCCCAAAGGCCTCCACAAACCGATCTGCCGTGGGATAAGAGGTGTACCGTGGGCCGGACACGTCATATCGGCGCAGCATTTCGTCAGTGACAGGGGCAGCTAAATCATTCATGAATATTCCAAGGCAAACCGGACCACTTTGCCGCAACTTCACCAATTTCTTCTTGATTTGAATCAAGGACCGCTAAAGTTGATAGGTTTACAATTGATCTGTATCATGGGACGCCTATGTTTGATAACAAACTTGTTAGCAGAGTTGAAACTGTGGCGTCACTTGCCGTGAAGCCCGGTGCGACGGTGGTCGCAATAAACCCCCAAACCATCAAGGTTGCATGCTCCAATTGCAATTTACGCGAGCTGTGCATGCCTATGGGTTTGAGTCAGGCGGAGCTGGACCGCATTGACGATGTAGTGGCCAGCCGACGCAAAGTCAAACGGGGTGAAACGCTGTTTCGTAACGGTGAAAAATTCACCAGCCTGTTTGCCATTCGCACGGGTTTCTTCAAGACCTGTGTCGCGTCTGAAGATGGTCGTGACCAAGTCACAGGCTTTCAGATGGCGGGCGAAATCGTCGGGCTGGACGGTATTGTGAACGAGCACCATACTTGCGATGCCGTGGCACTGGAAGACGCCGAAGTGTGCATCATGCCCTTTGACCGCATTGAGGAATTGTCCAGAGAAGTCAACGCCCTGCAGCGGCATGTCCACAAAATCATGAGCCGCGAAATCGTACGCGAAAACGGCGTCATGTTGCTTTTGGGGAGCATGCGCGCGGAAGAACGTGTGGCCGCGTTTCTGCTCAATCTGGTACAGCGCCTGCATGCCCGTGGCTTTTCTTCGTTGGAATTGGTGTTGCGGATGACCCGCGAGGAAATTGGCAGCTACCTGGGACTCAAGTTGGAAACGGTGAGCCGCACATTTTCCAAATTTTCGGACGATGGCATCGTCGAGGTCAAGCAACGCCATGTACGCATCATCAACACCGATGCGCTCAAAGACATCGTCAATCCGAAAATTTGCAACTGAATCCCCCTCAAGGTGTGTGGGTTGAAAGCGTCAGCACCCACCCTGTTTAGGGCAACCGTCGGGTCTTCCATCTGGAGGTAAAGGACAACGATTGACCTCAAACGGCGACATTGCCAACAGAGTGGTCAATCCGCTGGACACGGTTGTGATGCCCCAAAATAGAAAAAACGCCAATGCATAGATACTTTGGCGTGAAAATTCCAAGGGGTTTCCCAACCAATGCAGGTCTTGAGGATCCACCACGGCAAACACCAGCATCTCCAGTACACCGGCCATCAAAAAAGCCGGCCATAGAATCCACATGAGTCGTTTTTGCAGCATGCTTATGCCCTCGTGAAGATGTCAATCAGGGAGCTTTATGCACGGGAGGAGGCACCCCCGTAGCTGCGTGGTTGCGTCCCTGCAATGCGGGTGCCAAGCTGGAAGGATTGTTGGCCAAGGTCTGGTTAATCTGCAACCCTTTGCGATAGTAGTCTTCATCCAGCACCGGATCTGTGCGGGTTACCGCAAGATACAGCGTAACCAAACTCGCAACGACCACAATCGCCGGGCCAGCCAGCACCATCCACACGTAGCCAAATTTCCACCACGGGCCATCGGGAACAGCTTGAATTTCGGCCATATAACTCCTTAACGGGGAACAATGAATACTGACTTTTCTGACACCTTGGCAGCTATATCCAGCGCAACGATATCGAAATGGATGGCATGGGAACCCGCAGGCGCAGCATCAAAAGGCGCTTGAACCCGTACAGCAACCCAGCGTGACTGGGTGGGCTCAATGACTACCTCATTTTCTGAAGCGACCATCAAGCCGGGAAGCCCGTTGGCAGAAATCCGAAAATGCTGCTGGGATTCCATCGCGTTCATGACCTGCAACCGGTACACGTTTTCAATCCGACCGCCTGAAGCAATGCGTGCCAGAGATCCTCTGTCACGAACAACATCCACCTTAAACGGCGTACGCCAAGCCAGACTGATTGCCATCGCGAGAACGACCACTCCCAGTATGGCCGAATAAACCAACACCCGTGGACGAAGCACATGGCGCAAAATTTGCCCACGCGTCCAATGCTGATTGACTGCATTCTCAGTGGAATACTTTACCAAGCCTTTGGCATAGCCCAATTTATCCATCACAGTGTCGCATACGTCAGCACAGGCACCACAGCCAATGCACTGGTACTGCAGACCATCACGAATATCAATTCCCGTCGGGCAGACCTGAACACACAGAGTGCAATCCACACAGGCACCCAAATTCAGGGTTGATAAATCGGCCTTTTTTGACCGTGCACCACGCGGCTCACCCCGCTCAGCATCGTAAGTCACGATGAGCGTGTCCTTATCGAACATGGCACTCTGAAAGCGGGAATAAGGGCACATGTGTATGCACACCTGCTCACGCATGAAGCCAGCGTTGCCATACGTGGCAAAACCGTAAAACAAGGACCAAAAGGTTTCCCACGAACTCATATTGAGTTGAACAAACTCCAGCCCCAGCTCATGAATCGGCGTGAAATACCCCACAAAGGTAAAACCAGTCCACAATGCCACTGCCAACCACAGAAAATGCTTGGCCGTCTTGCGCCCCACCTTGTCAAGAGTCCACCGACCAGCATCGCGCCGCATACGTGCCGAGCGATCACCCTCCACCTTATGCTCCAGCCACAGGAACATCTCGGTATAAACCGTCTGAGGGCATGCATAACCACACCACAAACGTCCTGCCACTGCGGTAAACAGGAATAGAGACAACGCAGAAATCACCAATATCCCGGTGAGGTAAATGAAATCCTGTGGATAAAGAACCAAATTGAAGATGTAAAAGCGTCGCGAATTCAGATCAAACAAAACCGCCTGCCTTTGCCCCCACTCCAGCCAAGGCAATCCATAAAACACCAACTGGGTCAAGAAAACCATTCCCCAGCGCCAGTTGGAAAAAAAACCGGAAACGCTTCTGGGGTAAATTTTCTTATGCGCTTCGTAAAGCGAGACCATCTCTACATCGGCGCCAGGCGGGGGCTCTATCGGCCCCTTGTCTGGCGATGGGAAAATGGGGATAACCTTGCGCCGCGATGTGTTAGGGAGAGACAAAAATGGTGCGCCTTCTTTGCAACCTGTCTATTTGGCGGGAGCGTTGTTGGACAAGCCCCAGACATAAGAACCCAACACCTTGATTTGTGCCTGCGTCAGCTTCTCACCCTGTGCAGGCATCGGGTTGACTTTGCCATTGTTCACCATGGCCATGATGACTGCTTCGCCATACCCGTGCAACCAGATATCGTCCGTGAGATTGGGAGCACCCAATGCCTGGTTGCCCTTGCCGTCGGCACCGTGGCAGGCGGCACAGGCTGCAAATTTGGATTTACCCAAAGCTGCACGCACCGAATCATGTGCACTGCCCGACAAGCTGAGCACATAGTTGGCCACATTCTTCACGTCGTCAGACGTTCCAACTGCAGCGGCCATCACAGGCATTTGACCCATCCGGCCCTGGGCAATCGTCTCGATGATTTTGTCAGGCGTCCCGCCATGCAACCAGTCCGCATCGGCCAGATTCGGGAAACCTTTTCCGCCGTGGGCATCCGAGCCGTGGCATTGGGAGCAATTGTTCATGAACAAACGCTCACCAATGGCATGGGCCTGTGGATCCCGAGACATCTCTTCAGGGGTCATCGCCGCAAACTTGGCGTACAGAGGTGCAACCTCCTTATTGCCTTTGTCGATCTCTGCCTGGTATTGCCCCACTTGGCTCCAGGCCAGCTTGCCGCCAAACGAACCCAATCCTGGATAAATGGCGAGGTAGGCAAAAGAAAAAACGATGGTAATGACAAAAAGCCACACCCACCAGCGGGGCAACGGGTTGTTCATTTCACGTAAATCACCATCCCACACATGGCCGGTGGTATTGTCATGGGCAGTCAAGGCTTTGGCTTTGCCACTGAACCACAGCAGGAGCAGGCAGGCAACGATACCAACCAACGTGAATCCTGAAACGTAAATAGACCAGAAGTTACTTGTAAAGTCGCTCATTTCGATTCCTTATTCGGTGGGTCAGTCCTGCTCGAACGGCAAATTGGCCGCTTCCGAGAAGTCTGCAGAACGCTGTCTGGACCAAGCCCACCACACAATTCCGATGAAGGTCACAAAGCTGGCCACGGTGGCCATAGACCTGAGAGTGTTAATGTCCATGTGCTGCTCCTGGGCGCATTATTTGAGCGCAAGGCCCAGCACTTGCAGATAGGCAATCACCGCATCAAGCTCTGACTTACCCTTGACATCTTCCACCGACGCGGCGATCTGCGCGTCGGTGTAAGGAACACCGACGGCGCGCAATCCATTCATATGGACAGGCATCACTGCCGCATTCACGGGCGTCTTCTCCAGCCAGGGGTACGCAGGCATGTTGGACTCTGGCACCACATCACGCGGGTTGATCAAGTGAATGCGGTGCCACTCATCGCTGTACTTGGCACCCACACGCGCCAGATCAGGACCGGTGCGTTTGCTGCCCCACTGAAAGGGATGGTCATACACCGACTCGCCCGCCACAGAGTAGTGACCATAACGCAGCGTCTCCGCACGGAAAGGCCGAATCATTTGCGAGTGGCAGTTGTAGCAACCTTCGCGGATGTAGATATCACGCCCCGCCAGCTGCAATGCGGTATACGGCTGAATGCCTTTAATGGGCTCTGTCGTGGACTTTTGGAAAAAAAGCGGGACGATTTCTACCAACCCGCCCACCACCAACACCAACAAGATGAGCACAATCATCAAGAAGTTATTGGTCTCAATCTTTTCGTGCGAAAAACCAGTTGTTGAATTGTTATTTGCCATGATGGTGTCCTTCTCAAGCGTGCGCAACAGCTACGGGAATATTGACGCTGACGGCACGACCGGCTGTCGCAGTCTTCAGGGTATTCCACAGCATGATCACCATACCGGTCAGGTACAACAAACCGCCCAACAAGCGCAACACATAGAACGGGAACGTCGCTTTGACAGACTCCACAAAGGTGTAGGTCAATGTGCCATCGGCATTGATAGCGCGCCACATCAGACCCTGCATCACTCCGGCAATCCACATAGCGGCGATGTAAATCACAATACCGATGGTGGCAGTCCAGAAGTGCACTTCAATAGCCTTGACGCTGTACATCTGTTTCTGGCCAAACAATTTGGGAATCAGGTAGTACATGGAACCCATAGTCACCAGGCCCACCCAGCCCAAAGCTCCGGAGTGCACATGGCCCACTGTCCAATCGGTGTAGTGGCTCAATGCATTAACCGTCTTGATCGCCATCATGGGACCTTCAAAGGTCGACATACCGTAGAAGGACAGCGACACAATCAAGAAACGCAAGATAGGGTCATCGCGCAGCTTATGCCATGCGCCAGACAGCGTCATGATGCCGTTGATCATGCCACCCCAACTGGGTGCCAGAAGAATCAGGGAGAAAACCATACCAACGGACTGCGTCCAATCAGGCAATGCGGTGTAGTGCAGATGGTGAGGACCCGCCCACATGTAGGTGAAGATCAGAGCCCAGAAGTGAACAATGGACAGGCGGTAGCTGTACACCGGACGACCAGCCTGCTTCGGGATAAAGTAATACATCATGCCCAAGAAGCCTGCGGTCAAGAAGAAACCCACCGCATTGTGGCCATACCACCACTGCACCATGGCGTCCTGTACACCAGCGTATGCCGAGTAAGACTTCATGAAGCCCACAGGAATCGCGGCACTATTGACCAGATGCAAAATCGCAACCGCCAATATAAAGGCACCAAAGAACCAGTTGGCTACATAAATATGCTTGACCTTGCGGGTGCCGACGGTGCCAAAGAAAACGATGGCGTAAGAGACCCAAACCAGCGTGATAAGAATATCAATAGGCCACTCCAACTCGGCATATTCCTTGCCTTGGGTGTAACCCAGGGGCAGGGAAATGGCGGCTGCAAGAATCACCAGTTGCCACCCCCAAAAAGTGAACGAAGCCAGCTTGTCACCGAATAAGCGCACCTGACAGGTGCGCTGCACCACGTAATACGAAGCGGCAAACAAGCCACAGCCGCCAAACGCAAAAATAACGGCATTGGTGTGCAAAGGCCGCAAACGACCGTAGCTAAGCCAGGGAATACCAAAGTTCAGTTCAGGCCAAGCCAGTTGCGAGGCAATGATTACCCCCACCAACATCCCGACCACGCCCCAAACCACCGTCATGATGGCGAACTGGCGTACAACAGTATCGTTGTAGACAGTTGCCTGCTGATTTGAAAATGCCATTTTTACCTCTTCTCGATTTGTCTAATGTCAATTCTCTACGAGTAAACGGTCGAATTAATTGATTCACATCAATCTCAAAACATTTATATCTAATACAGGTCAAGAATCTCGCAAAATACGCGCCCCTTCCGCCTCGATGTCTTCAAATTGACCGCGATCAATAGCCCACCACAGACCTCCGAGGATAAAAAATACCAATACGACGGACAGGGGAATGAGTAAATAAAGGATTTCCATAGACCTTTTTCCTAATTTTCACCAAAAGCAGGCTCACGCGCCAAACGCAATGCGTTGAGCACCACCAGCAAAGAACTCGCCGCCATGCCCAAGCCTGCGGCCCAGGCAGGCAGCATGCCGACGACGGCCAATGGCACGCAGGCCGCGTTATAGAGCAATGCCCACCACAGGTTTTGTCGCACCACGCCCTGCGTTCGCCGGGCCAGACGCACAGCCTGTACCACACTGCTCAAGTGGTCCCCCATCACCACGAAATCGGCTTTCGCTTGGGTCAGGGGCACCGCTTTGCCCATGGCAAATGCGACGTGGGCTCCCGCCAGCACCGGTCCATCGTTCAGACCATCCCCCACCATCGCCACGGTATGCCCCCGCTTCTGCAGGTCCTTCAAGAAGGCTAGCTTGTCGCTGGGAGAGCAAGCACCTTTGGCATGCAGGATTCCCGCCTGTTCGGCCACCTGGGCCACCGCATCCGAGTCATCCCCGGAAAGCAGGTGCACGGTGACACCATCGCCTTTCAGCGCAGCAACCACTTTTGCAGCCTCTGAACGTATTTCTTCACTGAGCTCAAAAGTGGCTAGCCAACCCTGCGCATCGCTTAGAAATACCCGCAAGCCGGTTGACCGTTGTGGCTCCACCCCGCAATAGCTGGCAGACCCCAAGCGCATGGCAACCGCTGGTACCACCGGAACTGAAGATTGGTCCACCACCAGGCCAGAGATACCCTGCCCCGCAACTTCTGCTGCCGTATCACACCACCAATGCCCAAGAGTTTCGCCGCCGCCCGCCCCATTGCCTTCGACTTTTTCAGTTGCCTGGGCCGCTACGCTGAGCGCCCTTGAAACAGGATGAAGCGAATGCTGCGCCATGGCCGCCGCCATGGCAAGCGCCTGCGATGCGGACAAGCCAGGACGCGTGTCTACGGTGCCCAGCGAAAACGCATCTCGCGTCAGGGTCCCGGTCTTGTCAAATACAACCGTATCCACCGCAGCCAAGGCCTCCAGTGCCGACAATTTACGCACCAGAACACCTCTACGCGCGAGCGACCCCGCAGCGGCCAGCATGGCGGCCGGTGTGGCCAAGGAAAGAGCACAGGGACAGGTCACCACCAAAACTGCGACCGCCACCATCAAAGCGTGGCCGGGGTCACGCCCCCACCACCAGGCACAAGACGCCGCCGCAGCCAACAAAACCGCGATCAAAAATGGTTTGGCCAGCCGGTCCGCTATTTGTGCCCCTTCGGGCTTGGTCGCCGCAGCACTCTCCATCAGCGCCACGATCTGGGCAAAACGGGTGGCATCTCCGGTGCGTTCCACCCGAACCTGCACGGTGGCGCTCAGGTTATGGCTACCGGCAACCACCGACGCCCCGGGGCCACGGGAAAGCGGTCGGGACTCGCCCGTCAACAAGGCTTCATCGACCATGGTGTCGCCCTGCTCCACGACGCCGTCAGCCAGGAATGCCTCGCCCGCATGCACTCGCACCACATCCCCTACCACCACCCTGCGCACCGCCACGCGCTCGAAGCCTCCGCTCGCATCACGGCGCTCCACACTGTCGGGCAAGCGGTTCATCAAGGCCTCCAGCGCCCCGGCCGTGCGGTCACGCAGGCGCAACTCCAGCCAGCGTCCGGTCAGCAAGAAAAACACGAACATGGTCAGCGAGTCAAAATACACCTCACGGCCGAACAACCCTTGCGGCTCGAAAGTGCCCGCCGTGCTCACCGCAAACGTGATGGCCATCCCCAGAGCGACCGGCAAATCCATGCTGATATGGGCGTGTGCGATATCACGCAGCGCATTCTTGAAGAAGGGGCCACACGAAAAAAGGATCACAGGCAGCGTCAATACCCAAGACGCCCACCGCAACAGTTGCTCCATCTCGCCGGTGAGGTCTCCGGGATGGGCAACATAGGCCGGATAGGCGTACATCATCACCTGCATCATGCACAGGCCCGCCACCAACCAGCGCCACAAGGCTTGCCGAGTCTCCAACTTGCGGCGCTCGTTGACAAACACGTCGTTGGCTGGCACGGCCCGGTAGCCGCAATCTTGCACCGCCCGCATCCAGTCGGATGGACGCGCGCCAGACGACGACCACATCACACGCGCCCGATGGCTGGCCGCCCCCACTTGCACGCCCAACACACCAGGTACCCGACCAATGGCGTCTTCCAACGTCAGTGAACACGCCGCGCAGTGCATGCCTTCGATCACCACATTGGACTCCCACACCGTGGCGTCTTGTGCGCAAGGACGGCTGAACGCAACCCACTCCTGCGGATCGTCCAGCATCCGTAAGGCTTCAAGACTGTGTGGGCTGGAAAGGGGTAGCGCAACAGGCAAAGCAAGGCTGGCGTTGGACATGGTTAGGGAGTGTGCGTGAGAATGCCCATTTAATTCTTGATTCACATCAAGATATTATGCGCACCGAAAGAGTAAGGTGGGGCTTTACAACCGTCAAGGAGCCGATATGTACCAGCGCATTTTAGTCGCGACCGATGGATCCAAGCTGTCCAAAAAAGCCGTCAACAGCGCCATCGCCTTGGCGGCACTCGCTGGTGCGGAACTGGTGGCCCTGAAAGTCGTTCCCCGCTACCCGACCAGCTATTTTGAGGGGGGGATTGCGCTGCAGCCTGACGAAATCCAACGGGTAGAAAAGCAATGGGCAAACGAAGGGCAGTCCGTGGTGGACGCAGTGGCCAAAGCGGCTCAGGCCAAAGGCGTAGCGACCAAAGCGCTGGCGGTTAAATCCGATGTCGTGTCAGACGCCATACTGGCAACCGTCAAAAAACACCAGTGCGACCTGATTGTCATGGCCTCCCATGGTCGCAGGGGTATCAAACGGCTGCTGCTGGGCAGCGAAACGCAGCAAGTCCTGACGCATGCAACGGTGCCGGTTCTGGTCTTGCGATAATCAGGCGTCTTCATGGAAGCGCGCCCGAATTTCCAATACATCGTCCCAAGCACTCAGGAAGGCCTGCACACAATCCGGATCGAAATGGCTGCCGGAACCCGCCACGAGGAAGTCCACCGCAGCCTCCAGGCTCCACGCTTTTTTGTAGGGCCGCTCCGAAGTCAGGGCGTCAAACACATCGGCTACCGCAACGATGCGGCTGAATATCGGGATTTCCTTCCCCTTAATGCCTGCTGGGTACCCCGAACCATCGAATTTTTCATGGTGGCCTCGGGCAATTTCTGCCCCCGCCTGCAATACACGGGAGGCGCTTCCTTTTAACAGCTCAAAACCCAGAATGGCGTGCTGCTTCATCACCTCGAACTCCTCGTGGTCGAGACGGCCCGGCTTCAGCAAAATCTTGTCGGCAATGCCCACCTTGCCAATGTCGTGCATCGGCGCGGCTTCCAGCAACAGTTCCTGGTCATCCACCGACAGCCCCATACCGGCCGCGATCAGTTTGGAAAAGTGCGCCATGCGCAAGATGTGGGCGCCCGTCTCGGGATCACGAAATTCCGCCGCTTTCGACAAACGAAGCACGGTTTCGCGCTCACGTTCCACAATTTCCACAGTGGCCTTGCGCACTTCTTCTGCAAGCCATTCAGCCCGGTCATCCAGTTTTTTGCGCGCTTCGCTGAGGTTCAACATGTTTTTAGCACGGGCCAAAAATTCGATCTTGTCCACCGGTTTGGTCAAGAAATCACTGGCTCCAGAATCCAGTGCCCGGTAACGAATTGGCTTTTGGTCGTTGGCGGTGATCATCAGCACTGGAGTGGCGTCCCTACCAGGCATTTCCCGCAAAAGCCGTATGAATTCCAAGCCATCCACCTCGGGCATCATGTAATCCACAATAACCAGATCCATGGCATTTTCTTGGGCCCAGGCCAATCCGGCACGCGGATCGGAAAACACATGCGGGACACAGTTTTCCAATTTTTTCACCAGCGCACCGAACAAAATCAAATTAATTTCGGTGTCATCGACGATCAGTACATGTTGGATCACAAGGGTTCAACCTCTGCAAAGTATTCAAAAGACGTCATAGGGTGGCATGGGCCTGCATGGCGGTCAACAAACGCTCCACTTCCAAGACGAACAGTGGCATGAGACTGGTGACTGGCAGCAAATTTTCCTGCGCTGCGAGGCCTTCAATGCGCTCCGCCAAACCGCTCGCCGGCAGGGCGCCAAACATGGACAAAGTTCCTTTCAGGGCGTGCGTGGTGTACAACACCGCACTGAAATCGGCGCGATCCAGGGCCTCTTTCATTTTTTTCAAATCTTCGGGCCACTGGTCTACAAAGGCCTGGGCAACAATTTCCACCATCTCCTGGTCTTGCGCCGCCAGCGCGGCGGCATAGTCAAATTCAGCCAAACTGTCCAGACTGATCGGTGACAGCAGGGCTGCCTCGGCAACCACCGCCCCGCCGACGCCTTGCTTTGGCACCTTTGCGTAACGCAGCAATGCCAATTGCAACTCCTGTGCCTTGATGGGCTTGGAAATATAGTCATCCATACCGGCATCCAGGCAGCGCTGGCGGTCCGACTCCATCGCGTTGGCCGTCAGGGCAATGATGGGCGTGTGACGCCCCTCTTCCTGTGCACGAAAACGCCGTGTGGCCTCCAGACCATCCATCACCGGCATCATCATGTCCATCAGGACGACATCAAAGGTTTGTTTGGCCAGCATGGCAAGTGCAATTTGCCCATTTTCCGCCACGTCCACATGGTGCCCCCACCGTTCCAGCAAGGTGACTGCCAGCTTCTGGTTCACCCTATGGTCCTCCACCAGCAACACCTGCATGGCCACATGCGCATCTTTGAGCGAATGGCGGGTGATCAAATCAGCATGCCCACCGGGATGGGGATTCAAAACCTGGGTCGCCGCCAACAACAATTCGTCGCGCCCAATGGGTTTGGAAAGGTAGGCGGCAATGCCAACGTCGCGTGCCCGCTGGGCATCGCCCTTGATGCCGGCACTGGACACCATGAGCAAAGGAATTTGCGCACAATGCGGCAGTTGCACCAAACGCTCAGCCACCGCAAATCCATCCATATCGGGCATTTGGGCGTCTAACAACACCAAATCGCAGGGCCGGTCTTTGACGCCCAGTGTCGACAGCCATTGCAAGGCTTCCAGGCCCGAAGCCACGTCGTGGATCTGCGCCCCGGCGAACTGCAGGGCACGGGTCAACACCCTGCGGTTGACATCGTTGTCGTCCACGACCAGCACGCTTCGTCCGTCCAGGTTGCCGACAAACGGTGCCGCCTCAGCCGGATTCAGATCCATTTCCACCCGGGTGAGAAAATGGAAAGTGCTGCCGTGGTCCAACGCACTCTCCACCCAAATGCGCCCGCCAAGGGCTTCGACCAGTCGGGCGCAAATGGTCAGCCCCAGGCCGGTGCCGCCGTACTTGCGGGTGATGGAACTGTCCTCTTGTGAAAATGCATCAAAAATGCTCCCCAATTTGCTCTGCGGAATGCCGATCCCGGTGTCGCTCACCGCCAGATGCAGCATGGCACCCTCGCCCGAATGCGGTGCACAGGAGATGTGCAGCAGCACTTCGCCCTGTTGCGTGAACTTGATGGCATTGCCAATGATATTGACCAGTATTTGACGCAAACGCCCTGGGTCACCCACCACGGCCATGGGCACGTCGGGGTCGATGTCACAGACCAGTTCCAGCCCTTTTTCCTGCGCGCGCAAGGCGATGGTCTTCAAGGTATCGGAGATGGTGTGGCCCAGATTGAAGGGAATATGCTCAATCAGCAGCTTGCCCGCCTCAATCTTGGAAAAGTCCAGGATATCGTTGATCACCCGCAGCAGCGACTCGGAGGAGGACTTCACAATGCCCAGGTATTCGCGCTGCTCGGCGTCCATCTCGGTATCCATCAGCAACTCCGTCATGCCGATGACCCCATTCATGGGGGTGCGTATCTCATGGCTCATATTGGCCAGAAAATCCGATTTCGCCCGGTTGGCCGCCTCCGCGTCTTCTTTGGCTTTTTGCAGCTCGACCGACACCCGCTTGGGCTCGGAAATGTCGGCCAAATACCCGTTGAACAGGGTGCTGCCATCGGCCAAACGCTTGGGTTGAGACTCGCCATGCACCCAAACCGGCGCTCCGCTCACCGTATGCATCAGGCGGAAATCGGTGGCCCAAGGATTCCCGTTCTCCAGCGACGCAAGAATCGAGTCCTGCACCAACGCCAGGTCGTCCAGATGAATGCGCTCAAACATCAACTCGGCGTTGGCCATCAAGGCATCAGGTTTCAAACCCGCAATCGCCTGGATGGAGGGGCTGATGAAGGGAAGGCTTCTAACGCCATCAGCGCCCATTTTGAACTGGTACACCGCAACCGGTATATTTTGTGTTACCTCGCGCAGGCGCACATCGGCCTCGATCAGGGAGGTCACGTCTTGCCAGATGCCGGTAAACACGGTGGCACCGTCCGGCGCCAGATCGGGCTCGGGGTTGATCTCGGTGCGCATCCAACGCACCGCACCGTTGGGCAGCCGCACCCGGTATTCGTCACTCCATACCGTGCGGTGACTGGCCGCAGCAAGAACCCCTTTAATTACCCGTTTGCGGTCATCCTCCAAAATCTGACTGGTTGCCAGGTTCGCATCCGCCAACATCGCTTCACGGGAAATGCCCCGAATCTCTTCAACCCGGTCGCTGACAAAGGTGTATTTCAAGGTCTTGGCGCCCACATGCCACTGGAACACCACCCCTGGCACTGTGTTGGTGATCCGGCGCAAGCGTGCTTCTGCCGCCTGAATCGTGGCCTCCATGTGCTTGCGTTCGGTAATATCCGTGCGTATGGCGATAAACATGGTGGGCTTGCCCGCGTCGTCGCGCAAAGGCACGATGGTGGCGTTGACCCAATACAGACGCCCGCTCTTGGAGCGGTTGCACACCTCACCATGCCAGACGTGGCCCGCGGTGATGGTGCGCCACATATCCGCAAAAAAATCGGCGTCATGCACCCCCGAGCTGATCATCCGGTGGTTGTTACTGAGCAATTCTTCACGCGAGTAGCCACTGATTTCGCACAGCTTGTCATTGGCGTAGGTAATGTCGCCGTCCACGTTGGTGATGCTGACAATGGCATGCTGGTCCAACGCAAACTTCTGGTACGCCAAATCAGCCAGAGCGGCTTGCAGGTCTCTTTGGCTTTCTTCGCGCTGTTGGACCAGACTGCTCATCAGTGCAGACAGGCTTTCCAGGTTGTCGTCCACCAACGCCGACTGGTCCAGATCGATGAAGTCCATGAGTCCCATGGCGGTTTCGCGCAAAGAGTCAATCGCACGGGTGCGGCTGGCCAACTCCTCCCGGATACGGGTGTTGGTTTCGCTCAATTCCACCGAACTCAACTCCAGGCTGCGGGTTTTCAGCTCCAGATCGCGGTCGTTTTGCTGGTAGGCGTCGTCCACGCGTTGAAAAAAACTTCCCAAACCGCCCAGCATGCGGGTGGCCTCGTCTGACAGCGCCCCGGCGTCCACCAAGCACCGAAATTCTTCCAAAACTGCAGGCAGCCGCGTCTCTTCAACACCCAGAACACGCTTGATCTGGCGGGCCAGCAGCTTGTGCATGAAACGACGCGCCCAGAAGAATCAGGCAGCTTCCGACAGGTAGGTAATCGTCATCGTCTGGTTGTGCAATTTGCACTCCACGGCTTTGGTAAACGGGCTGATTTCGCCATACGAATAAAAGCCCGCCAAGGTGGCGCCCGCGCCAAACACTTCACCCACCGCTTCCACCTCTTCGTCCACACGCCCCCCCATCACCAGCTTGCGCCCCACGCAACTGACCAACAAGGCAAAACCTTCGCCGGGATTGTTTTGCATGTCCATGGCGGCCTGCGCAGCGGCTTCAGCGCCATCGACCAGGGCATCGGTACTGGCATGCATGAGCTTGAGGTAGCCATCCGAATCGATTTCACCGGCCAGCGTCAAGCTCCCGGCGGCTTCATCCACCCCCAAAATGGTACGGATAAGCCCCACTTCGTTGTGGTCGCTCCCCAACATCGCAAAAGGAAACAACAAACCCGAAGCAGGCAGCCCTTTGGCGTGTTCGCCGAGGTATTTTTTGTACACCGCCAACGCGGACTCGCCGTCCAGTTCAAACAGCACATTGCTTTCGCACCGCGTGACCTTGCGGGCCGGCCCAAAGGGTGACCACCCCCCGAATGAACCGTGTGAAAACTCCAGCTTGTCCCCGTACAGGCCGACGCACACCAGGCGACTGCTGCTGACTCCCCCATCATCCAGAATCCAGGTCTGCTGGAACGCACCGCCGTCGCCCGCCAAACCGCCGGTGATAGGAACATCGACGCCCACCACCTCGCTCATGCCAGAAAGAACCGCGCTGCCATTGATCGCCACGCCCTGGCCAAAAACCATAATCGCGCGCAGCCCTTCCTGGTGCAAGCCCAAAGCCAGGCGCTTTCCGGCAGCAAATGAGTCGTCCATACCCGCCAACACCGTGCTCACCTGCTCCACCTGGGTCTGATCGAACTGCAAGGCGGTCACCACCAGGGTACCGTCATCCACCCCTTGCGCAGAAATTTCGCCCGCCGTGGAGCAACCGACCCGGTGCGCATCTGGAAATGCCTGGGCGATGGCCGCAGCCCCCCCTTTCAATACATCCACCGAACCAAATGCCAGCACCAAGCCAGGGTTGATGGCGGACAGCTTGGCAAAATCACCAGCAGTCGGGTTGGCGGTGCGAACAATGACTTGGGATACTTTCATGGCGAGGCTCCTCATCGGTGGTTGGATGGCGAAAAAATAATAATACGCCGGATTCGTCCGCTGCCGTGCTCCGTCGCCTCTAAGCGACCGGCATATTCTGATATTGCGCACGCAGCAGGTTTTTTTGCACCTTGCCCATGGCATTGCGCGGCAAATCAGCCACCACATGGCAACGCTTGGGAATTTTGAAATTGGCCAACTGGGATTTGAGTTGCACCAGGATGGCATCGCTGTGCAGCACTGCGCCCGGCTTAGGCACCACCACGGCCACCCCGACCTCGCCAAAATCGGCATCGGGCACCCCCACCACCGCGCTTTCAGCCACACCCGGCAGGGCGTTGATATAACCTTCAATCTCCGCCGGGTACACGTTGTAGCCGCCGCTGATGATGAGGTCCTTGCTGCGCCCCACAATCGTCACACAGCCCTGGGCGTCCACGCGCCCCACATCTCCGGTTTTGAAGAAGCCATCCGGCGTGAACTCCTGCGCCGTTTTGTCCGGCATGTGCCAATAGCCCTGAAACACATTGGGCCCTTTGACCTGGATGCCGCCAATCTCTCCTACCGGCAAAGTATGGCCATCGTCGTCCTGCACCCGCAGTTGCACCCCAGGCAAAGGGCGGCCCACGGTACCGCCCAGGCGAGAGCCATCCTCTGCCCGGCAGGGGTTGGAGGTCAGCATGGCGGTTTCGCTCATGCCGTAGCGCTCCAGAATGGTGTGGCCGGTGCGTTGCTGCCATTGCACAAAAGTCTCGATCAGCATCGGCGCCGAGCCGGAGATGAACAGGCGCATATTGCGCACCACCGCCGTCGTCAGCAGCGGCTCGGCCAGCAGACGCACGTAAAAGGTGGGAACACCCATCAACACGGTGGCTTGCGGCAGGTGCTGCAAGACCACCTTGGGGTCGAACCTGGCACACCAGACCATCTTGCTGCCGTTGATCAAGGCGCCATGGATAGCCACAAACAAGCCGTGCACATGAAAAATAGGCAGCGCGTGCAGCAACACGTCGTCCGCCTGCCAATCCCAGTAATCTTTCAGTACCAAGGCGTTGCTCAGCAGGTTGCCGTGCGACAGCATGGCACCTTTGCTGCGGCCGGTGGTGCCGCTGGTGTAGATGATGGCGGCCAGATCGTCCGGCTGCCGCGGCACCACGGCATGGGTGGCGGATAACTGTGCGGCGCGGTCCAGCAAGGTGCCGGTGCGGTCGTCGTTCAAGGTGAACACATAGGCCGTTCCCGACAAAAACGCCAACTTGCTGATCCAACCGAAGTTGCTGGCGCTGCACACCACCACGGACGGCTCTGCATCCTGGATGAAATACGCCATTTCCGCAGTTTGGTAGGCCGTGTTCAAGGGCAAATACACCAGCCCCGCGCGCAGGGTGGCCAGGTACAGCACCAGCGCTTCCACCGATTTTTCCACCTGTACCGCGATACGAGCTCCGGCCGGCAAGTCCAGCGATTCAAGGAGGTTGGCAAGCATGGCGCTCGCCTGGTCCAGGTCTTGCCAGGAGTACGACAAACCGCTGTCCGTCTCAACCGCGCAGCTGCTGAGGTCAGTGGGAAACGCAGCGCGCAGGGCGGCAAACAAATTGCCTGGGGTTGGGTGTGTGGTGTCCATAGAGGAGATTCAAAAATCCGGTGGGCGCTTGCCCAGAAAAGCCGCAATGCCTTCCCGGTGCTCCGCACTGCTGGCATAGCGGTAGGCGCTGGAGAGGCCGATTGGCGTTGTATCGGGCATCACTTTTGCTATTGATTTGATAGCTGCTTGCGCATATTCTACGGGGGCTGGAGGCCAATTTAATGCCCGAATGGTTTGTTTGTTCAGCCGGGCCGCCTGGGGGGCCAGTGATGCCACGCGCTGCGCCAGTGCATGTACCTCTGCGGCCAGCTGTGCATCCGGCAGGAGCCGCGTCAGGAAGTCGCGCTCTCGCATGTGCTGCGCGTCAAACACCTCGGCTGCCAGCAGCATGGCCCGCGCCGTGGTGCTGCCCACCGCCTGGGCCACCAGCGCGGCCTCGCGCGGCGCCATGGGGAAACCCAGGCGCGCAATCGGCGCACCAAACCGGGCGGAAACACCGGCCAGGCGAAGGTCACAGCAACTGGCAATCTCCACCCCTGCCCCCATGCAATTGCCAGCGATCTGCGCGACGATGGGCACATCGCAATCCAGCATGGCCTGCAGGCCGCCCCAGACCTCGTTTTCGTGGAACTGTTGCAATTGCTCCGGGTCGAAGCGAAAGCTCGGGTATTCGGCAATGTCGCCCCCCGCACAGAAATGCCCCCCCACGCCTTGCACCACCACGCAGCGCGCCGCGGCATCGTGCTGGATACTTTCAAATACGCTCTTCAGGGCCTTCCACATGGCGCGTGACATGGCGTTGAATTTTCCGGGATGGTCCAAAGTGACCCAAACCAAATGACCGTCTGCCCGCATGTGAACGCTGCCCGCCATGGTGTCTTCCTCTGCTTCTGTATTGCTACGCATCAATCCATCTTTGGGCTTGGGGCGGTCACCACAGCCGCCCCACGCCGGAGTTGGGCGCGGGAACGCACCCCGGGTTCATGGGTGTCTCCTGCCGCGCATACCCGAGCCACCATTTGCTACCATTTTCATAGCTGCCAGCGCACGTTATTCGGGGGCTGGTGCCCTATTTCTTCTGTACATCGGGGCGACTCCCGACCCAGAGCCACAGCCCCACCCCACCCACCATCATGGGTATACACAGCCACTGGCCCATGCTCATGCCCAGGGACAGCAGACCCAGATGGGCGTCGGGCTCGCGGAAGAATTCCGCCACAAAACGAAACACGCCATACCCTGTCAAAAAGGCGGCTGCCACCTGCCCCTGTTTGGGTGCGGACCGGGCGTACCACCACAGCAAAATAAATAGCAAAAGCCCCTCCAGCAAAAACTGGTAGACCTGCGAAGGGTGGCGCGGCAGATCCCCCGCCCCCCGAAACACCATGCCCCAAGGCAACGCCGGGTCAGCCAAACGGCCCCACAACTCGCCGTTGATGAAATTGCCCACACGGCCAGCCGCCAGCCCCGTGGGGACACAGGGCGCCACAAAATCAGCGACCTGCCAAAAAGGCCTGTTGCGCGACACGGCAAACCAGACCATGGCGGCAATCACCCCCAGCATGCCGCCATGAAAACTCATGCCCCCCTGCCACACGGCAAAAACCTCCAAGGGGTGCGCCAGGTAGTACGCGGGTTTGTAAAAAAGGCAGTAGCCGATGCGCCCCCCCAGCACCACCCCCATGACGCCCATGAAAAGAATGTCTTCCACGTCTTTGTAAGACCAGGCCCCAGGGCCCGTGATGGAAACAAACGGTGCATGCCGGAGCCGTCGGCTCCCCAAGAACATAAACAGGGCGAAAGCAGCCAGGTAGGTCACGCCATACCAGTGCACAGCGACTGGCCCGAGTTGCAGGGCGACAGGGTCTATTTGAGGATGAATAAGCATGAAGTGAATTGTGCACGTTGTGCATGCGAAAGCGAAAGGCTGTGCTCAGGACACGGTGCAAAGCTGAAAACAGCGGCAAGTAAAAACTGCCCTGAACTTTGGTTTATCGGCGCTTTTTGCTGCTGAGTGTACCCATGGCCTCGCGGCTGCGTTCGATACGTGCCTGGCGGCGTGCGTCTTCGGCCTGCATGGATTTTTTCTTGGTGTAGCCTGTGGAGTCTGCCCACCACCACCAGAGGGTCGCCAGCGCAAAGGGAGCCAGGACAAACCACCAGTCCCACCCGGCCACCGGTCCAAACTCCAGATACTTCATCGCCAGCAAAGCGACACCCAGCATTAGAAAATACATGATTTGCTCCAGATTTGCATGGGGCGGTAAGACATTTGTCAACCGCTGTTACTACAATTACGTTGTCCAAATGTAAACCAACCCGAGAGGCCTTCAATGAAACGTACCCTGTACACCGTAGCACTCAGCGCCGCAGCCATTCTTTGCGCAGTTCCAGCGTTCGCCAGCCAGGAATTGGCTACCAAGAAAAACTGCATGGCATGCCACTCCATTGACAAGAAGCTGGTGGGCCCCGCATTCAAAGAAGTGGCCGCCAAATACAAAAGCGACAAAGCCGCTGCCGCAAAATTGGCAGCCAAAGTGATGAAGGGCGGCAGCGGCGCATGGGGAGCAATACCCATGCCCGCCAATCCACAAGTCAGTGAAGCCGAAGCCAAAACGCTGGTGGCCTGGGTGTTGAGCGTGAAGTGAATTCATTACAGTCTCTTTGCCACTGTCACCGCAGTGGCAAGGAACAAAAAAAGCCCGCTTTCGCGGGCTTTTTTTGTTGGCGCTGCTGAATCAGTAGGTTTGACCCAACTGGTCCAAAATCGCGGGGTTTTCCAGCGTGGAGGTGTCCTGGGTAATGGCCTCGCCCTTGGCCAGCGAACGCAGCAAGCGGCGCATGATTTTCCCAGAGCGTGTTTTGGGCAAATTCTCACCAAACCGGATGTCCTTGGGTTTGGCAATGGGGCCAATTTCTTTGGCCACCCAGTCGCGCAACTCCTTGGCGATGGCTTTGGCCTCGTCACCTGTGGGGCGCGAACGCTTGAGCACGACAAAAGCGCAAATAGCTTCACCGGTTACGTCGTCAGGACGCCCCACTACCGCAGCCTCAGCCACCAGATCGGTCTTGGCGACCAGAGCCGACTCGATCTCCATGGTTCCCATGCGGTGGCCCGATACGTTCAGCACGTCGTCAATCCGGCCAGTAATACGGAAATAGCCCCGGTCCGCACTGCGCACCGCGCCGTCACCCGCCAGATACAGATTTCCGCCCATTTCTTCAGGAAAATAGCTCTTCTTGAAACGGTCCGGGTCATTCCAGATGGTGCGAATCATGGAAGGCCAGGGGCGTTTGACCACCAGAATGCCGCCAGTGCCATTGGGAATGTCATTGCCCACCTCGTCCACAATGGCGGCCATGATGCCGGGCAACGGCAGCGTGCAGCTGCCGGGCACCAGGGGCGTGGCACCGGGCAGCGGCGTCATCATGTGGCCGCCGGTTTCGGTTTGCCAGAAGGTGTCCACAATTGGGCATTTTTCGTGGCCGATGTTCTTGTAGTACCACATCCAGGCTTCGGGATTGATGGGCTCTCCCACCGAACCCAGAATACGCAGACTGCTCAAATCGGACCGGTCGGGGTGCACCGCCGCATCGCCTTCGGCCGCCTTGATCAGGGAGCGGATGGCCGTGGGTGCGGTGTAGAAAATGGAACACTTATGGCGCTCAATCATTTGCCAGAAGCGCCCGGCGTTCGGGTAGGTGGGAATGCCTTCAAAAATAATCTGGGTCGCACCGGCCGCCAGAGGGCCGTAGGCCACATAGGAATGCCCGGTGATCCAGCCGATATCGGCGGTGCACCAAAACACGTCTTCCGGCTTCAAATCGAATGTCCAGTCCATGGTGAGCTTGGCCCATAGCAGGTAGCCACCGGTGGAGTGCTGCACGCCCTTGGGCTTGCCGGTGGAGCCCGATGTGTACAAAATAAACAAGGGGTGCTCAGCCCCCACAGGCACCGGCGCACAGGTGGTGCTCTGGCCAGCCAGTGCCTGGTCAAACGTTTTGTCGCGTCCTTCCACCATATTGCATGCGGTAGAAGTGCGCTGGTAAACCAGCACGGTCTTGACGGCTTCACAGCCACCCAGCGCCATGCCCTCGTCCACAATGGCTTTCAGCGGCAACTCTTTGCCGCCGCGCATCTGGTAGTTGCAGGTGATCACCGCGATTGCGCCGACGTCGATGATGCGCTCTTGCACCGCCTTGGCAGAGAAACCACCGAACACCACGCTGTGGATGGCTCCGATGCGGGCACAAGCCTGCATGGCAATCACACCTTCCAGCGTCATGGGCATGTAGACCAGCACGCGGTCGCCCTTTTGGATGCCTTCAGCTGTCAGTGCATTGGCAAACTGGCTCACACGCGCCAACAGTTCCTTGTAGCTGGTCTTGGTCACCGTGCCGTCATCGGCTTCAAAAATAACCGCCGTCTTGTTCTCCGTGGCCGTGCCCATGTGTTTGTCGAGGCAGTTGGCCGACGCATTCAGTTCACCATCGTCAAACCACTTGTAAAACGGCACATTGGATTCATCCAGGGTTTTGGTGAAAGGCTTGTTCCAGACCACGTTTTCACGCGCCAGGCGGGCCCAAAAACCCTCGAAATCCGCTTCAGCCTCGGCACATAGCGCTTGGTAGCCGTCCATGCCAGAAATGCGAGCCGCTTTCATGAACGCTTCACTGGGTGGAAATACGCGGTTTTCAATGAGCGTGGATTGGATGGCAGACGTTGGCGCACTCATAGCTTGGACTCCTCTGGTTAACATTGATCAAAACTAGACCGGACTGTCGGGGCTGCCACTTACAAGCCACTGACTGGCCCCAAACTTACAAGCCCCCTCCTGCGATTGCATTTGCCCGCCCCTACAATTGGCGGGCCACAAGCCAATATACCCAATGAACCCAGCACCCTCCCCAAAAACCGCCAGCCTGCGTCCTCTCCCCCGCTTCATTTTTGCCAGCCGCTGGTTGCAGTTGCCGCTGTACCTGGGGCTTATCGCGGCACAGGGCGTCTATGTATTTCATTTCTGGATTGAACTGGTTCACCTGCTCGAAGCCGCCTTCGGCAGCCAGACCGCCTTGCAGGCCCTGGTCACCAGCATAGGCTACAAGGAAACCGCAACCGTCACCGCGCTGAACGAAACCATCATCATGCTGGTGGTGCTGGCTTTGATTGACGTGGTCATGATCTCCAACCTGCTGATCATGGTCATTGTGGGCGGCTACGAGACTTTTGTCAGCCGTATGGACCTGGAAGGACACCCCGACCAGCCCGAGTGGCTGAGCCATGTGAATGCGTCCGTTCTCAAGGTGAAGCTGGCCACCGCCATCATCGGGATCAGTTCCATCCACCTGCTCAAAACCTTCATCAATGCGGCAAACTATGACGACAAGGTGTTGATCGCCCAAACCGTCATCCATATCACGTTCTTGTTATCGGCCATGGCGATTGCCTATACCGACCGCCTGATGTCACGGCCGCACAGCGATGCGCACTGATTTTTAACTCCCGAGGTTTCACACCACCATGACCACCATACGCCAAGACGACCTGATCGAGTCTGTAGCCGCTGCCCTGCAGTACATCAGCTACTACCACCCTACCGACTATATTGCCCATCTGGCACGTGCCTACGAACGCGAACAAAGCCCGGCTGCCAAAGACGCCATTGCCCAAATTTTGACCAACAGCAAGATGAGCGCCACCGGCCACCGCCCCATCTGCCAGGACACCGGCATCGTCAACGTGTTCCTCAAAGTGGGCATGGACGTGCGCTGGGAAGGCTT
>MESI01000017.1:0-86107 GCA_001770935.1 Burkholderiales bacterium RIFCSPLOWO2_12_FULL_61_40 | reverse complement strand
TGGACGTGCGCTGGGAAGGCTTCACCGGCAGCCTGGACGACGCCATCAACGAAGGCGTGCGCCGTGGCTACAACCACCCCGACAACACCCTGCGCGCCAGCGTGGTCGCTGACCCTGAGTTTTTGCGCAAAAACACCAAGGACAACACCCCCGCCGTCATTTTTTCCGAGATTGTGCCCGGCAACACGGTGGAAGTGACCGTGGCCGCCAAAGGCGGTGGCAGCGAAAACAAGAGCAAGATGATCATGCTCAACCCCGGCGATTCGGTGGTGGACTGGGTGCTCAAAACCGTCCCCACCATGGGCGCCGGTTGGTGCCCCCCGGGCATGCTGGGCATTGGCATTGGCGGAACCGCCGAAAAAGCCGTGCTGATGGCCAAGGAAAGCCTGATGGACGACATCGACATGTACGAACTGCAGGCCAAATCCTCTGCAGGGCAGGCCCTGAGCCGGACCGAGGAATTGCGCCTCGAACTGTTTGAGAAAGTGAATGCCCTGGGCATCGGTGCCCAAGGCCTGGGTGGCCTGACCACGGTGCTGGACATCAAGATCAAGATGTACCCCACCCACGCCGCCAGCAAGCCCGTCGCCATGATCCCCAACTGCGCGGCGACTCGCCATGCGCATTTTGTGATGGACGGCAGCGGCCCCGTCTACCTGGACCCACCCTCCCTGGATTTGTGGCCCAACGTCAACTGGACGCCCGATTACGTGCAAAGCAAAAAGGTCGACCTCAACACACTTACCAAGGAAGAAGTCGCAGGCTGGAAACCCGGCGACACCCTGCTTCTGAACGGAAAGATGCTGACCGGTCGCGACGCCGCGCACAAACGCATCCAGGACATGCTGGCCAAAGGTGAACCGTTGCCAGTGGACTTTACCAACCGCGTGATTTACTACGTCGGCCCGGTTGACCCGGTCCAAGGCGAAGCCGTAGGCCCGGCTGGCCCCACCACTGCCACCCGAATGGACGGATTCACCGAGATGATGCTGAGCCAAACCGGCCTGATTTCCATGATCGGCAAGGCTGAGCGTGGCCCTGCTGGCATTGAAGCCATCAAAAAGCACCAGAGTGCGTACCTGATGGCCGTGGGTGGCGCCGCCTACCTGGTGAGCAAGGCGATCAAAACCGCCAAAGTCGTGGGATTTGCCGACCTGGGAATGGAAGCCATTTACGAATTCGATGTGGTGGACATGCCTGTGACGGTTGCCGTGGATGCGGGCGGCACCAGCGCACACATCACTGGGCCAGCTGAATGGCAAAAGAAAATCGCCAGTGGCGAGTTCAAGACGATTGAAGTCACCCCCGCCTGAAATCCCCCCACCGCTGCCAGTTGCAACAAAAGTCGGAATGCGTCCTATCGGAGTATTTGACAGCGGTGTGGGCGGACTCAGCGTGCTGCAGGCCCTGCGTGCCGAGTTGCCCGACGAACAGTTCATCTACATTGCAGACAGCGGGCATGCGCCCTATGGTGAACGTGACGACACGCACGTCATCCATCGCTCCCACGCGATTGCCCATCATCTGGTACAGAAGCACCACATCAAGGCACTGGTGGTGGCCTGCAACACAGCCACTGCGGCTGCCATTGGCCAATTGCGACAGACCTATGCGGACCTGCCCATCATTGGCATCGAACCGGCTCTTAAACCCGCCGTCGCCAGCAGCAAAACACGACGTATTGGCGTGATGGCGACTCGGGGCACGCTGAGCAGCGGGAAATTTCGCAAACTGTTGGCATCCCTGCATGGACAGGCCACCTTTGTATTGCAGCCTTGCGACGGTCTGGCCTACGCCATAGAACAGGGAAATGCTATCAAAGTAGGAGCTGCTTGCGCACATTACACGGGGGCTATGGGCAGATTTGGCCTAAATTCCGATGAGATAGACACCCTGGTTCTGGGTTGCACCCACTACCCGTTCGCGGCTGAGATACTGCAAACGCTGGTCGGAAAGGATGTTATTTTTTTGGAAGGTGGCACCCCCGTCGCCCGACAAACGCGTCGCCTTCTGGCCGAACGTGGGCAACTCGCCCAACCCGACCCATCGGACGAAGTCAACGTGCAGCAACTGCATATGTACACCACCGGCGCCGCCAGCCTCTTTCAAGGCGCTGTGCAAAAATGGCTGGGTCTGCACACCCCAGTGCAGACGCTGGTGATTGAATAGTCATCGGGCGATGCGTGGGCCTTTGGCCTGTCCGGAGGGGATCGAACCCCCGACCCACAGCTTAGAAGGCTGTTGCTCTATCCAACTGAGCTACGGACAGAAAGCAGGATTTGCACGAACCCTGAAACGAATAAGCCAGAGGCTTATGCTCTGGCTTATGAATAATGGTCGGGGCGAAAGGATTCGAACCTTCGACCCTCTGGTCCCAAACCAGATGCGCTACCAGGCTGCGCTACGCCCCGACATCCAGTATTCTAACCGCATGAAGCGGGTCCTCTTCCTGAGTACCCAATATTTTTACAAACAAAGCCTGAGCACTTTTGAATCCATGTCTTCCGAGCATCCCTCACTTCCATGGCTGGAACCTGGCCACCCTTTCCCCCCCGTGGAATATGCATGGCCCCGGCAATCAGAGGCACCTGGGCTGCTGGCCGTTGGTGGCAGCCTATCCACTGACACGTTAATGCGCGCCTATGGACACGGCATTTTTCCCTGGTTCAGCGACGGCCAACCCATTTTGTGGTGGAGTCCCGACCCACGCATGGCATTGCGCAGTTCCGACTTTCGACTGCACCGCTCGCTACGAAAAACACTGCTGCGTTTCAAAAATGATGCAAACTGCGGCATCCGATTCGACACTGCGTTTGCACAAGTCATCCAAGCTTGTGCCAGCGCACCCAGAAATGGACAACGCGGTACCTGGATTCTGCCAACCATGGTGCAGTCCTACATTGACTTGCACCATGCGGGCCATGTGCACAGCATCGAAACCTGGATCAACGGTGAACTGGTCGGAGGCCTCTACTGCGTGGCGCTGGGCCACGCAGTCTTTGGAGAGTCGATGTTCGCCAAGGTTCCAGATGCGTCCAAAATTGCATTGGCTGCACTGGTAGGCTTTTGCAGAGAACACGCCATCCAACTCATCGACTGCCAGCAAAATACCGCGCATCTTGCTTCGCTGGGTGCAAAGGAAATGCCGCGCAGAGAATTTATTGCCCACATCGCACTGGCACAAAAGAAACCGAATCTGGACTGGCGCTTCAGCCCCCTATACTGGCAGCATGTGTTGTCGGTTTGATGTGTTTTTAACGTGACAGACCTCAAGGATCTCCCACTACAAACGTTGCAGTTTTATGCCACGGCGCCCTACCCGTGCAGCTACCTGCCTGAGCGTCAGGCACGCTCCCAGGTAGCAACACCGAGCCATTTGATCAACAACGCGACCTATTCAGAATTGGTCTCCAAAGGGTTTCGCCGTAGCGGCATGTTTACCTATCGACCCTATTGCGACGGCTGCCACGCTTGCACGCCTTTGCGGGTCATGGCTGCAGAATTTCGCCCTGATCGCAGCCAACGGCGAGCATGGGTGCGCCACCAAACTTTATCGGTGCGCGTGCTCAGACTCGGCTTTGTGGAAGAACACTACGCACTTTACCTTCGTTACCAGCATTGCCGTCACGCTGGCGGCGGGATGGACGAGGACAGTATCGACCAGTACACACAGTTCCTGCTGCAGAGTCGCGTTAACACCCGGCTTATCGAATTTCGCGAGCCGACTTCCGACGGGTCGCCAGGGGCGTTGAAAATGGTCTCGATCCTGGATGTATTGGATGACGGCATCTCGGCTGTTTACACATTTTTCGAACCCAACGATCAGGCCAGTTATGGAACCTTCAATGTGCTTTGGCAAATCCAGCAAGCCAAACAGCTGGAACTGGCCTATGTGTACCTGGGTTATTGGATTGCCGACAGCCCAAAGATGAAATACAAAGCCAAGTTTTCACCGCTGCAGTTGTTGTCCGACGACCGGTGGTACACGCCAGATACTGCGCCATTACATCCAAAAAGCGAAAATTTCACAAGGTAAAATACGGGCAAGAGACCCACCATGACAAAAAAAGATTCTGACCTCCCCATCGCCCCTACAGTCCAAGTCATTGAGCGAATGTTTACGCTGATCGACGTGCTGGCGTCGCGCGAAGAAGCAATGCCTTTGAAAGAAATCAGCGAAAAGGCTGCGCTTCATCCATCCACTACCCATCGAATCTTGAACGACCTGGTGTCTGGTCGGTTTGTGGACCGACCGCAACCTGGAACTTACAGATTGGGGATGCGCCTGCTGGAGTTGGGAAATTTAGTCAAAGGGCGCTTGAATGTGCGGGACGCAGCATTGGCGCCCATGCGCGAGTTGCACAAACTCATCCAGCAACCCGTCAACTTGAGCATGCGCCAGGGAGATGAAATTATTTACATCGAACGCGCTTACAGCGAAAGATCGGGCATGCAAGTGGTGAGGGCGATCGGCGGCCGCGCCCCCTTACACCTTACATCGGTAGGCAAACTGTTTCTCGCGGCCGATGACCCTCAGCGCACCCGAGCCTACGCAATGCGAACCGGACTCAAGGGGCACACTAAAAATAGCATTACCCGACTGGACGAATTAGAAAGCGAACTTGCCAGGGTTCGCCAATATGGACACGCCAATGACAATGAAGAATTAGAACTCGGCGTACGCTGCATGGCAGCGGGCATCTACGATGATCAGGAGAAATTGATTGCCGGACTGTCTATATCAGCCCCTTCTGGCCGAATGGAAGACGATTGGCTACCGAAACTGAAAGAAGCAACTCGCCTAATTTCTGAAACCTTGGGCTACCAATCTGACGGCCGGAGACAGCGTACCTAATTTCAGTTGCTAAAAACCCGCTGGCTACTGTCACTGCTGGCCAGGGGCGTTTGTCTGCTGGCTGGTGTTGGTATGGACTCCACCCAACGCCGAACACGCTCTGCATCGGCGATTCGGCTGAGTTTGCCTGCCGAGTCCAAGAACACCATAATGAGCTGGCGCCCCGCCACTTTGGCTTGCATCACCAAACACTGCCCCGCTTCGGAGATATAGCCCGTCTTTTGCAGACCAATATCCCATTGCGGGTTTTTTACCAATCGATTGGTGTTGTTGTACTGCAAAGTACGCCGCCCAACGGCCACCTGATACCCCGTGGAAGTCGATAACTCACGCAAGGTCGGGTCTTTGTGCGCAAAATGCACCAACGTCGCCAAATCATGGGCGCTGGACTGATTTTTACTTGACAGGCCAGTAGGCTCAACATAACTGGTATCCAGCATTCCCAACGCCTTGGCTTTGGCATTCATTGCGTTGACAAATACAGACAGCCCACCTGGAAAACTCCGGCCCAGTGCATGCGCTGCACGGTTCTCGCTGGCCATCAACGCCAAATGAAGCAGCTCACCCCGGCTCAGTTCCGTCCCCACGCTGAGTCGAGAAGAACTGCCTTTTTCGGTATCTACATCTGCCTGGGTAATGGCAATGACCTCGTCCATAGGCAATTTTGCCTCGCTGATCAACAACCCAGTCATCAGCTTTGTAATCGACGCAATCGGCAACACGGCCAGTTCATTTTTTCGAAAAAGAACCTCCTTGGTATCTTGATCAATCACCAATGCCACACTGGATTTCAAATCCAATGCATCACGCCCACCATGCAAGCCGGCCAACTTTCCAAAAGAGGGCTGGCTGGGCACTACTGCAACGGGAGCCTTGCGGCGTTTTGCGCGAACCGTTGCCTTAACAGCAGAATGATGCTTGGCCGTACGCTTCGCGCCCACCGAAACATGCTTTTTCGTCACTGCATAGGCTGGTGCAAAAATGAACGATGCAAAGATTGCAGCGGCACCGAATTGAATAAGTAGGCGTTTCAAGATTGACCCCAACAGTAAGGCATAAGAGTTGGTTGACAATTCAACTTGAATTTCCACCAGTGGGGGACAGTTTAATCAGAAAAGTCCCCCAAGATCAACCACTTGCACGACAAACTTCAACAATTTGATAAAGAAGCCGCTGTCACCCTAGCCTTGCGCTGCAACACTGTCCCCCTTCGAATGCAATCGATTGAGTGCACTCAGGTAAGCCTTCGCAGATGCAACCACAATATCGGGGTCGGCCCCGATACCATTGACCACCCGCCCACCGCTTTGCAAACGCACGGTGACCTCACCCTGGCTTTCGGTGGACCCACTGATTGCATTGACTGAATACAGAATCATTTCAGCACCACTCTTCACATGCGACTCAATGGATTTCAATGAGGCATCCACCGGACCATTACCGTCCGACTCACCTCTGACTTCTTTGCCATCAACAGTAAACACGATACTGGCATGAGGGCGCTCACCTGTTTCACTGTGCTGTGACAACGATACAAAACAATATTGCTCTTTTTCGTGGGTAATGCTTTCGTCACTGACCAAGGCAAGAATATCTTCGTCAAAAATCTCACTCTTGCGGTCCGCCAATTCCTTAAACCGTGAGAACGCTACATTGATGTCGGATTCACTTTCCAATTGAATGCCTAGCTCCTGCAGTCGCTGCTTGAAGGCATTGCGCCCACTCAACTTGCCAAGAACAATCTTATTGGCCGTCCAGCCAACGTCTTCAGCGCGCATGATTTCGTAGGTATCCCGCGCCTTCAATACACCGTCTTGGTGAATGCCAGACGCGTGTGCAAAAGCATTGGCTCCAACAACAGCCTTGTTGGGTTGCACCAGAAAGCCCGTGGTTTGGCTCACCATCCGACTGGCGGCCAGGATATGCGTGGCGTCAATCCCCATCTCCAAACCAAAATAGTCCTTACGGGTTTTTACCGCCATCACAACCTCTTCCAGGCTGCAGTTGCCCGCGCGCTCACCCAAACCATTGATGGTGCACTCAATCTGGCGCGCACCTCCAATCTTGACGCCAGCCAGCGAGTTGGCGACTGCCATGCCCAAATCATTGTGGCAATGGACCGACCAGATGGCCTTGTCAGAGTTGGGAATGCGTTCACGCAAAGTCTTGATAAAGTTTCCGTACAACTCGGGAACCGCATAACCCACCGTATCAGGAACGTTGATGGTGGTCGCTCCTTCTGCAATGACAGCCTCAAGAACCCGGCACAAAAAGTCCACATCACTCCGGTATCCGTCCTCGGGACTGAACTCAATGTCACCGACCAGATTGCGCGCAAACCGCACCGATTGCTTGGCTTGCTCAAACACCTGATCGGGCGTCATTCGCAATTTCTTTTCCATATGCAATGCGGACGTTGCGATGAAAGTATGAATGCGGGCACGGTTAGCCCCTTTGAGCGCCTCTGCCGCGCGGGATATATCACGGTCATTTGCGCGGGACAAAGAACAAACCGTTGAGTCCTTGATCGTATTGGCAATGAGCTGAATTGCTTCGAAATCACCGTTGGAGCTGGCAGCAAACCCCGCCTCAATGACATCGACCCTGAGCCGCTCCAATTGCCGTGCGATACGGAGTTTGGCATCTCGCGTCATAGATGCACCTGGTGACTGCTCGCCGTCGCGCAAGGTTGTGTCAAAAATGATCAGTTTGTCAGCCATCTCATAACTCCTATTGATCCTGAAATATCACAATGTTGCTCAATGTCACATCGCGCAAAAACCCAGTTTACCGATGCAAGCCACGCTCATCTGGCTCATCCGTTGATGTGCTGATAAGGCTGGTCTGAACACCCTTGGTTTTGCGCCAGGCATAGACTACATATCCACTCAGGCCATAGACAACAAACAAGCCAAACATCACGGTGGGTGGGTCAATATTGATTACCGCGATACCTAAAGCAATCAGCACAATCACCACAAAAGGGACACTTTTTTTCATGCTAACGTCTTTGAAACTATAAAAAGGCACGTTAGTCACCATCGTCAGCCCGGCATACAACGCCAAACAAAACATGGGCCACGCCAGACCCGGACCTTGTATGCCCAAATCGGTACACAGCCATATAAACCCAGCTATCAAAGCTGCAGCGGCAGGAGAAGGTAGTCCCTGAAAATAACGCTTGTCCACCACCGCAGTGTTGACGTTAAACCGCGCCAGTCGCAACGCAGCACATGCGCAGTAGACAAAGGCTGCAAACCATCCCCAGCGACCCAAGCCTTTGAGGGCCCATACATAGGAAATCAAGGCAGGCGCTGCGCCGAAAGAAACCATGTCAGACAGCGAATCCATTTGTTCGCCAAACGCACTCTGCGTATTGGTCATACGGGCCACACGTCCATCCAGGCTGTCCAGCACCATGGCGCAAAAAACCCCAACCGCAGCCAAGTCAAAACGGCCATTCACAGCCATCACAATGGAATAAAACCCCCCAAAAAGAGCGGCCAAAGTGAACAAATTGGGCAATATATAGATGCCTTTGCGCCGCTTGCGGATCACTACCGCGTCGTTTTCAGTTCCCAACGAATCCGTTCCATCATGCATAAATCCTCCTTGAACAACAAGCGCAAGCAATCATGGCAGTGTAAGGCAGTCACAAAAGACAAAAGCCACCGAAGTGGCTTTTGTTCTAGACCGGCACACCTTCAATCAGTTGCGCGTTTGGTCTACCAGTTTGTTTTTCGCGATCCAAGGCATCATGGCGCGCAGCGTTGCACCGACCTGCTCGATCTGATGCTCAGAGGTCAAGCGGCGACGGCTCAACAAAGTGGGCGCGCCCGCCTTGTTCTCCAAAATGAAGCTCTTCGCATACTCACCCGTCTGAATATCCTTCAGACATTGGCGCATGGCGTCCTTGGTTGCACTGGTCACAATACGTGGGCCAGTGACGTACTCACCGTATTCTGCGTTGTTGGAAATCGAATAATTCATGTTGGCAATTCCGCCTTCGTAAATCATGTCAACAATCAACTTGAGCTCATGCAAGCATTCAAAGTAAGCCATCTCTGGCGCATAACCGGCTTCCACCAAGGTCTCAAAACCAGCCTTGATGAGTTCAACGGTTCCGCCGCATAGAACGGCCTGCTCACCAAAAAGGTCTGTTTCTGTTTCTTCGCGGAAATTGGTTTCAATGATGCCGGCCTTGCCACCACCATTGGCCATGGCATAGCTCAAAGCGAGGTCACGGGTGCGGCCTGACTTGTCTTGGTGAACCGCGATCAGGTGAGGAACACCGCCACCTTGCGCGTAGGTACCGCGCACGGTGTGACCGGGTGCCTTGGGAGCGACCATCCAGACATCCAAATCGGCGCGCGGGGTCACCAGGCCGTAGTGCACATTGAAACCATGTGCAAAAACCAGCGATGCGCCTTGCTTGATATTGGGTTCTACGTCGTTGGTGTACACCGCAGCAATTTGCTCATCGGGCAACAAAATCATGACCACGTCTGCAGACTTCACTGCATCAGCCACTTCTGCGACTTGCAGGCCCGCTTTTTCAACCTTGGGCCAAGATGCGCCACCCTTGCGCAAACCCACCACGACTTTCACGCCACTGTCGTTCAGATTTTGGGCGTGGGCATGTCCTTGACTGCCGTAACCAATAATGGCGACTGTTTTGCCTTTAATGAGGCTCAGATCGCAGTCTTTGTCGTAAAACACTTTCATTTTTCTCTCCGAAATAAATAATGGCGAATGGCGCCCGGTTGCAAAAAACTACCCCAGCTCAGGGCGAACGGTAAACACAGTCGCCAAAAAACCTTGCGCGCTGAGCCAGCCGATGCGCGCACGGAATATACACATCAAACTCGCAAAATACGCTCGCCTCGGCCCACTCCGCTGGAGCCGGTGCGTACCGTCTCCAGAATTGCAGCGCGCTCAATGGCATCCAGGAATGCGTCGTTCTTGGACTGATCGCCTGTCAACTCAATGGTGTAGCTCTTTTCGGTCACATCAATAATGCGGCCCCGGAAGATGTCAGCCATGCGCTTCATCTCTTCGCGCTCTTTGCCAACAGCGCGCACTTTCACCATCATAAGCTCACGCTCAATATAGGCACCTTCCGTCAGGTCCACAACCTTAACCACTTCAATAAGACGGTTCAGGTGTTTGGTGATTTGCTCAATCACGTCATCCGAACCCGTCGTCTGGATAGTCATACGGGACAGGCTGGGATCCTCCGTGGGTGCAACGGTCAGCGACTCAATGTTGTAACCCCGCGCAGAAAAAAGTCCAACCACCCTGGAAAGAGCTCCTGCTTCATTTTCCAGCAAAACTGCAATGATGTGTTTCATAGGAATAGACTCCTCTTTTCGCTGCCCTCCCCCTGCTGCGGTAACAGCAGAGCTTGGCAAACAATAGATTCATCAGATTGGTTTAAGAATGTAATTAAAGGTCTTCGGAACCCAGCAGCATTTCAGTGATGCCCTTGCCTGCGCGCACCATCGGAAACACATTTTCTGTCGGGTCGGTCCGAAAATCCATAAACACGGTCCGGTCTTTCAGCTTACGTGCTTCACGCAGTGCTGGCTCTACGTCTTGAGGACGCTCAATCAGCATACCAACGTGGCCATAGGCTTCGGCCAACTTGACGAAGTTGGGCAAGGCATCCATGTAGCTGTGGCTGTAACGTCCCTCGTACTCCAGCTCCTGCCATTGGCGAACCATGCCAAGGTAGCGGTTGTTCAGAGACACCACTTTAATCGGCGTGTTGTACTGCAAACAGGTCGAGAGCTCCTGAATGCACATTTGCACCGAACCTTCACCCGTTACGCAAAAGACCTCACTGTCTGGCTTGGCCAACTTGACACCCATTGCATAGGGGATACCCACACCCATGGTTCCCAAGCCACCCGAATTGATCCAGCGGCGGGGCTCATCAAAACGGTAATACTGGGCCGCCCACATCTGGTGCTGCCCGACGTCAGACGTGATGTATGTATCTGCGTCCTTGGTCATATTCCACAGTGTTTCCACCACGAACTGGGGCTTGATCACATCGCCTTTTCCAGGGTCGTAGCTCAAGCAGTCCTTCTTGCGCCAGCCATCAATCGTCTCCCACCACGCTCCCAGCGCGCTGGCATCCGGTTTGATCGCGCTTTCTTTGATCATTGCGATCATTTCACATAGCACATCTTTAACATCACCCACAATAGGAATGTCAACCTTGACACGCTTGGAAATGCTCGAAGGATCAATATCAATGTGAACAATTTTGCGTTCGTTTTGGGCAAAGTGCTTGGGATTGCCAATCACCCGATCATCGAAACGCGCACCCACAGCAAGCAGAACATCACAATTTTGCATGGCGTTATTCGCCTCTACTGTGCCATGCATGCCCAACATGCCCAAAAATTTACGGTCACTGGCTGGGTAGGCGCCCAAACCCATCAGGGTATTGGTACATGGGTAACCCAACATGTCGACCAAAGTTCGCAATTCTGCGGATGCATTGCTCAGGAGCACCCCACCGCCGGTGTAGATATAGGGGCGCTTGGCAGTCAGCAACAATTGCAGGGCCTTGCGGATTTGCCCCCCGTGCCCTTTTCGCACAGGGTTGTACGAACGCATTTCCACCGACGCCGGGTAACCTGCGTAGGGCACCTTCTTGAAGGAAACATCTTTGGGAATATCAACCACAACGGGACCAGGCCGACCACTGCGCGCAATGTAGAACGCCTTTTTCATGGTTTCGGCGATGTCGCGTGCATCCTTCACCAGGAAATTGTGCTTCACGATGGGGCGCGTAATGCCCACCGTATCGCATTCCTGAAACGCATCAAACCCAATTGCATGCGTAGGTACCTGCCCCGTGATGATCACCATCGGAATGCTATCCATATAGGCAGTGGCGATGCCGGTAATGGCATTGGTAACACCAGGCCCGGAGGTCACCAGCGCTACGCCAACATCCCCGGTCGCTCTTGCATATCCGTCTGCCGCATGGACCGCGGCTTGTTCATGGCGAACAAGCACATGTTGAATCGTATCTTGCTTATAAAAAGCATCGTAAATGTGAAGGACCGCTCCACCCGGGTAGCCCCAGATGTACTTAACACTCTCAGCCTGAAGGGCCTTGACCAGAATCTCGGCCCCACGCAGCTCCAAAGTGGAGGATGTCGGCGACTTGTGCGCTGATGCGGTAGATGTTGCCGAAGCAAGTTCGGTTTTTGATATTTCCATGATGAACCTTTGTGAATTTCTCTGACGAAAAACCTTGGGTGCCTCTTCGCAAACACTTGTGGAGTTGCGTCGAAACTTAAGGCCAAAGCCATAAGCGCATTGAATTCGCGCCGGACCGTGACCCGTTTGCCTTTTAATTTGCAAGCTGCATTATCGCACTGCCTGTTTGAATTTTAAAATTTGAAAAGCAAAATACAGATTTGAACCGAGAAAATCCATGAGGGCTTGGGATGGCAGCGAGGGCAGTTGCGAGTCAGTTTGGACCCGACTGCGAAGCCTGTAGCTTGGGCTACAGGCGACAAAGAGGGGCCAAAATGGCCGCAAATGCTCCGCTGACACCCAAACAGCACCAAAAGTGCGCCTAATGGACTTTCTCGGTTGAAGCTGCCAATGCGATAATTCCCCGTTCGCTCGTCGGGTGAATGGTCTGCTTTGCGGGCCACCCGCCTCCCTCTTCTTGCCGCTTGGCTTATCGCACTTGGCTTCCGAACTTGAGCTCTCCGAATTCCTGAAAAGCGTTGAAAAACGCGCGTTCAAGCGGTCTCTGTACCACGTACGCAAAGATGAAGCAGCACTGGATATCGTTCAGGACAGCATGATGAAGCTGGCTGAGCATTACGGAGATAAGCCAGTTGCAGAATTGCCAATGCTGTTTCAGCGGATCTTGTCCAACTGCACCTTGGATTGGTTTCGACGGCAAAAGACACATAACGCCCTGTTTACGAATATGGGAGACTTTGAGTCTGCCAGCGACGAAGGAGATTTTGATTTGCTGGAGACGCTGCAGGCATCCAGCAATTCAGAACAAAACGAAAGCGCGGAGAGTCAGACTGAACGGGCGCAAACATTGCTGGAGATTGAAACTCAGATCCAACAACTTCCGGCACGTCAACGGGAAGCGTTTCTGATGCGTTATTGGGAAGAGATGGGTGTTTCTGAGACCGCGGCGGCTATGGGGTGCTCGCAGGGAAGTGTTAAAACGCATTGCTCAAGGGCTGTTCAGGCATTGGGAAGGGCATTGACGGCAAAGGGGATAAAACTATGGTGAATTCGCAATTGCTTCAAAGAAACACATACGAAGACCAGGTTGGTCAGAATATTGCCGCACGCCTATCAACTGCAACCGATCATTTGCCACACGATATTTCAGAGCGCCTTAAGGCCGCTCGCATGCAAGCCTTGGCAAAGCGCAAGATCGCTCCCAAGTTGCAAACGGCAGCAGCCACAGTGGTTCAGGACGGAGTTGTCACTCTGCAAATGGGCAGCGATGACCGTAGCCTGTGGAATCGCATCGGATCTTTGCTGCCTTTGCTGGCACTGGTCGCCGGAATGATCACCATCGCCGTTATCGCAGAAGACAAACGCGTCAACGAGCTTGCAGAAATTGATACGGAACTGCTTACAGATGAACTCCCCCCAGATGCATACACTGATCCCGGGTTTGCTCAGTTTTTGCGTATGAAAAGTCGTGACTAATTTTTCAGGTTCATTGGATGCTGTTTGTTGATCTATTGCGTCGAGTTTCAATGGCGCGCACGATACCGAGGCAGTTACGCGTACTTTCTTTGAGTGCAGCGGGAGTGTTGCTTGGTCTTACCCCCGCTTGGGCGCAATCGGCCGATACAACAAGTGCACCACGCCCGCCCACCAGCGCATCCGACGCAGCCCCCCCGCCGACTGTGTTGGGTCCAGCCTCATTTGCGCTGGCATGGAATGCGCTGCCAATTGCGCAGCAGGAATCCTTGCGCCCACTGTCCGGCACATGGGACACCTTGGGCGACGGTCACAAGCGCAAATGGATTGCTTTAGCCAAGAATTACACCACCATGGCGCGAGCTGAACAGGCCAAACTCCACAGCCGAATGGCTGACTGGGCTGCGTTAACCCCCCGCGAGCGGGAGTTGGCGCGCATTAATTTTGTGGAAACAAAGAAACTGTCTCCACCTGATCGCGCCTCGAAATGGGAGGCGTACAAAGCCCTCAGCCCCGAAGCACGACGGAAGTTAGCAAAAAAGGCAGTTGTTGCACCCAAGGGAGCGGCGGCTGCCATCAAGCCAGCTCCAGCAGACAAGCTTGCCGTGGTACCAGTGACACGCCACACCACGCAGATCGAACGGGAAATGGTCAATTCGAAGCTGTCCATCGACCGAAACACCTTGTTGCCATTGCCGCCACGCGTTCTGCCCAGCGTATCAGCACCTCAGAATTAAGCCGGTCTTGGCCCATAGGCGGCCGTCCACAGTTCAGGTGACCGCCTACAATGCAGGACCTATCTACATAGCGTCTTGCGCAACCTCAAGCATGCCGATTGAATTGAAAACACCAGCCCTAGGGCGTCGCATGGCTTGCTGGATGTACGAAGGCATGTTGCTGTTTGGCGTGGTTTTCCTCGCCGGCTACCTCTTCGGAACCTTGAGCCAAACGCGCAATGCCATGGATAACCGCCACGCACTGCAATTTTTCTTGTTCGTCGTCTTTGGCATTTATTTCACCTGGTTCTGGGCCAAGGGGCAAACCCTGGCCATGAAAACCTGGAATATTCGCCTTGTCGACCGGAACGGAGTGGCTGTTACGCAGATGCGTGCCCTGGGACGTTATTGCCTGAGTTGGCTCTGGTTTATGCCTGCACTGGTTGCGCTTTCACCCTTTCACCTCAGCGGCGCTGAGTTCGCTGTTCTCATTGCCGGTTGGGTTACCGTCTGGGCCTTGTCCAGCCGCCTCCATCCTGGGCAGCAGTTCTGGCATGACGTTTGGGCCGGTACCCGCTTGGTAGTATCTCCGCCTTTGAGTCGCTAGTCTGAACTCTTCCACCTTCGTCTTCCGTGAAAACTCCACCCCTGCACAATACTCCGGTCAACCCCCAAAAAGACCGATCTGGCCTGGACCGCATGTGGCACGCAACAGGATACTCCTTGGCAGGCTTGCGCGCAGGCTGGCATGAAACCGCGTTTCGCCAGGAAAGCATTGCCGCCATGGTCCTCCTGCCCATTTCCATGTGGCTGGGGCGCACCTGGGTAGAGGTGGCTTTGCTTGCGGGAAGTGTGCTGCTCGTCATGGTGGTCGAGCTGCTCAATACCGCCGTCGAGACCGCCATTGACCGCATTGGCCCGGAATGGCATGACCTCTCCAAACGTGCCAAAGACATGGGAAGTGCAGCCGTTTTGCTCAGTCTGCTGACCTGCATTGGCATTTGGATGGCCGCCCTTTACCACCGATTCACATGACAACTCCGGCATTCTCGATCTGTGTGTACTGCGGCTCACGTCCCGGCGCCAATCCGGCCTTCATGGAGGTCGCGCGTTCCGTTGGGGAATGGATTGCACGGCACAACGGACAACTGGTCTATGGCGGCGGCAGAAATGGGCTCATGGGCATCGCCGCAGATGCAGCTTTGCAGGCAGGTGGCCGTGTCATCGGCATTATTCCCCAAGCCTTGGTAGAGAAAGAATGGGCCCATGAAGGCTGCACCGAGCTGCATGTCGTAGACACCATGCATGAGCGAAAACGCATGATGGCGGAAAGGGCGGACGCCTTTCTGGCCTTGCCGGGCGGCATCGGAACACTGGAAGAGTTGTTTGAGGTCTGGACTTGGCGGCAGCTGGGCTACCACGACAAGCCGATTGGTATTTTGAACACCGCCCATTACTACACGGGCTTGCTGACATTTCTGGCTCACGCCAAAGAGCAGCAGTTCATGAATGCGCAGCAAATGGGCCTGGTTTGTGCGTCCGACACCTCGGATTTGCTATTGCGTGAATTGGTGCAGACGGCAGGACTGGCACCTGCCGCCCAACTGGAGCAAATCTAATTTTTCAAAACCGGCATTTGGACAAACGCTATCAGATGGCGGATTCGTCCTGCTCGCCGGTACGGATACGCACCACCCGCTCCACGCTGGTCACAAAGATCTTGCCGTCACCAATTTTTCCGGTATGGGCGGCTTTGACAATGGCGTCCACACAACGGTCGACATCCTCCGTTTTAACCACTACCTCGACCTTGACCTTGGGCAGAAAATCCACCACGTATTCGGCACCACGGTAGAGTTCAGTGTGCCCTTTCTGGCGTCCGAACCCTTTAACTTCGGTCACAGTCAGGCCCGTCACGCCACACTCGGCCAAGGACTCACGGACCTCTTCGAGCTTGAACGGTTTGACGATGGCGGTAATTTGTTTCATGGATTCTCCTAATGTGATGGGCAAGATTTCAATTCAAGCGCGAAAACGGCTGGTAATAGGATAACGCCAATCCTTGCCAAAGCTGCGGTGGGTTACCCGAATTCCGACCGGGGCTTGTCGGCGCTTGTATTCATTAATTTTGATGAGCCGGGTGACCTTGTCCACGTCCTCGCGGGCAAAGCCTTCCGCCACGATGGACTCGATGCTTTGGTCGTTTTCCATGTAGCGCTCCAAAATCGCGTCCAGCACCTCGTAAGGCGGCAAACTGTCCTGGTCGGTCTGGTCCGGGCGCAATTCCGCACTCGGCGGACGGGTGATGATGCGCTCAGGGATAGGACTGCTGCCGGTGCCATACGGATCGTGGGCATTGCGCCAGCGCGCCAAATTGAAGACCTGCGTCTTGGCCAGGTCCTTGATCACCGCAAAACCGCCCGCCATGTCGCCGTACAGGGTGCAATAGCCGGTGGCCATTTCGGACTTGTTGCCGGTGGTCAGCACAATGCTGCCGAATTTGTTGCTGAGGGCCATCAACAGCGTGCCACGGATGCGGGCCTGGATGTTTTCCTCGGTCGTATCCTCGGCGAGTCCAGCAAACTCTGCCACCAAAGAAGCCTTGAAGGCCTCGAACTGCGGCACGATGGAAATCTCATCGTAGCGCACCCCCACGCGCCGTGCCATCTCGCGGGCGTCGATCCAGCTGATGTCGGCGGTATAGGGTGAAGGCATCATCACGGTGCGCACCTTGTCCGGCCCCAGCGCGTCCACCGCCACGGCCAGTACCAGCGCGGAGTCGATGCCGCCCGACAGGCCAATGAGGACCCCGGGGAAACCGTTTTTGCCCACATAGTCCCGCACACCCAAGACCAGCGCATCCCACAGGTCCAGCTCCGGGCTGCGCACGGGCTCCACTTCCGCTACGATATTGATAGCTGCCTGCGCAGTCTCCACGCGGGCCAGGAACATATTTTCCTTGAAACTTGGCGCGCGTCCGGCCACGGTGCCATCGGCGTTCAGGGCAAAGGAATGTCCTTCAAACACCACCTCGTCCTGGCCGCCCACCAGGTGCGCGTAGACCAATGGCAGCCCGGTGGCTTGCACCCGCTGGCGCATCATCTCTTCGCGCTCATAGCCCTTGCCCACATGGAAGGGCGAGGCATTGATCACGGCCAGCATCTGGGCGCCGGCCGCTTGGGCCAGGCGTGCGGGTTCTTCAAACCAGGCATCTTCACAAATCAGCAGCCCCACACGTACACGCGCACCGGACTCGCCGGCTTCAAACACACACACACCCTCCCCCGGCGTGAAGTAGCGGCGCTCGTCGAACACCTGGTAATTGGGCAACTCGCGCTTGGCGTAGGTGGCGACCACCTGCCCCTCGCGCAGCACACTGGCAGCATTGAAACGTTGCTGCACTGCCACCGAACGGGTCCGGCTGTCACCGCCGGTCGGATGTCCGACCACCACGGTCATGTCTTTTAACCCGGCCAACTGCTGGGCCACCGCTTTCACGGCATCATCACAGGCTTGGATAAAGGCGGGACGCAGAAACAGGTCTTCGGCCAGATAGCCGCAAATGGACAGCTCGGGCGTCAGCAACAGCCGGGCACCGGCGGCATAGGCCTCCTGCGCGGCTGTGACGATTTTTTTGGCATTGCCGTCCAAATCACCGACAAAGAAGTTGAGTTGTGCGACGCACAGTTTTAGAGTCATGAACCAGCCATTTTTTGTTACCAGCGCCGCCGCTTCGGGCCCCATCGCACCGAGGGCGCGCCATGGATGAGGGCAATTATGTCATCCGGGTCGTGACCTCGCCCCACGCGGTGAATGCCATGGCATGGGATGGCTTGCTGCAGGCCCAGGCACAGCCCAGTCCGTTCATGCGCCACGCCTATCTGGCGGCCTTGCATGACAGCGGCAGCGCCTGTGCCGCCACCGGCTGGGCGCCGCATTTCATCACCCTTGAAAGCGACGGCCACATGGTGGTCGCCTGTGTGGTGTATACGAAGGACCATTCCTACGGCGAGTACGTGTTTGACTGGGCATGGGCCAGCGCCTATGCGCAGCATGGGCTCCCGTATTACCCCAAAGCCGTGGTGGCCGTGCCTTTTACTCCGGTGCCAGGCGCCCGCCTGCTGGCCCGCGACGCCCACGCCCGGACCGCCCTGGTGCGGGCCTTGGTGCAGTGGTGTGAACAGTCCGGCCTGTCGTCCCTGCACCTGCTGTTTGCGGGCGAGGACGATCTGGCGGCCTGCACCGATGCAGGGTTGATGCTGCGCCACACGGTGCAATTCCACTGGACCAATACCGAGCCAGGCTACCCCGACTTTGAGGCGTTCTTGGCCTCCCTGTCACAGGACAAACGCAAGAAAATTCGGCAGGAGCGGCGCAAGGTGGCCGATGCGGGCGTGACTTTTCGCTCTGCGCTGGGGCGTGACATCACCCGCGCTGACTGGGATTTTTTCTACCGATGCTACGAACGCACCTACCTGGAGCATGGCAATGCACCCTACCTGAACCGCGACTTCTTTCGGCGCATGGAAAACACCATGGCGGCGCATTGGCTGCTGTTTGTGGCCGAACGCGGCGGCCACCCTATTGCTAGCAGTTTGATAGCTATTGACGCACATTCCACGGGGGCTGGAGGCCAAAATGACCAACAAATGGAGAAGGTGGCCTATGGCCGCTACTGGGGTGCGTTGGAACGTGTGGACTGCCTGCACTTTGAGGCCTGTTACTACCAGCCTCTGCAATGGTGCATGGCCAATGGCTACCAGCGTTTTGAAGGCGGTGCGCAGGGGGAACACAAGATGGCGCGCGCCCTGCTGCCCGTAAAAACTTCCAGCGCGCACTGGCTGGCTCACCCTGCTTTTGCCGATGCGGTGGCGCGTTTTCTGGAACAGGAAGACCGGGGCATTGGCAACTACCTGGACCAACTCGGCCAGCGCAGCCCCTTTAAACACCCCGATTAGAGCCTCCGGCCTGCGTTATTCAATCCAGGGAGTCCGGCACGCGCCAGGCGCAAACGGCGTTAAGCTGTTTTCTCAGAACGCGGAATTCCCCAGCATGCCCAGCTCCGTGTTGCTCATCAGGGTTTCCATATTCATGACGATCAACATGCGCTCCCCCAGGTTGGCCAAACCCACAATGAAGCGGGAATCGATGGCCGACTCAAATTGCGGTGCCGGTCTGATGTGTTGTGCTGTGAGCGTCACCACATCCGAGACCGCATCCACCACTGCGCCCACCACGGTGCCCCGCACATTCAGGATGATGACCACGGTGAACTCGGTGTACTCCACCTTGGCAATATTGAGTTTGAGGCGCAAGTCCACAATCGGAACGATCACCCCGCGCAGGTTGATCACGCCCTTGATGAAACTGGGAGAGTTCACCATTTTGGTGGGCTCTTCGTAGGAGCGGATTTCCTGCACCCGCAGGATGTCGATGGCGTATTCCTCGTCACCCAGCCGCAAGGTGAGGTACTGCCCGGCATCGGCGCCAGATTGCGCGGCGCGGTTGGGCTGGCGGCTCAGTGAGGAGGGGGCTTGCGTGGTTTCCATGGTGGTTTTTTCCTGGACTGCGAATATCTGCTCGCGAGAAGAAAGGCTGAAATCATCATACACGGCGATACAGGGTTCGTGAATAGGAAGGACCCGGTGGGGACCTCCCGGTTGAAAACAAAGTTGGCGACAAGCCCAGCGCCATGCCCGACCTTGGGCCCCAAGGCGACGCAGATCAAGGCCTGCCCCGACGCCCGGCGGTGGCTGACTTTTCCCGCGCCTCACCGTCAACAACGGCGATTCAATGAAAAAAGCGCCTGACAGCCATGCTGCAGACGCTCTATTTCTTATAGCTGCTCACGCAGTATCTACGCGGCATGGAAGCTTAAACCGCATCCAAAAAGCCAGACACAACTTTATTCGGCTTGCTGTTGGTTGTAGGCGGCGATGCCGTCCGTAATTTCCTTCTTGGCAGACTCCGCGTCTTCCCATCCCAAAATTTTGACCCATTTGCCCTCTTCCAGATCTTTGTAGTGTTCAAAGAAATGGGCAATCGTTTTCAGGCGCACCGGGCTCAAGTCTTCGGGCTTTTTCCAGCGGGTGTACAGCGACAGGATCTTGTCGACGGGCACCGCCAACACTTTGCCGTCCATTCCGGCTTCGTCTTCCATCTTCAATATACCGATGGCGCGGCAGGTCACTACCACACCAGGAATCAAGGGCACAGGCGTGATCACCAGCACATCGACCGGATCGCCATCGCCCGAAATGGTTTTGGGCACGTAGCCGTAGTTGGTGGGGTAATGCATGGCCGTGCTCATGAAGCGATCCACAAAAATGGCACCGGTGGCTTTATCCACTTCGTATTTCACGGGGTCGGCGTTCATCGGGATTTCGATGATCACATTGAATGCTTCGGGTGCGTTTTTTCCGGGTGTGACGTTGTCTAGGGACATGGGGGTTGCTTTATTTGAGTTAAATCATTAAGTGCTAAGGATTAACCCGCATTTTACTGACTTGACTCTTGCGTCCCGGCAGAAACACTGTTTTTTCAAGTTACAGTCCGGCCGTTGGCCAATCGTCTCCATCAACAACCTGTTGGTATTTCGTGGCGAGGAAGCAACGCAGCGGTGGTGCCGCTTGCGTTGCACCACTACTCAGCGAAACAACGACAGGAGTTTTATATGACAGGCAACTCGGCGCTGATTTTGGCGCTCGTATGTGGATTCATAGCCGTGGCTTACGGTTTCTGGGCACGCAGTTGGATCCTTTCCCAGGACGCAGGCAATGCGCGGATGCAAGAAATTGCAGCCGCCATTCAAACCGGCGCGGCGGCTTATCTTTCCAGACAGTACCGAACCATCGCCATGGTCGGCGTGGTGTTGGCGATTTTGATTGGCGTATTTCTTGACCCCTTGAGCGCCGTGGGTTTTGTCATCGGCGCCGCACTCTCTGGGGCTTGCGGCTTTATTGGCATGAACGTGTCGGTTCGCGCCAATGTACGCACAGCGCAAGCGGCCACCAAGGGCATTGGACCGGCGCTGGATGTTGCCTTTCGGGGCGGCGCCACCACCGGCATGCTGGTGGTGGGCCTGGGCTTGCTGGGCGTCAGTGCTTTTTACTGGTTTTTGGTGCCCGACGGCGTAGTGACTTCCGCCAAGCTCAATCCGCTGATTGGCTTTGCCTTTGGATCTTCCCTGATCTCCATTTTTGCCCGTCTGGGCGGTGGTATTTTCACCAAGGGTGCAGACGTGGGCGCTGATCTGGTGGGCAAAGTCGAAGCCGGCATTCCCGAGGACGACCCGCGCAACCCGGCGGTGATCGCCGACAACGTGGGCGACAACGTGGGCGACTGCGCTGGTATGGCCGCCGACTTGTTCGAAACCTATGCCGTGACCCTGATCGCCACCATGGTGCTGGGCACCCTGCTGGTGACGGGCGGCGGTGCCAATGCCGTGCTGTACCCGCTGGCGCTAGGCGCCGTGTCCATCGTGGCATCCATCATTGGCTGCTTCTTCGTCAAGGCATCGCCTGGCATGAAGAATGTGATGCCTGCTTTGTACAAAGGCCTGGCAGTGGCAGGCGTGCTGTCCCTGATCGCGTTTTACTTTGTGACACAAAGCATGTTCCCAACCGCGTTCACGCTGGCCGACGGTCAGGCCATCAGCGCCAGCAGCCTGTTTGGCGCCTGCGCCGTAGGCCTCATCCTGACCGGCGCATTGGTGTGGATTACCGAGTACTACACCGGCACCCAGTACGCACCCGTGCGCCATATCGCACAGGCGTCAACCACCGGCCACGGCACCAACATCATTGCCGGCCTGGGTGTGTCCATGCGTTCGACCGCATGGCCGGTCATTTTTGTGTGTGCAGCCATCTGGACAGCGTTTTCTCTGGCGGGTTTGTACGGCATTGCCATCGCAGCCACCTCCATGCTCAGCATGGCCGGTATCGTGGTGGCACTGGACGCCTATGGCCCCATCACCGACAACGCCGGCGGTATTGCTGAAATGTCCGAAATGCCCAAAAGCGTGCGCGACATCACTGACCCCCTGGATGCGGTGGGCAACACCACCAAAGCGGTGACCAAGGGTTACGCCATTGGTTCGGCCGGCCTGGCGGCATTGGTCTTGTTTGCGGATTACACCCACAAGCTCGAAGGCCTGGGCAGCCATGTGAAGTTTGACCTGAGTGATCCCAAAGTCATCATTGGATTGTTCATCGGCGGGCTGATTCCCTACTTGTTCGGCGCCATGGCCATGGAAGCCGTCGGCCGCGCCGCCGGGTCGGTGGTGGTGGAGGTACGCCGCCAGTTCCGTGACATCAAAGGCATCATGGATGGCACGGGCAAGCCTGAATACGACACCGCAGTCGATATGCTGACCACCGCTGCGATCAAGGAAATGATGATCCCCAGCTTGCTGCCCGTTGTGGCCCCCATTGTGGTGGGCTTGGCCCTGGGCCCTGCCGCCCTGGGTGGTTTGCTCATGGGCACCATCGTGACCGGTCTGTTCGTGGCTATTTCCATGTGCACCGGCGGTGGCGCCTGGGACAATGCCAAGAAGTACATTGAAGATGGCAACCATGGCGGCAAAGGCTCCGAAACCCACAAGGCCGCCGTCACTGGTGACACGGTGGGCGATCCCTACAAAGACACCGCAGGTCCTGCCGTCAACCCGCTGATCAAAATCATCAACATCGTGGCCCTGCTGATCGTGCCCCTGATGATGAAAATCCACGGCGCTTGACCTCGGTCAACCTTAAAAAAAGCCCGCTTCCGCGGGCTTTTTTTTGCGTCATACTCGACCATCATGAAGCGTTACAAGTTTATCGTTCGGACCGCCTTGGTGTGGGCTCTGGTGCTGCTGACGGGCTGTGCTTCATTGCTGCCACAGTCCAAAAATGAATCCTCGGCATTCAATACCTTTGACGAGGCCCGCGCCGCCATTGAAGGTCTGCGCCCCATGCAAAGCGATCTTGCAACGCTGACAGCCATGGGAATTGATCCCGCCAAACATCCCAACACCACACTTTTGACACACGCCGACGTGGTGCGGCGCTTTGTGCCGGGCAGCGTCCTGACGAAAAGTGATTTGGACGCGGGTGTTGTGGCATGCCTGGAAGCGCGTGATGCCTGCCGGGGCATGGACGTGGTGGCTGCGCGCATTGCCAAACGCCGGACCGGCAATTTTTTTGCCGATTTTTTCAATTTTTCCCGGCGCACCGACACCACCGGGTGGCGTTTCAACGCCGTCATTTTGCTGGTGGACAACGTGGTGGTCTACCGAACCTGGGGTGGGCAACCCCTGTTGAACGAAACTGAAGTGAACACCAACCCACTGGGCCCATTGCAAGACGTAGGTCCGTCCACAGTCAACGTGCCGCCCAGTGTGATCGTGCACTGACCTGCCCCCATTGACATTTCACCGGCCGATGCAAAAGACCACACCATGAAGATTCTTGTCATTGATGACCACGCGCTCGTGCGGGAAGGCTTGCGCCAGGTGCTCAAAGGATTGGACGAAAATGTGGAAGTCCTGCAAGCAGGCACATGCGCCCAAGGCTTTGTTCTCTCAGAATCGCACCATGACCTGGACTTGGTGCTGCTGGACTACCACCTCCCCGACATGACTGGATTGGCGGCATTGGCAGTTTTCGGACGCCAACACCCCGAACTCCCCATTTTGATGCTGTCCGGATCTGCCAACCTTCAGATCATGCACCAGGTTTTGAGCGCAGGTGCCGCGGGTTTTGTGACCAAATCAGGGGTGAGCGACGAACTTCTCAATGCCATTCGACAGGTACTGAACGGTGATGTGTATTTACCGAAGGACCCGGAAGGCGGATTCGGTGAAGAGTTTTACGATGCGACTGCCAACAAACCTCCCTTGACACAGCGCCAGGAACTGGTACTGCGCGAACTGCTGGATGGTCGCTCCAACCGTGAAATCAGCCAGTCTCTTGGAATTTCCGACGAAACCGTGAAAACCCATGTCGCAGCCATCTTGCGGCAATTTGAAGTTCAGAACCGCACACAGGCCGTAGTGGCGGCGGCGCGGTGCGGATACCGCTCCTCCACCATGCCTTAGGGCTCGTGCGAGGGCAACTGGACGTCGGGAACCACACCAGCGGTCGCTGCAGACGCCACCAAATGGCGTACCAAACTTCGCAATTTGGCAGGGCGAACCGGTTTGTGCAGCAGTGTCAATCCAGAATCTTTCACCGCCTGCATCAGCGCGGCATCGGTATCCCCACTCATCAAACATGCAGGGATGCTACGCCCTGCCAATGCACGCAGGCAGGCAATAGCACTCAAACCGCTGTCCCCCCCGCCCAGACGGTAATCACTGACGATGACATCGGGGGCGGACGCATGCTGCATCCTTGCATAAGCCTGTTCCGCAGTGGATGCCACGCACACGCTGCACCCCCAGGATTCCAGCAATTCCTGAATCGCTTCTCGCGAAAACTCATCGTCTTCAATCACCCATACGCGCAAGCCTTTCAAGGCCACCGTCACATGGACCTCCACCGGAACCACCGATGGTGCGGCCTCTGGTGCGGCCACCAGAGGCAGCGTAATGGAAAAGCGGGTGCCACACCCCAAACTGGAGCGAAGCGCCACCGTGTGCCCCAGCAATCGCGCGCTGCGTTCCACAATATTGAGGCCTAAACCAAGGCCGTAAGTCCTGTCCCGCCTGGGATTGCCCACCTGGTAGAACTCCCGAAAAATCTCGGTCTGGTGCTCTTGCGATATGCCAATGCCACTGTCTGACACGTCGATACGGATATTTTTACCGCCGTCCACCGGCCTGCAGGCGATATGCACCGATCCACGCTCGGTGTACCGCAGTGCATTGTTGGCCAGATTCATGACCATGCGCTGCAACACCACAGGGTCGCTCAAGGCCCACAGGTGGGTAGGACGCACCCGCAAGCGCAGCCCTTTTTCAGTGGCCACAGACGCCAGAGCAGCACGCAAGGTGCCCAACAGTTCACCCAAATTCACAGGGCGCTTCTGGACTTGAACGACCCCCGCATCCAAGCGGGAAATATCCAGCAGGCCATCCAGCAAGTCCTGCATAGCCTGGACGGATGCATCCAAACTAAGCACCAACTGGCGCATCTGTTCATCCATCGGCAATTGCCCAAGGCGTGCAATAAACAGCCCCAGGGCATGGGTGGGCTGACGCAAATCGTGGCTGGCGGCAGCCAGAAACCTGGATTTTGCCAACGTAGCACTCTCCGCCTCGCCCATCTTCACCCGCAATTCCTGCGTCACATCGGTCACCCGCTGTTCCAACTCTTCACGCCCCCAGGCCAAACGAATGGCCATCTCATTGAGTCCTTCCTGCAATTCATGCAAGGGGTCTTGGTAACGTATATCGCTTCGCACGGAAAAATCACCCTGTCCAATCCGTTCAAGCCTGCGCGACACACTCAATATAGGCTGCATCACGCGCTCCCCCAGACGGACAGCCAAGAAACCACCCACCAACAAGCCAAAAAGACCCACCCCTGCCGCGATAAACAAGGTGCTTCGCTCGCGCGCTTTCAGGCTGTCCCGCGACAACTCCACCACGGCATAGCCCAGCGCTACGGGCGGCTCTGCATTGGCATCTTTTGCGGTTTCAAACAGATCATCCGCAGCAACACTGCTGGCGGAGATTTTTTCCACCAGTGCGTCCACACCCAGTCTGCTCTGGTGTGCCACGTACTCGGAGCCACCGTCACCCTGAAAGTTCGCGGATATCTGCAAACCGGAGCCGGCAAGCTGAGTCCCATTGGCATCAAATACAGCTACGGCGCGTACATCAGGCTCGTGCTGCACCCTGTTGACCACACTTAGCAGGCTCACGGTATTGTTGGAGAGCAAACCGTATTCGCTGGCAATGGCCACTTGACGCACCAATAGTTTGGCGCGTTGACGGTGCGCGGTGTCCAAATCGTCTACACGACCGGCCCAAAATACACTGACGGAAGCCACCACCACCAGAAATACCGGAAGCAAGGCAGCGGCGAGCATGCGCGAACGAATCGCTGTAAAGTTCATGGCAATGTCTCCAGCCGGTGCAATCGGTCCGCCAATGCGGCTCCGTCCAGCTTCAATCCAAGTGATCGCACAACAGGTTCATTCACCGTCACGCGCGCGCCAAAGAGCAAAAAGAGAAAGGAAAATTTTTTGTACATATTTTTTTCCACCGAAATTATTATTCTTGGCATCGCACCCGTATTTTTGCACGGCATGCCGTCACCAAATCGCCACAGGCGGTAGACAATAGCGCTTATGTCCGAACGCTCCACTCCTCGCATCGTGCCTCTGAAAGACCTGCGGCCTGGCGCCATGCCTGCGCCCGCAGTTGCATTTGCGGGAGGCAGCCGTCTCCTGGCAACGGGGCAATTGGCGGACACCTTGGGCCGCAACCTTCGCGATTTACGCATCAGCGTGACGGATCGCTGCAACTTCCGTTGCAACTACTGTATGCCCAAGGAGACTTTTGACAAGGATTACCCCTACCTCCCCCACGCCTCCTTGCTTTCTTTTGAAGAAATCACGCGAATCGCCCAGCAGTTTGTAGCGCACGGTGTGCAAAAGATCCGGCTGACCGGGGGGGAGCCCCTGCTGCGTAAAAACATTGAACGACTGATTGAGCAGCTTGCAGCGTTGCGCACCGTAGACGGAACGCCTCTGGATTTAACGCTCACCACCAATGGATCGCTGCTGGCACGCAAGGCCAAGGCGCTCAAAGCAGCGGGACTGCACCGGGTGACCGTCAGTCTGGACGGCCTGGATGACGCCGTTTTCCGGAGCATGAACGATGTCGACTTTCCAGTGGCCGATGTGCTGAAAGGTATACAGGCAGCCCAGGATGCAGGATTGGGCCCCATCAAAGTGAACATGGTCGTCAAACGTGGAACCAACGACCACGAGATTATTCCCATGGCGCGCCATTTCATAGGCAGTGGCATTGTGCTGCGGTTCATCGAGTACATGGATGTGGGAGCCACCAACGGCTGGCGCATGCACGACGTGCTGCAGTCCGCCGAGGTCATTCGCCTGATCCAAACCGAATTACCGCTGGTGGCGCTGGAGGCAGCAAGCCCAGGCGAAACCGCACAACGCTGGGGCTATGCCAATGCGGCCGGAGAACATGACACCCAGGCCGGTGAAATCGGCGTTATCAGCAGTGTGACGCAAGCCTTTTGCAAGGACTGCAATCGTGCCCGGCTGTCCACCGAGGGGCAGCTTTATTTATGCCTATTTGCAGACAGAGGTTATGACCTGCGCACCCTGATCCGCAGCGGTGCGCCGCAAGAAGACCTTGCATCCGCCATCGGTCATATCTGGAGCGGCCGAACCGACCGCTATTCCGAATTGCGCAGTGCCTTGCCTGCTGACGCCAGTACTGGCGGGCGCCGGGTTGAAATGAGTTACATCGGTGGGTGATAACGGTGCAGCATTCAATCCATCCCAAAACCATTTGTGCAACCGTTTTAGCGGGTGGCCGCGGCACCCGCATGGGCGGAGTCGATAAGGGCTTGCAAGATTTCAAAGGCCATACATTGGCTTGGCACGCAGTGCAACGCCTCCAAGCCCAAACGGGGGGGGCTCCGGGCCTGATTGCCATCAATGCCAACCGCAACTTGCCAGCCTATGCGGCATGGGGCCAACCGGTATGGCCGGACACCATGGAGGACTTTGCCGGGCCTTTGGCGGGTTTTCAGACCGCCTTGCGGCACAGCCAGCAACAGAACACGCCCTTTGAGTACCTGCTGACGGTTCCCTGTGACTCGCCGCTATTTCCACTGCATTTATTGGAACGCCTGGCCTTGGGACTTTCTGCCTCGGGCGCTGATATCGCTTTGGCGGCCATACCCGAGGCAGACCGTGATGGCGTAACCACCCTGCGGGCCCAACCGGTGTTTTGCCTGATGCGAACCGCATTGCAAGCGAGTTTGGTGGATTACCTGGCGTCGGGCGGCAGAAAAATCGCGGCATGGACTGCACTGCACTCTCTAGTCGAAGTGCCATTTGACGCAGCACAGGACCATCCGCGTGATTTCTCCAATGCCAACACGCTGGCCCAGTTACACCAGCTTGAACAGATATGAATACCCTTGATGAGATCGCAGCGCAATTGCAGGGCTACGACCCCCATGCGTTACGCGCTGATGCTGCAACCCGATTTTTGACGCATCTGGTCCAGCCAATTGCCGAAACCCGTTCGGTGCACCTCATGGATGCGCTGGGCTGCGTGGTGGCCGAGGATGTGATTTCTCCCGTCGATGTACCGGCCCATGACAACTCGGCCATGGATGGCTATGCTTTTGTCGGCGCACAGCTCACCGCCCACACGCCTCTGGAACTCAAGGTAGTGGGCACGGCGCTGGCAGGCAAGGCGTGGGTGGGAACAGTGGGTGACTTGCAGTGCGTCAAAATCATGACCGGCGCGGTGATGCCTGCGGGGCTGGACACGGTGGTGCCCCAGGAAATGGTGGCGTGCAACGGTGAAACCATCACCATTGCAGCCGACACGGTACGGGTTGGCGACAACCGTAGACGCAAAGGGGAGGATATCGGCCTTGGCCAACCGGCCCTGCAGGCGGGCGCCCGCATCACGCCCGCCGCACTTGGGCTGTTGGCCAGCCTGGGCGTGCCCCAGGTTCGGGTACTGCGCCGCCTTCGGGTCGCCTATTTTTCCACCGGGGACGAAATCCTGAGCCTGGGTGAGCCACCCCGCGAAGGTGCGGTGTACGACAGCAACCGCTACACCATTTACGGACTGTTAACCCGCCTGGGCATTGATGTCATCGACATGGGGGTGGTTCAAGACGACCCCGTCGCTCTCGAAACCGCCTTTCGTACCGCGGCCAGTCAGGCTGACGCCATTATCACCAGTGGAGGAGTCAGCGTGGGCGAAGCCGACCACACCAAAGCCACCATGCGCAAGCTGGCCGATGGTGATGCGGGCGTGGTATTTTGGAAAATCGCCATGCGCCCGGGACGCCCGATGGCCGTGGGGCACATCGGCAAGACAGTGTTGTTTGGATTGCCTGGTAACCCGGTGGCGGTGATGGTGACCTTTTTGGCCTTTGTTCGTCCGGCCCTTTTGCAGATGATGGGATGCACACCCCGCCCCACACCCTTGCTCCGAGCCCGCAGCGTGGCGGCCATCCGCAAAAAGCCGGGCCGCACCGAATACCAACGCGCCATCGTCACCACCGCGCCAGACGGGTCACTGTTCGCACAACTGACCGGTCAACAAGGGTCGGGCGTGCTGAGCTCCATGGTGCAGGCCAATGGCCTGCTGGTGCTGGCGCATGACCAAGGCGATATTGGCAAAGGTGATGAGGTCAATGTGCTGATGTTCGACGGTGCAATCTAATTGGCATCCAGCGCAATAAGGGCCGATGTCTATCGGGCGATCTGCTCCACACCACGGTTTGCCAGTGCATCGGCACGCTCATTGCCAGGGTCGCCGTTGTGCCCCTTGACCCATCGCCAGTCAATTTTGTGCCCACCCTGGGCCACCAACTGGTCGAGTTGCTGCCAGAGATCTACGTTCTTAACGGGTTGTTTGGCAGCCGTTTTCCAGCCCTTGGCTTTCCAGCCGGGAAGCCACTCGGTAATACCCTTAAGCACGTACTGACTGTCCAGATGCAGCGTCACCGTGCAGGGCCGTTTGAGAGCGGTCAAGGCCTGAATGACGGCCATCATCTCCATGCGGTTGTTGGTCGTCCCCTTTTCCCCTCCGAACAGCTCCTTTTCAGAGCCATCGGGTGAACGCAAAAGAACGCCCCAGCCTCCGGGGCCAGGGTTGCCCTTGCAGGCGCCATCGGTATAAATCACAACCTGATTCAATTGTTTCTCTCCATCCATTAAAAATCACGGGTTCGGCTCGCAACGGACACCACCTTGCCGGCGCGAACCGGCACAGTCTTCCAGGCCGGCCCCAAAAGTCGAATGCCGCGCACCCGCTTGACCGCCACTAAAAAATAGGCAGCGCCCAGTATGGGCCACCAGCGCGGACCGACACGGTCCATCCACTCAAAACGCTGCAACCACTTGTCGGACGTCACGGCCGGGCGATAACAGCCAAATTGGCCCAACTCCACTTCAAAACCCAGCAAGCGCAGCCAGTCTTGCAATCGCCAGTAAGCAATGAACTCACCACAGTTGGGCAAAAACAGGTTTCCGCGTCCAAACCTTCGGTACAAATGCCCGCGCTGCTGGCGAAGCCCCCACAAACTGATGGGGTTCAGTCCGCAAATCACCACCCGCCCCTCAGGCACCAATACACGCTCCACTTCCCGTAGTGTCGCGTGGGGGTTGGCACTCAATTCCAAAGTATGGGGCAACACCACCAAATCCATGCTGTTGGCGGAAAAAGGCAAGGCAGAGAAGTCGCACAGGAGCGCAGCTCCCGCGCCCATGACGCGCCCACCATGATTTTGAACGTCCTCCAGGGCCAGCCACTGGTGCGGCATCCGATTGGCCCGCAAACCTTCCAGTTCTGGTACGCCAAGCTGCAATGCATGGTAACCAAAGATGTCGGCCACGGCTTCATCCACGTAGGAGCGCTCCCAATCCAGCAGGTAACGTCCCGCAGGTGTCTCAAGCCAGTCGTGCAAACCTATAATTTGATCGCTCATGAAGTTAATACCGCTGCCCGCCTTTGACGACAACTACATCTGGATGCTGCACGACGGGTATGAGGCTATCGTGGTGGACCCAGGCGATGCACAGCCCGTCTTGAAGGCCTTGCAGCACGAGGGGGTGCAACTGAAAGCTATTTTAGTCACGCACCACCATGCCGACCACACCGGGGGGGTGGAGTATTTGCGCCAGGCCACGGGCGCTCCAGTGTTTGGTCCTGCCCACGAACCCATGCCCGAGCCCCTGAGGCGACTCGTTGACGGCGATGTGGTATCCGTCCTGGGGTTAGAGCTTCGGGTCATGGACGTGCCTGGGCACACGGCAGGTCATATTGCCTATTTTTGCAACTCTGTGGCCGCGCTGGCCGACGGCCCCGTGTTATTTTGCGGAGATACCTTGTTCAGCGGGGGCTGTGGCCGCCTTTTTGAAGGAACGCCGGCACAAATGCTGGCGTCTCTGGAGCGATTGTCCGCTTTGCCTGGCCCCACCCGTGTATGCTGCGCCCACGAATACACCTTGGGCAACCTGAAATTTGCGCTGGAAGTCGATCCCGATAATCCACAATTGGCAGCCTACTATGCACACTGTCTCGATCTGCGCGCCAAGGGACAAGCCACCCTGCCAAGCACCATCGCACTTGAGAACCAGATAAACCCGTTTTTACGCAGCCACCATCCCTCCGTCATGGCATCCGTACACACTTTTGATGCCAACGGTACATCCCAAGCGGGGGTATTCGCCACGCTGCGCCAATGGAAAAACCACTACCGATGAATTTTTTAAAAATAAGCTGCCTGGCGTTGACCGCATGGCTCACCGGGTGCGCCAGCACCACCATGATCGGCGTCCCCAGTGGCGAAACGCCTCCGGCAGAACACACAGGCACAGCCGTGGCGGCGTCCGCCCCCGGTGACGGTCTTGCTTTGCTGACAAGCCGTGAAATGCGCCGCAATGTGCCTGCGGCAAGCCCCAGTGCAAACACAAATACCGACAACACCCTGCCACTGACACCCATCAGCGCACAGCAAACTGCTTCGCGCACGGTGGTGGCGTTGGCGCCGCCCGCTGATTTGTGGGAGCGCATACGCCGGGGCTATGGCATGCCCGATCTGGACAGCGATCTGGTACATGACCGCGAACAGTGGTACGCCTCCCGACCCGACTACATCTTTCGGATGACGGAGCGTTCCAAAAAGTACCTGTTCCATGTCGTGGAAGAGCTGGAGCTGCGCAACATGCCCACCGAACTGGCCTTGCTGCCGTTCATTGAGAGTGCATTCAACCCCCAGGCCGTTTCCAGCGCCAAGGCGGCGGGGATGTGGCAATTCATGCCCGCAACCGGTAAATACTTCGAGCTCAAACAAAACGCCTTTCGGGATGACCGGCGCGACGTGCTGGCGTCTACCCGTGCCGCACTGGACTACCTGCAAAAACTGTACGGCATGTTTGGCGACTGGCATCTGGCTTTGGCCGCCTACAACTGGGGCGAAGGCAGCGTGGGCCGCGCCGTCGCCAAAAACCAGCGCGCAGGCCAACCCACCGGGTATGTGGACCTGAACATGCCCATGGAAACACGGTTTTATGTGCCCAAGCTACAGGCCGTAAAAAACATTGTCTCCAGCCCCACCGCTTTCAACTCCAAGCTCCCACTGATTGAAAACCACCCCTACTTCCAGTCCGTCACCATCCGCCGCGATATCGACCTGGCACTGGCGGCCAAACTGGCCGAAGTTCCCCTGGAAGACTTCAAGGCGCTGAACCCGTCCATCAACCGCCCTGTCATCATGGCTGCAGGCACACCACAAATACTGCTGCCCTGGGACAACGCCGAAATCTACCAAAACAATCTGGAAGGCTACAGTGGCGGCCGCTTGGCCAGTTGGACCGTGTGGATCGCCCCCTCCACCATGCGCCCCGCAGAAGCGGCCAAACGCGTTGGCATGAGTGAGGCGGAACTGCGCAGTGTCAACCACATTCCCCCCAAGATGGTCATCCGGGCGGGTTCGACTCTTTTGGTGCCCCGTTCAGCCCGAATGGAGCAGGATATCACCTCCAAAGTTGCTGACAACGGTCAAATATTATTGACCCCGGAAGTGGTGCTCAAGCGCACCGTGGTGCGTGCCGGCCAGGGAGCAAATGTCGCCAGTATTGCGCGCAAATTCGGTGTTTCTCCAGACAAGGTGGCGCAATGGAACAAGGTGGGCGCATCCGCAAGCTTCAAGCGCGGTCAGCAGGTGATCGTATTTCTGCAACCAAAAGCCCGTTCAAAAACGAGATCAGCGTCTGCCAAACCAAAGAGCAAAGGCCGCGCAGTCGCCTCAAAAAATGCCAAGAAAAAACCAGTCCGCTTAGCCAACCGTTGAATTCAACGGCGGTCCACCAACGCATGGGCGATGGTTCCCAAGTCAACGTATTCCAGTTCACTGCCCACCGGCACCCCCCGTGCCAGACGGGTTGGCTTCACGCCGCGGGCATTGAGGCCTTCACTGATGATGTGGGCCGTAGCCTCGCCTTCTGCAGTGAAATTGGTGGCCAAAATGACCTCTTGCACCACACCGTCGCAAGCCCGCTCAAACAATTTTTTAAGTCCCAGCTCGTGCGGTCCGACACCGTCCAGCGGACTGAGCTTGCCCATCAGCACAAAGTACAAACCTTTGTACGCCTTGGTGCGCTCCAGAGCCGACTGGTCCGCGGGTGTCTCTACGACGCACAGTGTGGTGGGGTCCCGTTTGGGGTCAAGACAAGTGGCACAGACCTGTGCCTCGGTGAACGTGTGGCAGCGCTCGCAGTGGTGCACATGGTCCACCGCATCGTGCAAAGCGCGCGCCAACGTCTGTGCGCCAGTGCGGTCGTTTTGCAGCAAATGAAAAGCCATGCGCTGGGCCGACTTGACACCTACGCCAGGCAAGCGCCGCAGCGCCTGGATCAAGGTGTCAAGGGAATGGGCATCGGACATGGTGGCGCGGCATAAGCCTTAGAAAGGAAACTTCATTCCACCGGGCAGGCCGGGCATGCCCGCCGTGATCTTGCCCATTTTCTCGCTGGAGGTGTCCTCGGCCTTGCGCACAGCGGCGTTGAAAGCCGCAGCCACCAGGTCTTCCAGCATGTCCTTGTCTTCGGCCAGCAGGCTGGGGTCGATGGTCACACGCTTGACATCGTGCTTGCAGGTCATGGTGACCTTGACCAAGCCCGCACCGGACTCGCCGCTGACCTCAATATTGCCCAGCTCGTCCTGGGCCTTCTTCATGTTGTCCTGCATCGCCTGGGCTTGCTTCATCAGGCCTGCGAGTTGTCCTTTGTTGAACATGGAAAATTCCTTTAAAAGTGTAAAAATGAAATGTGCCGCACGCTGCTCCCCCACTACAGGGGTTTGATCGAGCCTGGGACGATTTTCGCGCCAAAGTCCCGCATCATCGACTGCACGAAGGGGTCATCAAAAATAATCTTCTCGGCGCCCAGCTGCCGTTGTGCAGCGGCAGCCGCGTTGCGCCGCCCCGGACTGTCGACCACGCGGCCAATTTCCACCGCCAGTTTGACAGCAAAACCAGCCGCCTGCAAAGCATTGGTCAAACGGTCCCGGGTAGCTGGCTGATTCAGCGATTCGCGCTCCAAACGCAAAATCCATTGGTCGGTGTCACGCGCCACCAGCTGCGACTGCAAGGCCAGTTCGCGCACCATGGCGGTAATCGCTTCGTTTTGGATGAGCTGCTGCACCGTGGCATGCCAGAAATCGCCTTCTTCGGTAGGAAGCAGCACCGGCGCGGCAGCACCAGCCACCGCATCAGCGCGGCTCTCCATCTGCGTGTGCACCGGAATTGCTACAATTTCAGTAGCTGCTTGCGCATATTCCATGCGGGCTGGAGCCGTATTTTGTTCACAATTGGGTGCGGATTCGGCTGGGCCGGTGCCGCTGCGTACCGGCAGCACCTGGCCTGGCGGAACATCTGACGCCATGCGTGGGGCCAGCGCGGGCCGTGGTGCCACAGTCGACACCATCGTTCCAGCGGCAACCACGGGGGGAGTTATCGACGCTACAGGCGCATCTTCCCACGGCTGGAGCACTGCAGGCTTCGCGGCAGAAGAAACTGGCGCTGGAGCCGCAGCCGCAGCCGCCAACGTCAGGGTCGAACTAATCAGAGTTTTTTTTTCAGCCGGTGGCGCGTACGCCTTGTCCGGCACGGTGCTGGCCACCACCCCTTTGGGCTTGAACGCCAGCAAACGCAGCAGCACCATGGTCAAGGCGGCGTATTCGTCCGGGGCCAGTCCCAAGTCTCCCCGCCCATGCAGGCAGATGCTGTAAAGCAATTGGGTTTCGTCCGCAGGCATCAGGGCCGCCAGACGGGCGGTGTCCGCCGCCTCCGGGTCACTGTCGTCATTGGTCACACTGGCGGTGCTGGTGCCTCCAGCCTGCGCCAAGGCCTGCACCACTGCCATGCGCTGCAGCACGGTGGACATCTCCTCCAGGGTCGAAGCAGCACTCAGTCCGTTCAGACGCAGCGCCTCGGCGGTTTCGACCACGGTTTTGCCATCGCCCAGTGCCAGCGCCTCAATCAAACGAAACACATAGGATCGGTCCACACTGCCCAACATCTGGCGCACCAAAGCCTCTTGCAATTGGCCCGAGCCAAAGGCAATGGCCTGGTCGGTCAGGCTGAGGGCGTCACGCATGGAGCCGCGCGCGGCGCGGGCCAGCAGGCGCAGGGCCTGCACCTCGGAGCTGACCTGCTCCACTTCCAGCACTTTGGTCAAATGTTCACGGATGGTCTCGGGCGCCATCGGGCGCAGGTTGAATTGCAGGCAGCGCGAGAGCACCGTGACCGGCACTTTCTGCGGGTCGGTGGTGGCCAGCACAAATTTCAAATACTCGGGTGGCTCTTCCAGCGTCTTCAACATGGCGTTAAACGCCGTGTTGGTGAGCATGTGCACCTCGTCGATCATGAAGACCTTGAAGCGCCCCTGCACCGGCTTGTAGACCGCTTGCTCCAGCAGCGCTTGCACCTCGTCCACACCCCGGTTGGAGGCCGCGTCCAGCTCGGTGTAATCGACAAAACGACCGGAATCAATGTCGGTGCAGGCCTGACAGACACCACACGGCGTGGCGGTGATGCCGCCCAAGCCATCGACCCCCTGGCAATTGAGAGATTTGGCCAGAATGCGCGAAACCGTGGTCTTGCCCACGCCCCGCGTACCCGTAAAAAGGTAGGCATGGTGCAAGCGCTGCGTGGTCAGTGCATTGCTCAAGGCCTGCACGACATGGTCCTGCCCCACCATTTCGGTGAAGTTGCGGGGGCGGTACTTGCGGGCGAGCACGAGATAGGACATGCGTGGATTCTAAGGTGCGGCCCGTATGAGATTTTCTGGCCCCAGGGTCTTTAAGTTGGCGCCAGCGCCCTTACAATAGAAGCTGACGGGCCTTCCCGCATGGTAAAGCGGCCAACCGGGTCAGGTGGGGAACCAAGCAGCCCTAACTGTGGAGCCAGTGCCGGGGTCAAGGCTCGTCAACCTTATTTCAAGAACCACAATACCCTCCATTTCTTGCCTCCTGTGCCGATAAAGAGGCCATACCTACACCGTATGAGGAGAGTCCCGTGGAATCCAACAGCACTATGTTTCTCTCGCAACGCGAACTTGCCGCGCGTTGGAGCCGCTCTGAAACCGCCATTGGTCTGGCCAGCGCGGTCGGCGTTGGCCCCCGGTACGTCAAGATCGACGGTGCTGTCAAATATCCCGTTGAGGAAGTTCAGCGGTACGAGCGGGCCTGTCTATTTTTTGATCCTGCCGAGGTCGCACTCCAGTCGGGAATGTAAATTTCGCAAGAATCCGGGCTCAGAGCCACGTACCATGGCTCGGCATCTGGATCGATTGCGCCGGATTGCCTGCCGCCGTGATCGACCGATGGAGTAAAAATGGCGTCACATCGTCCAGCATGTACGAAGAGGTGTTATTGCGGAGAGAATCACAATATACCTTTGTGGCGGCCTGGCCCGTGAAAGGTCACTCTACAATTCACGCCCCTGTACCTGGTCCATACAAACTGCAGCCATGAATTTGAAGTCATTCTGTCGTTTGCTCGCACCACTGCTGATAGCGCTATGGTTCCTGGCGCCCATTGCGGCCCAGGCGCAGCCCGACGCCACTTTTCCTGTTTTTGAGGTTTCCCGGAACACCCCTGGCCGGATGGATGTCGAATCCCGCATGGGGGTGCTGGTCGATGCGTCCCGAGACCTCACCGCAGGGCAGGTCACCGCCCCTGGGCAGCACTGGCAGTCGATTTCCCGGCCTTCTCCGAATTTTGGATTCACCCAGGACGCCTACTGGTTTCGCTTTCAAATCAACAACCCGAACCCGCAAGAACTCACGCGGTTTATCGAACTTCCCATCCCCTTTATCGACGATGTGCGGCTGCACCATTACGCCGGGGGCGTGCTCAGGACGCACTATGCCCTGGGCGATGAGCTGCCTTTTGCCCGGCGGGTGGTCATGCACCGCAATTTCGTCATGCCGGTGAACCTGGCGCCGGGGGGCAACCTGATTTACATCCGACTGGCCTCGTCGGGAACAATCGAAGCGCCTTTCAGGATCTGGGACCCGGTCCAATTCCATGCGGCCAGCAACGACGAAAACCTGCTGCAGGGCACGGTGATAGGCGTGTTGTTGATCATGATTGCCTACAACCTGTTCATATTTTTCTCCACCCGCAATATCAACTACATCTACTACATCGGCTTTGTCGCCAGTTACCTGCTGTTTCACCTCACGCTGACGGGCTACACCTTTGCCTATGTCTGGCCCCATGCGGTTCGCTGGAACAGTTTCGCCATTTCCTCCTTCATGGCCAGCTCCATGCTCTTTACCTGCCTTTTTGCAGGCCGTTTTCTCAAACTCCGTCAATTTTCGATGCCCGCGTTTTATTGGGTGCGCGCGCTGACGCTCTTGAGCGCCCTTTTACTGGCACTGACATTTGTGCTGCCCTACAGCCTGACTGTACGTATCGGCGCAGCCGTCACCCTGCCCATGGCGATCACCGCCCTGGTACTGGGGTACTGGCGGTGGTGGACCGGGGCCAAGTTCGCGCGCTTTTATTGCCTGGCCTGGACGGCCATTTTGATCGGTCTTTGCGTGCTCAACGCCAGCAAGCAGGGCTGGATACCGCTCAATGGGTGGACCGAGAATGCGTCGGAAATCGGCATTGTGCTGTTGGTGATGCTGTTGTCGTTCACGCTGGCGGACCAGATCAACAACGACCGAACCCTGCGACTCAACGCCCAAGCCGCTGCCCTCGCCCATGAGCGCCATGCGCGTGCTACGCAACAAGCCCTGATACGGGCCACGGAAGACGCCAATCGCGAACTGGAACTACGGGTGCAGTCGCGCACCCTCGACCTGCATGCGACGCTGGAACAACTGAAGGACGCCAACGACCGGCTGCAACTCCTGTCCACCACCGACGGACTGACCCAAATCAGCAACCGGGCTTATTTTGATACCGCCCTGGCATTGGAATTCCGCAGGGCCGTGCGCCAAAAATGCGCATTGACGCTGGTGATGTTCGATATCGACCACTTCAAGCACGTCAATGACACCTATGGCCACCTGGCGGGTGACGCCTGCTTGCGTGCGCTGGCGGACCGGCTGCGCCCCAGAATCAACCGTGCCGGCGACGTATTCGCGCGTTTCGGCGGGGAGGAATTCGTGGTGGTACTGACGGCGAGTGATCTGGCCAGCGCCATCGCACTGACCGAAGAATTCCGCGCAGCCATCGAAAGCCTGCGGGTGGAGTTTGAAGGCCAAACCATCCAGTTCACGGCGAGCTTCGGCATTGCCTCTGCCATCCCCCAGCCCCCCTTGTGCGCGCAGGACTATCTGGCCGCCGCCGACAAGGCTCTTTACCAAGCCAAGCACGATGGGCGCAACTGTGTCAGGTCGGCCACCCTCCCCCACACCACGTCCGAACCTCTCTGAACGGCCTGCGCACCGGTCATCAGAATCGGTAGCCGAGCCCTACCGAACCCATCGTGGCCGTGGGTTTGGACGTCAAGCCGGAATTGGACTTTTCGCTATAGCCAATTTGCTCAAATTCAGCTTGCAGATACAGATTGGAACCCAGCATGGTGCGAATGCCAGCCCCGTACCCGGTCCCAACGAAACTGTCGCTCAGGGTGGATCCGGTCGACAACCTGGTTTCCCCAGTCATGCCCTGGTAGGACAGCTTGCCGTATGCCAGGGTGGAGTTGGCGACCAAAAATCCCGGCTCGAAATACAGGGAATACAGGTCCTTGGCCTTTAATTCGTACCCCACCCCCCCGGTGGTCACGGAACCGGCCTTGATGTCACCAGGCCCATAGGTCAGGCCCACGCCCAGCACGATGCTGTCGCTGGCCGCAAAGCCATACGCGGCCTGAAGATTGCCGGTTTGCGAAGTATCCCCATTCTTAAATGACGCGCCCCCCACACTGAACTCGTTGGACGCATTGGCTATGTTCAAGTTAACGCCCAGGCTCGGCCCGTCAAAATTTCTCATTTGCGAATACGCCTGCGGCGAAACCAAGGCTGCTGCAAGCGCCGTCGCCAGGATGATTTTCTTCATGTGAACCCTCCCTTTCAAATTGGATACCCACCACGCACCCGATGCAATGCCGCACCACACGGCATGGAATCCAATGTACGAAGCAAAGGGATGGCGCTGGTTGAGAAAAATCACGTTTCAACAGCACCCCACGGCACCCGTCCGGCAACAGACCTCAAACCAGCACTTTTGCTACCATTTATTCCATTTTCAGATCGATACGACATTAGGCGCGAAGCCGCAGACAGTGCTGTAGCACGGCAAGGCGATGCAACAACATGTCGGATTGATATGGAAATGGAATTAGATAGCTTCTTGCGCAGCATCTACGCGGGCTACAGCCTATTTTTGCTCAGAAAATTCACCACACCCTGCCCGGCCTTGTGGCCGCTGGCAAAGCAGGCGGTGAGCAGGTAGCCGCCGGTGGGGGCTTCCCAGTCCAGCATTTCACCGGCGCAAAACACGCCGGGCAGGGCCTCCAGCATCAGTTGGGGCGAGAGCACTTCAAACAGCACCCCGCCGGCGGTGCTGATGGCTTCGTCGAGGGGGCGGGCCGCCTGCAGGGTGATGGGCAAGGCCTTGATGGCCGCTGCCAGTTGCGCCGGGTTTTCAAACACCGCTTTGGGCAGCAGCTCGTGCAGGAGGGCGGATTTGATGCCGTCCAGGTGCAAGCGGCTTTTGAGGTGGCTCGATAGCGAGCGGGTGCCGCGCGGGTGGCTGACTTCGGCCAGGACTTTTTCGGCCGACAGGTCGGGCAGCAAGTCCAGGTGGAAAGTGGCGCTGCCGGTGCGGATGATGTCGTCGCGCAGCAGGCTGGACGCGGCGTACACCAGGCTACCCTCCACTCCGGTGGCGGTGGCCACGAACTCGCCCTTGCGCTGGAACGTCTGGCCTTGCGCGGTGGTAAGTGCCATCGCCACCGATTTGAACGGTTGCCCCGCAAACTTCTCTGCAAAGAAGGCACTCCAGCCGCCCTTGACATCAAAACCGCAATTGGCAGGCAGCAGGGGCGCCACGGCCACGCCTTTTTGGGCCAGCAAGGGCACCCAGGCGCCGTTGGAACCCAAACGCGCCCAGCTGCCACCGCCCAGGGCCAGCACCACGGCACGGGCTTGCACCTGCACCGGGCCTTGCGGCGTGTCAAAACACAGGCTCTGGTGCGCGGGCGCCGACCGTGCGGCGGACTCGGCCCAACCGGTCCAGCGGTGGCGCATATGGAATTGCACACCGGCGCCCGTGGCGGGGTGGCGCAGCCGGTGCAGCCAGGCGCGCAGCAGGGGCGCGGCCTTCATGTCCTTGGGAAATACGCGGCCCGACGAGCCCACAAAGGTTTCCACCCCCAGGCCCTGCGCCCAGGCGCACACGGCGCCCGAGTCAAAGTCTTGCAGCAGCGCCGAGATGGCTTCGCGGCGGGCGCCAAAACGCCCGGCAAAGGTATCTGCCCCCTCGGAGTGGGTCAGGTTCAGCCCGCCCTTGCCGGCCAGCAGGAATTTGCGCCCCACGGAGGGCATGGCGTCATACAGGTGCACGGTGAGGCCAGCGTCAGACGCAACCTGGGCGGCCATCAGGCCCGCCGGGCCGCCACCAATCACAACGACATCAATTATTTTGTTTTCTGAGTTCATGCCCTATTGTCAGGGATGGTGCAATTCCACCAGGGCGCCCAGCGCCGTTAAAAAGGCGGCGCGCACTGTCTGGCCTGGGTAGGCCTGTGCCACGGCGCTGCGGTAAGCCAGCAGTTGTGCGCGCAGATCGGCCTGCTGCTCGGGTTGTGCGCTGGATTTGTAGTCCAGCACCCACCATTCCTGGCTGGTGCGGTGCTGCACCAGGCGGTCCAGGCGCAGCATGCGGCCCCGGTGCGCCATGGCCACTTCGTTGCCGTGCCAGCCCAGCAGCTGGCTGTCCCACGCCCAGGCGCCCTGGCCGTTCAGGATGGCGCGGGCCATCTGGCTGGCGGCATGCACCTGTTCGGCCTCCAGCACAAAGTCGCGCGCCACGGTGACCAACTGCTCTGGGGACCACAACGCCGCCCTGGCCCCGCCCGCCTCAGGCGGCACCCACTCCAGCAGGCGGTGCATGGCCTGGCCCATGCGCGAGTCGAGGCTGTCCGCAGGCCCCGCCAAGGCACTTTCCGCCGACGCATCGCCTGGCTTGGGTTTTACTTTTGCTACCAATTTAGGAGCTTCTTGCGCATATTCCATAAGGGCTGGAGGCCGATTTGGCAGTATTTTTAGCAGGTAATCGTCGACCAGCAGCTCGGCATGCGGGTCTGCGGCCAGCGGCACCGGCTGGGCCGCGGCACCCACCACACCTTGCCAAGGCGCGTCCTGGGCCTGCGCTTCCAGCCGCTGCCACCAGCTTCCCAGGTTGGGGCTGTGCGGCTCCAGGCTGGACACCACCAGCGTGCGCTGGGTGCGCGTCAGGGCGACGTACAGGGCGTTGAGTTCTTCGCGGCTGCGCTCGGCCTGCTCCACGGCCAAGGCGTCGGCCACGCAGGCCGGGGGCCGGGACTCGCTGGCCAGGAACACAAAACGCCGCGGGTAGGCATCTTCGCCGGGCCAGTTCACCAGCACGCCCATGGTTTCGGATTTGAGGGCCTCGCCATCGGTGTCCAGCAGCAGCACCAGCGGCGCTTCCAGGCCCTTGGCGCCGTGGATGGTGAGCAGGCGCACCGCATCGGTGTCGGCCCGCACCGGCGCCGCCATGCCGCCGGCGCGCAGGGCCCGCACCAGTGCATAGGCCGTGACATAACGCCCGCCGTCCACCTGCAAAGCCGCCGACAGGAGCGAGCGCAAATTGGCCAGCACGGCGTCGCGCTGGTTGGCGGACGTGGAGGCAGCGTAGCGGGCCAGCACGTCGCCATCTTGGTAGATGGCGTTGAGGGCATCGTGCGGCGGCAGGCTGTCCACCCACTGCTTCCAGGTAGCGAGTGTCTGGCCTACCTGGGCCAGGGCGTCGGGCAAACCGGTGGCCTGCTGCAGCACCTGCAGCCAGGTCACTGTAGGCTTGGCGACGACCAACTCCGGCAGGGCGTCCGCGTCCGCGTTCGCGTCTGTGCCTGCTGCGTCTGTGCCTGCTGCGTCTGTGCCTGCGGCGTCTGTGCCTGCGGCGTCTGTGCCTGCTGTGTCTGTATTCGCAACGCTATTCACCTGCGCGGCCATCGCGCGCTGGCGCAGTACCAGTTGCACCAAGTCGGCATCGTTCACGCCAAACAGCGGGGACTTCAGCACCCGGGCCAGCGAGAGGTCGTGCCGGGGCGACACCAGCACGTCCAGCAGGGCCACCAGGTCCTGCACCTCGGGCATGTCGGCCAGTTCGTTCTTTTCGGGTTGCTGGGCCGGGATGCGCAGGGCCGCCAGTTCGGCCTGCATCAGCCCCAGGCGCTCGCGTTTGCGGGCCAGCACCATGATGTCGCGGGGCTTGAGCTGCGCGCCCGCCGCTTGCAGCTGCTGGGCCAGCCACTGCGCGGCCTGCTTGCATTCCAGCGTTTTGCGGGTTTCCTCGACCTGCTGGCGCGCCATGGTGAGGGAGTTGCGCCAGGTGCCCTCGGCGGCACCTTCCTGAACCGGGGGCCCGTCCTTGGCCTCGCGCGCCATGCGGGGCAATTTGAAGACCTGGCCCGCCTGCAGGGACTCGGTGCTGTGCGCGCGGTAGCCGTCAAACTCGCCCTGGCTTTGCGCCTGGCCCATGACCTGGTTCACCAGTGCGATGATGGGCGGTGCATTGCGCCGCGTGTGGTCGCAGCTCAGCACGTCGCCCCCCAGGCCCGCCACCACAAAGGCCTTGGCCGCCTTGAACACCTGCGGCTCGGCCCGGCGAAAGCGGTAAATGCTTTGCTTGGGGTCGCCCACGATGAACACGCTGGGCGCCTGCCCTGCCCCCGTATACCCCGAGAGCCAGGCGCTCAGCGCCTGCCACTGCAGCGGGTTGGTGTCCTGAAACTCGTCGATCAAAAGGTGGCGCACCCGCGCGTCCAGGCGCTCCTGCACCCAGCCACTTAAGCACGGATCGCTCATCAGGGTGAGCGCCGCGCGCTCCAGGTCGCCCATGTCGATCCAGCCGCGTTCGCGTTTGAGCGCGGCGTAGTCGTCCACCAGCCCACGCACCAGCCGCGCCATGCGCTGCTGGTGCAGCCAGGCCGCGTGCTGGGCCTGCGCCTGGGCCATGCGCAGCAGCAGCTCTTGCGCCTGCTGCACCGTGGCGATGCCGCTCAGCTTGTCGCTGAACTTGCGTGCTGTGCCGGTTTTGGTCAGCAGGGCATCACACACGCTGGCAGGATCGTTCTGGGTCAGGCCTTGCTCCAGGGCGCTTGCGGCCTTGGTGCAGGTGACCAGGCTGGATGCGCCCAGCGCGCGTGCGGCGTCCAGCAGCAATTGCCGCACCACGGGATGCACCAGCCGGTCTTGCGGCATGTCCATGCCCGCAAAATCAGGAAACTGCTGCGCAAAAGTTTGCACCGATCGGTCCACCACGCCGTTCGCGTCGGCCAGCACAAATTCCACCCGCTTGGACAAGGCTGCCTCCAGCGCCTTGTGCGCCTGGTGGCGGCCAAAGGTGGACACGGCCGCCAGGTAGTCGTCATGCGCCTGCGCGTCCTGGGCCACCCGGGTCTGGAACCGGCGCCACACCTGGGCCACGGCCTTGGCATCGTTCTCCAGCAATTCGTAGGCTGTAGGCAAGCCCAGCTCCTGCAGCACGGCCAGCGGCGCGCTGCGCAGCAAGGCGGCAAACCAGCTGTGGAAGGTGCGGATTTGCACCGGACGGCCATTCTTGAGCAAGGTGGCGTGCAATTGGCGCAAGGTGGACAACTGCTCCGGCGTGGGCTCTTGCTTGAGCCCGCGGGTTTGCAACTCCTGGCGCAACGTGGCGTCGGTGGCCTGCGCAAACTGCAGCAACCAATCCAGCAGGCGCTGGCGCATTTCGCCCGCCGCTTTTTTGGTGAAGGTGATGGCCAAAATTTCTTGCGGGGCGCTGCCCTCCAGCAGAGCACGCACCATGCGTGAGACCAGCATCCAGGTCTTGCCTGCCCCGGCGCAGGCTTCCACCGCCACGCTGCGGCGGGGGTCGCAGGCAATCTCGTAAAAGCGCTGGCGCGCAACGGTGATGCCGTTGTGCTCGAAAGCGGCCGTGTCAGACATGCAGGTTTACTCCATTAGGTAGTGTCGGCGGGCCGCCCCGAGGCTCCTGAACCGCTTGGCGGTCAGCCCCGGCAGGGAAAACGCGGCCCCATAGGGGGCTGGGAGCCACACAGCGTGGGCGACGGTGGGCGCCACCTTCATGCCCAAAAGTCTTTGCGGCACAGGCCCCGCGCACTGCAATAGTCACACGCAACGCCCTCACCCAATGCGGGTAGCGGAACGCCCTCCCGGATGTTTTGCATGTCTATCAGCATGCCTTCGATCAGGGCATCACGCGCTTCCACGAGTTCTGGCTGGGGGTAGGTGCGGGTGGCATCGCGCTCCCCCACGTTCACGTAGGCGCCTTGCAAGGTGTCGTGGGGCAACAAGGCGGCATAAAACGCCATTTGGGTGTCTTCCAGCGGGTCTTTCACCCGCGAGCTGGTTTTGGCGGCAGGCTCGGTCTTGTAGTCCACCACCAACACCGTGCCGTCTGGCAGGGTATCGATGCGGTCAATCCGCCCGACCAGGGTGAGGTCTCCTAGCGATTGCGTGTGCGCGGTTTCCGCGCTGAAAAACACGGCCCCGCTGGCTTCGTGTTTGAGCAACCAGTCCAGGTAGCCCTCACGCACCGCAGGCCACGCGGCGGCAAATGGCAAAAACTCGCCTTGCGGCAGAGCCATCGCGTGGGTGGTGGCCAGGCTGGCCGCGTCGATCAGCACCCGCCGCGCCGCGCGGTCCAAACCGCTGCTGGGGGCCAAGGCCTCGTGGAAGCGTTTGAGCACCTCGTGCAGCCACAATCCAAAATCACGCTTGTCCACCTCGGCGTCCAGTTCGTCCACGGCTTTGAGGCCCAGTTGGCGCAGGGCGAAAAAGCGGTACGGACATTGGCGCAGGTCCTCGTAGGCGCTGGCCGATAGCTGCTGCACCGGTACCAGCGCGCCGATGGGCTGGGGCGGGAGCACCGGTGTGGATGCCACCCGGCGGTTCACACGCGGATCGGCCGCCACCGTGCGGTGGCCGTCCTCCAGTTGCAACAACTGCACCAGTGCACTGGGCAACAAGGTCTCGCCCGCGTCGTCGCTGGTGCGCCACAACACATCACACACGGGCGTTTGCAGGGCCTGGTACCAGGCGGCACGGGCCAGTGCATCCAGGGTCTCACGGGAAGGCAGGCCCAGCGCCGCACGCTGCGGCGCGGTCCAGCCCCCCGGTGGTTCGGGGGACGGGTTCATGCGCACCTCGTCACAGCCGGCCAGCACCACAGCGGCAAAAGGGCGGCCCAGCATCTGGCTCATGGGCAGGATGACCACTTCCTCGCGCTCAGGGTAGGGTGGCGAAAAACTGGCGCCCTCCAGCGCCAGGTTGACCCAGTGGGTGAACTGCGCCAGGTCCATGCGCCCCGGCCCCCACAGCGCCCCCCCCTGCAAGGCATCCCAGGCCGGCAAGGGCGTGTCTGCCAGGCGCAGCGCCGCCAGCACGGCGGCACCGGCGCCATCGGCCTGCAAACCAGCCCACACGCCACTGGTTTGCAACGCGGTGCGCAGCGCCGCCAGCCAGCCCGCCAGCGTGTGGCTGCCCTTGAACAACTCTTGCAGCTGGTGAATTTTTTGGTGGGCCTCCAGCAGCGCCGCGTTTTTCTTCAGTGCGGGGAGGCCTGCCACCTGGCGCCAGTCGCGCACCTGGTTGCGGCGCACGGCGGCTTCCAGCGCGTCCACCACCTCGGCAAAAGCCGTGGCGCTTTTCAGCCAGTTCAGCACCCCATCGGTGGAGGCGTTCCACTCGCAGGCCTTCAAAAACGCCATCACCTGGGCCGCAGCATGGCTGGTGGAGAGTTTCCAGCCGTTTTCATCACGTATCTGTACACCCGCGCCGTCCAGCATGGCGCGCACGCGCCGCGTCAGTGCGCGGTCGGACGACACCAGGGCGACCGGGGTGCGCCCGGCCTCGATATGCCGCAAAGCGCAGGCCGCGCTGCGCTGCGCTTCATCCTCGGCATCCCGGCAGGCATGCAAGGCCATGTCAACAGGCTCCAAAGCAGGGGCAATACCGTCCACGGACGGCGCCAGGGACAAGCACCCCCATTTGTCGCCCCAAACCGGCTGCAGGACCGACATCAGGGGGTCCACCGAAAAACCCTGCACCACCAGCAGGCAGTCCCATCCGTCACGCACCGCCGGGGTGAATAACACATCGCTGACATAGGCCGACACCGCCGCCCACTCCACCGCGATGCGCACCACGGCGGCCTCCCACGCCAATGCCGGGCCGTCCATGCCCACGACGGCGCCAATGCGCGCGTTTTGTGCCCATTCAGCCCGATCTGCCGGGCTGCAGGCGGCAGCCAAAGGCGCCAATTGGTGCGTGGCCAGCACCAGCATACCGGCCAATGCGTCCTGCTGGGCGGCCAGCCCGGCCTTGGCCAAAAGAACCCGCGCGGTCAGCGTGTCCAGCGCCACGTCAAACGCAATGTCGGTCCCACCCGCGGCGTCGCCCCCCCGCTCGGTGCTCCAGCTCATGGTGGTCTCGAACCGCGGTGCAAAGCCGTCGGGAAAACACAGCGTCCACAGGCGTGCCGCCAGGGGCCGCAGCTGGGCATAGGGCAGCAACACCACCGTGCGGGCCGGGTGCGCGCCGCGCAAAGCCATTTCACTGCGCAGGCGGGCCAACATCCCGGTTTGGGCATCGGTCCACGCCACCACAGCGGGGTGTTTCAACCATCCGTTGGGGGTGGAAAAGCCCCACAGGGCATCAATTTTGGCTATGTCGTCCATAGCTCCGACGGGGTCGGCGGGGTACTTGGTTTCTGTCACAATGCCGCAACTTTAGCTGTAATAGCAAACTTCCAAAGGAATAAAAATGGCCAGCGAACTGATTAAACATGTAACCGACGCGTCTTTCGAGGCCGATGTGCTGCAATCGGCCCAGCCCGTCTTGGTGGACTACTGGGCTGAGTGGTGCGGCCCTTGCAAAATGATTGCCCCCATTTTGGATGACCTGTCTGCAAGCTACGCAGGCAAACTGCAGATTGCCAAGATGAATGTGGACGAAAACCGCGACATCCCCGCCAAGTTCGGTATCCGCGGCATCCCCACCCTCATGCTGTTCAAAGACGGCCAACTGTCGGCCACCAAAGTGGGCGCCATGAGCAAAGCCCAGTTGGTCGCGTTTATCGACCAACAGCTGGCCTGATCCGGGGGCTGATTTTTCGCTAGTGACCGTGACACTGCCGCACGGTCGCGTTTTCCTGTCATAATTCAAAAAGTTCACCGGCCCTGCCAGGGTCCGGTTCCACTTCCCCGGTTTAGAACGCAGAGGCCCGAGCCACAGGTCTTGCCTCTCCCCTCTCCCCTGAATTTTCGCAATAGCCCAACATTCACCCGATATTTCGGTCAACTCCCCTACGGGACCATTTCCATGCACTTAAACGAACTCAAGGCACTGCACGTGTCGGAAGTCCTCAAGCAAGCCGAAGAGCTTGAAATTGAAAACACCGGCCGCATGCGTAAGCAAGAGCTCATGTTTGCCATCATCAAGAAGCGCGCCCGCGCTGGTGAACAAATCATTGCCGACGGCGTGCTGGAAATTTTGCCCGATGGGTTTGGCTTCCTGCGCAGCCCCGACACCAGCTTTACCGCCAGCACGGACGACATCTACATCAGCCCCAGCCAGGTGCGCCGCTTCAACCTGCACACCGGCGACATGATCGAAGGTGAAGTGCGCACCCCCAAGGACGGTGAACGTTACTTTGCCCTGAACAAACTGGACCGGGTCAACGGTGGCGGCCCCGAAGAGAACAAACACAAGGTGATGTTCGAGAATCTGACCCCCCTGTTTCCCAAGGTGCAGATGCGCCTGGAACAGGAAATCAAGGGCGATGAAAACATCACGGGCCGCATCATTGACATCATTGCGCCCATCGGCAAAGGCCAGCGCGCTTTGCTGGTTGCCCCGCCCAAGAGCGGTAAAACGGTGATGATGCAGCACATCGCCCACGCCATTTCCGCCAATTACCCCGACAGCCACATGATGGTGCTGCTGGTCGATGAGCGCCCCGAAGAAGTGACCGAAATGCAACGCACCGTCAAGGGCGAGGTGATTGCATCCACCTTTGACGAACCTGCCGCGCGCCATGTGCATGTGGCCGAGATGGTGATTGAACGCGCCAAGCGCCTGGTCGAACTGAAAAAAGACGTGGTGATTTTGCTGGACTCCATCACCCGCCTGGCCCGCGCCTACAACAACGTGGTCCCCTCTTCCGGCAAGGTATTGACCGGCGGTGTGGATGCCAACGCCTTGCAACGTCCCAAGCGCTTCCTCGGCGCCGCCCGCAATGTGGAGGAAGGCGGCTCGCTGACCATCATCGCCACCGCCCTGATCGACACCGGCAGCCGCATGGACGAAGTGATCTTTGAAGAATTCAAAGGCACCGGCAACAGCGAAATTCACCTGGACCGCCGCCTCTACGAAAAGCGCGTGTTCCCGTCCATCCAGCTCAACCGCAGCGGCACCCGCCGCGAAGAATTGCTGCTGGCCCCGGACATCCTGCAAAAAACCCGCATCCTGCGCCAGTTCATGTACAACATGGACGAGATCGAAGCCATGGAAATGGTGCTCAAGCAAATGCGGGCCACCAAGACCAACAACGAGTTTTTTGAAATGATGCGACGGGGCGGCTGAAATTATTGCCCCCACGTTTGCCCGCTCGGTGTGGCGCACTGCCCCAAAGGGGGGTGAATTTGGGCTGGGTTATAATTGAAGGCTTTTCGCGACAAGTACGCCGGGTTTTGAATTGTGCAGAGGTTTGCACGAGGGCCTGACGCGGCTATTGCTACTGATGGAGAAAATATGAAAGAAGGCATTCACCCCAACTACCGCGAAGTTTGTTTCCAGGACATGTCCAACGGATTCAAGTTCGTGACCCGTTCTTGTGCCAACACCAAAGAAATGATCAAGATGGAAGACGGCCGTGAGCTGCCTTGGTACAAGCTGGATACCACCAGCGAGTCGCATCCTTTCTACACGGGTACACAAAAATCCGTGGACAACATGGGCGGCCGTGTGGAGCGCTTCCGCAACCGTTTCGGCAAGACTGCAGCCAAGTAATTCAAATTCAGGTTTTGGCCTGAAGCGTCACCAAAAAGCAGCTCGGGTTTCCGTGCTGCTTTTTTTTCGACCCGCGATTTTCTTCTACCGATTGTGAACCACCCTACTCCCGCCATCGTCACCCAGGCCGCTGCACGGCGCTTTCCGCGCTCTGTATTGCTGCTGTTTTGTGCCGCTTACGTTTTGTCCGGGTTTGTTGGACGCGATGCCTGGAGAAGCGCCGACATGGCGGCTCTGGGCTACATGGGTGAACTGGTACAGGGATCCGCCAGCTGGTTCAAGCCGAGCCTGATGGGCGTATCTCTGGAAAACCCCTCTCTGCTGCCCTATTGGCTGGGTGCCTGGGCCATCCAAATGGCTCCGGGTGGAATACCTTTGGATTTTGCAGCCCGCATTCCGTTTGGCCTGATGATGGCCTTGGCCCTGATCTCCACCTGGTACGGCACCTATTATCTGGCCCGCAGCCGCCAAGCCCAACCCGTTGCGTTTGCGTTTGGGGGAGAGGCACTTCCCGCTGACTATGCCCGCGCCATTGCGGATGGCGGCTTGCTCGCGTTAATGGCCTGCCTTGGCCTGGCCCAACTTTCCCACGAGACAACGCCTGCCTTGGCACAACTGTGCTTTACCGCCTTGCTCTACTACGCCATGAGCGCACTGCCCTACCACCGTGGTTGGCCTGCGCTTGCTGCAGTGCTGGGACTGAGCGGCCTGACTTTGTCAGGCGCACCGACAATGGCGGTGCTATTTGGGCTAGGCAGTGCCGTCATCCATGGCTTCGACCAGGATAGGTCACTCGCCAGTGACACCACCAAGACCAGGCCCCTTACCCCTGTAGTGCTGGAAAGCACCCTGATTGTGCTGTGCACTGCCGCTGTGGCGGCCATGGGCATAGCGCTGAATTTGTGGCGGTGGAAGATTGAACTGCCACACGCCACCTGGGCAGACTGGAATGGCTACGCGCAATTGCTCATCTGGTTTACCTGGCCCGCCTGGCCTTTGGCCCTGTGGACCACTTGGCGCTGGCGCCACCAGCTCTTTAACCGGCACATCAGCCGCCACCTGACTTTGCCCGCCTGGTTTGCCCTGGTGTGTGTGGTCGCCACCTTGACGACCGGCTCTGCGGATCGGACCCTGTTGCTGGCGTTACCGGCTTTGGCCAGCCTGGCTGCTTTTGCTTTGCCGACGCTGAAGCGGCAAATGGCCTCGCTGATTGACTGGTTCACGCTGCTGTTTTTCTCAGGCTGCGGCTTTACCATTTGGGTGGTGTGGATCGCCATGCAAACCGGGTTTCCCAGCCAGCCAGCCGCCAATGTGGCACGCCTGGCCCCCGGCTTCGTGGACCGTTTCTCCCCCTTGGCATTTGCCATCGCCGTCGCGGCCACCCTGGCATGGGCCTGGTTGGTGCAATGGCGCGTAGGTCGGCACCGCGCAGCCATCTGGAAGAGCCTGGTGCTTCCCGCAGGGGGCGCGGGCCTGTGCTGGCTACTCCTCATGACCCTGTGGATGCCACTGCTGAACTACGCCCAAAGCTATGTTTCACTCGTGAACCGCACGGTCGACTCTATAGGTGCGCCCCCCGCCTGTATTGAAACCACAGGACTCGGAGAAGGGACCATTGCCGCACTCCGGTTTTACGGCAAGCTCCCGCTGAAGGCACTGCAAGCCTCCCCCGCGTGCCCCTGGTTGCTGGCGGAGCCAGCATTGGACATGTCTATCCCCTCAGTGATTGACCTATCTCAGTGGGATTTGACCGCACGCTTGAACCACCCCGTCGCGCGCGAGGAAACCGTGCTGATTTTCAAACGCCATTGACCGTCAGGCTCGCAGAAATACAAGCCAACAGGCCCGCGGCAATCGGCAAACTCCGGCGCAGGTGCGGGAGAATACGGCATGGCTTTAATTACGCTTGGCGCTTTCGCCAAAGAACCCCCCTTTGTCCACGGACAAACACCGAAAACTGCGGTACTGTTTTGCAACCTGGGGACGCCCGACTCACCCACGACGCCCGACGTGCGGCGGTTTTTGGCCGAATTTTTGAGCGATGCCCGTGTCGTCGAGATTCCACGGCTGCTGTGGATGCTGATCCTGCACGGTATTATTTTGCGTTTCCGGCCTGCAAAATCGGCTGCGAAATACGCCAGCATCTGGACTCCGGAGGGCTCACCGCTCAAGGTCTGGACCGAGAAACAAACCAAGCTGCTCCAGGGTTGGCTGGGCCAACGCGGACAGCGGGTGCTGGTGCGTTACGCCATGCGTTATGGACAGACATCGATTGGCTCCCAGCTGGATGCTCTCAAAGCCGAAGGCGTCACCCGTGTGCTGGTCGTTCCCGCATACCCCCAATATTCCGCCACCACCACCGCCAGCGTATTTGACGCCGTCTATGCCTGGGCTGCCAAGGTGCGCAATATTCCCGAACTCCGGTTTGTCAACCGTTACCACGATGATGCCGGCTACATCAGGGCACTGGCCAGCAATATCCAGCGCCATTGGCAAGCCCATGGGCGACCGGATCAATTGGTCATGAGCTTTCATGGCGTGCCAGAGCGCACGCTGGCCCTGGGCGACCCGTACCACTGCGAGTGCTTCAAGACGGCGCGCCTGCTGGCCCACGCTCTGGGTCTGAACCCAGAACAATTCAAGGTGACGTTTCAGTCACGCCTGGGCCGTGCCAAATGGCTGGAACCCTACACCGAGCCTACCTTGATCGCCATGGCACAAGCCGGCGTCAACCGGGTGGATGTGGTGTGCCCCGGCTTCACCAGCGACTGCCTGGAAACCCTGGAAGAAATTGCGATGGAAGGCCGCAGTGCCTTTTTGAAGGCGGGTGGCAAAGAATTCCATTACATTGCCTGCCTCAACGACGATGCCGCCTGGATCACCGCGCTGTGCGGCATCACGCAGCAACACCTGGCCGGATGGCCTGCACAAAGTGGACCCGACATGCAGGCACTGAGCGCTTCACGGGACGCAGCCATGGCGCTGGGCGCCAAGCAATAACAAAGGCCGCAAGGCCATTCGCCCCCTAAGTTGTCCCGCTGACCACTTCGTTGGCCGTGCGAAACGCCTCCACCGAAGCGGGTACACCGCAGTAGATGGTTGCATGCAACAACACCTCCTGGATCTCGGCCACCGTGGCACCGTTGTTCAGGGCGCCGCGCACATGGCCTTTGAGTTCATTTTGTTTGCCCAGGGCCGTGAGCATGGCGACGGTGATCAGGCTGCGGGTTTTGAGGTCCAGCCCCGGACGCTGCCACACATCACCCCATGCGGCACGGGTGATGTGCTCCTGAAGGGGCTGGGTAAACGGTGTGGCGTTGGCGAGAGCAGTCGCCACAAAGTCTTCGCCCATCACCTGCTTGCGTGTGGCGAGTCCTTGCTCAAAAGGGGTTGTCATATTGGCCTCCGTGCCTAGGAATAAGAACCAGAAGGATAATGGTTTGCACCACCACGACAGGAGACCCGTTATGGCACGCTACCCCATGCCCGATATCAACGATTTACCCGCAGACATCCAGGCCAAGATTCTGGAAGTGCAAGAAAAATCGGGGTTTATCCCCAATGTGTTTTTGGCGTTGGCCCGTCGCCCCGCCGAGTGGCGCGCCTTCTTTGCCTACCACGATGCCCTGATGCTGCGCGAAGGCTCCAGCCTGAGCAAGGGCGACCGCGAGATGATTGTCACCACCACCAGCGCCGCCAACCACTGCCTGTACTGCGTGGTGGCGCACGGTGCGATTTTGCGCATTTACGAAAAGAAACCGCTGGTGGCCGACCAGGTGGCCGTCAACTACCGCAAGGCCGACATTACGCCGCGCCAGCGTGCCATGCTGGACTTTGCAATGAAAGTCTGCCTGCACAGCGACCAGGTCGAAGACGCCGACTTCACCGCCTTGCACGCCCACGGCTTCAATGACGAAGACATCTGGGACATCGGCGCCATCACCGCCTTCTTTGGCCTGTCCAACCGCATGGCCAATATGTCCGGCATGCAGCCCAACCCCGAGTTCTACCTGCTGGGTCGGGTTCCAAAATCCAGGTAAAGATACACAAGGTCGGCACGGGTTCGCGTCAGGCATGCGAGTCCGGCTGCCCATTTCGGGTCCAATAGGGGGATGGAAACCTCACACACCACAGACCAGCGCCTCACGGACCTGGAAATCAAGGCCAGCTTCACGGAAGATCTGCTGGACCAGCTGGACAAGGTCATTGTCCGCCAGCAGCAGCACATCGACATGTTGATCCGCGAGGTCCAGCACCTGCGCCAGCAGTCCGCTGGGCAGGGGCTGGATGCACCCCGCAACCTGCGCGACGAACTCCCTCCGCACTTTTAACGTCAGACCTTGATTTCTTTCGCGCTGATCTGGTACTTGAAGTCATCCGGCGCATAGGAGTCCAGGCGACCGTCCGCATTTTCCGCCGTCGGGTACATGAGAAAACCCAGACGCGCACCCGCAGTGTGCGGCAAGGCCACATCGTGGGCGCTGTTGTAGGCCATCCAGTTGCCTTCCCAGCCGCCAAACAGGGCCTTGTTCACCGGCGCCACGATGGTATTTTTGGGGGTCTTGATCCACTCCGGTGTTTCCATACGCATCACTTTGGCCACGTCGGCTGGGTCCATACCGACCCAGCCGTAGCCCTTGAGGTAGACCTCGGCGCGGCAGTGCTGCGCGCCCTTCAAGCTGGCGGAGTTGCCTCCCAGCTCCTTGTAGCCAAAGGCGCTGGGCGCCAAGCGTATCCCGTACACATCGCGGGCTGGCAGGCCCACCGAGCGGCACAGGCCCACAAACAAAGAGTTCAGATCGGCGCATTTGCCACCCAGGTTGCCAGTTTCCAGCATGGTCTTGATATCGCCTTCGCCACAGCCGCGCACCTTGGGCTCGCGAAAGGTATTGGCCACGATCCAGTCGAACAGCTTTTGGGCCTTTTCGGCATCGGTGCTGGCGCCGCGAATGGCCTCCTGGGCCGTTGTGCGCACAATGCCGTCGGTGGGCAGCAGGCTGGTGGGTTGCATCCAGTATTTCAGGGTGGCGGCGTCTTCCGCGGCCACGGGGGCTTGTGCCCAGTTCTGCGCCCGATTCTGGGTCTGGATGCGGCTGGTCAGCTCCACATAGGGGCGGGCCTCGTCGGCCGCAAACTCCGCGTACAGCATGCGTGCACCATAACGGTCGTCGCTTGTCAGTTCGGTTTTGCCGTTGCTGGAGAAACTACTCTCCAAGGATTTTTGCCAATCGCTATTGACGCTGGGCAACGGCAGCCAGACACGGGTCACGCCCTGGGGTTGGGCAATATCGACGCGGGTGGTCACCTCAAAAGTGCGCCAGAGGCCGGGCCGGGGGTTGAACTGGCGCTCCGCCGTTTGTGCAAAATTGATAGCAGGCAGCGCAGCAGCCATGCCGGCCAGCGCTGAATTTTTCAAAAAAGTGCGGCGCGCAACAGCGCCCGCCAAGGCGTGAACGGTGGTCATTCAAAGAACTCCGGTATGGTAAAAAAAGCGCGTACGGCGTAACGGTAAGTACCCCGAGGTAGCGCGGTAGCCCGATTATCGCAGCCACCCGTTATATTCAAGCTCCCCTGTCCTCTTCCCTGGAATGCCTTGACTTTTGAAACACCCGCCAGCGCAGCCCTGGCCGCCCATGCCCTGGACGCGTTTGAACGCGTGGTCGGCGCTACGCCCGGCTTTCGCGCGCGCCCAGGCCAGCACGACATGGCGCAAAGCATTGCCACCACCCTGTCCCGGGCCGATCTGGGCGAACACCCCCACCCCAACAAGGCCATCACCGTCATCCAGGCCGGCACCGGCGTGGGCAAATCCGCCGCCTACTCCAGCACCGCCATTGCCATGGCGCTGGAGCGCAAAACCCGGGTGCTGATCTCCACCGCCACAGTGGCCCTGCAAGAGCAACTGATGACCAAGGACCTGCCGGCGCTGGCCGCCAGCATGGACACCCCCTTTGCCTACGCCCTGGCCAAGGGGCGCGGGCGCTATGTGTGCAAGATCAAGCTGGAGCGCCTGGTGGGCACGGGTAGCGGCGGCGACGACATGTTTGAAGACGAGCTGCCCGCAGCCGCCTTGCCGTCCACCGCCTCGCAAGAGGCGATTGAAGAGCGCCGCATCCACCTCTACGAGTCCATGGCCCACCTGCTGGCCAAAGGCCAATGGGATGGCGACCGCGACACCCTGAGTGACACCCCCGACCCGCGCGACTGGGCCGGGGTGGCCGCCGAGCGCCACACCTGCACCGCGCGCCACTGCCCGCGTTTTCGGGAATGCAGCTACTACAACGCCCGCACCCGGCTGGCCGAGGCCAATGTCATTGTGGCCAACCACGACCTGGTGCTGGCCTCGCTGGGCATGAAGACCCTGCCCGACCTGGACAACTGCCTGGTGGTGTTTGACGAAGCACACCACCTGCCTGCGGTGGCGCTCGACCAATTTTCCAGCGCCATGGACCTGTCCAACCTGCGCTGGCTGGACAAACTGCCCAAAACCCTGAACGAGGTGGCCGGCAAACTGCACCTGCATATTGGCGAAGACGTGCAAACCGTCACCAGCCAGCTCAAGGGCGTGCTGACCACCCTGGCGCGCATGGCCATGGACCTGGTCTGGGCCCAGACCGGAAAAAATGCAGACGGTGGTGGGCAGGACGGCACCCTGCGTTTTGCCCACGGCGTCTTGCCCGAGGCCCTGCACGAGCCGGTGACACAAATCCACGCGCAGGCCGCGGGCCTGTCCAAGGTGCTGGAAGCCCTGGGTGTGGACGTCAAGGCCGTGGCCAAGGAGGACCCCTCGCAGGCCGTGCTTTGCGCCCAGCTCTATGCGCAACTGGGCGGCCTGGCGCCGCGCCTGGGCGCCCTGGTGTCCACCGCCGGGCTGATGCTGGAGCATGGCGAGCAGCCTCTGGCCAAGTGGCTGCAGGCCGAAAGCGAAAGCAGCTTTCTAACCCTGACCGCCCACGCCTGCCCCATCGTCCCCGGCGACCTGCTGCGTCAGTTTTTGTGGAGCCAGACGCGCGGCGCGGTGCTGACCTCGGCCTCGCTCACCAGCTGCGGCAGCTTTGACTACTTTTTGCGGGAAGCCGGACTAATCAACAACCCGAACGTGACCGCGCTGGAAGTGGCCAGCCCCTTTGACTACACCGCGCAGGGCACGCTCACCGTGGTCCATACCCAGACCGACCCCAAAAACGCCGAGGCCTACACCCGCGAGATGGTGGCCGAGCTGATGGCCGACCTGGCCCAGGTGCAGCGCGGTGCGCTGGTGCTGTTCACCTCACGCGCCCAAATGCGCACCGCCACCGAGGCCCTGCCCTACACACTGAAAGACGCCGTGCTGGTGCAGGGCACCCTGTCGCGCGCGCGCCTGCTGGCCACCCACATGGCGCGGGTGGAGTCCGGCAATCCTTCGGTCATCTTTGGCCTGCAGTCCTTTGGCGAAGGGCTGGACCTGCCCGGCGCCCTGTGCGAAACGGTGTGCATCGCCAAACTGCCCTTCGCGCCGCCCTCCGACCCGGTGGACGAGGCGCGCGCCGAATGGCTGCGCAGCGTGGGCCGCGACCCCTTCAACGAGCTGGTGATTCCGGCCACCGGCATCAAGCTGCTGCAATGGACCGGCCGCGCCATCCGCACCGAAGACGACCGCGCCCAGGTGATTTGCTACGACAAACGCCTGCAGCTGCAGACCTATGGACGGCGCATGCTGGCCGGATTGCCGCCCTACCGGCTGGAGCGGCGGGACAGCCGGACTTAGGGATTGTTTGGGCCTGTAGCCCTTGCAGAATGTGCGCAAGCAGCTACATAAACAATAGCAACACTTGAATGATGTTCGACATGACATTCCCAACGCAACGGTTGAGTTCACTGGTTTTTATGGGAATGGTGAACGCGGGAGGGGTGGGAGCAGGGGCGGCTGGTGCGATGCCGACCTTTAATTCGAGCCTGGCCCCTTTAAAAAGACTCGCTATATATTTCATAGCGGCTACCGCACATTTCACCAGGGCTGCAGGCCTATTTGATACCTAACCACCGTTAATACCCTCCCCCCTCACACCCGACCCGGCAGCGTCAAAGTGACCCGAGTCCCCGCCACCGGCGCGCTGTCCACCTGTACGCGGCCCGCATGCAGTTCGACGATGCGTTTGACGATGGCCAGGCCCAGGCCTTTGCCGCCTTCGCCGGTGGCCGGGGCCACGTTGTGGCGGCTTTGGTAGAAGCGGTCGAACAGGTGGGGCAGATCGGCGGGCGCGATGCCGGGGCCGGTGTCGCTGACGGTGACCTGCACTTCGTGGCCTACGCAACTGGCGTCCAGGCAGATGCTGGCGCCTGCGGGGCAGACCTTGAGCGCGTTGTCCACCAGGTTGGCCAGGGCGCGTTCAAACAACTCCACATCCACGGCGGCCAGCGGCACTGCTGCACTGTCGGCCACAGACGCATCCGCCGCACTGGGACAGGCTTCGATATGCACCCCCTGGCGCGCCGCGCGTTCGGTGAAACGCAGCGCCACGTCGTCCAGCAGCTCCGAGACGTCCATCATTTCCGTTTTGAGCTTGAACTCCGGTTCGTCCAGTTGCGCCAGATCGCCCAGGGATTGCACCAGCCGTGCGGCATTGCGGGTGTTGCGCAAAGCCACTTCCAGCAACTGGCGGTCGGCGTTGCGCTCGGCATGGCCCGCCCAGCGGCCTTCCAGGGTTTCCAGGCAGGCGGCGGTGGCGGTCAGGGGGGAGCGCAAATCGTGCGACAAATTGCTGACGCCTTCGCGGCGGAAGTGGTCCAGGCGGCGCAGCATGCTCCACTGGGCATGCAAGGTGGCCAGCATGCTGCGTATGCCCTGGCCGAGTTGGCCGAATTCGTCTTGGGCCGAGGTGGGCGCCAGACCAAACGGCGCGGCGCCCACCGCATCCGGTGCCGCCGAGAAGTCTTCCAGCCCGTGGCGCGTGACAGCGGCCACCGAGGCGGTGAGTTGTTGCAGCGGCCGGGTCACGGCGGCAGTCACCCAGGCCGCCAGCAACGTGCCCAGGGCCAGCACTGCCAAAATCGAAACCAGCGCGGGTTTGGCAAAGGTGCTTTGCAGCGCGGCCAGGCCGCCCTGCGGCAAGCGGGCCTTGTGGCTCACCACATACAGGTAGCCGTCCACGCCGGGGCCGTTGCGGATGACCGTGCGGCGCAGCGCCCGGGCCGCGATCACGGCGCTGGCGTCCATGCGCTCGGGGTCGTCGCCCAGCACATAAGGCATGGGTTCAGCCCCAGCGGCTTCCAGCACAGGTTTCAGTGCGACCTTGAAGCCTTTAGGCAAGGGCATATCGCTGGAAGACGCGATGACAGCGCCCTGGCTGTCGAGCAGGTAGAGCTGCGTGTCGGGTTCGAACAGGACCAGGTTGCCCAGGAAGCCATTGAAGTCCTCCCGAAACCGCTCCTGCATGGCGAACATATCGCTGTGTTTGGCCACCACGCGCTCCAGAAAAGCGCTGGCCCGGTAGTAGGTGGCTTCGTGCTCAAAGCGCTGAAACGCAAATACCACGGTGGCCAGCACCCCTACCGCCGTCAACAACCCGGTCAGAAAAATGGTGAGCGCAATTTTGAGGCGAACCGTCATGCATTCAGGCGCGCGGGGCTTCGCGCATTTTGTAACCGGCACCGCGCACCGTCAGGATCAGCTCTGGGCGCAGCGGGTCGGCCTCCAGCTTGGCGCGCAAGCGGTTGATGTGGGTGGTGACGGTGTGTTCATAACCATCGTGGGTGTAGCCCCACACGGCGTTGAGCAGTTGCCCGCGTGAAAACACATGGCCCGGGTGCTGCGCAAAATGCAGCAGCAGATCAAACTCCAGCGCCGTGAAGTCCAGCGCCTGGCCACGCATATGGGCCTGGCGTTTGACCGGCAGAATCTCCAGATCGCCGTTGCGCAACACACTGGCCTGGGTCTGCGCTCCGAGCTGGGCTGCGCGCAGCAAGTCGGCACGGCGCAGCAGCGCTTTGACGCGGGCCAGCAGCTCGGCCAGGGAAAAGGGCTTGGTCAGGTAATCGTCCGCGCCCAGTTCCAGCCCCAACACCCGGTCCAGTTCGGTGGACTTGGCGGTCAGCATCAGGATGGGCGTGCTGCAGCCGCGTGCGCGCAGGGTCTTGCACAGCTCCAGGCCGTCCAGGCCGGGCATCATCAAATCCAGCACCAGCAGGTCGTGGTTGCGCGCGGTCTCGGCGGCCAGGGCGGCCAAGCCATCGGCCACATCGGTGACCTCATAACCTGCACTGCGCAGGTTCAGCACCAGCAGGTTGCGGATATCGGCTTGGTCTTCAGCCACCAGGATTTTTTTCATGTCCATGATGCTAAGTCAGGTCTGTCGCGGTTTTCTTACGCAATTGTTATCTGGCTGTGATATTTCGAGAGATGGGCGTGAGCTCAGGGAACGACAGTGGACCCATCGCCGCCACTTGAAACACAAAACACCATGATCCTCGCCCACCACTCCAGCAGCTCCCCGGCCTCCACCGCAGGCCTGGCCTGCTTTGACGCCGGCCCGGCGCTCCCCCTGTGCTGGGACGATGTGGTCGAACACCGCGACTACCTGGTGCGTTTTGCCCGGCGCAAATTACAAGACCCCACCCAGGCCGAAGACGTGGTGCACGATGTGTTTGAAGCGGTGATCTCCGGGCGCGCTACTTTTTCAGGCCGCGCGGCGCTGCGAAGCTGGTTGACCGCCATTTTGAAAAACAAAATCATCGACCTCATTCGCCACAGCGTGCGTTTTGAGAGTTTTGACACCGAGGCGGACGATGAAGTGGCGCACCAGCCCGTGTGTGAAGGCGCCATGCCCGACGAACTTGCCGAACACCGCCAGCGCCTGCAGCAGACCCTGCAACGCATTTCCACCTTGCCGCCGGGCCTGCGGGACGTGGTGCAGTTCCGGGTGCTGGAGGAAGAGTCTTCCGAGGCCGTGTGCCAGCGCCTGTGCATCAGCGAGGCCAGCCTGTTTGTGCGCTTGCACCGTGCCAGAAAACAGCTGATGTGCTGACCCACCCGTAGGCGGGTCAGTCCCTTGTCACGCCACGTGCTGCGCGAAACGGGCCTTTTGGCCCGCCATGGCCTGCTGGCTAAGGCGGTTGCCGTACTGGGCCACCACCTCCCCTGCAGACTGGTTGGCCAGCCAGGCCGCTTGTGCATGGCTGTAGCCGTGCGTTACCGCGTACAAAAAGGCACCCGCAAACATGTCGCCGGCACCGTTGGTGTCCACCGCGTGGACCTGGGCGGCGGGCACTTCGGTCGCTTGTCCATCGTGCAAAACAATGCAGCCTTTGGCACTGCGTGTGAGGCACACGGTGCGGGCCAGCAGGCCTAGCTGCTGGCAAACCAGCGCCAGGTCTTGGCTGCCGCACCAGACCTGGGCTTCTTCTTCATTGCAAAACAGGTAGTCCAAATCCTCGCCGACCATGGCTTCCAGCCCGGCGCGGCAAAAGTTGATCATGCTCATGTCGCTCAAGGTCGTCGCCAGCGCCACGCCAGCCGCTTTTGCAATGGCGCGCCCCTTCAGCGCGGCGTCCAGCCCCGTGGGCGATGCTGCGAGGTAACCCTCCATGTAGTACACCTTGGAGTTGGCAATGTCCTGCGCATGCAATGCGGTGGGATCCAGGTCGGCGGTGGCCCCCAAAAACGTGCTCATGCTGCGCTCGGCGTCCGGTGTCACCATCACCATGCAGCTGCCAGTCTGGCCCGGCGCCGAAGGGCGGTGTGTGAGGTTGGACACCACGCCATTGGCCTGCAGGTCTTGCCTATAAAAGGCGCCCAACTCATCGTCGCCCACCCGGCAGGAGTAAAACGCACGTCCGCCCAGTTGGGCCATCGCCACCACGGTATTGCCAGCCGAGCCGCCACCGGTGCGCCGGGAGTGCTTGCCTTCCACGGCCGAGAGCAAATAGGCCTTGCGTTCGGCGTCAATGAGGGTCATGTGGCGCTTTTCCACGCCCATGGCCTGCAGCTGGGTATCGGTGACTTCGTATTCCGAGTCCACCAGCGCATTGCCAATGGCGTAAAGGTCGTAGCGTGTGGTGCTCATTGCTCGGCAAACGCGCGTTCAATGACAAAGTCGCCCTGTTTGGTGGTGTTGCCTTCCATGAAGCCGCGCTTTTCCAGCATGTGCTTCAGGTCTTTCAACATGGCCGGGCTGCCGCACAGCATCACGCGGTCATGTTCGGGGTTGAGCTTGGGCAGGCCCAGATCGGCCTCAATCTTTCCGGCTTCAAACAGGTCGGGAATCCGCCCGCGGTTCTTGAAGGTCTCACGCGTCACGGTGGGGTAATACAGCATTTGCTCCTTCACCATATCGCCCAAAAATTCGTGCGCTGGCAGGTCGATGGTCAGCATGTCCATATAGGCCAGCTCAGCCACCTCACGCACACCATGTACCAGCACCACCTTTTCAAACCGTTCGTAGGTTGCGGGGTCCCGCACCACGCTCAGGAAAGGCGCCAGTCCGGTGCCAGTACCCAACAGATACAGGGTCTTTCCGGGCAAGAGGTAATCAATCAACAAGGTGCCCGTAGGTTTGCGGCCGACAATAATTTTGTCGCCTACCTTGATGTGCTGCAGGCGCGAGGTGAGCGGGCCGTCTTGCACCTTGATGCTCAGAAACTCCAGATGTTCTTCGTAGTTGGCACTGGCGATGCTGTAGGCGCGCAGCAGGGGTTTGCCACCCTCGGTGCGCAAACCGATCATGGTGAAATGCCCATTGGAAAAGCGCAATGCCTGGTCACGCGTGGTGGTGAAGCTGAACAGGCGGTCGGTCCAGTGGTGAACGCTTAAAACGGTTTCTTCCAGAAATGCACTCATGGGGGCCTTGCAAAAAGTCAAACAAAAGGATGCGGGATAACCCTGTAGTGTAAGACCTGCACACAAAATTCTGACTTGACTACACTGCAACTTCCTGACACATACCCTTTGAATGTCGCGTCCTGGACAAGGAAACCTACATGACCCTCCATACCTTTCAATTTGCCTACCCTCGGGTGCTCACCATTGCCGGGTCCGACAGTGGGGGGGGCGCCGGTATTCAGGCCGATTTAAAAACGTTTTCAGCGCTGGGGTGTTACGGCATGACGGCCATCACCGCACTCACGGCGCAAAACACCTGCGGCGTGCGCTCCATCCACGCGGTGCCGCCCCAAATGCTGCGCGACCAGATTGACGCCGTGCTGGACGACATCGGCGCCGATGCGGTGAAGATCGGCATGCTGCACACGCCAGAGGTGGTGCACACCGTCGCCGAGGCCATCGACCGCCATGCCATGAAGCATGTGGTGCTGGACCCCGTCATGGCATCCACCAGTGGCGCGGAGTTGACGGACAACCCGGCGGTGGAGTTGATGGTTCGCGAGTTGTTTCCGCGCGCGGCGGTGATCACGCCCAATCTGGACGAGGCCGCCCTGCTGCTGGGCCAAGCGATCCAGTCGGCAGCGGATATGGAGAAGGCGGCGCGGGCTTTGCTGGCCCAAGGGGCCCATGCCGTGGTGCTCAAAGGTGGGCACCTGCCGGGCGACACTGTTATTGATGTGCTGGTGGGCGCCGATGGCGAAGCCCACTGGATGGAAGCCCCGCGCATTGTCAGCCCCAACACCCATGGCACGGGCTGCACGCTCTCCAGCGCCATTGCGGCCCATCTGGCTTTGGGTGCAACCCTGCTCGACGCGGTGGAACAAGCGCGCACTTATGTGCGCGGCGCACTACTGGCCGGCTCGGTGGTGCGCACCGGACAAGGCAACGGGCCACTCAACCACGGTTACGCGCCCGTGGTCATGCGGCTCAAGGCCTTGGGCTGATGGCGGCCTGCAAACGGGCAGCCATGGCCTCGGGTTGCTCGGCCGCCACCAGGGCACGCACCACCGCCACCGACCCCACGCCACTGGACAGCACCTGTGGCATGGTGCTGGCATCAATGCCCCCAATGGCCACCAAAGGATAGTCGCGCATCAGCCGGGCGTAGGCGTGCAAACGGCCTGTGCCCTGGGGTGCCGTCACCATGCGTTTGAGCGTGGTCGCAAACACCGCACCCATGGCGATGTAGCTGGGGCTCAGGCGGTCGGCCCTGCACATTTCGGCATAGCCGTGGCTGCTCAGGCCCAGGCGCAGACCGGCCGCACGGATGGTTTGCAGATTGGCCGTGCCCAGGTCTTCTTGTCCCAGGTGCACACCATAGGCACCGGCATCGATGGCGGCCTGCCAGTGGTCGTTGATGAAAAGCAGGCTGTCCGTGCCCTGGACCGCAGCCACCGCCGCGCGCACCTCGCGCTCCACCGCCAGTGCATCATCCGATTTGAAGCGCAGTTGCACCGTGGGCACCCCTGCCCTGGCCATGCGCCCCACCCAGGCCGCATCCGGCAGCACGGCGTACAAGCCCAGCTGGTGCGGGCACGGCGCAAAGGCGTCCTGGCGCGGCCAGGCCTGCAACCCAAAATCGCCCGCCTGGTCGGGCCAGGAGGCAGGGTCGCAGGAGCCCGTGCGCTCCACCATGGCCTGCCATGCGTGGGCCAGGCATTCGGCATCGGCTTCGATGAAACCCAGACTCAGGCAGGCTACTTTGGCCGCACGGTACACCGGCTTGGCGCTGCTGAAAGGGATGGGCTCATGGCCTGTGATGACTGGCAATGCCAGGTCGGGATGGGCGGCGATGATGGCTTGCGCCAGCACCGTGTCATGTGTCGTCATTCGCACCGTCCCCGCTCAGGCCTGGTGCCAAAAAGGCGTGCCCAGCACCGGGGTACTGGGCTGGGCCGCATGCTGTTCGCTCATGGCCCCGCTGCGGTAGGCGTCGCGCCCGGCCTGTGTGGCATGGGCAAAGGCCCCCGCCATGGCCACCGGGTCTTGTGCCAGCGCCACGGCGGTATTGAGCAGTACACCGTCAAAACCCCACTCCATCACCTGGCAGGCATGCGAGGGCCGGCCCAGGCCCGCATCCACAATCATGGGCACCGACAGGCGCTCGCGCAGCATCTGCAGGGCATAGGGGTTGATCGGGCCTTTGCCGGTGCCGATGGGCGCCGCCCAGGGCATGATGGCCTGGCAACCCGCATCCACCAGGCGCTGGCACACAACCAGGTCTTCGGTGCAATAGGGCAGTACCAGGAAACCGTCCTTGATCAGACGGCTGGCGGCCTCCACCAGGTTCAGGGTGTCGGGCTGCAAGGTGTAATCGTCCCCAATCAGCTCCAGCTTGATCCACGGCGTGGCAAACACCTCCCGCGCCATATGGGCGGTGGTAATGACCTCCTGCACGCTGTGGCAACCGGCGGTGTTGGGCAGCACCGGCACGTCGAGCGCGCGCAGCATTTCCCAAAAGCGGTTGCTGGTGTTGGGGTCACTGACGTTTTGGCGGCGCAGCGATGCCGTCAGCATGGCGGGCTTAGCCAGGCGGACTGCCGCCTCCAGCACGCTGGGCGAGGGGTAACGCGAAGTACCCAGCATCAGGCGACTGGCAAAAGTGTGCCCATACAGAACCAAGGGATCGGCGGCGGGCGCGGTGCGGGTGGAGTCAGACATGGTGTGGTGGTCCTAGCCCCCGGTGACCGGGGTGATGATGTCAATACGGTCGTCGCTCTGGAGTGGCGTCTGGGCGTATTGGCTGTTGGGAACAAACTGCAGATTGACCGCAGCAGCAAAGGGCGGCCGCGCCTGCACCAGCGCCACCGCGTCGGCCAGCGTCGCACCGGTGGCAAGCGCATGTGGCACCTGGTTGATATAGACGTTCATGGCTTAAGCGTCGGCATTCTCAATGGTTATAGAAAACCGGTCCGCCAGGGCGGTGCCATCGCCGTGGAACAGTTCCATCACCACATCCAGCATGGCCGGCCCAATCAGGTAACCATGGCGGTACAGGCCGTTGATTTGCACCACCCGCTCTCCCAGTCGCCGCACGGAAGGCAAATTGTTGGGCAAGGTGGGGCGGCACTGCGTCACCATGTCCACAATCCGCGCTTCGGCAAATCCGCTGTCCACCGAATAGGCAGCGCTGAGCAGCTCCAGCGTCGAACGCACACTCATTTCCGACACATCGTCGGACTCGATTTCGGTGGCTCCCACCACAAAATAACCGCCCCCTTTGGGCGCGATGTAGATGGGATAACGCGGGTGAATCAGCCGTGTGGGGCGGGTCAATTGAACGTCGGGCGCCACCAGGGTGATGATCTCGCCACGCACTCCGCGCAGCGCGGGCCACTGCGCGCGCGCACCCAAGCCCCGGCAGTCAAACACCCAGTCAGGCTGCCCCATCTGTCCGGGAGAAAAGTCACCTGGCGCGCGCGGGCTGTCCCAATGCAGCTTGACATTCAGGCGCTGCAACTGGTGCAGCAGGGCCGCCAGCAACTGGTGGTTGTCCAGCTGCCCCTCGCCCGGCAAATGCAAGCCTTGGGAGAAACGCGAACCCAGGGACGGCTCCAGTTGGGCGATACCCTGCGCATCCAACCTGCACACCGCGGGGATGGTGGGGAGTGCCTTGCAGGTGGCATCCATCTGGCGGGCAAAACGGTCCGCCTCGGCCGCATCCTGGCGGTGCCACAGCACCAGCGTCCCCTCCTGCTGAAAATTGACGGGCTCGTCGAGTTGTGCGATCAACTCTGGCCAGCGCTGCAGGCCATACATGCCCATGTGCACCACGCTGTGCTCGGTGATGGCCGACTCGGCCAGCGGCGCCAGCATGGCCGCCGCAGCCCGGGCCGCCGTGTTCAGCGCCTCCGGCCCACCGGCATCAAATACTTCCAGCGTATGCCCCGCACGCGCCAACTGACAAGCCAACAAACGGCCCATGAGGCCGGCACCCAGAATGACGATGTTCATCATTGCTCCAAGCAAAAAAGTGGGCAGGTGGGCTGAATCCGGCTTGGGTAACACACCTCCAGAGAATACGGGGGCGCCAAAGCTGGATCTGCTTCCCTGCGCGAGAATTACCTCAATCAGGTTCAAAGGGACTTTCTCAGTCGCACCGCTTTCTATAAAAACAGCGCAACACCCCTAGCGAATGTGTTCGGATGAACACGAGGCTGATTCTAACCAGTTGTGATTATTCTGCGATCATTACGCCATGCCGATTCAGCCCACTTCCCCCCCCGCCACCCTCATCGTCGCCTGCCTGTGCGCCGACTGGTGCGGCACCTGCCGCGAGTACCAGCCGCTTTTCGAACAGTTGCAGCAGGAGTTCCCCCAAGCCAAGTTGCTGTGGGTGGATATTGAAGACGAAGCCGATCTGGTGGACCCGCTCGAAGTCGACAACTTCCCGACCCTGCTGATTGCGGCGAATGGTGAGCCCCGCTTCTTCGGCACGGTGACGCCGCACATCGACACCCTGCGCCGCCTCATCCAGACCCACCAGGAGCCCGGTGCACGGGCACTGCCGGAGGCAGGTGGTTTGCGGGGGTTGGTCCAAGGACTGGTGCGCAAGCAGCAAGCAGCCTGAGCGGCAAAAGAATCTCTCAATTATTTTTCGCGCATTTCGTGCGCTGGACGGAGAAAACCAAAAAATCACGGGTTATAATTTTGAGCTCGGAAATGCGGGAATAGCTCAGTTGGTAGAGCGCAACCTTGCCAAGGTTGAGGTCGAGAGTTCGAGACTCTTTTCCCGCTCCATTTCCTTTCTTGCGGTACAACAGCACACACATGCCCCGTTTCGCCGCCAACCTCACCCTGTTGTTCAATGAAGTTCCTTTTCTGGAGCGATTTGAGCTTGCCGCCAAGGCAGGCTTCAAGGCAGTGGAGTTTCTTTTTCCCTATGCCTACCGCGCCGAAGACCTGCGCCAGCGGCTCGATGCCAACGGCCTGACGCTGGCACTGCACAACCTGCCTGCGGGCGACTGGGACGCCGGGGACCGAGGCATAGCCTGCGACCCCGCGCGGGTGGAGGAGTTTCGCGCCGGGGTGGCCCTGGGCATCGCCTACGCCAAGGTGCTGGGCGTGGGCCAACTCAACTGCCTGGCAGGCAAGGCGCCTGCCGGTGTGGGTGACGCCGTACTGCGCAAGACCTTCGTGGACAACCTGGTCTATGCCGCCCACGCCTTCCAGGATGCGGGCCTGCGCTTGCTGATTGAGCCGATCAACAGCTACGATATTCCCGGCTTTTACCTCAACTACACCGCGCAGGCCATCGCCATCCTGGATGAGGTGAATGCCGACAACGCCTTTGTGCAGTACGACATCTACCACGCCCAGCGCATGGAGGGTGAGCTGGCCGCCACCATGGCACGGTACGTGCACCGCATCGGCCACATGCAACTGGCCGACAACCCGGGCCGCCACGAACCGGGCAGCGGTGAGATCAACTACCCCTTTTTGTTCGCCCATCTGGACCGCATCGGCTACACAGGCTGGATTGGCTGCGAATACAGGCCCGCCACCAGCACCGAAGCGGGTCTGGGCTGGGTCCGGCACTTCCTGAGCACAGTGCGCTAACCCACTGCGCATCGGCGTCGTGGCCCTGATGCCGATGCGGGAAACCATGGCAAACTTGGCCGCCAGCCCCACCCCGAGCCTCTGTCCATGACCACAGCCACCCCACCCGTCCCTGAAACCACCCCACCGGCGCGCGCATTGCTGCGGCGCATGTTTGACGCGGCCATTGCCAGCGCGCAACCCGCGCTGTGCATCCCCGCACACCTGCCCTCCCCGCAGGCGCTAGGCACGGGGCGGCTCATCGTCATTGGCGCAGGCAAAGCGTCGGCCGCCATGGCGCGGGCGGTGGAAGACCATTGGAGCGGGCCGCTGTCGGGGCTGGTGGTCACCCGCTATGGCTATGCAGTGCCCTGCGAACGTATCGAGATTGTGGAAGCGGCCCACCCGGTGCCCGACGCCGCAGGCCTGGCCGCCGCCCGGCGCATGCTCCAAATCGTGCGAGGCCTGACCCCGGAGGATTTTGTGTTGTGCCTCATCTCCGGTGGAGGCTCGTCCCTGCTGCCCCTGCCGCTGGAGGGCCTGACACTGGAGCACAAACAAGCAGTCAACCGCGCGCTGCTGAAATCTGGCGCCACCATCAGCGAGATGAACTGCGTGCGCCGCCACCTCTCGGCCATCAAAGGCGGCCGTCTGGCCGCGGCCTGCCACCCAGCAAAAGTGCTGACGCTGCTGATCTCCGACGTGCCGGGCGACGACCCCATCAACATCGCCTCCGGCCCCACGGTGGCCGACCCCACCACCTGTGCAGACGCGCTGGCGATTGTGCAACGCTACGGCATTGACCTGCCCGCGCCCGTGCGCGAGGTGCTGGAGTCCGGCCGGGGCGAATCCATCCAACCCGGCGACGCCCGGCTGGTGCGGTCCACGGTGCGCACCATCGCCGCACCCCAAATGGCACTGGAAGCTGCCGCCGCCGTGGCCAAAGAGGCGGGTTACAGCGCCTACATCCTGAGCGACGCGCTGGAAGGCGAAGCCCGCGACGTTGGCAAGGTGCTGGCGGGCATTGCCCTGCAGGTGGCTGAACGCGGCCAGCCAGTGCAAGCCCCTTGCGTGCTCCTGTCGGGGGGCGAAACCACGGTCACCGTGCGCGGCACCGGCAATGGCGGGCGCAATGTGGAATGCCTGCTGTCCCTGGGCATCACCCTGGGCGGCCACCCGCGCATCCACGCGCTGGCCGGTGACACCGATGGCGTGGATGGTTTGGCCGAAATCGCCGGTGCCCACATCGGCCCCGATACGCTGGAGCGCGCCCACACCTTGGCGATGAAGCCCCACGACTATTTGAGCAACAACGACGGCCATGGCTTTTTCGGTCGACTGGGCGACGCGGTCATCACCGGCCCCACGCTGACCAATGTGAATGATTTTCGGGCGATTTTGATTGATGCGTAGTGGCGGTGTCGGGCTTTGACCTGAGGTGAGTCTGGGCTGAAAGAAGCTGCACGGCCCAATTCAAGACCGTGGCCACACTTTCGTTTTAGCGTAGTTCAAGTTGCGTACCCAGCCTTTGGCGAAGCAGCAATTGCGCCCACTCCATGAAGGCCTTGACGCGTGCCGCGCGGCGTTGGTTGGTTGGTGTCACCAGGTGAAGTGGCAGGGATGGGCACTGCCAGTGCGGCAGCACACGCACCAACGCACCACTGGCCAGGTAGTGGCTGGCTACAAACTCTGCCAGATGAACGATACCCAGACCGTCCAGCCCTGCACTCAGCGCAGCTGCACTATCGGTGGTGACGAATCGGGCCGGAACATCCACTTCCAAAGTTTGCCCCGCCTTGGTCAGTTGGATAGGGCGCATTTTTCCTGTTGAAGCCAGCAAAAACCCGATTTGCTGGTGCCGCGTTAATTCCTGCGGAGATTGCGCAAGCCCATATTCTTCGATGTAGAGCGGCGCGGCACATAGCGCAAATCGCAAGTTGCCAACTGGGTATGCCGACAAGCTGGAATCAGGCAACAACCCTCCGCGCAGCGCGCAATCCACCCCTTCCTGGATCAGGTCCACAGACCGGTCAGAACATGCAAGTTCGATGGTGATCTGGGGGTAACGCTTGAGAAAGCCGCGAATCTCCGGTGCGAATATCTGTCGCCCCATGGCCACGGGCACGTTGACCCGCAAATGCCCGGCTGGGGCGTGCGACCCTTGACGCATCTGGGCTTCCACATCGTCCACCTGCTTCAGTATGGAGCACGCGTGTTGGTAATACGTCAGGCCCTCAGCGGTTGGAGTCACCGAACGCGTGGTACGGATCAGCAGGCGGGCGTTGATTTTTCCTTCCAGTTGCTGAATCTGCTGGCTGACGGTGGCCTTGTGCATGTTCAGCTGCTGCGCTGCTTTGGTGTAGCTGCCGCTTTCCACAACCTGCACATACGCGCGCATTGCATCAAAACGATCCATACGGAGCCTCCATTTTCTGTGGGGTGTTTGATGCCGATTGTCAACGTTTACCAAACAGTGAATCAAGTCGCGCGGGCTATGCCATTTGAACGTGGTTTTCTAAAGTACCTACCAGGCACACGCTCAGGTCAAGTTGATCCAACGGCTGACCCGAGTGCTGCTTCAAACCACTGCACCAAAAGGACTTGTCATGCCAAAACGCGCACATCTGATTGCGGGAATTCTTGCCCCGCTGTGTATCGCGACCTTTTTTATATCCACGCTCATGGTCGAGCTATTCGGCTCGCACGAGGCAGTGGCCCAACTGAAGTCGCTGATTGTGACTCCGGGCTTGTGGATTCTCATTCCGGCCATGGTGGCGGCAGGCGCGAGCGGCATGTTCCTGGGTAAATCGCGGCGTGGTCGATTGGTGGATGCAAAAAAGAAACGTATGCCCTTGATCGCAGCCAACGGCCTGTTGGTGTTGGTTCCCTGCGCGATTGCGCTGAACCGCTGGGCCTCGGCAGGCGGCTTTGATACGACCTTCTACATCGTGCAAAGCATCGAACTCCTGGCTGGCGCCACCAATCTGACGCTGATGGGTTTAAATGTTCGCGATGGTTTGCGCATGGCCGGGCGTCTCAGGGTAGCGCCACCCGCCATCAAAAAAGCTCAGTGAGCACCTAAGACGAGAGATTCCCCATGTCTTATTCCGTTTCCAAATCAATGGGAGATTAGGCGCCCCGACGCAGGCAGTGCTTTAGCACGACAAGGAGGGGCAACGACATATCGCATTGATATGGAAATGGAATTACAACCTGCTCAAGTTTGTCCACATACTGGGTGCCATCCTCATGGGTGCCGGTCTGGTGGCCGTCTGGCTGGCGGATATGCGCTCACGGCAACTCCGGGAACTCCCGACATTTGCCGGGGCCGTCCGCACCATTGCTGTTTGCTATGACGGTTTGGTCGTGCCGGGGGCATTATTGCTGCTTGCGTCTGGGGCTGGATGATCACCCAGTATTACGGTGGACTGAACTTCCTGAACGTGCCGTGGCTGGCAGGCATGGTGATTCTGTTTCTGGCGGAATTCATTGAGGGAAATACGGTAACCCGCTTGTACTTCATGCGGCTTCGGCGCCTGACAGGCCAGGCCCTGCAGTTGGGCCAATTCACCCCGGAACTGGAGCAAGAGCGCGGCAAGCTGGTTCCGTCGTTTACGCATTTTCTGGACCTGCCTGCCCTGACTGCCCTGCTTACGCTACATGTCGGTGCGGTCTTTTACCACCACTTTTTCCTCCGGGATGGCATCTTTCGCCGCATGTGGTGGCGTAACTAGCAGCCTGCACGGCTGCGTTCGGTTTCAACGTCCCGTCGGCGTTGATTCAGGCTTTCCATGGTGGCAATGCTGCCACCGGCGCGTTGATTTTTCTGAATGTCGTCCAACTTTGCATGGATGTTGGTGCAAAGCGCTTTTTTCATTTCGGCGACCTTGCGCAGCGATGCATCGTCACTGGGCTGCGCTTGCGTTGTTTTGGCATCGGTGGCCGCAGCCCGCGCAGGAGCGGCGGCAGCGGACGCTGGGTTCTTGCCTTGCAATTTCTCACTGGCGGCCAGCATGGCCGCAGCCAGCTCGGCCTGTTTTTTGGCCGCCACACAGTCGGCCTCTATGGCGGCACGCACCTCCGGTGCAGTCCCGCGTTTGCTGTACACGTCCCTGATCAGGCTTTTCTCGTCATCCGAGGCATGGGCCATCAGTTTTTCGGCCAATGCTCCAGCCTCGCGCGACCAGACAATTTTTTGCGAATCGATGCCGCGTTGCCTGCACTGGCTGTCCGTACTGGCGCTGGCGACAGGCTTAGGGGTGGGGTCAAAATTGCGAACTTCCTTGCCGACCTGCGCCCCCTCGCAAGGTCGGTCCTGGTACACGTTCCCGCAGCGGTACATTTTTTGCGCGTGTGATGGCGCGCACAACAAAAACCCTAAAAAAACGAGCGCGATTTCTGCCCATGGTTTGTGATTCATTGCCAGTTCCCTTGCTTTTGGTGCTTCATTTAACCACGGCACCCATGCACTATGGTTACAAACAAGCTACCGGACTTTTCCCTGCCGGAGTGGCGATCCGCCGCCGCCGACGGCACCCATGCGGCCAAGCCGCAATTGCCCGTCCGTGCGTTGCAGTTGGCCCTGCTTTTCCATCGCCGCCAGGGTGCGGTACAGGGCCTCGTGGGTCACACCGATTTCTGCGGCGATCGACTTGAGACTGGCCTGGAGCCGCAAACACCCGTCCGCCCCTTCGGTTTCGATGAGGTGAAGCACCCGGTCTCTGACCCCCACCAGCGACAGGCGTTCGCACTGGGCCCGCAGGCGTTTGAGCTCCTGGTTCAGCATGCCAATCCAACGCGTGGCAAATGCAGAGTCGTCCAAGAGGGCCTGGCGCACCGCATCAATGGGCAGGGCGATCAACTCACCCGCCGATGTCATGACCGCCTCACAGTGGTAGCGGGGCGACTGCAGGCTGGCCTCGGCCACAAAGCCCTGGCGCACCCGCTGCAGCACCACGTTTTCACCCTGGATACCCAGGCGCTGCAGCACCACTTCACCACCCACCACGTAAAACATCCGGGCGGGCGTGTGGCCTTGCACAAACAGCCGCTCTCCGCGTTTCAATTGCATGGGCGTTGCCACCGCCTGAAGGTCGGCAGGCAGCAGCGCGTGCAAGGCGGCGGGGAGCGGGAGCGCAGGGGGTGTCATATGATCAGAATCATACCTATGAAACACGGCTTGCCTGGACAATTTCCCTCGGACCGATACCCATCGGTTGACCTCAGCAGAAAGACTCCCATGCACCACCCCCCCCTTGCCAGCCTGGTTCTGGCCCTGTCCCTGAGCTCCACCCTGGTGGGGGCAGCCCCTCCTCTTTCGGCCTACGCGGGACAGGAAGAACGCGCGATCAAGGCACTCTCGGCGGACGAGGTCCGCAGCTTGCTGTCGGGCAAGGGCATGGGGCTGGCGCGGGCCGCCGAACTGAACGGTTATGCCGGCCCCGCGCACGTTCTGGAGTTGGGCGCCGCCCTGGCCCTCACGCCGGAACAACTGGCCCAAACGCAAGCCCTCTTCGCAGCCATGGAGCGCAAGGCCAGGCCGCTGGGCCAAGCATTGGTCGAGGCAGAACGCAAACTGGACCAGTTATTTGCAAACCAAGCGATCACGCCGGAGCTGCTGAGCCGGTCGCTGGAGGACATAGGTGCGCTGCAAGCCCAGGTGCGCGAGACACACCTGGAAGCACACCTTGCACAAATACAAATACTCACGCCCGCGCAAAACAAGCGCTACGCCGCGTTGCGCGGATACACGAGCCAGGGAGAGCCCCAGGCGCCTGGCAATCCACATGCGCATTGAGCCTGTGCTGATTGCCCCATGGACATTGAGAAGGCACTCATAGCGGCAAGGACGCTCGCTTGAACATCGGCGTGAGCAAGCGCTGTGCATCCGCCCCAGTCCAATCCAACTCCCCCCGCAGCACGCTGCGCACCTTGCCACGGGCATCAATCAGCACGGTGGACGGAAAAATCGCCACACCCCAGGCGCGCGCCACACTGCCTTGCGGGTCGGGCAACACCGGCAGCGTCAGTCCGGTGCGCTGCACAAACTGCTGCACCGTGGCGGCGGACTCCTTGAAGTTGACGGCCAGCACCACCAACTCGTGCGCATGCATCGCCGCCAGGCGTTGCAGCGAAGGCATCTCGGCCCGGCAGGGCTCACACCAACTCGCCCAGAAGTTGACCAGCACCACCTTGCCACGCAAGTCGGCCAAGCGCCAGACTTTGCCGTTCAGGTCGGTCGCCTGCAAGGTGGGCACCGGCTTGCGCGGGTCCCAGGCCTGCACCTCATACCCCGTAGCGGGCTCGGGCTCGGCCGCCAGTGCGGCCAGGGAGCCCAACAGCCCCCAGGCCAGCCCTGCAGTACACCAATGAAAGGTTTTCAGTATCAAATCAGGCTCCAGCCCTTATAGAATGTGCGCAAGCAGCTACCAAATAGATAGCAACAGCAGGCAAGACTGCAATATGCAACTCGGTCGATCAGGCCGTCTCCACCCGGTTGCGGCCCCTGGCCTTGGCCTGGTACATGGCGGCGTCAGCCCGGGCGATCAGGGAGCCCACGCTGTCGCCCGCGGTGTGGTTGGTGGTGACGCCAATACTCACGGTGCGGCAAGGTTCCTGGTCGGACGCGGCGCAGGCGGCCCGGATGCGTTCTGCCACCCCCATCGCCTCGTCCAGCGAAGTTTCCGGCAGCAAGGCCACGAACTCTTCCCCGCCAAAGCGCCCCAACTGGTCAGGACGGCGCAGCAGCGCCTGGACCTTGGTGACAAAATCAACCAGCAAACCATCCCCGCGCTGGTGCCCGTAGGTGTCGTTGACCGACTTGAAATGGTCCAGGTCCATGATCAGCAGGGCCATGCTGTGGCCGTGGCGCTGGCTGCGTTCCATCTCCATCGCACAGACTTCGTTCATGTGCCGCCTTGTGAAAGCATTGGTCAGCGAGTCATGGCTGGCCAGATACGCCACTTCCGAATGCAGGCGCTCGGTGGCCATCAGCACCAGGCTGACCGAGAGCAGCACTATGCCGAACGAAAAACCGGTGACATAGATCAGGTGGTGGGTCGAGGTATCCAAAACACCCTCCCCTACAGGCCAAATAAAGGTGGTCACGATGCGCATGAGCACAATTGCCATCAGAGTGAGCAACACGCCAACCGTCAGCGCCCTGGCAAATGTCGACACTCCCTGCCGGTGCAAAAGGTGGACATAGGCCATCAACAAGCACACCCCCAGCGAGCCCGACAGCACCAGGCGCATATGGAAGCTGGGCGCTACAAAGGTAAACCACATTTGCGCCAGCACCACTGCGGCAATCACAACCACCCAGGGCCACATCCGGGGCGTCAGGCCAAAAAAGCGCTGGGTACCCACATACGCCAAAAGAAGCCCGGAGGGAAACAACAGCCGGGGCAAGGTGATACTCACCACATCGGGCAAAAACCCGACCCCAAAACCCAACACCCCGCCCACCGAGATCAGCGCCAGCGCCAGCGCCCATTCGCCCAGGCCTTTGATCGCTGGCGGATAACTGCGCTTGAGGGCGTACATGATGCCCGCCATGAACGCGCCCATGACGCCGGCCAGCAGAATGACCGTGCGCGGGTCAATGCGGATCATGGATGAAAGGCCGTGGTGGGCATGGGCAGATGGGCGACGTGTTCCATCAGGTTTATATGCAAAATAGCACTCCAGCCCTTATGGAATATGCGCAAGCAGCTATTAAATCAGTAGCAAATGCAACAAGAATCAAAGCTTGCCTGCCACCCAGGCCTGCACGCTGGTCAGGGCTGCGGGCAGTTTGGAGGGCTCGGTGCCACCGGCCATGGCCATGTCGGCCTTGCCGCCGCCCTTGCCGCCCACCTGCGCTGCCAGGAAGTTGACCAGTTCACCGGCCTTGACCTTGCCCGTGGTATCTAGCGTGACGCCCACGGCCAGCTGCACCTTGTCGCCGTCCACGGCGGCCAACACGATGACCGCGGTTTTGAGCTTGTCCTTGAGCTTGTCCATGGTCTCGCGCAGGGTCTTGGTGTCGGCGCCGTCCAGTTGGGCAGCCAGCAACTTGACGCCGTTGATCTCCAGCGCCTGGGTTACCAGTTCGTCGCCCTGGGCGGAGGCCAGCTTGCCCTTGAGCGCAGCCACTTCTTTTTCCAGTGCTTTCACATGGTCGACCACCTGCCCGAGGCGGCTGGTCAGCTCGGCCACCGGGGCCTTGAGGGTGGCCGCCGCCACGCCCACGGTGTCTTCCAGGTTCTGCAAATAGGCCAGCGCGTTTTGGCCGGTCACGGCCTCGATACGGCGCACACCGGCGGCCACGCCGCCCTCGCCCACCACCTTGAACAGGCCAATGTCGCCGGTGCGCGCTACATGGGTGCCGCCGCAGAGTTCGGTGGTGCTGCCAATGTCGAGCACACGCACGGTCTCGCCGTACTTCTCGCCAAACAGCATCATGGCGCCGGTTTGCTTGGCCGCTTCGATGTCCATCAGGCGGGCTTGGGTGGCGGCGTTGGCCAAAATTTCGGCGTTCACACGCACTTCGATCTCGCGGATTTGCGCATCGGTGACCGGGGCGTTGTGGGTGAAGTCGAAACGGGTACGGTCAGCGTTGACCAGGGAGCCCTTTTGCTGCACATGCTCGCCCAGCACTTCGCGCAGGGCTTTGTGCATCAAATGGGTGACCGAGTGGTTGCGCTGGGTGGCGGCGCGGATGACCGTGTTCACATGGGCGGTGACCGCATCACCCACGCTGAGGCTGCCAGTGGCCAGGATGCCATGCTGGCCAAACACATCGGCCTTGATCTTTTGGGTGTCAGCCACCTCAAACAGGCCGTGGTCGCAGAAGATGGCACCCTCGTCGCCCACCTGGCCGCCGCTCTCGGCGTAAAACGGGGTGGCATCCAGTACCACCACGCCGTTTTGACCGGCTTTCAGGCTGCTCACCGGCGTACCGTCTGCGTAGAGCGCTACGATTTTTGTAGCTTGCGTGAGCTGTTCGTAACCCACGAAGTCGTTGCCCTCGCCGCTGTAGTCCAGCGCGCGGTCCATCTTGAATTTGCCAGCCGCGCGGCCAGCGGCCTTTTGCTTCTCCATGGCGGCATGGAAACCGGCTTCGTCCACTTCCACACTGTTTTCGCGGCACACATCGGCGGACAAGTCGAGCGGAAAGCCGTAGGTGTCGTGCAGCTTGAAGGCCACGTCGCCGGGCAGCAGCTTGACGCCGCCTTGCAATGCCACGTCCAGAATCTCCATGCCGGTAGCCAGCGTTTCAAAGAAACGCTCTTCTTCCACCCGCAGCACTTCGGTAATACGCGCCTGCTGCGCCGCCAGGTGGGGGTAGGCCTCACCCATCAGCGCGGCCAGATCGCCCACCAACTTGTGGAAAAACGGGGTCTTTTTGCCCAGCTTGTAGCCGTGGCGGATGGCGCGGCGGATGATGCGGCGCTGCACATAACCCCGGCCTTCGTTGCTGGGGATCACACCGTCGCTCACCAGGAAGGCGGTGGCGCGGATGTGGTCGGCAATCACCTTGAGCGAAGGGTGCGACAGGTCGGCGGTGCCGGTTTCGCGGGCGGCGGCGGCAATCAGGCCCTGGAAAATGTCGATTTCGTAGTTGCTGTGCACGTGCTGCAGGATGGCGGCCAGGCGCTCCAGGCCCATGCCGGTGTCCACGCAGGGCGCGGGCAGCTTGACCAGGCTGCCATCGGGCTGCATGTCGAACTGCATGAACACGTGGTTCCAGATTTCGATGAAGCGGTCGCCGTCTTCACCGGGGCTGCCGGGAGGTCCGCCGGGGATGTGGTCACCGTGGTCGTAAAAGATTTCCGAGCACGGGCCGCAGGGGCCGGTGTCGGCCATCATCCAGAAGTTGTCGGACGCGTATTTTTTGCCCTTGTTGTCGCCAATCCGGATCACACGCTCGGGCGGCAGGCCAATCTCTTGGGTCCAGATGTCGTAGGCTTCCTGGTCGTCGATGTAGACCGTGGCCAGCAGCTTGTCGGCGGGCAGGCCGTAGACCTGGGTCAGCAGCTCCCAGCCCCATTTGAGCGAGTCGCGCTTGAAATAGTCGCCAAAACTCCAGTTGCCCAGCATTTCGAAGAAGGTGTGGTGGCGCGCGGTGTAGCCCACGTTTTCCAGGTCGTTGTGCTTGCCACCGGCGCGCAGGCAGGCCTGGACCGAGGCGGCGCGCACGTAAGAGCGCTTGTCGGTGCCCAGGAACACGTCCTTGAACTGGACCATGCCGGAGTTGGTGAACATCAGCGTGGGGTCGTTGCCGGGCACCAGCGGGCTGCTCGCCACCACCGTGTGGCCCTTGGAGGCGAAGAAGTCGAGGAAGATTTTGCGAATGTCGGCAACACTCATTACGGGCTGGGTCATGTCAGGGGTTCTTCTGGCAGGGGTTCAATGGAACTGGGTATTATCCCCCGCCTGCCTGCGGCGCGCGCTGCGCATCGCGCAAAGTCGCCCAATTCATGGATGGAGACAAAGTTCATGGTGGCGCAGGCCCAAACCATGCTGCACATCTCTACCCCTGCGGTGCCCGACGACTGGCACGCCAAAATGTGGGTGGGCGTACCTCCTCTTTGTGCTGCTGGCCGGCAAGGTTTTGCGCTGCGCCTGGCCCCTCTGGCAGGGGCTGAAGGGAAAGGGACTAAAGTGAACTATGCTAGGTTTGGCGATTTGCTGGTGAGAGCGACGGCGGTGGCGGGTGGCAAGGAAGAAGAATGAACATCGATCATATTGAAATAGCGGGTTTTAAGAGCCTGGCGCGCTTGAAGCTGGAACAGCTCAAGCCTTACAGCGTATTCGCTGGCCCCAATGGCTCAGGCAAAAGCAATTTGATGGATGCTTTGGCATTTGTGAGCACAGTGATTGAACTGGGCGCGGTGAAGGCCATTCGCAAGTTCCGAGGTTTTTCACAAATTCACTGTTACAAGCTGCGCAAGAACAACACGCGCACCTTTGAATTTGACATTCATGCGACCATGAATGGTCAAAAGCTCACCTACGGCTTGAAAATTCATGAGATGGACACCAGCCCGCTGCTGGAGGAAAAGTTAACCGTGGCGGGGAAGCCGGTTCTTATTCGCAAGAAAGGCGAAGTTCCAACGCTCATCAAGGAAGATGGAACTCAGTCGTTAGTTGAAGGATTTCCGTCTGACGTTTCAGCCTTGATGTTCACACAAGGACTTGTGCCGCTATATCACTATTTGACCAATGTCCAGGTTTTTCGGTTTGATCCGATGGGGGCAAAAGAACCCGATGGATCGAGTGCGGACGCTACCGAATTGGATTCCCACGGACATAACGTCGCCACCATGCTAGCGTCGCTAGAAAAGGAAGCTGAATTTCGTGCGCAGGTCACGGACTGGATGACGCTGTTGGTACCGGGAATGGAGCAGGTACACACAGCGCCTGAAAGATTGAGCGGTGGCACGGTCATCAAGTTCAAAGAACTTGGCATCAAGCCGCACTTTCCGGCGAATCTGATTTCTGACGGAACCATCTATGCGCTTTGCATCATGACGGCAGTGTTGAGCCGATCCTCCGGCTACGGCATCACGCTGATTGAGGAGCCTGAGCGGGGCATCCATCCCAAAGGGATTGAAGCACTGGCTGACTTGATGCGTGACAAAGCCTCGCCAGAGCACCCCGTCTTTGTCACAACGCACAGCGAGTCACTGGTGCGTGCCTCTCGCATCGACGAACTCTGGTTGGTCAATAAATTGGACGGCAAGACTGTGGCGAAAAATGCCGCCACGCACAGCGCTGGTATTGGACAGTTGAACCTTGACACGGCATGGTTGATGAACCTGTTTGACGGTGGGTTGCCATGGTGAAGGTTGGCTTCATCGTGGAGGGGGATACCGAAAAAATACTCATTGAGTCGGATCGGTTTAAGGCATTCGCCAAGAACAACGGTGTCGAGGTGTGCTCTCCTGTTATTGATGCCAGGGGTGGTGGCAACTTGTTGCCCCAGAACATACTCCCGTCGGTCGCGCGGTTGAGAATGGCCAATGTAGACCACATCGTGATCTTGACGGACTTGGAGACTGCACCCGATGTAGAAACCGTCAAAGCCCGAATTGGCTTGGAACATACAAATTTAATTTTTGTTGCTGTAAAGGCTATCGAAGCTTGGTTTCTGGCGGACACCGGTGCACTGCGGCGGTGGCTGAAGATGGATGATGCCTTTGAGATTGCTCCTGAAGCAACGCCTGGAATGCCATGGGATAGGCTCAAAGCCTTGGCGGCTGAACTGAAGGTTCGCGGTCCAGGCAATAGCAAACCAATATTTGCCAGAAATATGTGCAAGCTGTACGGTTTTGATCTGACTCAAGCCGCATTACACCCTGCTTGCCCAAGTGCAAAGTTGTTTCACGATGCATTGCTGCAACTTGCCCAACCGCAGATTGAGCGATAGGCGCAAGCTGCGGCTTTGAACACTGCACTACTGCAACTGGTGTGCGTATTGGTGGCGGGTATGCTGATCTTGCTGCTGGCCATGACGGTGTTTCCACAGACCGTGCTGTGGCTACCACAAACGATGGGCTACGCGACGCACTGACTACCAGCTGGCCGGGTCCACCCGGTAAAAACCGGCCAACTCGCGGTACAAATCCGGGTGCTCCAGGCGCAGCGCTTCGGGTTGCTCAAAAAACACCTCCGACGCCACCGCAAAAAACTCGGCCGGGTCCTGGGCGCCATAGGGGTCCAGCAGGCCCGCGTGCCCGGTACGCGCCTGCCGCTGCAGTTGGGCAAACGCGGCGTGGAACACCTGCGACCAGCGTTGCGGGTTGTGGTCTGGCACGCCCGGCGCGGGCGGCGGCGCGCCGTTGGCCGGTCCGTTTTCCTGGTCCAGCTGGTGGGCAAATTCGTGGATCACCACATTGCGGCCATCGTCGGCCACGGCGGCGCCTTCCAGGCTGTCTTGCCAGGACAGGATGACCTGGCCCTGCGACCAGGACTCCCCGGCCAGCGCCTGGCGCTGCTCTTGCAGCACCCCCGCGCCATCGGTGTGGGTACGGTCCACCACAAAGGCGGCCGGGTACACCAGAATCTGCCGCAAACCGGGATAGAAATCGGTGGGGCGGTTCAGCAGCAGCAGGCAGGCCTGGGCGGCGATCACCACCCGCATCTCGTCGGTGATGCGCAGGCCCGCGCAGCCAATAAAGGCCTTTTCGGCAATGAAGACCTGGATGTGCTTTTTGAGCTGCAGCTGCAGGTCCGCGGGCAGGCGCCGCACCAGGGGAACCCGGCGCTGCAAAATCTTGCGCCACTGCGCCGGAAAGGCCTGCTGGCGCACCCGTGCACGCTGGCGTGCCACCCACCACGGCAGACCCAGCATGGCCAAAACGAACAGCAGTGCGGCACTGCAAAGCAGGAGGAAGGAGAGTGTTTGGGCGTCCATAAACCAATCGAGACAAGGGTCTTAGCTGGGAGCCAACAGGGCAAATTCAAGCACAAAAGCAAGGACAAAGGCCCCCTCAAATAGCCCAAGTGGGGGTGGAATGCAGGGCTATCCCTGTGGATTGCGCCGGAAATTGGGTATATGCTTGAAAAGCAAGTCCATTCCAAAAAGAAGAAACCAATGTCAAACATGGGTCTTTGGGCGTAAACATGGGTGCGTGGTCTATCCGAACCCACCTTCTGCTGCTGGTCGTGGCAGGGTCCGCGCCGCTGGGCGCAGTGGTGGGCTATGGCATTTACAACGACATGCAGCAAAGTGTCGCCCACTCCAAAGACTCCCTGCGCACGCTGGCCAGCACCATGGTGAGCAACACCGGTGGCAAGATTGCCAACGCGCGGGCGCTGATGGAACACCTGGCTGCCCGACCCGGAATCCAGCAGATGGACCCCCGCCATTGCGACAAGATCCTGCAGGACATGCAGCGCCTCCAACTGGGCTATTCCAATGTGGCGACCATGAATATGCAGGGCCAGTTGGTCTGCTCCGCGCTGCCACAGCCGGACAGCAAGCACCCGGTCGACTTTGCGAATGCACCCTGGTTCGCCAAACTCATCCAGGAAAAGCGTTTCACGGTGGGCAATCCGGTGACCGGCCCCGTTTCCGGCAAATGGATTTCCATCCTCAGCACGCCTATCTGGAATGCCAACCGTGAAATGGTGGGCGCGGTCTTGCTGGGGTTCGCCCTGAAGGAGTTTGACCCCAATATTCCCACCCAATTCCTGCCCGATCAAAGCCGTTACGGTTTTTTTGCGGAAGACGGGACCATGGTCTGGCGCAACGCGGACCCGGAAGGCGTGATCGGCACCCGCCCCAATGCGGATGCGGCGCGGCGCATTGTCGAATTGCGGGATGGCGAGTTGGAAAGCCTGGCCGTGGACGGGGTGGTGCGTTTTTTTTCGGTGGTTCCCATGCCGCAGACCGGGTGGACTGCCTTTGTGGGGGTGCCGGCCGCCACCGTCTACGCCCCGGCCAAACAGCGGGCCATCACCGCCACCGCCATAGCACTGGCGGCCCTGGTACTTTTGGTGCTGATTGCCGCCACCATCGCCCGGCGCATCGCCCGCCCCGTGGCGGATTTGGAAAAAGCCGCGCGTGCCGTGCGCGGAGGTGACCTGGGCGTGCGTGCACCCCTGACAGGACCGCGCGAACTGGCCGAGGTGGCCACGGAGTTCAACACCATGATCAAAGCCTTGCAAAGCACTGACGCACAGCTTCGCATTGCGGCTGCGGCCTTTGAGTCGCATGACGGCATGGTGGTCACCGACGCCCAGGGCGTGGTCCTGCGCTGCAACCGGGCCTTCTCCGAAATCACCGGCTACCCGGCCCAGGAGGTGGTGGGCCGCGACATGAAGTTTCTGCGCTCCGGTCGCCACGACGACGATTTTTACGCTGAAATGTGGCTCAAAATCAAGATCGATGGCGCCTGGCACGGGCAAATATGGAACCGCATCAAAAGTGGAGAAGTACATCCCTACTGGCTCACCATTTCAGCCATCCGAGGGAACAATGCCCGCATTTCCCATTACGTAGGCACGTTGACCGACATTACCGAACGCCACCGCAGGGAGGAGCAGGTGCGCCAGATGGCGTTTTACGACACCCTGACCCAGCTGCCCAACCGTCGGCTGCTCAACGACCGTTTGGGCCATGCCATGGCGACCAGCAGGCGCTGTGCTTGCTACGGCGCGCTGATGTTTCTGGACCTGGACAATTTCAAACCGCTCAATGACAGCTATGGCCACGCGGTCGGGGATTTGTTGCTGGTGGAAGTGGCCCGTCGGCTGAAAAGCTGCGTGCGCGAGGTGGACACCGTGGCGCGCATCGGGGGGGACGAGTTTGTGGTGGTGCTTGGCGAACTGGATGCCACCCACGCCAAATCCATGGAGCAAGCCAGCGCCAGCGCTGAAAAAATCCGCCTGGCCCTGTCTGCGCCGTATGTGTTGTCCGTTCAACGGGAGGGCCAGGCGGACAGGACGCTGGAACACCATGCCTCCGCCAGCATCGGCGTCACTTTGTTTAACAACCACGACAACCGCCAGGAAGACGTGCTCCAGTGGGCCGACCAGGCCATGTACCAGGCCAAGCAGGCTGGCCGCAATGTGGTTTGCTTCCACAATTCGCCGGAAATACCCCCTTAATCCACCTTTATTTTTGGCCTGGCCGATTTGGCGCAAAGCCATACTTGGTGCATCCACTTCTGGGGGATTTCCATGCAAATCATCCGCAACCACAACCTGAACCTGGCTTTCCCGGCCACCCTCCCCCAGACCAACGCCGACCAGCCCGACACCGCGCAGCCGACGGTGGCTCCGGGCGCGCCGACTGCCCCACCGCCAATCCTGACCGCCACGGTAGCCCCCCCTGCGCAGAGCCCTGGCGTCATTTACGTCGGCTCCGGCAACACGGGGATGCCAGACCTGGGCGCAGACGTTGACTACCCCGACCTGGACAACATGTCTTTGGAAAACCAATTGGAGTTTGGCCGCAACAAAGGGGTCTTCACCAAAATCACCCTCAGCAAAGACGGCGTGCTGGTGTCCAAACCCCATGGCGGATTCAACGCCAAATCCGCTGGCTTTGCCGCTTCTGCCGCCGCCACCATCAAGGATTTTGAGGAAGGCATCGCGTCCCTGAAACAACACACGTCGGATGCCAACGACAAATCCTCCAACGCCATGCTGGGCCGCTTCAGGAGCCTGCAGCAGCTGACCGCCAGGCTGAACGTTTTCGCCTAAAGCACCCCAATGTTACGCAGCCCGGCTGCAATTCCGTTCATTGCCGCTTGCGTTGACAACGCTTTTTCAGCCCTCCCAAGGGTTGATGATGTCAAGGTTGAAGCCAACAAAATTCTTGACATTGCGGGTGACCAGGGTCAGATTGTGCTGAAGCGCTGTAGCGGCGAGCAAACCATCAATGGCTGGCAAAGGCCTGCCCGCATCGCTTTGCAAACGGCCCCAACAATCGGCGACCTGTGCATCAATGGGCACCACGCGCCCCAGAAAATAGGTGGGGAGTTCTTGTTCGAGCCAATCGAGAAGAAGGGTGCGCCGCGCAACGTCCTGCGCACTATCCAAACGCGCAATGCCTTTGCGAATTTCGCCCAGAGTCAGCACGCTCAAATACAGTGATTGGCGCGGACGCTGATGCAACCACGCCACGACGTTGGCATCGGGCTGCTTGCGGCGCAATTCAGACAACACATTGGTGTCAATCAGGTAACTCATAACGCGATTTCGCGCGCCAGGCTTGGGTCGCGCTCAAACTCAATGTCATCGCGGTCGTACAGCGGTGACTTTTGCATGAATTCAAGCAGAGACTCGGTATTGCCGCTGAGCCGGTCAAACATCTCGCGCGACACCACTACGGCCACCGATTTGCCATGCACCGTGATGTCTTGTGGACCCTCTTGTTTTGCGCTCCTGACCACATCAGAAAACCGCGCTTTCGCCGTTTGCATTTGCCATGTTTGCATAAGCCCCTCCAAATTCAGACCAGAATAGTCCGAATTTACCCTGCTTTTGGCGTTTTGTCTGATACGTAACAAGCACGGTGCTGCTTTCGTCATACCGTTTGCGATGATTCAGATGCATGGACTGGAAGTCCTTGCCTGAGAATTCTTGCTTTGAGTATCCAAACGAATACACTTGGTTCATGAACATCTTTCAGAAATCCGATGAATTCGATGCTTGGCTGATCAGCCTGAAAGATCAGGTTGGAAAAGCCCAAATTGCTTTGCGTCTTGATCGGGCTGCCAACGGCAATTTTGGCGATTGCGAACCGGTGGGCGAAGGGGTATCCGAGATGCGGATTCACTACGGCCCCGGTTACCGGGTGTATTTCACCCGGCGCGGTGCAGTGATTTATTTGCTGCTGCTGGGCGGTGACAAATCAACCCAGAAGCGTGATATCAAGCGCGCCATAGCCATGGCGAGCACATTACCCAAGGACTAACACCATGAGCAATTTCACCCCATTTGACGTGGCGGATTATCTCGACAACGAAGAAATGATTGCCGCCTATCTGACTGCCGCACTGGAAGACGCCGACCCTGATGCTTTTCTTGTCGCGGTGAAAACCGTGGCGCGTGCGCGCGGCATGGCTCAGTTGGCAAAGGACTCCGGTTTGGGGCGCGAAAGCCTTTACAAGGCGCTCTCACCCGGTGCAAAACCGCGCTTTGAAACGGTCATGAAAGTGGTGCGGGCACTGGGTGTGAATCTGCATGCGGAAATGCGTCATACCTGAAAATATTTGTCAACGCCCCGGCCCTCTCCGGGTGCGATTCAAACTGATGCGGAGCTGCCTCGGGCATTTGGCGCACCTTTTGCCCCAATTTCTAACTTCCGAACTGCCGGGACTTCCGACTTCCGGCCCCCACTCTCCCCCAACCCCTCTCGCCCCGCCGGGCGAGAGGGGAGCTCAACAGCCGATTTGGTGGCTGTGCGCCGACTACGCAATTACTGGCGAAGTGTTGCCCACGGCTTTGCAGTACCTGGGCTTTTCGCACGGGGTCGTAGTCAACGGCTCAGCACAG
>MESI01000016.1 GCA_001770935.1 Burkholderiales bacterium RIFCSPLOWO2_12_FULL_61_40 | reverse complement strand
ACCTGAGGCAGGAGCCGTATGCGGTAATTCCGCACGTACGGATCTGCGCGGGGGGCGAGGGGTTAACTCTCGTTCCTACCGCAACTCTTACGCACTGTTGATAAGGGCTAACGGCAGATTCATTTGTCAGTTACTTGAGCCAGCCGCGTTTGCGGAAATACCACATGGGCACCAGTGCACTGGCCACCATCAGCGCCAATGCATAGGGGTAGCCCAGTGACCAGTCCAGCTCGGGCATGTATTTGAAGTTCATGCCGTACAGGCTGGCGATCAGGGTGGGCGGTAGCAGTGCCACGCTGGCCACCGAGAAAATCTTGATGATCTTGTTCTGGTTGATGTTGATGAAACCCACCGTCGCGTCCATCAAGAAGTTGATCTTGTCGAACAGGAAGGCCGTGTGTGAATCCAGCGAATCAATATCGCGCAGAATTTGCCGCGCTTCTTCGAACTGCGCACCGTTGAGCATTTTGCTGCGCATCATGAAGCTCACAGCGCGGCGCGTGTCCATCACATTGCGGCGAATCCGTCCGTTCATGTCTTCGTGGCGGGCTATGGCGCCCAGCACCTCGCCTGCCATGGCGTCGGTCACGTCGCCCGACAGCACCTTGTTGCTGACTTTTTCCAGTTCATCGTAAATGCCTTCCAGCGTGTCGGCGGAGTATTCCGCGTCGGCGTCGAACAACTTGAGCAAGACTTCCTTGGCGTCTTCAATCAGGCCCGGTGCCCGGCGCGCGCGCATGCGCAGCAAGCGGAACACCGGAACATCCTCGTCGTGGATGGAAAATAGCACGCCTTTGCTGCGCAGGCCGTCGTTGATCAGGTTCAGGATAAAGGCCACCCGCACCGTGTGGGGGGTGTCATCGTCGGGAACCAGAAAGTCGCTGCGGATGTGCGTTTCACCGTTGTCTTCGGCGTAAAAACGCGCGGATTCCTCGATGTCCTCGTCCATCGCGTCTTCTGGAATCGACAGGCCGTAATGCTGCTTGACCCAGCGTTTTTCTTCGACGGTGGGTGATTCGAGGTCGACCCAGATAGGCTGAAACCGGGCCAGTTCTTCCAGAGACTCGATCTCTTCCTGGAACAGCCGTCCATTGGCTAGCGTGAAAATATTCAGCATCGCACATTCCCTTGGTGTGTTGGCATGGATGGGGTGGGTGGTGACCGCTTTCAACCCCGATGCGTACAAGGGAATTGAAAGCTACCGACTGGGGTAGTTTTCCAAGGAGTGTTCTCCAAAAAATGAGTAGTGGAAATTATCGCACTCTGCCGTGGCAGTGAGGCCAGACGCAAGGTATTTTTCACCAAATGGGGCCCGTTGGACGGGTTGGTGGCGGCCTGTGCTGTGCCCAAGATGTTTCATGGTGTACGGCAGGTCTTGTTGCCGTACGAAATAAAAAGGCGTTGCAATTCGGGAGTTTCGGGCGCATAGTTGGTTCCAGCGGCAAAGGAATCACCGTTCTTTGTCCGTGTGCTGACTGCCCAAGAGAGCGGGAAGCGTTTTCAAACCTGAGAGCATTTGGAGGCTATTTATGAACTTGACGATCAGCGGTCACCATCTTGAAGTTACCCCTGCCCTGAGAAGTTATGTGACGACCAAGCTAGATCGGATCATGCGACATTTTGACCAGGTCGTGGACGTCAAAGTGCTCCTGACAGTTGAAAACCAAAAGGAAAAAGAGCGACGGCAGCGCGCGGAATGCAGTATCCACGTCAAAGGAAATGACATGTTTGCCGAAAGCGCGCATGAGGATCTGTACGCTGCGGTGGATGAATTGGTGGACAAGCTGGACCGGCAGGTGGTGCGCCACAAAGACCGCATCCAGGACCACCACCATAGCGCTCCCAAGCGTTTGATGTAAGCAATACCCTGTTGTTGCACACAGATCAACCGCCCCTCTACCGGGCGGTTTTTTTGTGTGCATAATCCGCACTCACACCATGAATCGACTCGCCAGCATCCTGTCTCCCTCGCAAGTCCTTGCGCAAGTGGACGTTACCAGCAAAAAAAGGGCTTTCGAAGAGGCCGGTTTGTTGTTTGAGAACCTGCACGGCCTGAGCCGCGCCTTGGTGACCGATAGTTTGTTTTCCCGTGAGCGCCTGGGTTCGACCGGTTTGGGGCATGGTGTTGCCATCCCGCATGGCCGCATCAAGGGCCTGAAGGCACCCATGGCAGCGGTGTTGCAATTGTCCAATCCCATTGGGTTCGACGCCCCGGACGAGCAGGCCGTCAGTCTGTTGATTTTCCTGCTGGTGCCCGAAGCCGCCACGCAGAAACACCTTGAAATTTTGTCGGAAATAGCCGAATTGCTGAGTGACGCCCCCTTGCGTGAGCAACTCACTGTGTGCGCGGACTCGCAGCAGTTGTACGCGCTGATTGCCGCGTGGAAATCCACCCTCGCCCCCTGATTCCGCATAACGCGAAAGCTCCGCCTTGAAACCCACCGTAGTCAGCGCCGACGTTCTGTTTGAGGAATTTCGCGGCCGTCTGCGATGGGAGTGGGTTGCCGGTTTGGGCGCTTCCGAGCGACGCTTCGACGAAGTGGCGGTGCGCGCCGCCCGCTCTGGCGCGGACTTGGTCGGTTACCTCAATTACATCCACCCCTACCGGGCGCAAATCCTGGGTGAGCGCGAGATCGCCTACCTCAGCAATGCCACGCCGGAAGACTGTGCGCGACGTATTTCACGCATTGTCACCCTGGAGCCACCGGTGCTGGTGTTGGCGGACGGCCAAGCCGCCCCCGAGGCGCTCTTGTCGATGTGTGAGCGGGCCCAGATCCCCATGTTTGCCACCAAGGAATCCCCTGCATTCGTGATTGATGTATTGCGGGCCTACCTGTCCAAACACTTTGCCGAACGCATGTCCATGCACGGGGTGTTCATGGACATTTTGGGCCTGGGTGTGCTGATTACCGGTGAGTCGGGCCTGGGCAAAAGCGAGCTGGGTCTGGAACTGATTTCGCGTGGCAATGGTCTGGTGGCCGACGATGCAGTGGATTTGTACCGCATCAACCAGACCACCATTGAGGGCCGTTGTCCTGAGCTTTTGGAGAATTTGCTGGAAGTCCGCGGCATTGGTTTGCTGGACATCCGCGCCATCTTCGGCGAAACCGCCGTACGCCGGAAGATGCGGCTCAAGCTCATCGTGCATCTGGTGCGCCGCGAGACGCTGGAGCGGGAGTATGAACGCATCCCGTATGAGCCGCTGACCCAGGATGTGCTGGGCATTCCCGTGCGCAAAGTGGTGATCCAGGTGGTGGCGGGCCGCAATATCGCGGTGCTGGTGGAGGCTGCGGTGCGCAACACCATTTTGCAGTTGCGTGGCATTGACACCTACCAGGAGTTTGTCGAACGCCACCGCAAGGCCATGACCCTGGGCGCTTGAGCGCAGGGGGGCTTATTCCGGGTGGCGGGTGGCCGCTGTGCTGCGGTTGGGACAGTTCTCTTTGGTGCAGGTGGCGTACAGGCTCAGGGCGTGGTCGGCGATCAGGAATCCCTTGGATTTGGCCACGGCGTTCTGGCGCTTTTCGATCTCCGCGTCGTAAAACTCTTCCACTTTGCCGCAATCCAGGCACACCAGATGGTCGTGGTGCTGCCCTTCGTTGAGTTCGTAGACCGCTTTGCCACTTTCAAAGTTACTTCGGGTCAGGATGCTGGCTTGCTCAAACTGGGTCAGCACCCGGTAGACGGTGGCCAGGCCCACGTCCGAGTGTTCTTGCAACAGCACGCGGAAAACATCTTCCGCCGTCATGTGGCGCTGGGTGCCGCGCTGGAATACCTCCAGTATTTTCAGGCGGGGGACGGTGGCTTTGAGCCCCGTGCTTTTGAGTTCGTCGATGTTGGTCATGGCTGTGTTTCCAGTGCGCTCGTTGGAGGCAGAGGCAAAGCCCACCCTGGACCCTGCCGCTACAATGGGGTGATCATATCGTTCCCCCATCATCCATGTTTGACCACTGTCATCGCAGCGTTTCCTTCGGCGCATTCGCCCTTACCTGTTTGGCTTTAGCGGCTTGCAGCAACCTCAGTGGCACGGGCGACAAGATGGCCCGTGTGGTGACGCCCTACAAGATGGACGTAATCCAGGGCAATGTGGTGACCCGCGAGCAGCTGGCCGTGCTCAAGCCCGGCATGCAACGCATTCAGGTACGCGACATACTGGGCAGCGCCTTGCTGGCCAGCGTATTCCATGCCGACCGCTGGGATTATGTGTTCACCCTCGAACGCCCCGGTGCCCAGCCGCAGGCGCGCAGGGTCACTGTGTTTTTCAAGGGCGATGTGCTGGAGCGCATTGAGGCCGATGATCTGCCTAGTGAATCTGAATTCGTGTCCACCCTGAAGTCGGAGGCCAAATCCGGGCCCTTGCCTGCACTGGAAGCGTCGGAGGAGGGGCTGAAAAAGTTCCCGGCGCCAAACAGGCCCGCCCCGGCGCCTTCGGCGGCGTCACCTGCATCGACCAATTACCCGCCGTTAGAACCCGCTGGCAAATAACTTTGCACCGGACAGGAACCGAAAAATGATGCACAAAATCGCAATCGCCGGCGCTTCCGGCCGTATGGGCCAGATGCTGATAGAGGCGGTGCATGCCGCCGATGACTGCACTCTGGCCGGGGCTCTGGACCAGGTGGGGAGCTCATCGGTGGGCTCCGATGCCGGTGCTTTTTCCGGCCAATCCACGGGGGTGGTGATCACCTCCGACCTGCAGCAAGGACTGCAGCCCAGCCAGTTTTTGATCGATTTCACCCGGCCTGAGGGCACCCTGGCGCATTTGCAGGTGTGCCGTGAGCTGGGGATTTCCGCTGTCATTGGCACCACCGGGTTTACCGAGGCGCAAAAGGCCGAAATTGAACGCATCGCGCAGGACATCGCCATCATGATGGCGCCCAATATGAGTGTGGGGGTGAATGTGACGCTCAAGCTCCTGGAGATGGCCGCCCAAGCCTTGTCCACCGGTTACGACATTGAAATCATTGAGGCCCACCACCGCCACAAGGTGGACGCCCCCTCGGGCACCGCGCTCAAGATGGGCGAGGTCATTGCCGACGCCTTGGGGCGCGATTTGAAAGCGTGCGCCGTCTATGGCCGCGAAGGCGTGACCGGTGAGCGCGATCCTTCCACCATTGGTTTTGCCACCATCCGTGGCGGCGACATCGTGGGAGACCATACGGTGCTGTTCGCGGGCATTGGCGAACGCATCGAGATCAGCCACAAGTCCTCCAGCCGGTCCACCTATGCGCAAGGCAGTTTGCGCGCCGTGCGTTTTTTGGCCACCCAGAAAGCGGGCCTGTTTGATATGTTTGATGTGCTGGGCCTGAAGTGAACCTGCTGGACCTGTTCACGCGGGGCGATGCGCTCAGCGGCGCGGTGGCGCTGGTGCTGCTGCTCATGTCGGTGGGCAGTTGGGTGGTGATTTTGTGGAAGGCCTGGCTCTTGCACCGCGCGCATACTGACGTGGCGCGCAGCACAGCGGCTTTTTGGCAGGCGCCTTCGCTGACCGATGCCTTGCGCACGCTGCAGGCATTTGACCGGGAAGCCTTGCTTATCCCTTTGGTGGAGGCTACCCAAACCCAGACGCCGGGCACACTGGCGGCGGCGGGCGACCGCTCCCAGCAACTCACCCGCGTGCTGCGGGACGCCTTGCACGGGGTCTTGCGCAAGCTGCAATCAGGCCAGGTCCTGCTGGCCACGGTGGGGGCCATTGCGCCCTTTGTCGGTTTGCTGGGCACCGTGTGGGGTATTTACCATGCCCTGATCGGTATTGCCGGGGCGGGGCAAGTCCACATCGATAAAATTGCAGGTCCGGTGGGAGAGTCCTTGATCATGACGGCGGCAGGCTTGGCGGTGGCTATTCCTGCGGTGCTGGGCTACAACATGTTGGGACGCGTGATTGGGCGCATCGAGGCCGATCTGGAAGGGTTCGCCCGCGATCTGCGGGAGCTGCTGGTCACCGAGCAGCCATGAGCACAGCAACTCGCCGCCGGGTCGCCCCAAGGCGAGTTCACCCCCTTGCGGGGCAGCCACCCGCGCAGCGGTGGGGCGTGGGGGCGCTATGACCTTTGGCCGTCTGGAACGCAAGCCCGGCTCTGCGCCCATGGGCGAGATCAACATGACGCCGTTGATTGATGTGATGTTGGTGTTGCTGGTGATTTTCATCATTACCGCCCCTCTGATGGTCAGTTCCGTCAAGGTGGATCTGCCCCAGGCGGCCGGGGGCCAAAACACCGCCGTCCCCCAGTGGGTGGCGGTGTCCATCGACCGGTCGGGCCAGGTCTTTGTCAATGACAAACCCCTGAACGATGCGGCATTGGCCCAAACCTTCGGCCAAGCTGCAGGGCGGCACCCCGACACCGAGGTCCAGTTGCGGGCGGACACTTCAGTGCCCTACGGGCGGGTGGTCGCGGTGATGGGCTTGGCGCAAAAAGCCGGACTCAGCCGCATTGGTTTTGTTGCCGAAGCGCCACCGGCGGCGGCATCGGCGCCGGACTGAGTTGCGCAGCACCTAAAATCCCTTCAAGCCTTCTACTGGCAACCTGCAGGTTGCCCATTCACCCATGCAAGACAAGTACCAACACCTCGACGTTGAAAAATCGGCCCAAGACCACTGGGCGCAGCCCCTGTGGAATGGCAACAATGCCTACCGTGTGACGGAAGACAGCTCCAAGCCGAAGTTTTACGCCTGCTCCATGCTGCCTTACCCCAGCGGCAAGCTGCACATGGGCCATGTGCGCAACTACACCATCAACGACATGCTCACGCGCTACCTGCGCATGAACGGCTACAACGTGCTGATGCCCATGGGCTGGGACGCTTTTGGTCTGCCCGCCGAGAACGCAGCGCTCAAAAATGGGGTGCCACCGGCCCAGTGGACCTATGAGAACATCGCCTACATGAAGGGCCAGATGCAGGCCATGGGCCTGGCGATTGACTGGAGCCGCGAGGTCGCCACCTGCGATCCCCAGTACTACAAGTGGAACCAGTGGCTGTTCCTGAAAATGCTGGAAAAAGGCATTGCCTACCGCAAGACCCAGGTCGTGAACTGGGACCAGGTGGACCAGACCGTGCTGGCCAACGAGCAGGTGATCGACGGCAAGGGCTGGCGCACCGGCGCCACGGTCGAAAAACGTGAAATCCCGGGCTACTACCTCAAGATCACCGCCTACGCCGAGGAACTGCTGGGCCAAGTGCAGCACGGACTGCCGGGCTGGCCCGAACGTGTCAAGCTGATGCAGGAAAACTGGATCGGCAAGAGCGAGGGTGTGCGTTTTGCCTTCACCCACGCCATCCAGGGGGCTGACGGTGCGCTGATCGATGGCGGACGCATGTACGTGTTCACCACCCGCGCCGACACCATCATGGGCGTGACCTTTTGCGCCGTGGCGCCCGAGCACCCGCTGGCGCAGCACGCGGCACAGTCCAACCCGGCGTTGGCGGCGTTCATCGAAGAGTGCAAGGCCGGTGGCACCACCGAGGCCGAACTGGCGGTGAAAGAGAAGCTGGGCATGCCCACAGGCCTGCAGGTGGTGCATCCACTGACCGGACGCCACGTCGATGTATGGGTGGGCAACTACGTGCTGATGGGCTACGGCGACGGCGCCGTGATGGGCGTGCCGGCCCACGACGAGCGCGACTTTGCCTTCGCCAAAAAATACGGCCTGCGCATCGACGATGTGGTGCATGTGGACGGCCTGACCTACGACCACGCGCAGTGGCAGGACTGGTACGGCGACAAACAGCGCGGCGTCACCGTCAACTCCGACGTATTCAGCGGCCTGTCCTGCAAAGAGGCCGTGGATGCGGTGGCCCATGCGCTGCAAGTCAAAGGCCTGGGCGAGAAAAAAACCACCTGGCGCCTGCGCGACTGGGGCGTGAGCCGCCAGCGCTACTGGGGCACGCCGATTCCCATCATCCACTGCCCGGAGCACGGTGCGGTGCCGGTGCCGGAAAAAGACCTGCCGGTGGTCTTGCCGCAGGACTGCGTGCCCGACGGCTCGGGCAATCCTTTGCACAAGCACGAAGGCTTCCACGCCGGTGTGGTGTGCCCGGTGTGCGGCGCGGCGGCGCGGCGGGAAACCGACACCATGGACACCTTTGTCGACAGCTCCTGGTATTTCATGCGCTACTGCGACCCCAAAAACGACCAGGCCATGGTGGGGGCGGGCGCCGATTACTGGATGCCCATGGACCAGTACATCGGCGGCATCGAACACGCCATTCTGCATTTGCTGTACGCGCGTTTCTGGACCAAGGTCATGCGCGACCTGGGCCTGGTGAAGGTGGATGAACCCTTCACCAAGCTGCTGACCCAGGGCATGGTGCTCAACCACATCTACTCGCGCAAGTCCGACAAAGGTGGCATCGAGTATTTCTGGCCGCACGAGGTGGAAGACGTGGCCGACGCCACCGGCAAGGTGGTTGGTGCCAAGCTCAAGGAAGCCAAGGGTGATTTGCCCGCGGGCACCGCCATCACCTACGAAGGGGTGGGCACCATGAGCAAGAGCAAGAACAACGGCGTGGACCCGCAGGACCTGATCGAGCGCTACGGCGCCGACACCGCCCGCCTGTACACCATGTTCACCGCGCCGCCCGAGGCCACGCTGGAGTGGAACGACGCGGGCGTGGAGGGCAGCTACCGTTTCCTGCGGCGCGTCTGGAACTTCGGCTACAAGCTGTCTGCTATGGATTTGGTAGCTGCCAGCGCAAGTGCGGCGGGGGCTAGCAGCCTAAAAGACGTGGTATTTGGCAAGGAGGCCAAGGCCCTGCGGCTGGAGATGCACACCGTGCTCAAGCAGGTGGACTACGACTACCAGCGCATGCAGTACAACACCGTGGTGTCCGGCGCCATGAAGATGATCAATGCGCTGGAGTCCTTCAAGGCGCTGGACTCGGCCGGTGCCCAGGTGGCGCTGATCGAAGGCTTTTCGATTCTGTTGCGCTGCCTGTATCCCGCCACCCCGCACCTGGCGCACGCCTTGTGGGCCGAGCTGGGTTATGCGGTGCAGCTGGGCGATCTGCTGGACACGGCCTGGCCCAAGGTGGACGCCGCCGCCCTGGAGCAGGATGAAATCGAGCTGATGCTGCAGATCAATGGCAAGCTGCGCGGTTCTGTCATCGTGCCTTCGGGGGCGTCCAAAGAGACGATCGAGGCGCTGGCCCTGGCCTGCGACACCTTCACCGGCTTTGCAGCGGGCGCTACCGCCAAAAAGGTGGTGGTGGTGCCCGGGCGCCTGGTCAATGTGGTCCTCTGAGACGGCCCCATGAACCGGCGCAGCTTTGTGGCAGGTGCTGTGGTCACCAGCTTGCTGGCGGGCTGCGGCTTTCACCTGCGCGCCAGCCAGAGCTTTGTCTTTGACACGGTGGCCGTGACGCCGGAAACCGGTGGGGCCGTGGCGGCCGAACTGGTTCGCTATCTGGGGGCGTCCGTGCGCCCGGTCGCCCCCCCTGCGGGTGGGGTGGCGCCCCAGGTGATTGTGGACATCCTGCAGGAGCTGCGGGAAAAAACCGTGGTGGGCGTGAATGCGACGGGGCAGGTGCGGGAGTTCCAGCTGCGCATTCAGGTCAAATTCCGGGTTCGCACGCCGCAGGGGCGGGAGCTGATTCCTGACACCGACATGGTGCAGCAGCGTGACATCAGCTTCAACGAGTCCGCAGTCCTTTCCAAGGAGGCTGAAGAAGGCGTGCTGTACCGCGACATGCAGACCGACCTCGTGCAGCAGTTGCTGCGCCGCCTGGCGGCCATCAAGAGCCTGGGCGCACCCTAGCCATGCAACTGGCCGCCAACCAATTGGGCAACCACCTGCAGCGCGGGCTCAAAAGCCTGTACACCCTGCATGGCGACGAGCCGCTGCTGCAACAGGAAGCGTTGGACCTGATCCGCGCCACAGCCCGTGCCCAGGGCTATTCCGAACGCAGCTCCCACACCGTGGCGGGGGCGCACTTTGACTGGAGCGAGGTGCTGGCGGCAGGTGGCTCCCTGAGTTTGTTTGCCGACAAACAAATCATTGAAATCCGCATTCCTTCCGGCAAACCCGGCAAGGACGGCAGCGTGGCCTTGCAGCAGCTGGCGCACAGCGCCCAGGGCAACGACGCCACCCTTACCGTGGTGCTGTTGCCGCGCCTGGACAAAATGACCAAATCCAGCGCCTGGTTTGCCGCGTTGGAGGGCGGTGGTGTGACCCTGCAGGTCGAACCCATCGAACGCCAGGCCTTGCCGCAGTGGATCGCCCAGCGCCTGGGGGCGCAGGGGCAGCGGGTGGAGGCGGGCGAGGCGGGGCAGCGCACGCTGCAGTTTTTTGCCGACCGGGTGGAAGGCAATCTTCTGGCAGCCCACCAGGAAATCCAGAAGCTGGGTCTCCTGTTCCCGGTTGACGGTGCGGCAGGCGGTGTATTGAGCTTGGAACAGGTGGAGAGCGCCGTGCTCAATGTGGCCCGGTTTGACGTGTTCAAGCTGAGCGAGGCGGTGCTGGCCGGCCAGGCGCTGCGGGTGCAGCGCATGCTCGACGGCCTGCAGGCCGAAGGCGAGGCCGAAGTGCTGGTGCACTACACCCTGAGCGAAGATATCCGTGCCCTCAAACGCGTGAAAGACGCCATGGGCCAAGGTCGGCCGCTGCCCATGGCGCTGCGCGAACAGCGCATCTGGGGAACGAAGGAGCGCCTGTTTGAGCGGGTGCTGCCGCGCCTGAGCGACGCCCGGCTGTCGGAACTGCTGCAGTCGGCCCATGTGGTGGATGGCATCGTCAAGGGACTGAAGCAGCCGGACTGGCCCACGTCGGGCTGGCAGGCGCTGCACCGGCTGGCGCTGCAGCTGTGCTTGGCGTGTTTGGCCCGGCCAGCGGGCAGTCCCAGAGTGGTTGGATGAGCCCCTGATGAAAGACACTGTGAGTTCTGCGGGGTGCAGTTGCGGGAGCTGTCCATGATGGTGGGTGCTTCGCCTTTTTTTTTGCGTCCAGGTTTTCTTTTTGGCTTGACTGGCACGACCTCAGCCTTGTCTTTTTTTACAATGGATTCGCGCGCCTCTAGGCCGTGGAGTCGCGGCTGATGTGGCCTATGAGTTGTTCTCCCAGGGTGTCTTTGATCATGCGTGCATGCACACGCTGCATCAACTCACTGCTGGCAAACTCTTCAAAGGCGCGACTGAAGGTGGACTCACTGGGTAAGGTATGGCGCAGATCGAACCCGCACAGCCGGCGCAGTTTGCTGTCAGCTTTGAGGCGGTCTATCAGCGCCCTGGTGGTCTTCAAGTCCAGTACCGCCTTGGCTAAAAATGTGCACGCCAAGGCACAACGATCCTCCTCGGGTTGCCCCACGCCGCGCCCTTGTGCGTAGCCCCGATCACGGTAGACAACCAACTCGATTTGCGTGAACTCGAAGGCGCGAATGATTTGTTCGAGCTTGGGGGTCAGACCCGTGTAGTCTTGCTCCACCAGACCGATGAGCTCTCCTTGTAAGGAGACAAATCTTTGGACAGTAACGGGACTCAGGGTTGTATTGGCAAAACCCCAAGTCCACATGGGCGGGCATCAAGTTCAGACTTCGATACCCTGATCTTCCAGCCTTTTGGGCGGGTGCCCGCAATTTTTTTTGCCTCACCCAGCAATTAATTCGACTGCTTTATCGAATTCTGCAAGTCCCTCACACGCACATCAGACTTCGAACCATGGGTTAATCAACACAACTGGGGCATGCTGAAAATCCCGAATATTTCGAGTAACCAATGTAAGGCTGTGTTCCAGCGCAGTTGCGGCAATGATAGAGTCGAAGGCTGCCATCGGCTTGCCTTCGGACTCTGCTTTTGCGCACATCTGGGCCCAGGCCCCAGCGGTTTCTTGGGTGAATGGCAAAACCCTGTCCTCAAAACCTGTTTCCAGTTGCTGAAGCCAGGTCGATAACTCATTTCGGCGACGTGAGTTTGGAAGTCTCGCCACGCCACGGTGCAGTTCCGCCAGGGTCATTGCACTGATGAAAAGCTCGTTTTCGATTCTTTCGTGCATCCAGCTAAGAACAGCTGGCTCCGGCGACGGCTTAATGAGCTCTGACAACAAACATGTGTCGAGGAGATACTTCACAGGCCTATATCCCGAATGGGTTCCTGCGAGCGCACTATCTCCAGAGGCTCGCCGCGAGGTGCATTAAATAAAAGGTTAAGCAATGAAGGAGTGCCACTCATCCGCCGGTAGTCATTGGCAGACAGAATGACGACTGCCTCTTGTCCGCGACGCGTGACCATCTGCGGACCTTCCGTGAGTGTGAGGTCAACTACCTCACTGAAACGACTTTTGGCTTCTTGTAATTGCCATGTATGCATAAGTTTCTCCAAACTAGTCTGTCTAGTCTGTTATTGTGATCAAAAGAGCTTTTCAAGTCAAGTGCGCACCATACGCATGGTGTGGACGCATACGCGTTGCGTAGTGGCTGGCCCGTTCAACGGCGTCGGGCAATTGGTGGGCCAGGGGATGCTCAGCGACTTCGCGTGGATAGATCGTAATTTCGGCTGCCCACATCCGGAATGCGGATCGAAAACCATGTACCGTAACACCGCCATGGTTCGTATCGACATCAATACAGAAAGCGCTTCATCTGAGAGCGGTACTTGATGCTCACGTCGAGCCTTCATGCGCTCCGCTGGAATGGTCCAAACTCTCTCAGAAAAATCAAACCCAGTCCATTGAGGGACTTGCAGAATTCAAAACCGCCGCAGACCCGCAACTCCTCGGTGCGAAAATTTTGGGCACTTGACGGATGCGTGGAAGGGCACTGAGCGTTATCGCATCGATTTCCCCTTAGTTGGCCCACAGAGCGTCCTCGCAAGGAACTGCGAACCGATTTTGAAGTTGATTTTGGCTGATGTGTTGCGTTTTCGAGTCACACCAGCAGCCTCGTGAACTGATCGGCGCACAGCGCCACCCCCCCCCAGCATCAAGTGGCACATCACCTTGGCGTGTCCGCGCACCTGGACATGGCGGGCACCACACTCATCCTTGAGCCGCGCTTTGCAGCGGGCGCTACCGCCAAAAAGGTCCTCTGAGACGGCCCCATGAACCGGCGCAGCTTTGTGGCAGGTGCTGTGGCCACCAGCTTGCTGGCGGGCTGCGGCTTTCACCTGCGCGCCAGCCAGAGCTTTGTCTTTGACACGGTGGCCGTGACGCCGGAAACCGGTGGGGCCGTGGCGGCCGAACTGGTTCGCTACCTGGGGGCGTCCGTGCGCCCGGTCGCCCCCCCTGCGGGTGGGGTGGCGCCCCAGATGATTGTGGACATCCTGCAGGAGCTGCGGGAAAAAACCGTGGTGGGCGTGAATGCGACGGGTCAGGTGCGGGAGTTCCAGCTGCGCATTCAGGTCAAATTCCGGGTTCGCACGCCGCAGGGGCGGGAGCTGATTCCTGACACCGACCTCGTGCAACAGTTGCTGCGCCGCAGCTGCAACAGGAAGCGCTGGACCTGATCCGCGCCACGGCCCGCGCCCAGGGCTATTCCGAGCGCAGCTCCCACACCGTGGCGGGGGCGCACTTTGACTGGAGCGAGGTGCTGGCGGCGGGCGGCTCCCTGAGTTTGTTTGCCGACAAACAAATCATTGAAATCCGCATCCCTTCCGGCAACAAGGAGCGCCTGTTTGAGCGGGTGCTGCCGCTGTGCGCTTTGTGTGCGGCCACCTCCGCCAGTTCTGTGGCAACGTCTCGATCCCGCTGAAATGCGGCCGTGGTGCGCGGTTCGGCGTGCGAAAATGCAGGCATGAACGCGATCAACATCACCGAATACACCCAGGCCCTGGGTTCACAGGCAAAAGTGGCCTCCGCCCTGATGGCGCGTGCGCAGGCTGCTACTAAAAATAGAGCACTTCGCCGCCTGGCCGCCCTCTTGCGCGAGAACGTGCAGGAACTGCAGGTGGACAACGCCAAAGACATTGCGCGTGCCACTGCCGCCGGGCTGTCCGCCCCCATGGTGGACCGGCTCAAACTCACGCCCCAGGTGATCGAAACTTGCGCCCAGGGCTGCGAGCAGTTGGCAAGCATGGCCGATGTGATTGGTGAAATCATCGGGCTGAAGCAGCAGCCCAGCGGCATCCGGGTCGGCCAGATGCGGGTGCCGATCGGCGTGTTCGGCATGGTTTTCGAGAGCCGCCCCAATGTGACGATCGAGGCCGCCAGCCTGTCCATTAAAAGCGGCAACGCCTGCATTCTGCGCGGTGGCTCCGAAGCGATTGACTCCAACAAGGCGCTGGCCCGGCTGGTGCAGCAGGCCTTGAGCGACAGCGGCCTGCCTCTAGAGGCGGTGCAACTGGTGCAAACCACCGACCGCGAGGTGGTGGGCCAGCTCATCACCATGCCGCAGTTTGTGGATGTGATCATTCCCCGTGGCGGCAAGGGCCTGATCGAGCGCATCAGCCGGGACGCCAAGGTGCCGGTGATCAAGCACCTGGACGGCAACTGCCATGTCTATGTGGACGACCCCTGCGACCTGGCCATGGCGGTGAAGGTGGCCGATAACGCCAAAACCCACAAATACAGCCCCTGCAATGCCGCCGAGGGCCTGCTGGTGGCGCGTGGCGTGGCGTCGGCATTTTTGCCGCTGATCGGCAAGGTTTACGCCGACAAAGGGGTGGAGATGCGCTGCGACCCCGAATCCTTGGCGATTTTGCAGTCAAATCAGCCTCCAGCCCCCGTCAATACTGCGCGAGCAGCTATGAATTCAGGAGCAACTTCCGAGCCCAGGCTGGTACCCGCGCAGGAGAGCGACTGGTACGAGGAATACCTGGCGCCTGTGATCAGCATCAAGGTGGTGGACGGTCTGGACGCGGCGATAGCCCACATCAACCGCTATTCCTCCCACCACACCGAAGCCATCCTGACCCGCGACCACATGCACGCCCAGCGCTTCCTGCGGGAGGTGGACTCCTCCAGCGTGATGGTCAACACCAGCACCCGTTTTGCCGATGGTTTTGAGTACGGACTGGGGGCGGAAATCGGCATCTCCACCGACAAATTCCATGCACGGGGGCCGGTGGGGATTGAGGGTTTGACTTCGCTCAAGTACGTGGTGCTGGGTGACGGAGAAGTTCGTACCTGAACCAGGCCCACGCTTGATTTATGGGCGGATCGCCCCAAGCTGCACAGATACTTAGGTTTTAGCCCCCCTCCTTTCAGAAAGCGCTGCATGGTTCCGCACCTGGTTACTGCCCTCACGGGGCCCATCAACGAGTTAGAGCAACGCGTTCTGGACTCCATGCCCGCGATTGAGCGTTGGTTTCGCCTGGAATGGATGGAGCACACCCCCCCGTTTTACAGTTCGGTGGATGTGCGCAATGCCGGTTTCAAGCTGGCCCCGGTGGACACCAATGTGTTCCCCAGTTGCTGGAACAACCTCACGCCCGCCATGCTGCCGCTGGCGGTGCAGGCGGCCATGGCCGCCATCGAAAAAATCTGCCCCGAGGCACGCAACCTGCTGATCGTTCCGGAAAACAAGGTCAACAGCCCCTTTTATCTAGGCAATCTGGTGCAGCTGCGGCGTATCTTTCATCTGGCGGGCTTGAATGTGCGCATTGGCTCCATCAGCCCGGAGGTCAAGAAAAGCACGACGCTCACCCTGCCCAGTGGCGAAAGCATCGTTCTGGAGCCGGTGGTCCGCAACCAGGGGCGCTTGGGCGTCAAGGACTTTGACCCCTGCACCATTTTGCTGAACAACGATTTGCGCGCGGGGGTGCCCGGCATTCTGGAGGACTTGCATGAGCAATTTTTGCTGCCGCCGCTGCATGCGGGCTGGACCACCCGGCGTAAAAGCACCCACTTCAAGTGCTACGAAGATGTGTCCAAACGCTTTGGCAAACTGATTGGGGTCGATCCCTGGTTGATCAACCCCATGTTCGACAAGAGCAGCAACCTTGACCTGAACGACGAGGCTGGCCGGGAGGTTTTGCGCAGCCGTGCGGATGCCTTGTTGGGGAAAATCAAGAAACGCTACAAGGAATACGGCATCAAGGAAAAGCCCTTTGTGGTGGTCAAGGCCGACAACGGCAGCCACGGCTTGACCGCCATGACGGTGCGCGATGCCAAGGAACTGGATGCGCTGTACCTTAAATCCCACACCCGGCACGACGGCGCCCACAACGGGGGGCAAGTCTACGGCGTCATTTTTCAGGAGGGTGTTCTCACCAACGAGCGCATCAACGACGCGGTCGCAGAACCCGTGGTCTACATGATGGACCGCTATGTGGTGGGGGGGTTTTACCGCGTGCACGCGGAGCGCGGTGTCGATGAGAGCCTGAGTGCGCCCGGCTCCAGCTATGTTCCATTGGCGTTTGCCGAGAGTACGCACTTACCTCAGCCCGGAGTCCGGCCGGGTGCCAGCGCACCGAACCGCTTTTACATGTACGGTGTGGTCGGGCGCCTGGCCATGCTGGCGGCCAGTTATGAGCTGGAAGCCACTGACCCGGAAGCCGAGCACTACGCCTGAACGGTTCGCTGTCGGGGTGCTGTCGTCAGTTGTTGCGCTGCAACATGCCCCGAAAATCCGGACGATTTGCCGAATTCACGTTTGAAAGCCTTGCCTGCGGGCGCAAAATAGCGATCCCAAATGGAATGGACCCTGGCCGCAAAGTACGGCCGGGGGAACTTGTGGCAGCTTCAAAATCGTCTCTTTCGGCACTCACGCTAGGCGCCATCGGTGTTGTGTACGGCGACATCGGCACCAGTGTTCTCTATGCTGTCAAAGAAGTCTTTGGCTCAGGCCATGTCCCTTTCACGACCGCCAATGTCTATGGCATTCTGTCCATCTTCTTCTGGACCTTGACGGTCATTGTGTCCATCAAGTACGTGGCACTGGTGCTGCGTGCCGACAACCACGGCGAGGGCGGCCTGGTGGCCATGCTGGCCCTGGCGTCCCAGTCGGTCAAGGACAAACCGGAGCTGCGCCGCGTGCTGCTGCTGGTGGGTATTTTTGGAACCTGCCTGTTTTATGGTGACGGCGTGATTACCCCCGCCATTTCGGTGTTGTCCGCGGTGGAGGGCCTGGAGGTGATCTCCCCCGCCTTCAAGAAGTACGTGATTCCGCTCACGCTGATCATCCTGTTTTGCCTGTTTTTTGTGCAAAAGCGGGGCACCGCCGGCATTGGCAAGTTTTTCGGACCGATTACCGTGGTGTGGTTTGTTTGTATTGCCGTTTTGGGGGTCTCGCATATTGTGGACAACCCCGAAATCCTGTGGGCCATCAGCCCGCACTACGCACTGGGTTTTATCTGGAATTACCCCGGAACCACCTTCATTATTTTGGGGGCGGTCGTTTTGTGCGTGACCGGCGGCGAAGCCTTGTATGCCGACATGGGCCATTTTGGCAAAAAACCGATCCGGGTGGCCTGGTTCTTCATCGTCATGCCCTCGCTCACGCTGAACTATTTTGGGCAGGGGGCCATGCTCCTGCAAAACCCGGAAGCCGTCAAAAATCCGTTTTACCTGATGGCCCCGGACTGGGCGCTGGTGCCCCTGGTGGTGCTGGCGACCATGGCGACGGTGATTGCCTCGCAGGCCCTGATTTCGGGGGCGTTTTCGGTGACCAAGCAGGTCATCCAGCTGGGCTATCTGCCGCGCTTGCAGGTGCTGCACACCAGTGTGAAGGACACCGGGCAAATCTACCTGCCCTTTGTGAATTGGGGTCTGTTTGTCACGATTGTGCTGGCGGTGGTGATGTTCAAGTCCTCCAGCAACCTGGCGGCGGCTTACGGCATTGCGGTGTGTACGGACATGCTGATCACCACGGTGCTGACGTTTTACGTGATTCGTTACGCCTGGAAATATCCGCTGTGGCTGTGTCTGGCGGCGACCGGTTTCTTTTTTATCGTCGATTTCGCATTCTGGGCATCGAATCTGCTCAAGCTGTTTGATGGTGGGTGGTTCCCGCTGATGATTGGTGGGGCAGTCTTTACCCTGATGCTGACCTGGAAGGACGGTCGGCGCCTGATGAATGACAAGCTGCGTGCCGATGCCATTGACCTGCCCAGCTTCCTGGACGCGGTATTTGTCAGTCCGCCGGTGCGGGTGGACGGCACGGCTGTTTTTCTCACCGCCGAAGTGGGCACCGTGCCCAACGCCTTGCTGCACAACCTCAAACACAACAAGGTGTTGCATGCCAACAACCTGTTTGTGACCGTGCGCAACCACGAGACGCCCTGGATCGGCCTGGACAAGCGGCTGCAAATCGATTCCCTGGGCCACGATTGCTGGCAAGTTGTGATCCACTACGGCTTCAAAAACGACCCCGATGTGCCCAAGGCCCTGCAGCAAATCAAGGGACGCGGGTGCGAGCTGGATGCCATGTCGACCAGCTACTTCCTGTCGCGCGACACCGTGGTGCCCACGATTGGCGAAGGCATGGCCCGCTGGCGCGAGAAACTGTTTGCGCAAATGCACCACAACGCCAGCGCGGCGGCCGACTTCCTGAACCTGCCCAACAACTCCGTGGTGGAGCTGGGTTCCAAAATTGAAATCTGAAACTTTGCGGGACAGACCGCAGCCACGCGCAGCGGGCAAGCTCTGTCCCCAACTGATTAGAAAATGCAGTTTTTCAAAGACCTCAGCGCAGCATCATTGACCGCCGGATTTGTGGCCGTGCTGGTGGGTTTTACCAGTTCGGTGGCCATCGTGTTCCAGGCGGCGCAGGCCTTTGGTGCCACACCCGAGATGGTAGCGTCGTGGATGTGGGCCCTGGGCGTGGGGATGGGGCTGTGTACGCTGCTGCCTTCCCTGTGGTTGCGCAAGCCGGTCATGGTGGCCTGGAGTACGCCCGGTGCCGCCGTGCTGGCCACTGCCGCTACGGCGGGCGGCTTCCATATGCCCGAAGCGGTGGGTGCTTTCATGGCCTGCGCGCTGCTCATCACGCTGGCAGGTTGGACTGGGTGGTTCGAGCGGGTGATGAACCGCATCCCGGTGGCGCTGGCCTCGGCCCTGCTGGCTGGCGTGCTGGCACGGTTTGGCCTGATGGGGTTTGCTGCGGCGCAAACGGCCCTGCCGCTGGTGCTGACCATGTTGCTGAGTTACCTGCTGGGGCGACGTTTCCTGCCGCGCTACGCGGTACCGCTCACCCTGGTGGTTGCTATTGTTTTCGTAGCTGCTGGCGCAGGTTTTACGCCGGTTGACATTGCATTTGGCTTGACAGAACCGGTGTGGATCAGTCCGGTGTTTTCTTTGGAGGCCTTGGTCAGTCTGGCCTTGCCCCTGTTCATTGTCACCATGGCATCGCAGAACCTGCCGGGGGTGGCCGCCATCCAGGCCTGTGGTTATGGCGACCAACGCGCAGCGGGTGGCGACGGCGGTATTCCCATCTCCAAAGTGATCACGCTCACCGGTGTGACCACGCTGCTGCTGGCTCCATTTGGCGCTTTTGCGCTCAACCTGAGTGCCATCACCGCGGCCATCTGCATGGGTCCGGAGGCACATGCCAACCCCGCCCGCCGCTACACGGCGGCGGTGTCCTGCGGCGCTCTCTATCTGGTCATCGGTTTGTTTGGCGCCGCCATTGCGGGGGTTCTCACCGCATTTCCCAAAGAACTGGTCGCTGCCATTGCCGGTCTGGCCTTGCTGGGTACCATCAGCGGCGCGCTGACCGTGGCGCTGAAAGACGACGACCACCGCGAAGCCGCCCTGATCACTTTCCTGGTGACTCTGAGCGGCGTGGTGCTGGCGGGCGTGGGCTCGGCCTTCTGGGGCGTGGTTGCGGGCGCGCTGGCGCTGTTGGTGCAACACTATGGCAAACGCAAGGCCCTGCTTCCACCCGGCTAGGGTGGTTCAGCGACACTTGGGCCTTGTTATTGCCGGTTCGACCCATTTTTCTTTTTTTGTGAGCCCCCATGGACATACTGTTTGTTGCCGACCCGCTGGAATCCTTCAAGATCTACAAAGACACCACCTTTGCCATGATGCGCGAGATGCAGCGCCGTGGTCACCGCGTGGCGGCCTGTGAACCGCGCCATCTGGTCTGGGCGCGCGGTGGTGTGGTGCAGGCCTCGGTGCGGCGCATCACCCTCACCGGCGATGCGAACCTCTGGTTTACGCAGGAGCCCCTGGAGCTGGTGCCGGTGAAGAGTTTTGGCGCGGTGGTGATGCGCAAGGACCCGCCGTTTGACAGCGAGTTCTTCTACGCCACCCACTTGCTGGAACAGGCGGAACGCGAGGGCGCCCAGGTGTTCAACAAGCCCCGCGCGCTGCGCGACCACCCGGAAAAGCTGGCGATTCTGGAGTTTCCCGCGTTCATCGGCCCCACGCTGGTGACGCGCGACGCTGACGCGGTGCGCAGTTTCCATGCCGAGCACCGCGACATCATTCTCAAACCGCTGGACGGCATGGGCGGCATGGGGATTTTCCGGGTCCGGGACGAAGGCCTGAATCTGGGCGGCATCATCGAAACGCTCAACAAGGACGGCCAGCAGACCCTCATGGTGCAAAAGTTTTTGCCCGCCATTGCGCAGGGCGACAAACGGGTGCTGGTGATTGGCGGCCAACCGGTGCCCTTCAGCCTGGCGCGCATCCCGCAGGGCGGGGAAGTGCGCGGCAATCTGGCCGCCGGTGGCAAAGGTGTGGCCCAGCCGCTGACGGCTGCGGACCGCGCTATTGCCGAAGCGCTCGGTCCCATCCTGGCACAGCGCGGCCTGCTGCTGGTGGGGCTGGATGTGATTGGTGACTCGTTAACCGAAATCAACGTCACCAGCCCGACCTGCTTTCAGGAAATCACCGACCAGACCGGTTTCGATGTGGCCGCGATGTTTGTGGACGCACTGGAGGCCGGGATCAGCACAAGCTGAGGAAGGACGCGCCCTGGGCGTCCTTGTGCGACACCTGCGGCGGGCCACCCAGTGCGGGCCAGGCAATCGCCAGCGTGGGGTCGTCCCAGGCGAGGCAGCGTTCAAACTCCGGCGCGTAGTAGTCGGTGGTTTTGTACAGGAACTCCGCCGACTCGGACAAGACCATAAAACCGTGCGCCAGGCCCGGGGGAATCCAGAGCTGGCGTTTGTTGGCATCCGACAAAATTTCACCAACCCATTGGCCATAAGTGGGTGAGTCCGGGCGGATATCCACCGCCACGTCAAACACCTCCCCGGCCACCACCCGCACCAGCTTGCCCTGGGGGTTCTGCACCTGGTAGTGCAGGCCGCGCAGCACGTTGCGCGCCGACTTGGAGTGGTTGTCCTGCACAAAGGGCAGGTCCACCCCGGTGGCTTGGGTGAAGGCGCGCTGGTTGAAGCTCTCAAAGAAAAAGCCGCGCGTGTCCCCAAACACACGGGGTTCAATACGCAGCACATCGGCAATGGTGCAGGGCGTCACTCGCATCAGTACACCTTCTGGTCCAGCAGGCGCAGCAGGTACTGGCCGTAGCCGTTTTTGCTTAACGGTTGGGCCAGTTTTTCCAGTTGCCCATCGTCAATCCAGCCATGGCGCCACACAATTTCTTCGGGGCAGGCCACTTTCAGTCCCTGGCGATTTTCGATGGTGTGGATGAACTGGCTGGCCTCCAGCATGGATTCATGGGTGCCGGTGTCCAGCCAGGCGTAGCCTCGGCCCATGGTCTGCACGTCCAGCGTGCCTTGTTCCAGGTACATGCGGTTCAGGTCGGTAATCTCCAGCTCACCGCGGGCCGAGGGTTTGACCTGCTTGGCCAACTCCACCACCTGGCTGTCGTAAAAATACAGGCCGGTGACGGCGTAGCGCGATTTGGGCGCCTTGGGTTTTTCTTCCAGGCTGATGGCACGGCCTGCTGTATCAAATTCCACCACGCCGTAGCGCTCGGGGTCTTGCACTGCGTAGGCGAATACCGTGGCCCCCACTGTCTGCTGGCAGGCGTTGCCCAGCAATCCGGCAAAGTCGTGGCCGTAAAAAATGTTGTCGCCCAGCACCAGGGCGCTCGGCGCGCCGTTCAGAAATGGTTCACCGATCAGGAAGGCTTGCGCCAGTCCATCGGGGGAAGGCTGCACGGCGTAGCTGATCTGCAGGCCCCACTGGCTGCCATCGCCCAGCAGTTGCTCAAACCGGGGCGTGTCTTGTGGGGTGGAGATCACCAGCACCTCCCGAATGCCCGCCAGCAGCAGCGTGCTCAAGGGGTAATAGACCATGGGCTTGTCGTAAATGGGCAGCAGTTGCTTGCTGACCACTTGCGTGGCGGGGTACAGGCGCGTGCCCGAGCCTCCGGCCAGAATGATGCCCTTGCGTTGAATGGCGCTTGCGCCCACCGGTGTATGGCTTGTCATATTCATTGTTTCCCTGTAATTTCAGTCAGCATGCGGGCCACGCCTTGTTGCCAGTGGGGTAGCGTGAGGCCAAAGGCGTTTTGCAGCTTGGTGGTGTTCAGGCGCGAGTTCAAGGGCCGCCGCGCCGGGGTGGGGTAGCTGGCGGTGTGGGTCGGGCTCACCTGCTCAGGACCCGCTTTCAGTGACCATCCCAGCGCCTGGGCTTGCGCCAATACATATCGCGCATACCCATGCCAGCTGGTCTCGCCGCCGGCGACGCAGTGGTATAGCCCTGCCAATGCGGGCTGTCCTTGCGTAGGGTGCGTGACGGCCCGGATCGCATGTGCGGTGACGTCGGCCAGCAGTTCGGCCGAGGTGGGGGCGCCCAGTTGGTCGTCAATCACGGTCAATGCATCGCGCTCGCAGGCCAGGCGCAGCATGGTTTTGGCAAAGTTGCCGCCCCGTGCCGCATACACCCAGCTGGTCCTGAAAATCAGGTGTTTCGGGTTGACCGCCACCAGTTGCTCTCCCTCCAGTTTGGTTTGGCCGTACACGCTCAAAGGGCCGGTGGCGTCAGTCTCGCGCCAGGGCTGGTCGCCGCTGCCGTCAAACACGTAGTCGGTGGAGTAGTGCACCAGCCAGGCGTCCAGTTTGGCAGCTTCGGTGGCCAGCACGCCCGGTGCCAGTGCATTCAGGGTGCGGGCGAATTCGGGTTCGCTCTCGGCCTTGTCCACGGCGGTGTGGGCGGCGGCATTCACAATCACGTCGGGCCGCACACGGCGCACGGTTTCAGCCAGGCCATCCAGGTTTTGGAAGTCACCGCACAGGCCGTCCGGGTTGTGCGCGGTATCAAAGTCCAGCGCCACCAGTTCGCCCAGCACGCTCAGGCTGCGCTGCAGCTCCCAGCCCACCTGGCCACCGCGCCCCAGCAACAATATCTTCATGCTGCGGCCTCGGTGCCGTATTGCTTGCTGACCCAATCGCGGTAACCGCCGCTTTGCACATTGGCCACCCACTCGGGGTGGTCCAGGTACCACTGCACCGTCTTGCGGATGCCGCTCTCGAAGGTTTCGGCGGGTTTCCAGCCCAGCTGGCTCTCGATCTTGCGGGCGTCGATGGCGTAGCGGCGGTCATGGCCGGGGCGGTCGGTCACGTAGGTGATCTGGTCTTTGTAGGGCTTGCCGTCGGCGCGGGGCTTGAGTTCGTCCAGGAGGGCGCATACGGTGTGCACGATGTCCAGATTGGGCTTCTCGTTCCAGCCGCCGACGTTGTACACCTCGCCCAGCTGGCCGACGTCGAGCACACGGCGGATGGCGCTGCAGTGGTCTTTGACATAGAGCCAGTCGCGGATCTGCTGGCCGTCGCCGTACACCGGCAAGGGCTTGCCCGCCTGGGCGTTGACGATCATCAAGGGGATGAGTTTTTCGGGGAAATGGAAGGGTCCGTAGTTGTTGGAGCAGTTGGTGGTGAGCACCGGCAGGCCATAGGTGTGGTGGTACGCCCGCACCAGGTGGTCACTGGCGGCCTTGCTGGCCGAATAAGGGCTGTTGGGCTCGTAGCGGTGGGTTTCGGTGAACGCTGCATCGGTTTTGGCCAAGGAGCCATACACCTCGTCGGTGGAGACGTGCAAAAACCGGAAGGCCGCTTTGGCGTCGGTGTCCAGCCCTCCCCAGTAGGACCGTACCGATTCCAGCAGGTGGAAAGTGCCCACGATGTTGGTCTGGATGAATTCGCTGGGGCCGTGGATGGATCGGTCCACATGGCTTTCTGCCGCGAAGTTCAGCACCGCGCGGGGCTGGTGCTGTTGCAGCAACTGCGCCACCAGGGCGGCGTCACCAAAATCACCCTGTACGAATACATGGCGGGCATCACCGGCCAAGGCGGCCAGGTTCTGCAGATTGCCCGCGTAGGTGAGCTTGTCGAGGTTGACGACGGGCTCATCCGACTGGGCCAGCCAGTCGAGCACGAAGTTGCTGCCGATGAAGCCGGCGCCGCCGGTGACGAGGATGGTCATGTGAATCGTGCCCTTGAAGCGATGAATTCCTGGAATTATCCCCCTTGGGTGGGACGATCCGGCCGATGAAGTCGGCATACGTTGCTCTGGCTAAACCGGGCAGGACAGGCGCCCACGGTAAACTACGGGCGGTATAGAAACAAGGGGAGGAATACCGATGATTTTTGTGACTGGTGGTGCTGGGTATATTGGCTCCCATACCTGCGTTGAACTGCTGAACGCAGGCATGGACGTCACAGTCTTTGACAATTTGTGCAATAGCCAGTCCGAGTCCCTGACGCGTGTGGAACGCATCACGGGCAAAAAACTGCACTTGGTTCAGGGTGATATTCGCGACCGGGCCGCTTTGGCATCGGCCATCCGTGGGTGCGGCGCGACGGCGGTGGTCCACTTTGCCGGGCTGAAGGCGGTAGGCGAGTCGGTGGGTGAGCCGCTGCGTTACTACGACAACAACGTGGTGGGCACGGTGCGTTTGCTGGAGGCGATGGGTGAGTGTGGCGTGAAAACCTTGGTCTTCAGCTCGTCCGCGACGGTGTATGGCGATCCTTGCCAATTGCCGATTCCAGAGGCACATGCCTTGTCTGCCACCAACCCCTATGGCAAGACCAAGCTGGTGATCGAGGACATGCTGCGCGATGTGTTCGGGGGTGACCCGACCTGGCGCATGGCGATTTTGCGTTATTTCAATCCTGTGGGGGCGCATGCCAGCGGCTGGATCGGCGAGGACCCGAGGGGCATACCCAATAACCTGATGCCCTACGTGGCCCAGGTGGCGGTGGGGCGCCGCGAATACCTGAATGTTTGGGGCAATGATTACGCCACGCCGGATGGCACCGGTGTGCGTGATTACATCCATGTCGTGGACCTGGCCTTGGGGCATGTCAAGGCATTGCAGTACTTGCAGCAGGGCCCCCGGTGTGAAGCCATCAACTTGGGGACGGGTGCCGGATACAGCGTGCTGGACATGGTGGCCGCTTTTGAAAAAGCCAGCGGCCGGCCCGTGCCCTACCAGGTTGCGCCGCGCCGCGCGGGGGATATTGCATCCTGTTACGCGGACCCCGCGCTGGCTTTTCAGTTGCTGGGCTGGCGCGCTGAGCGCAACCTGGCGGCAATGTGTGAGGACGCCTGGCGCTGGCAAAAGGCCAATCCCACGGGCTATGCGGCGTGTTGAATACGGCAACCACTGATTGGAATCGGGAACACAAATGGCAAAAGGCATGATTCTGGCGGCGGGTCAAGGGACCCGCGTGCGACCTCTGACCAAGGACTTACCCAAGCCCATGGTGCCGATTTTGGGCAAACCGCTGATGGAGTACCTGATCGAGCATCTGGCGCGCCACGGCATCACGGAGATCATGGTGAATGTGGCCTACCACCACCACATGATCGAACGCTATTTTGGGGATGGACGCCGCTGGGGGGTGCAGCTGGGCTACTCCTACGAGGGGGTCCTGGACCATGGTGATATCTTGCCGCGGCCCTGGGGATCGGCCGGTGGCATGCGGCGCATCCAGGATTTCAGCGGTTTTTTTGATGAGACTACTTTGGTGCTGTGTGGTGACGCCTTGATCGATCTGGATATCGGTGCCGCCCTGCAGGAGCACCAATCCAAGGGGGCGATGGCCAGTGTGGTCACGCTGGATGTGCCGCTCCAGGATGTGCAGAGTTATGGCATTGTGGTGGCGGCGCCGGACGGCCAGATCCAGTCGTTTCAGGAAAAACCGCGCCCTGCGGAGGCTAAATCCACCCTGGCCAGCACCGGCATCTACCTTTTTGAGCCGGAAGTGCTGGACCTGGTGCCCTCGGGTGTGGTGTATGACATCGGCTCGCAGCTGTTCCCTCAGCTGGTGGAGAAAAAGCTGCCCTTTTATGCCCAGAACCGTTTTTTCAACTGGATTGACATTGGACGCGTCAGTGACTATTGGTCGGTTTTGCAGCGGGTGCTGCGCGGCGAGGTGGCCGACATGAAAATGCCGGGGCGCGAGATCAAACCCGGCATCTGGGTGGGGCTCAATACCTCCATTGCCTGGGACAAAGTCCGCATAGAAGGGCCGGTGTACATCGGCTCCAGTGTGTGTATTGAGCCGGGCGCCACCATCATCGGGCCGGCATGGATCGGCCACGGCAGCCACATTCGCACCGGAGCCAAGGTGGTGCGCAGTGTGTTGTTTGAGTACACACGGGTGCCGGCGGACATGCAGTTCAACGAGATGATTGTGTCGCCCGACTATTGCGTGGACCGCATGGGGGAAACCCAATACCGCGGCGACGACCGTTCCCAATTGCGCTGGGGCGACGCCAGGGCCTGAAGCCACCCGCACCCAGCCCGCTTCAACTTCTATTAGGAAACGCATGACCCTGCTGATTCAACCTGTTGTTCTGTCCGGCGGCTCCGGTACCCGCCTGTGGCCCCTCTCCCGTGAAAAATACCCCAAGCAACTGCTGCCCCTGATTGGCGACGACTCTTTGTTGCAGGCCACCGTGCGGCGTGTGCAGGGCATGGCCGGTGTGACGCTGGCCGCGCCCCTGGTGGTGTGCAACGAGGAATACCGTTTTGTCATTGCCGAGCAGTTGCGCCTGATGGATGCGCCGGGCACCGTGGTGTTGGAGCCTTTGGGACGAAATACGGCACCAGCCCTTACCATTGCTGCGCAGGCAGCTATGAAAAACGGAGCGGACCCGGTGCTGCTGGTGATGCCGGCCGACCACGTCATTGTGGACACACAGGCCTTCCAGAGCGCGGTGCGCAGCGGTGCGGCATTGGCCGCCGATGGCGCGGTGGTGACCTTTGGCATCACCCCGGACACGCCCGAAACCGGCTACGGCTACATCCAGTCGGGTGAGGCTTATGGCGCGGATGGTGCCAAATGCATTGCCCGTTTTGTGGAAAAACCTGATTTGCAGACCGCACAGGCCTATCTGGCGCAGGGCAGCTACGCGTGGAACAGCGGCCTGTTCATGATGCGGGCCTCGGTGTGGCTGGCGGCCATGGGTATGTGCCGCCCCGACATCCTGGCGGCCTGCCAGAGCGCGTGGGACGCGGGCCAGACCGACGGCGAGTTTGTGCGCGTGGGCAAGGAGGCGTTCAGCCAGTGCCCCAGCGACTCCATCGACTATGCGGTGATGGAGCGCATCACTGCCGCAGGCATTCCCAAGGAGTCGGGCGCCAATGCCCTGCCGGTGGGCGTGGTGATCCCGCTGTCGGCCGGCTGGTCAGACGTGGGGGCCTGGGAGGCGCTGTGGCAAGTATTGCCCAAGGACGGTGATGGCAACGTGGCGCAGGGCGATGTGCTGATGCAAGACAGCCGCAACACCCTCGCCCTGTCGGAGGGCCGCTTGATCGCCTGTGTGGGCGTGGACGACCTGATTGTGGTGGAAACCGCCGATGCCATTTTGGTGGCCCACAAGAACAAGACCCAGGATGTGAAGAAAATCGTCGACCGGCTCAAGCAGGCGGGGCGCACCGAGGACCAGATCCACCGCAAAGTGTTCCGCCCCTGGGGCTGGTACGACAGCGTGGACGCTGGCGCACGCTTCCAGGTCAAGCGCATCGTGGTCAAGCCGGGGGGAACCTTGTCGCTGCAAATGCACCACCACCGGGCCGAACACTGGATTGTGGTCAGCGGCACCGCCAAGGTGACCCGGGGCGAGACCAGCTATTTGCTGTCCGAGAACGAATCCACCTTCATTCCGCTGGGCACCACCCACCGCCTGGAAAATCCGGGCCGGGTGGACCTGGAAATGATCGAGGTGCAGTCGGGCAGCTACCTCGGCGAAGACGATATCGTGCGCTTTGAGGACGTTTACGGACGCTGAATCCAGCACACCTCAGGGCAGCGGGCAACCGTCCACAAACACCTTGAGCTCATGGGGTGCCATGGCCACCCAGGGCTCGTTGGTGGTGAGGGGTTCGGTCACCACAATCGCCAGCCGGTCTTCGGGGCCGTTGAGGTCCGCCAAATTCACGCACATGTCTTCGTCCTTGAGCTGCACCTCGGTAAACGGGTGCTGGCGCAGCACGTAATGCAGGCGGGTAGAGGCATGGACCCACAGCGCCTGGCCGTTGCTCAGCAAAAAGTTGAAAGTGCCGTGGCTGGCAATGCGCGGCACCAGTTCACGCAGGGTGTGGGTCAGTTCTTCCACGCTGGGGGTGCTGGCGTGGGACTTGTTGATCTCCTGCATCAGCCAGCAAAACGCCAGCTCGCTGTCGGTGCCGCCCACGGGCTTGAAACTGCCATGCAGTGGCGGGTGGAAGTTTTTCAGATCGCCATTGTGGGCAAACACCCAGTACCGCCCCCACAGCTCGCGCATGAAGGGGTGGCAGTTTTCCAGGGTGACGGCGCCCACGGTGGCCTTGCGCACATGGGCCACCACGTTGTGGCTTTTGATGGGGTAGGTGCGCAGCATCTGCGCAATGGGCGAGGTGGAGGCGCTTTCCTTGTCCACGAAGTAGCGTGCCGCCTTGCCGGGGGCCAGACCATCGCTTTCAAAGAAGGCAATGCCCCAGCCATCGGAATGGTGGTCGGTGCAGCCGCCCCGCTGCGAAAACCCGGTAAAACTCAGCGTCAGGCTGGCGGGCAGGCGGCTGTTCATTCCAAGCAATTGGCACATGGAAACAGATTACCGTGGCTCGGTCCAGAGCTTGCCGCCGGTGGCCCAGTTTTCGCGTTTGACATCGACGATCAGAATGTCCACCGAGTCGGGCGATCCGCCCAGCACCTCGACGCTGACGCGGGTGATTTCTTCGACGAGTTTTTTCTTTTGCTCCAGCGTGCGGCCTTCGAGCATTTCAACGTGGTAGGTGGGCATGGTGTTCCTTGCGTAGGGTTGGGAGTGGCGTGCAGTTTAGACTGCGGGGGTCTGCATTTTCACTGACTTTCTTTTGTCTCCACACCTTCCCCTGTTTCCCGCCTCCCGCCCAGCCCGCACCTTGCTGGTGCTGGTGTTTTTTTTGCATGCAGCCCTGGGCGCGGCCATCGGTCTGTCGGTGGATGAAGCGCATTACCTGCTGTATGCGCTGCACCCGGCCTTGAGCTATTTTGACCACCCGCCCCTGGTGGGCTGGGTGCAGTGGCCGGGCGTGGCGCTGCATGCGCCCACAGCGGTGCTGCGCCTGCTGCCCGGACTGCTGTGGCTGGCCACCGCCTGGCTGGCCTACCGCCTCACTTTGCGCCTGGCTGGCGACACCGCCAACGCGCAGCGGGTCGGCCTGTGGACACTGGGGGCGCTGGCGCTGGCGCCGCTGTTGCATGTGCTGGGCATTGGCTTGTTGCCCGACACCTTGCTCATGTTTTTCAGCGTGGCGCTGATGGGGCAGACCCTGGTGCTGATGCAGCCTGACGCCGTGCAGCGCCCCGCGCCCTGGCTGCTGCTGGGGGTGTTGCTGGGGCTGGCGGGCTTGAGCAAGTACACCGCCATCCTGGCCGCTGCCGCAGTGGCCTTGTGCCTGCTGGCCGTGCACGGAGGGCGGCTGCTGCGCAATCCCTGGCTGTGGCTGACCACGGCCCTGGCGTTGCTGCTGGTGGCGCCGGTGGCGGTGTGGAATGTGCAGAACCAGTGGATCTCCTTTAGCTACCAGGCCAAGCACGGCGCAGGCAGCGCCTGGCAGGCGGTCCATGTGCTGCGGTTTTTGCTGGTGCAGCTGCTGGTCTATGGTCCGCTGCTCTTGTGGGGCTGGGTGGGCTGGCGGCATGCGCCCGTGCGCCAGAGCCGCCTGCTGTTGGGCTTCTTTGCCATTCCGTTTGCGGTGCTGGCGATCATGTCGGGCGGCGGCTCCAGCCTGCCGCACTGGACGGCACCGGCCTGGGTGACCCTGGCGCCGTTTGCAGGCCTGGGCCTGGCCCGTGCCGGGGGGGCGGGGCGGCAATGGCTGGTCCGCGCCTGCGTGGTCTTGCAGGCGCTGGTCTGCGTGGGGCTATTGGGCCTGATGCTCTCGGCCGGCCAGCCCTTCATGCCCACCACCCGTGCCGATGTGCCCGTGGGCGCCAACCCTTTCGCCGATTTGCACGGCTGGGAGCAGGCGGGCCAACGTGCGCGGGAGCTGGCCGCGCAGCAGCACCTGGACCGCGTGGCGGTGCAGAACTGGACCCTGGCCAGCCGCCTGGGCTGGTACGCGCGGCCCCTGCCGGTGCAGGTGCTGGAAGACCGCTTCGACCAGTTCGACCTGTGGGCGGGTGACCTCCCCGTGGGCGGCAGTGCCTTGCTGGTGGACTGGTCCCACATGCCGTATGCGGTGCCGCTGGGAGCCCATGGCTTTACCCGTTGTGATTGGCTAGAGACCCAGGTGGTGCAGCGCTGGGGGGCGGATCTGGCCACTTTCCGGTTTTACGCCTGCCATGGCTGGGCGGGCGACCCCCAGCCCCGGCTTACACTCCCGCCTTCGCCCTAACTCCGCCCTCCATTGCATGCCTGCTTCGCCTGACGCCTCCCCTGCTTTTGCGCCGCTTACATGGCTGTGGCCCGGGCTGCTGTTCATCCTCACAGCGCCGCTGTGGTTGCACTGGTGGGAGCCGACGATGTTCGTCTACCTCAACACCCTGTGTGCGCCGGTGGCCGCGCCGGTGTGGACCGGGCTGTCGCTGCTGGGCAATGCCTGGGGCGTGCTGGGCGTGACCGCGCCGCTGCTGGTGCTGGCGCCGCGCCTGATGTGGGCCTGGCTGTGCGCCGCCCCCTTTGCGATTGTGTTTGCACGCACCGGCAAGTTTTTCATCGAGAGCCCGCGCCCCGCCGCCGGGGTGGACAACGCCCAGATGCGCATCGTGGGCGAAACGCTGCACAACGTCTCCATGCCCTCGGGCCACACGCTCACGGCCTTTGCGGTGGCGTCCGGCCTGTATTTTGCGATTCCCGAAGCGCGCAGGGTGCGCCATGCGTGGCTGTGGCTGCTGGCGGCGGGCGCCGGGCTGTCGCGCATCGCGGTCGGCGCGCACTGGCCGGGGGATGTGGCGGTGGGCGCCAGCTTGGGCATGTTGTCCGGCATGCTGGGCCAAACGCTGCTGGCACGCATGGGGCCTGCGCACTGCCAGCCCACCCACTGGAGCCTGCGCCTGGTGGCCGTGCTGCTGGCCTTTGCGGCCTACCACCTGCTGTTTGAAGCGTTGGACTTTGCCGAGAACCAGCCGCTGCAGTACCTGCTGGCGCTGGTGGTGGCAGCTTCGCTGCTGGTTTTTGTGGGGCAAAACATCAAGGCTAAAAAAGGCCTCTAGCCCGCGTGGAGTATGCGTAGGCAGCTATTGTTTTGGTAGCGTTTATGGCGCTGGAATTGACAATTCCGCTGCGCATGTGCACTCTCTGACTCCGGCACTTGGACCGATCCCCGTTTGCATTGCGCCCCGCCGGGCGAAAAGGAGAAGCACCTATGGCTATTGCGCACACCCTCTCAGGTCAACCCACCGATGTTTCGCCCCTGGGCACCGCCTTGGCGGCGGCGCGCACGGTGGCGCTGTTCAAGACCGACGAACTCGAAGTCATCCGTCTGGTCCTGCACGCAGGCAAGTCCATGCCGCCCCACCAGGTGGCGGGCGCCATCACGCTGCAGTGCATCGAGGGGCAGATCGACGTGACCTGCGAGGATGGCAGCCACCGCTTGGGCGCGGGCCAGTTGCTGTACCTGCCCGGCGGTGTTCAGCACGGTGTGGTGGCCGTGGAAGACGCATCCGCGCTGCTGACCATTGTGTTGCGCAAGTAGCGCCTGGTGGGCTGGTGGGCGGTGCGATACTTGCCAGCAGACGGGCGGATGTCCTGCCTGTCACCAGGGACAAGGAGGCACCATGGTCAGTCAAGCCTGTTGGGATTTTCAGCTTGGGGTGGGGCGTGTACTGCGCGTGATGGCGCAGGCCGTAGTGTGGGGTGGGGTCGCCACGGCGAGCGCATGGGCCCAGACTCCGGCAGCGGCCGAATCGCGGATTGACCAGGTCACGCTGTACCCCGGCAGCGCGACGGTGGAGCGAGTGGCCAAGGTGCAGGCCGACGCCAAAAAACTGGTGTTCGCCTGCCTGCCCGTTGGTCTCGATGTGCAAAGCCTGGCGGTGGCCGCAGACCCGGCGGTGCGGGTGGGAGAGTTGTCGGTGCAGACAGAGGAGCGCGGCGCCTCGGCGCTGTGCGCGGGCATGGCATCGGAGGGGCGCATTCGTGAGCTGGAGGATAAAAAAGCGGCCTTGGCGGCGGAAAACGATGCCCTGGACATGGTGACGGCTTACCTCAAGGGCTTGGCCAGTCCCGATGCTGCGCAAGGGGCCGCCAAAAGCGCCCCTGACCCCAAGAACCTGGCCGCGATGGCCGATGCGCTGCGCCGCACAGGGCAGGAGTCCTTGCTGCGCCAGCACCAGATCCAACGCCAACAGGAGGACCTGGACCGTTTGCTCAAGCCCTTGTTGGCCGAAAATTCCCGCGCACAGGCCGGGCGGGCTCGGCTGGTGAATGTGCATGTCACGCTTGATACCACGCGCGATGCTGAGGTGCGCCTGAGCTACCAAATCAATGGGCCCGGCTGGTCCCCCAGCTACCGTGCGCTGCTTGATACCAGTACCCAGGCTCTGCACCTGGAGCGCCAAGCGCAGGTGGCGCAGGCCACCGGCGAGGACTGGAATGGGGTGCAAATGCGCTTGTCCACCGGCCGGCCCAGCCGTGGCACCACGGGGCCACAGCCCCGGCCCTGGCGCATCAGTATTGCCCAGTTGCAGATGGGAACCACTATGGCCATGGGGGGCTATGCGATGTCTGCCCCTATGGCCCCTATTGCGGCCCCTGCGCCAGCGGCGATGGGGGCGCGCAGCCGACTGGCGGTGCAGGCGCCAGAGGGCACAGATCTACAGCCCGAATCGTTTGACGCGGGGGTGTTCAACCACACGTTTGCCACCGAATTCCTGGTTCCGCAGCGCATCACCGTGCCCTCCAGCGGGCAGCGTGTGACTCTGGCGCTGGGGCGCCATGACGCGAAGGCGGAGCTGCTGGTGCGCACGGTCCCGCAGATGGACGCCAGCGCCTGGCTGGTCGCGGAAATGCCCCAACCCGAGGGGGTGTGGCCTGCCGGGCCCTTGCAGTTGTACCGCGACGGGGCCTATGTGGGGACCGACACCCTGCGCACCGGTGGTGCATACGCGCTGAGCCTGTGGTTTGGCCGTGATGAACAGGTGCAGGTGCAGGTGGAGCCGCAAAAAGACATGAAAGGCAGCACCGGTTTTGTTGGCGCGCGCGCCGAGCGCACGGTGGCGCGTGGCTACACCGTGGAGAATCGCCACCGCACCGCCATTGCGCTGCAGCTGATCGAGGCCGCGCCGGTGTCCACCGACGAGTTGGTCAAGATTGAAGCGAAGTTTTCCCCCCAGCCCGAGACCCTGGAATGGCAAGCGCAGCCCGGCAGCACGCTGTGGCGGACCCGGCTGGAGGCTGGCGCCAAGGCGCGCTTTTCGGCTGCCTACGCCATCAGCTACCCCAAGGAAGCACGGCTGCTGGAGTCACGATAATGGCTTGCAACGACGCAGCGCGCCCGAAGCTGGCGCGCAAATGTGCAAGTTATTGCTGAATCAGCCCCTATGGCATGGCCCTTGCCGCAGGGGCCGGGGCCGCGCATCAGGCCGGCGGTGTCGTCCTGTGCGCAGCGATGCGCAAAGCCAGCGCGCTCAGCGCCTCGTAGGCCGCACCCGCCTGCGCGTCCCAGGCGCCGACTGCCAGCGCCTGGCGGGCAATGGCCGCCGTGTCGCCACGGGCGGCGGGGCCGGTGAGGGCGGCGGCTGGCCCCAGGGTGGTGATGTTGGCCACGGCCTTGGCCAGCAGCGAGGCGCGCAAGCCGGGAATCAGCGGGGCGGGCACACCGGTGGCCTGCCAGGCCTCCTCGGCCACGGTTTGCAGCACGGGTAAAAAGTTGGTGGCGAACACGGCGGCGGCGTGGTAGAGCAGCTTGTGCTCGCTTGCCAGGTCAAAGCATTGCGCGCCGATGGCGGTGAAGGCCGGGCGCAGGGTGTTGCAGGCGCCCGCGTCGCCTTCCAGCGCGCAGGGGGTTCCGGCAAACTGCGCCACGGCCGTTGCGGCCTGGGCAAAACTCAAAATGCAGTGGGCGCTGGCGGTGTGCCAGCCCAGGGCGGCCAGCGGCGCCAGTTGCCCGGCGTCCAACGCGCCGCTGCAGTGAAAAACCACGGGGACCACCGCGCGGGGCGCAGTGCGCAGTGCGCTGGCGCAGGCGCCGTGCCGGGACTGGGGCGTTCGCTGTTGTGCGATCGCCTGTGCCAAGGACTGTGCCATGTGTGCCAGCTGCGCATCCGGCACCGCCAGCATCCAGACATCGGCCGCTCGCAGGGCCTGCAGCGTGTCCACCGCCGTTCCGCCGCCGATGAAGCCACAGGCGGCCTGGGCACTGCTTAGGGAGGTGGTCAGCACATCCTGGATGGCGAACGTGCCTTGTTGCTGCCACAGCCGCGCCAGGGTTTGCCCGACGCGTCCCGCGCCGACCAGGTTGAGGGTTGGCCGTGCCATGGTTCGGCCTACACCGCCTTGCGGCCCAGCACCCCGCCGATGTGGCGCACCAGCCACTTGGGCGTGCCGCGCGAGGCGATCATGGCGGCGCGGTTCAGGGCGCCGGGCACGCAGATGGCGTCGCCCTTCATGCAGGCCTCAAACCCCAGGCGGGCCACGTCGTCCACGGCGCCAATCAAAAAGCCGGGAATTTGCGACACTTTGGCGTTGGCATCCTTGGCGCTGGTGAGCATGGGCGTGGCGGTGATGCCGGGGCACAGCGCCGTGACGGTGACGCCGCTGCCCTTGAGCTCTTCGGCCAGCGATTCGCTCAGCGACAGCACATAGGCTTTGCTGGCGGCGTAGGTGGCCAGCGTGGGCACCGGCTGAAAAGCCGCAATGGAGGCCACATTGAGCACCCGCCCATGGCCCCGCTGCACCATGGGCGCCACAAAGTGGGCCAGCATGGCGGTCAGCCCAGAAATATTGAGGTCGATGATCTGCCGGTGCTGCGCCGGGGTCATCGTGGCAAAGGCGCTTTGCTCCAGCACACCAGCGCAGTTGACCAGCACATCGACCGCAAGGCGCTCTTGCTGGAGCGTGGCAAACAGCGTGGCGGCGGCGTCGGGCTGGGCCAGGTCGGCGGGCTCCACCCACACCCGCACCCCATGGCGGGCCTGCAGCTCGGTGGCCAGCGCCTGCAGCTTGTCGACGCTACGGGCCACCAGCACCAGGTTGTGGCCGGCACCGGCAAAACACGCGGCCAGGGACTGGCCAATACCGGACGAGGCACCGGTCACCAGGGCAAGGGGCTGGGCGGGAGACGCTAGGGGCATGGTTTCTTTCTGAAAAATTGGTTGAGAAATAGGGTTCTAGCCCTTATTGCTCGTGCGCAGGAAGCTCTCATTTTAGGAGCAAAACGCCGGTCAATCCAAGCCGCAAACGTGCCAATGCTTGGGGGTATTTGCGGCGGGCGTATAGTGGCCCGCATGCCATTTCAAAACCCTTCGTTGCTCATTGGTGTGTCTGCCCGTATCTACCATCCCGCAGGGCCGGTGCTGGATCTGGGGGGGGTCTGGACCAAGACCTTGCATTACCTGGAGCAGTCCGTGGCGCACTGGCTGATTGCTGGCGGGGCCTTGCCGGTGATGATTCCGGCCGTCGACGCACAAAGCGTTGTGCAGCGCAAAGAGCTTCACCTGGGGCATTACGCCAACGCGCTGGACGCCTTGGTGCTGCAAGGCGGCAACGACGTGGCGCCCCAGACCTATGGCCAATCCCCGCTGGACCCCGCCTGGGCCGGGGATGCCGTGCGCGACGCCTATGAGATGGCGCTGATTCGCGCCTTTGTGCGGGCTGGCAAGCCGGTGTTTGGCATTTGCCGGGGCCTGCAAATGCTCAATGTCGCCTTTGGCGGCACGCTGTGGCAAGACATCCAGACCCAGCAGCCCCAGGCGCTGGCGCATATCAAGACCGACTTGTACGAGCGCAATGTCCACCCGATGGAGATCACGCCAAACTCCCGCCTCGCGTCGCTGTACCCGGCGCTGCGGCACACGCGCATCAACAGCATCCACCACCAGGCCATACGCGACCTGGCGCCCGGTTTTGTGGTCGAGGCGCGCTGCCCCGAGGACGGCATCATCGAGGCCATCCGCAGAGACGGGCCGGGCTATGTCGCTGGCGTGCAATGGCATCCCGAGTTTCGCCACACTGTCGATCCGGTCATCTTTGACGACACCCCTCTGTTGCAAGACTTTCTGGAGTTTGCACGCGCCCAAAAAATGGCAAAAACCATGCCGAACCCAAGGAGATAACCATGCAATTCAGTCAATCGGAAGCTTTAACCTTTGGAATGGAGCTTGAGTTCCAACTCGTGAGCGCCAGCACCGGCGCCCTGTCGCCCGCCAGCATGGGGTTCTGGGAGGTTGTGAAAGAGCGGGTGGACGTTGCGCGTTTTTCGCTGGAGGCGACACTTTCCACCATGGAGATCAACACCTCCGTGCACACGGACGCGGATGCCATGCTCACGCAGACGATGGCGCTGACCCAGACGCTGTGCGACATCGCGCAACCCATTGGGCTTTGGGTTCGGGGGGGAGGCACGCAGCTCACCCAATTCTGGAACGAGCGCATCATGGCGCCCACTGATCGCGCGCAAGAGCTCACCCAGCGCTTTGGATTCCTGCCCAAACGGTTTTCCACCTATGGCATGCATGTGCATATCGGGGCTGCGAGCGCGGACAGTGCCATCCACATGGGCAATGTGCTGCAAGCCCTGGGGCCGCTTTTTATTGCCATGTCGGCGGCGTCCCCCTTTTTGCAGATGTCCGATACCGGGTTCTGCGCCTCGCGGCCCCTGGAGCCCTTGATCTACCCCCATGGGGGGCCCATGCCCAGGCTTAAAAACTGGCACGCGTTTGAGCAACTGGCGGACGAGATTTTTTCCACCCAGTTGGCCCATTCGCTCAAGGACATCTACTGGGACGTGCGGCCCAAGCCCGAGTTCGGCACCATCGAGGTACGGGTGTTTGACACCCCGCTGTCCGTGCACAAGGCGGTTGGCCTGGCGGCGTTCACCCGTGCTTGCGCGGCACTGGCACTGAAGGGCACGCTGGCCTTGCCCACCGCCCCCCCGCCGCCCACTGCGGAGCGCGTGAGCCGCTTCCTGGCGTGCCGCGATGGACTGGATGCCAAGCTGTTTGATCCATTTTCCCAACAGTGGCGGCCCGCGCGTGAGTGGCTCAAGGCCTTGGTGGACGCCATTGCCCTCTCCCCGGTATGCGCCGCCGACCTGCGCCACATTCAGGCACTGCATGCCAATTGCCTGATCGAACAAGACGCCACGGTCATGCGCAATACCTGGGAGTCCGCGCTGAACCAGGACTTTGATGTCCAAAGCCGCGATGTTGCGCAGGCCAAATATTCCCGGGAACTGAGTCTGCGCCTGATGGTGCCCGCAGCCCAAAGCAAACGGCCAGCCCCCGCAACAAGGGCTGGCCGCAAGAGTGACGTCGAAAAGCGCGCCGGAAATCAGCCTACGCCGGTCAGACCAGGGTGATGCTCACTTCGATGTTGCCGCGCGTGGCGTTGGAGTAGGGGCACACCGCATGGGCCTTGTCCACCAGGGCCTGGGCGGCGCTGCTTTCCATACCGGGGATGCTCACCGCCAACTGCACTTCAATACCAAAGCCGGCGGGAATCTGGCCAATGCCCACGGTGGCGGCGATGCTGGTGTCGGCGGGCAGGGCAATCTTTTGCATACCGGCCACAAACTTCATGGCGCCGATGAAACAGGCGCTGTAGCCGGCGGCAAACAACTGCTCGGGGTTCACACCGTTGCCAGCGCCGCCCATTTCCTTGGGCACGGCGAGTTTCAGGTCCAGCAGGCCGTCCGAGGTGCGGGTGCTGCCGTCACGGCCGCCGGTGGATTGGGCGTGGGCTTGGTAAATGACTTTTTCGACTTTGGTGCTCATGGTTGGCTTTCGGGGGGGGGCTCCGGGAAGGGAGCGGGTTAAAAATCGGGAGGATCGGCGCCTGGGATCAGGGGGCCAGGCGGGTGCGCAGGCCCTGCAATTGCCGGGTCAGGGCCATCAGTTCGGGAATCGGGCGGCCGGTTTGGGCCACCACACAGGCGGGAACGGTGGCGGCCCGGGTTTTGAGCTGCACACCCCGGGAGGTGAGCGACACCTGCACCCGGCGTTCGTCTTCGGCCGAGCGCTGGCGTACCAGCAAACCGGCTTGCTCCATGCGTTTGAGCAAAGGCGTTAGCGTGCCAGAGTCCAAACTCAGGCGTTCGCCCAAGGCTGTGACGCCCAGCTTGTCCTGCTCCCACAGCACCAGCATCACCAGGTACTGGGGGTAGGTGAGGTCCAGCGCGTCCAGCAGGGGCTTGTACAGCTTGGTCATGGCCAGCGAGGCGGAATACAGCGCAAAACACAGCTGGTTGTCCAGCAGCAGGGCCGGGTTGGACGGGGCGGGCGTGGTTTGCGGTTGGGAGGATTGGGTAGGCATGGTGTGAATTGTAGCTGGCAATTAAATTGTGTGCAATTCAATTGGTGAAAAACGGAGTCGCCACGGGGACAGGGGTAAACCGGGCTTGGCAGTCCACGGACCCTGGGCTACCGTTCCCGCCAGCAAGGCATACGACAATGGTTCAACGGCATCAGGAGGAAGAAGCAAACATGTTCGACTACATCATCATTGGCGGCGGTTCGGCGGGCTGTGTGCTGGCAGGGCGTCTTTCTGAAAACCCCGACATCAACGTGGCGCTGCTGGAGGCCGGGCCGGTGGACAGCAGTGTGCTGATCCACTGCCCCGCAGGCCTGGCGGTGATTGCCAAGAATGGCCAGTCCAACTGGAAGTTCGAGACCACCGTGCAGCCGGGCCTCAACGGCCGCCGGGGCTACCAGCCACGGGGCAAGGTACTGGGCGGCTCCAGCTCGGTCAACGCCATGGTCTACATCCGCGGCCAGCGCGAAGACTACGACCACTGGGCCGCCCAGGGCAACCCCGGCTGGTCCTATGACGAGGTGCTGCCCTACTTCAAACGCTCCGAAGACAACGCACGCGGGGCCGACGCCTTCCACGGCACCGGCGGCCCCCTGCACGCCATGGACCTGACCAGCCCCAACCGCCTGGGGCCGGTGTTTGTCGAGGCCGGGCGGCAAGCCGGGTTGGTGGTCAACCCCGACTTCAACGCCGCCAGCCAGGAGGGCGTGGGCATGTACCAGGTCACCCACAAAAACGGCGAACGCCACAGCGCCGCCAAAGCCTACCTCACCCCCCACCTGGACCGCCCCAACCTGCGCGTGTTCACCGGCGCGCACACCACCCGCATCCTGATGGAGCAAAAACGCGCGGTGGGGGTGGAGTTTGTCCACGAAGGGCAGACCAAGCAGCTGCGCGCCAGGCGCGAGGTGCTGCTGTGCGCGGGGGCCCTGCAGTCACCGCAAATTTTGATGCTCTCTGGGCTAGGCCCGCACCAACATTTGGTGGAGAAGGGCATTGCCACCGTGCACGACCTGCCCGGTGTGGGGCAAAACCTGCATGACCACATCGACGTGGTGCAGGTGGTCAATGCGCCCCGACTCAAGGAAACTTTCGGCATCTCGCTGGCGGGCATGGCTGCCGCCATCCAGGGCATTTTTGAGTGGCGCAAGCAGCGCACCGGCATCCTGACCAGCAACTTTGCCGAGGCCGGGGGCTTTGTCAAAAGCCAGGCCGACGAGCGCACGCCGGACTTGCAGTTCCACTTTGCCGTGGCCAAGCTGGTCAACCATGGCCGCGCCACCGTGTTCGGACATGGCTACTCCTGCCATGTGTGCCTGCTGCGGCCCCTGAGCCGGGGCAGCCTCACGCTGGCCAGCAATGACCCGTTTGCCGCGCCGCTGATCGACCCCAACTTTTTGGACGAGCGCGACGACATGGAACGCCTGATGCGCGGATTCAAGATCATGCGCAATCTCTTGCAGCAGCCCGCGCTGACCCGTCTGGGCGGACAGGAGATAGCAGAATCCGCGCAGGCCACCACCGACCTGCAGATCGAGCAGTTCATCCGCGACAAAGCCGATACCGTGTACCACCCGGTGGGCACCTGCCGCATGGGCACGGGGCCGTTGGCGGTGGTGGACCACGAACTGCGGGTGCATGGCCTGCAAGGCCTGCGCGTGGTGGACGCCTCCATCATGCCGCGCGTGGTCAGCGGCAACACCAACGCCCCCACCATCATGATCGCCGAGAAGGCGGCCGACATGGTCAAAGCGGCGCAACTGTGATGCGGCGCAGCCAGGCCAACAACCTGCCCTGGTTTGCCCGCCAGTTGGCGCGGCTGTCCTTTGACTTGGAAGCGCTGGAGCCGCCCGAGTTGCGCGGGGCGCAGGAGGACTGCGCGAGGTGGTTGCTGCGGTTGGCGGGGGTGGTTGTGGAATAGTGGTCGTTTTTGGCTGTAGCCCGCGTGTGTATTGCGCAAGCAGCTACTAAATAAATAGCATTTTTGGCATCATGACTGTAGACGCGTGGACGAGGCAGGCGCACAACGCACGCCAACGTACCAGAACGCAAGAGCGCCAAATGCTGCACTGGCGACACACGGCAGCCAAAATCCCACGAAGAACGCCCATTCAGAAAGCGGGCTGGGAAAACCCGAAAGCACCCACAGCGCACCACCCGAAAGAACGCACGAAGCCAAAACGTATGACCACCACTGGCGAAGAGCCAGCCGCGTGAGAAGCCAGTGGGTGGGCAACCCCAACACGAACACTGCGAAGAGAAAGAACAAAAAGAAAATGCCGGCCGTTTCCGCTCTTGTGTGAATGGAGGGGTCGGCTTGTACGCCCAGAGCAGCAAAGAACACGAACCACATGAGCGTTGTCGTCGTGGCGGCAAGAAGAAGCGCAAAGATGGTTCGTTTCATGCGAAGACCTCCAAAGGCGCCCAACGTTGGAGGCCACCGGCACGCAGCAAGCGCCGCGAAGCGGCATCGTGCTGCTGTGTGTCCGCGTGGGCCGACCAGTTCGACGTCATGCGGCTTTGTGAGGTACAAGCTTTACCTGCAGATCACAGCCAACCGCAGCGGCGTACCTTTTCAACGTCGCCAACGACGGCGCGTGCCGACCGGCAGCCTCCAAGCGCGAAATTGCACTCTTTGTCGTACCCATGCGCTCTGCAACTGCGTCTTGCGTCAGACCAGCCTTAGCACGTGCCCTGAGCATTTGACTTGCAACTGTGTATTCGAGTTCAAGGCTGTCGTATGCATCATTGAACCCAGGGCGTTGCCTCGCGGCCGCCAAAAATTCAGTGTGATTGTGAGAAACTGGTTTGTACTTCAAGTCAGCCATGCATCACCTCCTTTAGGCGCTTTCGCGCCATCTTCAATTCGTTGTCCGGGGTCTGCTGCGATTTCTTAATAAACGCATGCAGAACGACCACTCTCTTCCCCAGCAAAAAACAATAAAACGCCCGACCAATGCCCGCTCGACCACGCGGCCGTAGTTCAAACAATCCGTCACCAAAGGCGCGTGAATGTGGCAAGCGAAGGCTTGGCCCGTGCTCCGTGAGAAGTTCCACCAATCGCGCGTAGTCGGCAAGGACGTCAACAGGCCATGACTGCACCTCTGCGTAAACGCGCTCGTGGAAGTAGTTGATTTCAAACGCCATGTATCATGTTAGCAAAAACGCTAACAGAGAACAAGTGTTTTTTATGCCGTCGAACGTCGGCCGTGAATGGGCCGCAACGGCGCACTCAGCATTGAAGAATGGCCACCAAGCTGGCCGCCGTTGTGGGTCCATTCGACGAACCTGTTACACCGCATATGGAGACTCTCCCGAGTGAAAGATATGGCCCTGCGCGGAAGCTCCATCAAAGCATGCGTCAGTCGTTTCAGCGCCAGAGAAGTCAGCGGCATCTACAGCCGCTTCTCGAAAAGACGCCCCACGCAGATTGGCACCTCGGAAGTCGCATGTCTTTACGTTAGCTCGTTCAAAGACGCAGCGCTCCAAATTGGCACCGCGAAAATCCGCGACGATGAATGATTCCGAAAAATCAGCGCCTGCCAAGTTGCTGTCGCGCAGGTCCAAAGTCTCACCGTCAAGGTCCAGCCCACGAAAGCTGCGTTCACCAGCTTTGTAGTGAGCAGTAAGTTCATTGCTGGTGGTAGTCATAGGTCTACTTGGATGCTGTGTAACGATTAGCGTTTATCAGCCGCGCTGCAATGTTTGTAGAAACCAAGAACACCTCCCGCGGCTGATAAACCATGTTGGACTGAACCGCCCGCTGAGGCAGTCGCGACAAGGGGATTGAAAGCTTCACCCCATTGATTTGATCGAATTATGACCGGGCTTGAGGTGTCGGCGCCCTGCAATCGGCACAGCAACTGTACATAAAGGACTCTCCCACGGTGTCGTCCAGATATTTCTTGCTGGCGGTGCGGGACTTGTCCAACACAGCGCGCAGCGCCACCCCCAGCCACTGGTGCTGCGATGCCAATCCGTGCACATCCCTACGCCTCACGGCGGCCCCCGGCTCTGTTGCGCCACGGCGCAAGTTGGTGAGGGCAAGCGGGCTTGCCCCTGTAGCACGGCGGTGACGTGCAAATATCCGACCTTGCAACACGGACACAAGCCCACGTCGATCTTGGCCACCCGCGCCATGAACCCTTGGGCAGACTCCATGGCCTGGGGATTGGACTGGGGCATCTGCAACGCGGTCCGTGCGGCCTTGAGCTTGACCCCTTTGCAGCTTGATGCCAGCACCCCGTAGTGGCGGATGCGCTTGACACCCGTGGGCAACACATGCAACAGGAAGCGGCGTACAAACTCGTCTCCCGGCAATCGCTCCTGGCGTTTGCCACCCTTGTCATTGGCGCGCACGGAGAACACCACCTCTTCGTCGGTGACGGCACGGATGCGCTCATTGCTGATGGCCGTGCGGTGTGTGTAGCGGCTCAGGTACTCCAGCACCTGGGCTGGTCCACCCAGCGGGGTCTTGGCATACACCACCCAGTCGTGCTTGTAGAGTTGGCGCTGTCGCGCGCACCAGGCCTTGGTATCGCCTTGCGGGTCGTGCGCGATATCGCCCTTGTGGTGGGCGCGCGCCAGTGCCGCCAGAAACTTGCCACGAAACACCTTGGACAAGGCCTCTACCGGAAACAGGAAGTCCGGCTTGCGCGTTGGAGTTTTCCACTGACCGTCTTGGTCCAGCACCCCACAGGCCATCACCGCATGCAGGTGGATGTGCAGGCGCAAGTCCTGTGTCCAAGTGTGCAAGACCAAGCTGAACGCCGGTGTGCCGCCCGTGGCGCCCATCCATTGGGGGTTGGCGGCAAACTCCGTCAGCGTTTGCGCGGTGCAGCTAAACAAGGTGTCGATCAACCAACGCGGGTGCGCACCATACAAACCGTTGAGGCTGTGCGGCAGTGTGAACACCAAATGCGCGTAGGGTACGGGCAATACCTCGGCCAAGCGCCCTTGCAGCCAGGCATCCTTGGCCCGCGCACCGCACTGCGGGCAGTGGCGGTTGCGGCACGAGTGGTATTGCCAGTGGTTGTGGCCGCAGGCATCACAGGCCAGTAGTTGCCCACCCAGCGCGCCCGTGCGACAGGCAACAATGCCCCGCCAGGCCTTGGCCTGGGGTGTGCTTAGCGCGTGGGTTGCCAGATACGTCCGGCCAAACTGGCGCAACGCATCGGCCAGGGTGGCCATGCGGGGGGCTACAAGGAAGGCCTGGCGGGTCTACAGCTTGGGCAGGCCCGCCAGCAGGTCCAGCGGATCAACGTCCTTAGGCGGGCGGAACTGCGGACTGATGAGGTGCAGGTAGCGTGCCGTGGTACTGATGTGTCCGTGGCCCAGCAGTTTTTGGATGGTGAAGAGGTCCACGCCGCCTTCGAGCAAGTGGGTGGCGAAACCATGACGCAGCGTGTGCGGGCCACCGCTCTTGGTGATGCCCGCGTGCTGGCGTGCTCCCATGTAGGCGCGTTGGGCCATGTCGATGCTGATGGGTTGGGTGCCAGTGGTGGCGTTGCAAAATAACCAGAGCTTGGGGCGAAAGGTACGCATATAGGTGCGCAGCAGGCCCAGCAAGGTTGGACTGAGCAGGGTGTAGCGACCCTTGCCACCTTTGCCACACACCACGCGAATGCACATGCGGTCGCTGTGGCTATCGATATCGCCCACGCGCAGGGCGCAGACCTCGGACACCCGCAGTCCCGTGGCGTACATGGTTTGCAGCAGCATGCGGTGCATGGGGTGCCAACACGTCGCAAACAGGCGGGCGATTTCTTCGCGCGCCAGTAGCTCGGGTTGTTTGTCCGGTGTCTTGGCCATCGGGATGTGAAACTGGGTGCGTTCATGGCCCAGTACTTTTTCGTAGAGGAACCGCGCGGCGCTGGCGGCCTGGTTCATGCTGCTGTAGGAGAGGTGACGCTCCTGGACCATGTGCAGCAAGTAGGCGTCAACCTCCTGGGCGGTGTACTCGGCGGGGTCGCGTCGGTAGTGTTTGGCCATGGCGTAAATGGCTTTGACGTAGCAGTCCTGGGTGCTGGGACTGAAGCCACGTACCACCATGGCGTCGATCATGCTTTGGCGTAGAGGTCTCATGCGATATCTCCTTCAAATCCGGGGAATATTCCCCAGTTCGAAGGCTTCTCCTACATCGCTCCGAATGCAAGCCATCCACCCATAAAAAAGCGGTGGGGGCCTGTGAGGACCAACCACCGCGTCAGCGGTTTAGTTCAACG
>MESI01000015.1 GCA_001770935.1 Burkholderiales bacterium RIFCSPLOWO2_12_FULL_61_40 | reverse complement strand
CGTGGTTTGCAGCCACTCTTTGGGCAAGACCCCCATGCCGGGTTGCGGCTTGTCGCTGATGCCGTGGAACATGCCGCGTATCAGCGCGGTGGCATTTGGTTAATTCGAGCGCGGCCACTTTTCGCCTTCTCGTTGTGCATACACTCATGGACAACACCAACACATTCTTTCTGACCATGAGTTTTCCCGCCCGGCTGGCCGCCCTTCGCAAGGAGTGCGGCTTTACGCAGCAACAGATGGCCGACAAGATCGGCATGCACGTCTCCCAGCTCAAGCGCTACGAGGCGGGCGCCTCGTAGCCCACGATTGATGTTTTCCGGCGCATCGCGCTGGCGCTCAATGTCAGCGCGGATATGCTTCTTTTTGAGGCCAACGAGCGCGGCCCCGATGACCGGCTGAAGTTGCAGTTCGAGGCGCTGTCGCATCTGGATGAGAAGGAGCGCGAGGCGGTGGAGACCATGATTGCAGGCGTGCTGCACATGCACGATGCCAAGCGCTGGACGCAAGCGGCCAGCACGGCCCAGGCGGCTAAGCCAAAGGTACAGAAGGCGGCACCATGAGTGCGGCTCCAGCGGCACCTGTGCCAGCGATGCAACCCCATATCGCCCGGCACATTCTGTCGCTGCGTGACCAGCGCGTGATGCTGGATGCCGAACTGGCCGCGCTGTACGGAGTAGAGACCAAGGTGCTGGTGCAAGCCATCAAACGCAACATCGAGCGGTTTCCGGCGGATTTCATGTTCCAGCTCTCCGCCGAGGAGTTCGCCAACTTGAGGTCACAGTTTGTGACCTCAAGTTCTGGCTACGGTGGTCGCCGCTATGCGCCTTACGCTTTCACCGAGCAGGGCGTGGCCATGTTGTCGTCGGTTTTGAACAGCCCGCGCGCCATCGCCATCAATATCGAGATCATGCGGGCCTTTGTGCAGGTGCGCTCCATGGCCGCCACCCACCAGGACCTGGCCAAGCAGTTGGCGGAGCTGCAAGACAAGACCGAATCGCTGGCGATGTCGCATGACACGTTTAGCCGCAACACCCGTGCCCAACTCAAGCAGGTGTTTGATGCGCTGCGCGAACTGATGACCCCGCCTGAGCCGCCCAAGCGGCCTATCGGGTTCTTGCCGCTGGAGGATAAGAAGGACAAGCCCAAGGGGAGTGCCACGGCGGCAAAGGCGCTCACGGTGGGGCAGCGCAAGAAGCCGTAACGCAAAACCACCAGCAGCTAAAAGAAGAAGCCACCGGAACCCCACAGCCTTAGCGGCTGGAAGGGGTGGCGGGTGGCTTTTTTACGTTAGATTGAGAAGAGAATTGGGCGCTAGCCCCCGTGGGGATTTCGTTGGCAGCTATTGATTTTGTAGTGGGCGTGGGGCAGAGTTAATCTGAGATTGGCCCCTTTTGCTCATGGGAGTGAGGTGCGCAACAGCAAGGTGCGCAACACCAGACTCCTATTTCCGATCTCTTGCCCGAGCTTTCAGGCACATGGGAATCAGTACGAACCACTGAAGAACTCCTGCGCCGATATTCAGAATCCAGAGGAGCGTTGTCAGAGCGAGCCCTGCCGGCATCGAGATTTGCCCTGTAAGTGGACCGACGACCAAACCCAATGGGAACGATAGGATCGCCGCGCCGTAAGCGAGTAATAAATCAGCGTCGGACTTCCCTGACCCCAAGAGCAACAACGTGCTCGCGAGGAGGGACACCGCCAGCACAAGCCAAGTAGCGCGTGCAATCGTGTGACTTGCACGGCCCGCCCAGTAAGAAGCAAGCACAGCCATGTCGATGAACGGCGCAGAGACAAGAACTCCCACAGCAGTCGCGCCAGCAATATCTCGATCAGCGAAGCCAAATAAGATGAAACCGATCAAGCTGAGGGCCGATAGCGACCAACAGAATACAAAGACCTTGCCCGCTCTGGTGCGCATGATTGACCAGACGCCTGTCATTTTGCTTTGCATTGCTGCTGGCAGTCCTGCACTTGCCGGTCCGCCCATTGCTGGCAGTTGTAGGCACCAGCGTTCCGCCCACCATTGCCAAACAGCGAGTAGTCGGGTCTCTTTGGATCGGTGAGTTTTGGAAGTAAGCATTGCTCGACGCACTGCTTCTCATCGACTGGTTTACAACTCTCTGGTTTGAAGGAATCTTTGCTTGGCTTCCCAGGCCCCCAGGCCCCATCAGCACGATCTTGCCCACCACAAGCCATGCCACCTTTACCATCTGGGACACAGGCGTATTGGTGATAGAGCGGCGACGGGTTGAGTCGGCTCTCGGGAAATAGCCGAGGCCCCCATTTGTCACCCAGAGCATGCAATGGCTGAGTGCACATGTAGGTCGCCAGTCCCAAGGGGTCAATGTTGGATAGCGCATTCCCCCCCACATACCCCCTGCGATTCCACCCAGCCGCCAGTCCCAGCGGATCGAACTGATCGTAAGCCCCCATCCCCGGCCGATAAGACCTGAACCCATTCTCAAACAGGTTCGATTCCTCATCCGCATACTGCCCCGGGAACCTCAAGTTCACCGTGATATTGGGCTTCGTCGCCTTGAGCAAGGTGGGCACATTGGTCATCGCCGCCCTCGGGTTGGTGGTCGCTTTGAGGATGCCCGTGGGCTTGTTGTCCCCAAACGCGCTGTACGCCCACTGCCACACCGGCTTGCCCGCGTCGTCCGTAATCAGCCTCGGCGTGCCCAGGTGGTCGCTGTGGATCGCGTAGAAACGGTTGTTTCTGTACAGCCCCACCGGAATCGCCTGCCCTGACTCCGTGGGCAGCCAGAGGTATTCCATCCTTCCCGCACTCTTGGCGCCGCCGTTGCCGTATTCCCCCAGCAGGCTGGGTGTATCTCCCAGCACCGCATCGTCGTACACATAGCTTTGCCCCAGCGTGGCGTTCTGTTGCGCTCGTGCGAACAGCCAGCCAAAGTTCTTTTTCAGCCAATGGGTGAAGCTTGCGCCCAGCTCTTCTTCGTCGGGCGCGGTTTGCGCCACCTGCGGTTCACTCTTGAAGACGCGCAGGCCCTGCGCGTTGTGCAGGTAGGTGATTCTGCTGGCCTCCAGGTTTTGGCCGATGCGCACCTGGCTGAGCCGGTTGGCGGCGTCGTATTCGAAGCTGCGCAGTCCGTCGCCGGTGAGGTTGCCGTTGGCGTCCAGCGTGTAGTTGACCTGGGTGCTGCTGGTGGCTGTGATGGGTTGGCCCTTGGCACCGGTGCGGCTGGTGGTCTGGGTCTGGGTAAAGCCCAGCAGGCGGTTGCTGTCTTGCGCCACCGTCAGGGCCTGGGTGCTGGTCTTTTGGTAGTCGCTTTGGTCGAAGTCGCCGTCCAGGTCGGTGTCGCTGGTGGTGGTGTCGATGGCGCTCAGCCGGTTGCTGTTGGCGTCATAGCTGTAGCGGGTGGCGGCGGCGGGTCGGGCAAAGCTGGTGAGTCGGTCCCGGGCATCGTAGCCCGCTGTCCAGCTGATGGGGGTGGCGACGAGTGTGGCCGCGCTGGTGGGGGTGGCTTCTTGCAGCGCCCACAGGTTTTGCGTGAGGCCGGTGATGCGCCCGGCCGCGTCGAACTGGTAGCTGGCGAATTCGTTGCTGGCCATGCGCCCATCGGCATCGAAGCTGCGGTTGGCTTTGTCGCAGGCAGCGGTACCGCTGGCGCAGGCCCAGTACCAGCCTTTGGGCTGGTTCAGCGCGGTGTAGGTGAGATTGCTGAGCCAGGGCTGCACGGGCTGGTTCTTGCCGGGCTCTTGCACGTCAATTTGGGTGATCTGGCCTGCTGCGCTCTTGCGATAAAAGACGTTCAATCCGCTGGGGTAGCTGACTTGCGCGGGCAGGCCACCCCTGTGGTACTGGTAGGCGGTGCTGTAGCGGCTGGGGTTGGCCGGGTTGTCGGCCACGCTTTGGGTTTTTTGCAGGATGCGCCCCAGGGGGTCGCGGGTGTAGACGCTGGTGCCGCTGGCGTCTTCGGTTTTGGCCAGATGGCCTGCTGCGTCGTAGCTCAGGTGCTGCTGGGTGCCGTCATTCAAGGTGATGTGGGTGGGGCGCTCCAGGGCGTCGCGCTCGATTTGGGTGGTTTGGCCTTTGGCGTCGGTGCTGGCGCTAAGGTTGCCTGCGCCGTCGCGCTGGTAGCTGAGCTGGCCGATGTCGGGGCTGGTCTCGCTGGTGATTTCGCCAAAGGCGTTGGTCTGGTAGCGGGTGGCCACGCCTTTGGGGTCGGTGGCGCTGCTGAGCTGGTTCAGGGCGTTCCAGGCCAGGGTGGCGGTGCTGTTGTCGGCCAGGGTGGTGGCCGTGGGGCGGCGCAGGGCGTCCAGGCTCTGGGTGGTGCTGTGGCCCAGCGGGTCGGTTTGGCTGGTGGGCTGGCCGTTGGCATCGAAGCCAAAGCGGGTGGCGTTGCCAGCGGCGCCGCTGATGGCGGCTACGCGGTTCAGGGCGTTGATGCTGCGCTGGGTGACTTGGGCCAGGTTGCCGTTCATGTCCTTGACTTCTTCGCGCAGGCGGTTGCCCATGGCGTCCAAGGTGTATTGGATGCTGTTGCCCCGGTTGTCGCTGGCCGCGATGAGGCGCTGGGCGGCGTCATAGCGGTAGGTGACGGTGTAGCCGCTGGGCAGGGTGGCGCTGGCGAGCTGGCCGCTGGGGGTGTAGCTGTAGTCGGAGGTTTCGTTGCCTTGGGTGATTTGCACCACGCGCCCCCGGCTGTCGTAGCCGTAGCGGGTGAGCAGTCCACCGGGCTCGGTTTGGCTGAGCACGCGCCCGGCGGTGTCAAAGCTGAATGTGCTTTCCTGGCCCAGGGGGTTTTTAAGGCTGGAGAGGTTGCCTGCCGTGTCGTAGGCGTAGGTACTGACGCGCCCCAGGGGGTCGGTGCTGGAGTCCACCAGGCCTTGGGCGTTGTAGCTCCAGGCCCAGCTGCGGGTTTGGCCGGTGACGGTGTCGGTGAGGGTTTGCGTGAGGGGGTTGCCCAGGGTGTCGTAGGTATACGCCGTTGTTTTGCCGGGCTCGGTGATGAGGGTGGGCAGCCGCCAGGTGGGGTGCCATTGGGTGCTGGTGGTTTGGGCTTCGGGGCGGCCTGCGGCTTGGGTGGTGGACAGGCGCAGGCGGCGCTGTTGGTCCCAGCTGTACAGGGTTTGTACGCCCAGGAAGTCGGTCTCAACATCAATCAGGCCGTTGGCGTTTTGCACGCGGCTGGCGGCGTCGGCTTGGCCTACCCCGCTGGGCAGGGTGGCGCTGGTGACGGCGAGTTTGCCTTGGGTGGTGCCGTAGCTGTAGTTGCGCTGGGTGCCCAGGGGGTCGGTGACGGTGGTGGGCGCACCGGTGCTGGCCGGGTAGCTGACTTTGTAGTTGTCCGCGCCGCCGGCGTAGCCGCTTTCCACGGCGCGGCCCTGGGCGTCGTACACGACGGTGGCCAGACGGATGCCACGCTCGTCGATGATGCCGGTGACGGACTGCGGCCAGCGGCTGTCTTCATACAGGTAGGTTTTGGAGACATTGCCGGGGTAGGCCACGCTGGACAGGCGTGCGGCGCTGTCAAAGGTGTAGCTGATGGTCTGGCCGTCGGGGGTGGTGACGGTGCTGAGCTGGCCTGCCGGGTTGTAGGTGAAGTTGAGGCTACGGCCAAAGTGGTTGGTGACGGTGCTGAGTTGGCCTGCGCTGGTGTAGCTGTAGCGGGTGACCCAGCCATTGCGTTGGGTGACGCTGAGGACATTGCCACTTGAATCGAGTTGCCAGCGGCTGTCGTCTTCGGAGCGGGTAAGCAGGTAGCCAGACACGGGCGTGGTAGTGGGGACCAGGGTACTGCTGCCTGCGCTGGACCTCCAGGTCTGGCTTGCCGCATCCCACGCAAAGCTGTGTGTGGAGCCGTTGCCGTATGCGATATGTGCCGAGGTGGTGCTGGAAAACGACAATCTGGCTGCGTAGTTGTGCGACCACGCCTGGCCCAGGCCGGTGGTGCTGGCAAAGGCCGGTGCGCCACCGGTGGACCAGCGGCTGCGAAAGCTGCGCACCAGGCTTAAGGGGTGCGGACCTGTGCCGGTGTAGTCGGGTTCGGTGTAGAGCTTTTCGCCGGTGGCGGGGAGGATGGGTTTGCCAGTTTGAGCGCCGTCATGCACTGGGCAGGTTTCGGGTTCGGGGTTGTCAAGCGGCGCGGGGACGCACTGGTCGCCCTGGGCCACGTAGCCGGAATCGCATAGGCACTGCTCGGTGGGGGCATATGGTTTGTCCAATGTGCTATGCCCGGGACAGACTAATTGGGGTACACGGCTCACTACACCCATGCCGCCAACGTAGCTGAAGCTGCTATCGCAGAAGAACCCACGTTCTGCTGTGTGACGGTAAAAGACCTGTGTGATTCTGACACCACACTGTGCCGAGTTCTCGCTGCGCGAGATGATTCCGCCGGGGGTCCAGATGGCGACCTTACCGCAGTGTTCATCAGAGTCCAGTTCACGATTTACCACTGGAAGGTTTTGCGCCCAAATGTCACCACAGGCCTCTTCAGCAGAACTAAAGTGGACACCCGCGCGAGCCCATATCCACACCAGCTCCGGCTTCCCGTCTACACGCTCCCCTGCGACTGCGCCAACGCCGCCCAGCAATGCTGCCATCAAGACCCACAACCCTAGCGCGCGCCCAAAGACCACGCGGACCGCATCTGCGCCAATGCCAAATGCATTCCTCAATTCACGATTGTTCACACTCACTCCCTGATTTTTTTAGATTCGCCCTTGTGGGCTGCGATTTTCCGCATGCCGGGTTCAATACCCGTTTGGGTATCTTCCCAGTTTGGCAAATTCACCGCCCAGGACTTTACCCCATCGCCTTCGCGCCCTGCCAAGACGCGCAGGGCGTTGACCACCGCCCCCCCTACTGCTCCGCCCTGAGCCGCACCAGCGTGTCCCAGAACCCTGCGGTGGCGAAGTTGATGCGCATCAGGCTGCTGGGCTGGCGTTCGGCGTGGAACAGGGCACCGAGGGCCAGCAGGTAACCTTCGTCGAGCATGCGCTGGGCCAGCACGTCGGTGTCCACGCCGGTTTCGACCCAGCCAAACAATCCCACCGGTTCGGCCGCAAAAGTGCAGCCGTGCGTCAGGGCCAGTTGGGCGCTGCGGGCGCGGGCGGCGTCACGGCTGATAATTCAACTTCCGCTTGTAGTTCACGCCAGTCCCACCTTTGAGGTTTTCAATTGTCATCCAACGCCAAAACCCAAGCTGCACCAGCGCATTCACCTGATCCGAAGCAACGCCAAATGCTTGATGCCTGTTTGACCAAGAAACATTTGCAGGTACTGGTCCGATGAGCGCAGCACCCTTGCAGCCGCTGATTCAAAGCCGCATCCTGTCATTGCGCAGCCAGCGGGTCATGCTGGATGCCGATCTGGCCCAGCTCTATGGCGTAGAAACACGCGCCGTGGTGCAGGCGGTCAAGCGCAATGCGCAAAGGTTTCCGGCCGATTTCATGTTCCAGCTCTCGCCCACAGAGTGGGATTCTTTGAGATCACAAACTGTGATCTCAAACGCGGCAGGTGTTGGCGTTGGCCGTGGTGGTCGGCGCACCGCGCCTTACGCCTTCACCGAGCAGGGGGTGGCCATGCTGTCATCGGTGCTCAGCAGTGAGCGCGCCGTGGCGGTCAATATCGAGATCATGCGTACCTTTGTGCGGGTGCGCGAGCTGGCCACCACGCACCAGGACCTGGCCAAGCGGCTGGCTGAACTGGAGATGAAGACCGAAGGGCTGGAGTTGTCGCACGATGCGTTTAGCCGCAATACGCGCAATCAGCTCAAGCAGGTGTTTGAAGCGATGCGCGAACTGATGACGCCACCGGAGCCGCCGAAACGACCCATCGGGTTTGTGACACACGAGGACAAGCCCAGCAAGCCCTCCAGCTCCAAGGCAAAGGCGGCTGGTGGCAAGAAGGCGTAGCGCAACCGTTTAGCGGCTAAAGAGAAAGCCACCCGAAACCCCACAGCTTGAGCGGCTGACAGGGGTTCGGATTGGGCACCCAGTTTTCGCCACCTTTCGGGAGCCATATTGGCGCTGTGACGGACAGCCCCCCTACTGCTCCGCCCGCAGCCGCACCAGCGTGTCCCAGAACCCGGCTTCCTGAGTAGTCGCAAAGTTGATGCGCATCAGGCTGCTGGGTGCGCGCTCGGCGTGGAACAGGGCGCCGGGGGCCAGCAAATAACCTTCGTCCAGCATGCGCTGGGCCAGCACGTCGGTGTCCACGCCGGTATCGACCCAGCCGAACAGCCCCACCGGTTCGGCCGCGAAAGTGCAGCCGTGCGAGAGCGCCAGCTTGGCGCTGCGGGCGCGTGCCGCGTCCAGGCGCACGCGGATGCGTTCGGTATGGCGGCGCAGTTGCCCCTGGTCTATGCACCAGGCCAGCGCTTTTTCCAGCAGCGCCGGGGTGGTCAGCGTGGTCAGCAGCTTGGTGTCGAGCAAACGCTCCACCAGTTGCGGGTGGGCGGCCAGGTAGCCCACGCGCCAGTTGGGCGCCAGAATTTTGGCAAAACCGCCCACGTAGATGGTGCGCTGCAGGCCGTCCAGCGCACACATGCGGGTGGCGTGTTCGGGGGCGAAGTGGCTGTAGGTGTCGTCCTCCAGCACATGGAAGTCGAACTGGCTGGCCAGTTGCAGCACGCGGTAGGCGCTGGAGGGGCTCAGGCAAAAGCCGGTGGGGTTGTGCAGCACACTCACGCTCACAAACAGCTTGGGGCGGTGCGCCTCGCAGTAGCGCGCCATCACCTCCAGGTCGGGCCCGTCGGCGCGCCGGGGCACGGGC
>MESI01000014.1 GCA_001770935.1 Burkholderiales bacterium RIFCSPLOWO2_12_FULL_61_40 | reverse complement strand
GCCTGGGCACCCTGCACGCCAACAGCGCCAACCAGGCGATCGACCGCATCATCAATTTTTTCCCGGAAGACCGGCGCAACCAGTTGCTCATGGACCTGTCGGCCAACCTGCGCTCCATCGTGTCGCAGCGCCTGGTGCGCACCGAAGACGGCAAGGGCCGCAAGGCCGCCATCGAGATTTTGCTCAACACGCCGACCATTGCCGAGCGCATCTTCAAAGGGGCGTTTGGCGATATCAAAAACATCATGGAGAAGTCCCGCGAGCTGGGTATGCGCACCTTCGACTGGGCGCTGTTTGAGCTGTACAACGACGGCTACATCGCCTATGAGGAAGCGTTGCGCAACGCCGACTCCGCCAACGAATTGCGCCTGGCCATGAAGCTCAAGAGCAAACGCGGCGAGCCTGCAGCCGCAGCGGGCCCCGACCTGTCGTTTGACAAGGGCCCCACGGCGGAAGAACTCAAGGCCGAGCGCGATGCCGAAATGCAGAAGCAACAGCAGCGCAAACGCGAGCTGGAAGACCAGGAGCTGGAAAAGAAGCTCAAAGACAAAGGCATCGACAGCCGGTTCAACTGAATTTGGGATACTTGGGCGGCCCTTAACCCCCTGAAGACCCTGGAAGATTCGCACATGACCGCTCCCACCCAACCCCGTTTGACATCTCTCTCCCACGGCGGTGGCTGCGGCTGCAAGATTGCGCCCGGCGTGTTGTCCGAGATTCTCAAAACCACCACGGCCATGCCGCTGCCGCCCGAACTGCTGGTGGGCATCGAGACGGCCGACGATGCGGCCGTGTACCAGCTCAACGCCGAGCAGGCGCTGATCGCCACCACCGACTTTTTCATGCCCATCGTGGACGACCCGTTCGACTTTGGCCGCATTGCCGCCACCAACGCCATCTCGGACGTGTATGCCATGGGCGGCACCCCCATCATGGCGCTGGCGCTGGTGGGCATGCCCATCAACGTGCTGTCCACCGAAACCATTGGCCAGATCCTGGCCGGCGGGGCATCCGTGTGCAAGGCGGCCGGCATTCCCATTGCGGGCGGCCACACCATTGATTCGGTCGAACCCATCTACGGCCTGGTGGCGCTGGGTCTGGTGCACCCCAAGCGCGTCAAGCGCAATGCGGATGCGCAAGTGGGCGACCGGCTGATTCTGGGCAAACCGCTGGGCGTGGGCATTTTGTCGGCCGCACTGAAAAAAGAGCAGCTGGACGCGGCCGGTTACGCGCAAATGATTGCGGTGACCACCCAGCTCAACACCCCCGGCCCCGACCTGGCCGCGCTGGACGGCGTGCATGCCCTGACCGATGTGACCGGCTTTGGCCTGGCCGGCCATGGGCTGGAAATCGCCCGCGGCGCGCACTGCACGGTGGAAATCGAATGGGCCAAGGTGCCGCTGCTCGACGGTGTGCGGGCGTTCGCCGCCCAGGGAGTGGTCACCGGCGCGTCGGGCCGCAACTGGGCGGCGTATGGCGCACAGGTGGCCTTGCCGACGGAATTTGCAGACGCCGACCGCGCCCTGCTGAGTGACCCCCAAACCAGCGGCGGCCTGCTGGTGAGCTGTGCCCCCGACGCGGTGGAGTCCGTATTGGCCATTTTTGCACGCCATGGTTTTGCGGCGGCGACCGAGATCGGCTCGGTGCAGGCGGCGGGGCCGTCTGATGACAGCCCCAAACTGCGCGTGCTGTGAGGGTGTGGCATGCCTGAGCGCCTAATCTCGCACTGATCTGAAAACGGAATTAGGCCCCGGTTTTGTAGCGCGCCAAAAACCGCCGGTCAATCCAGTTTTTCAGCCACCAGACCCAGCGCCCCTGCGCGCTGAAGTGGCCCCAGGTGGCAATGGCGTAGCGCTCGCCGCAGGACAGCAGGTTGAGGGTGGTTTGGGGCGGCCGGTGGGGTTTGAGCGGCTGGCCCGCAGTGGCTGCCGCCAGGTTGTGGGCCAGGGCCGGGCCCGCGCGCACCGCGTAGACGCCGCTGCGGGCCAAGGACCGGTCCATGCGGGTGCACACGTCGCCCGCCGCAAACACCTGGGCGTGGCTGGTGGAGCGCTGGCAGGCGTCCACCGCCAGAAAGCCCTGTGCGTCCAGTGCCAAACCACTGGCGGCCAGCCACAGCGGCGGCTGCGCCCCGGTGGCGATCAGGGGCACATCACAGGCCAGCCCGGCGCCGCAGGCCAGGCGCACTTCCCCCGCCGTGATGCCGATGGCCGTGTCTTGCAGCACGGTGATGCGGTGCTTTTTGAGTGCGGCCAGCAGGCGCTCTTGCACCTTGGCGGGGTAATTGGCGCCGGGTGGTGTGCTGCCGCTGACCAGGGTGACGGATGCGTTGGGCAGGCGGTGGCGCACCGCAAACGCCAGCTCGATGCCGCCCGCGCCGCCGCCGATGACCGCCATGCGCAAAGGGCGCGTGTCGCCCAGGGCGCTGACCTTGGGCCACAGGGCGGCAAAGGCTTCAATGGGGCGCAGAAAGAGTCCGTGTTCACGGACTCCGGGCATGGCGCGGTCTAGCAGCTCGCGGTTTTGGGTGGGCCCGGTGTTGACCGACAGCCAGTCGTAATGCAGGGTGCTGCCGTCGTCGAGTTGTACGGTCTGGGTGCGGGCGTCCAGTGCCTTCACGCTGCGCTGCAGCCAGCGCACGCCGGCCCGGCGCACCAGCGGCTCCAGCGGGATGGTGCAGTCGTCCAGCGTGTAGTGGCCCGCCACAAAGCCCGGCACCATGCCGGAGTACATCTGGCGCGGGTAGGGTGCCACCAGCACGATGTTCACGCTGACCAGTGGATGGGCCGCCAGCGCGGCCAGCACCTGCACATGGGCGTGGCCTGCCCCCAGCAGCACCAGGGTGCGGGGCTGGTAGCCGGGGCCTGCAACAGGCTGCTCGGGTTCGTGCGGGTAGGTGGAAGGGGCGGCGTCTGGGGCGGTCATGCCGCCTATTGTTTCATGAGCGACAGATCGCCCACATCACCCAGGGTTCAGCCCCGGCGCCAGTCGTGGAAGCGGCGCACCCATTCCAGCAGGGCTTGGGGCTGGTGGGCGCGTTTCCACTCTCCGGCGGCGTATTTGTTGGCCTCCGAGAGCGTGGGGTAGGTGTGGACGGTGCCCAAGATTTTGTTCAGCCCCAGCCCATGGCGCATGGCCAGCACGTATTCGGCCAGCAGGTCTGCCGCGTGGGTGCCGACGATGGTGGCGCCCAGAATGCGGTCCTTGCCGGGCACGGTCAGCACCTTCACAAAGCCGTGCGTGGGTTGCCCGGCCCCCGCGTCGCAGATCTGGCGGTCCAGGTCGTCGATGTGGTATTTCGTCACCTCAAAGGCCACGCCCTGGGCCAAGGCTTCCTGTTCGTTCAGGCCCACGCGCGCCACCTCGGGGTCGATGAAGGTGGCCTGGGGGATAACGGAGTAGTCGGCCTTGAACCGCTTGAAGTCGCCAAACAATGCGTTCACCGTGGCGTACCAGGCCTGGTGCGCGGCCGTGTGGGTGAACTGGAAGGGCCCGGCCACGTCGCCCGCCGCATAGATGTTGGGGTAGAGGGTTTGCAGGTAGTCGTTGGTCTGCACCGTTTTGTCGGTGGGGATACCCAGTTCTTCCAGGCCGTAGCCGCTGAGCCGGGCGACACGGCCCACGGCGCACAGCAACTGGTCGAATGCGATGCGTAGCTCGGTGCCCGCGTGGCCCACCACCAGGGTCTTGACCTCGCCCTCCGCACTGGAGGACTTCTCGCAGCGCAGCGCCTGGTGGCCGGTGAGCACCCGCACGCCGTCGGCCTGCAAGGCGGCGCAGGCCAGGGCCGAGACGTCCGCGTCTTCCCGCGCCAGCAGGCGCGGTGCCATCTCCACCAGCGTCACCTGCGCACCCAGGCGGGCGAAGCTTTGTGCCAGCTCGCAGCCAATGGGGCCGCCGCCCAGCACCGCCAGGCGCTTCGGGATGTCGTCGAGCTGGGCAAAGCTGTCCCACAGGGTGTCGCTGGTCACATAACCCACCTCTTCCAAGCCGGGCAGGGGCGGCACCACAGGCCGGGCACCGGCTGCAATCACGATGCTGCGGGTGCTCAGCCGCTGCGTGCCGCCACCGTGGAGCGCAATCTCCACGGTCCAGGGGTTGACGATGGTGGCGTAACCGGCCAGCACTTCCACGCCCAGGCCGGTGTAGCGCTCCACGCTGTCGTGCGGCGCGATGGCGGCCACCACGGCCTGCACGCGTTGCATTATTTTTTTAAATGAAATAGGGCTCTGGCCCCCGTGTTCATTGCGCAAGCAGCTATTAAAACCATAGCGATCCGCGTGCCGCATCTGGTGCGCCAGTTGGGCGCTTTGGATCAGGGCCTTGCTGGGCACACAGCCGTAGTTCAGGCAGTCGCCGCCCATTTTGTGGGCCTCCACCAGCGTCACCTTGGCCTTGACCACGGCGGCGATGTAGGCCGACACCAGCCCGCCCGCGCCGCCGCCGATGACGACCAGGTTGCGGTCAAAGGTCTTGGGTTTCACAGCGCGCCAGCGGGCGTAGACCTGGCGCTTTTGGACCGCGTCCAGGGCCTTGCGCGCCAGCAAAGGAAACAGGCCCAGCAGCACAAAAGAGCCCAGCAGGCCGGGGCTGAGCACGTCTTTCAGGCTGTGGATGTGGGCCAACTGGGTGCCCGCGTTCACGTACACCGCAGTACCGGCCAGCATGCCCAGCTGGCTGACCCAGTAAAAGGTGCGCGCCCGCATGGCGGTCAGGCCCATGGCCAGGTTGATCACAAAAAACGGCACCAGGGGCACCAGCCGCAGGCTGAACAGGTACAGCGCCCCCTCGCGCTCCACACCCCGGTTGATGTCGGCCAGGCGCGCGCCAAAGCGGGCCTGCACGGTGCTTTGCAAGACAAAACGCGCCATGAGAAACGACAGCGTGGCGCCGATGCTGGAGGCAAACGATACCAGCAGCAGCCCCCAGCCCAGGCCCAACACCCCGCCACCGGCCAGCGTCAAAATGGTCGCGCCCGGCAGAGACAAGGCCGTCACCGCCACATACAGGGCAAAGTAGGCCCCCCGCACGCTCCAGGGCGATTGGGCGTACCACTGGGTGAACTGGGCCTGGCTGTGCTGGAGGTAGTCCAGGCGCAAAAAGCGCCCCAGGTCCAGCGCAAAAAACAACACCAGCACGGTGGCAATGCCCGCCGCCAGCACCATTTGGGAGCGCCTCATGCAAAGGCCTTCCAACCCCACCACAGGCGGGTGGCGGTGGTGATGGCGCACAGGCCGGCGAACACGGTGGCCAGGGCCGCAAAGTGCTGCGGCCACAGGCACATGGCGGTAAAAAAGGCGATGGTTTCCGTCGCCTCGGTCAGCCCGCCCAAAAAGTAGAAGGACTTGCCGGGGTAGGCCAGGCTGGTCAGGCCCCGCTTGGCCGCCAGGGCGGCAAAGGCCAGAAAGCTGGTTCCGGTGCCGATGAAAGCGGCCAGCAGCAACGCCGCCGCCAGCGCGTTGCGCACCGGGTCGGCAAAGGCAAAGGCCAGCGGGATGCTGGCGTAAAACAGAAAATCCAGCGCAATGTCCAGAAAGCCCCCGGCATCCGTGGGCTGGGTTTGGCGGGCCACGGCGCCGTCCAGTCCATCGCAAATTCTGGAGGCAATAAGGGCTGCAGCCCCCGCCAGATATGCGTGATCAGCTATCAAAAATGCAGCAACCGTGCCCAGCGCAAAACCTGCCAGGGTGACGGTGTTGGCGCCCACGCCCGCCCGCACCAGCACCTGGGCCGTGGCGGTCATGGGCGCGCGCAGGAGGGCGAGGGCGAAACGGTCAAGCATGGGGAAAAAAGCAGGGTGGGGGTGGCAGTGGCTTGCATCCTATCGCAGGCAAGAATTTGTACCTGGCACTCAAGGAAAAGCCGCGCTGGCCGAAAAAGAAGGGGAGATGCATCGGTGAAGGCTCCATGGGGGCAGCGATGCCTTGTTTTCAGCCACCAGAGACCCCTGCCATGCAAGCCACCGACAATTTGAAAAAACCAGTCCGCCTGGGCGCACTCAGCATGGCCAAGGTGATCAGCGCCCTGCTGGAGGGGCCCTGCAGCGTCCCGGAGTTGATGGGTTTGAGCGGTTTGAGCACCAACACCGTGCACGAGTACATGCGTGCCTTGCGCAAGGAAGGTGTTGTGCATATCGGCGCCTGGGACAAAGACGCCACCGGGCGCGAGAGCCTGCGCATCTTCAAGTTTGGCCCGGGCAAAGACGTACCACGGGGAAAGAAGACCAAGGCCCAAATTGCCAAGGAGTGCCGCCAGCGCAAGAAGGCGGCGCAGCGCGTCGACCCGTGCGCCGTTGGCGACGGGCAAGACGCTTCTTTTTTCTGGCCCACGGGTGCCGAAGCCCCTCCCATCCTGAAAACCAAAACTCCTGCGGGGGCCCATGTCCATTGGTCTGAAAACCGCCTGCGCTAGCCTGCTGCCGGACCTCTGAATTGCCTGGGCAAGGCATTGCAATGCGCACGAAATATGGGATGATCCTGGCTCGACTGCCCCTTCCCGTTTGGCTACTGCTTTATTTGAGTCCTCCATGCATCGTCTCCTTGAGCGGCAAATTCGGCGCAACTTCGGTTCCATCGAACAGGTACCGGACAACTGGCGTGTATTTATTGCCGCGGTCGATGAGGCCTACCTCAAGGCCGACAGTGACAAGGCCATGGTGGAACGCTCGCTGGACATCATGTCCGAGGAGCTCAACCAGCGCAATGCGTCCCTGTCCCGCGAGAAAGACGAACAGGCGGTATTGATCGCCCGGCTGGAACAAGCGCACAACCAGCTGCTGCAGTCCGAAAAAATGGCGTCCATCGGGCAGCTGGCGGCGGGCGTGGCGCACGAAATCAACAACCCCATCGGCTACGTCAACTCGAACCTGTCCACCCTGGGGAAGTATGCCAAGGACCTGCTGGAGATGATGGGTGTCTACGAGCAGGCCGAAACCCAGCTTCCGCCAGAAACGCGCGGCACGGTGGCTGCCAGCCGCAAACGGCTGGACATGGAGTACCTGAAGACGGATATCCAGGACATCCTGGGTGAAACCCAGGAGGGCATTGGCCGGGTGAAGAAAATCGTCCAGGATTTGAAGGACTTCTCCCACGCGGACGATGGCAAATTTTCCTTCGCCAATCTCCACCAGGGCATCGACTCCACCCTCAACATTGCTGCCAACGAGGTCCGCTACAAAGCCGATGTCGTCACGGAGTACGGCAGTATCCCTGAGGTGGAATGCATCCAGTCGCAACTCAACCAGGTATTCATGAACCTGGTGGTCAATGCGGCCCACGCGATGGGTGACACGCGGCGCGGCACCATTTTTGTGCGCAGCGGCATGTGCAGCAACGAGAACGTTTGGGTCGAGGTGGCGGACGACGGTTGCGGAATAGCACCAGAAAATATGGACAAGATTTTTGACCCTTTCTTCACCACCAAACCCGTTGGGAAGGGAACCGGTCTGGGCTTGTCCCTGTCTTACGGCATGGTGCAAAAACACCACGGGCACATCACGGTGTCCAGCGAACCGGGCAAGGGCACTTGTTTTCGCGTGACGCTTCCGGTACGGCAACCGGCCGCTTGAACCCATGACCCCCGAGCTTTCGCAAAAACTGGCCGCCGCAGTGGACGGCATGCCCGCCTTTCCCAAGAGTGTCCAGAAAATACTCGAACTGACCCGGGATGTCAGCTGCTCGCCCAAGGATCTGGTGCAGGTGATTGACAAAGACCCGGTCGTCACGGTGAAAGTGCTGCGCGTGGTCAATTCCGCCTACTACAGCCTGGCCAAACAGGTCACCTCCATCAACCATGCCGTGGTGTACCTGGGCTTCAATACCATCAAGAATCTGGCGCTGGGCATTGCGGCCATTGGCATCCTTCCCGCCGACAATGCCGCAGGCTTCGACGGGCCGCAGTACCTGATGCACTCCCTGACCACCGCCAGCATCGCCAAACAGTTGGCCGCGCGGGTGGGCGATGCCGACCCCCTGGAGTGTTTTATCGTCGGTCTGCTGCACGACTTTGGCAAGGTGGTGCTGGCCCAGTCCATGCCCAGGGAATTTCGCCTGGCACTGGAAACCAGCCAATGGAATGAAACCCCGCTCCATCTGGCCTTGCGCGAGATTATTGGTGCCGACCATGCCTTTGTGGGCGCCATGCTGGTGGAGCGCTGGCGCTTTTCCGCCGATCTGGTGGAAGTCATCCGCCACCAGAACAGCCCGGAAATCAACGACACGCCGATGATGGCTTGTGTGTTTGCCGCCAACCAGATCAGCAAAAAGCTGAAATTTGGTTTTGGCGGGAACCCTTGCGTGGAGGAATTGCCGCCCACGGTCGCCAGGCGCCTTGGCGGTACCCTGGACGAGGTGATTGTTTCTTTGGGTGACTTGGCACCCGTGTTTGATGAAGCTAAGATGTTTTCAAAAATATAAGGCCTATGTACATCGCCACATCCTCAGGAGAGTCATGCTGATTACCAAACTGCTTGCAGCCGCGCTGGCCTATGCGCTTGTGGGGTGGGTCGACCATCAATTTCTGGCAGAGCTGCCTTGGGTGGACCTGTGGCGGCCCGCCACGGGTCTGGCGCTGGCCATGCTTCTCCTGGGCGGGCTGCGCATGGGCTGGGCCGTGCTGGCGGGGGCCTTGGTGGTGACCTTGCTCACCCACGGACTGTCCCTGGATTCGGTGGCCTTGGGCCTGGGCGGCGTGGTGGGCCCCTGGCTGGGCGCGTGGTTGCTGCGCAAGCAAGCCAATTTTGACCCGCACCTGGGGCGTTTTCGGGACTACCGGCAGTTGGTGGTGTGGGGTGGTGCGCTGGGCAGCGCTGCCGCCGCACTGGTTGGCGTGGGCGCGTTGTGGCTGTTGGGGGCGGTCGCTGGGAACGCAGCGCCGGATCTGGTGCTGCGCTGGTGGATGGGGGATGTGCTGGGGGTGCTGGTGGTGGCGCCTTTGCTGCTGGTCTGGTGGGGTGCCAAGCCCATGTGGCGCTCGCGCGAGCACATGGTCGAAGCCCTGTGCGCCATGGCGGCCAGTGGCCTGGTGGGGCAGATGGTGTTTCTGGACTGGTTCACCGATGCGCAACACCGTTCCCCCCAGGGGTACTGGATGTTTTTGTTTGTTGGCTGGGCCGCCTTGCGCTTGGGGCGCCGCAGTGTGGCCTTCATCGTGTTCACGATGGCCCTGCAGGCCATTGCCGGGGCCTTGCTGGGACGTGGCTTTTTTGCCGATGACCTGGCCACCACCCAACTGGCAGGGTTTTGGCGCTACACCATGGCGCTGTCGCTTGCGGGCATGGCACTGGCCTATTACGAGATCAACAGCCGAAACGCAGCCAGGACCTTGCGCGACCGTGCCTTGAACAAGGTGCAAGAAGGCGTTTCCATCGGCAACCCCCAGCGCCAACTGGTGTACGTGAACGACGCCTATGTCCGGATCACGGGGTACAGCCGCGAAGAATTGTTGGGGCAGCCGTGCGGGAAATTGCTCCATGGCAAGGCGACGCATCCCGACACTGTCCAGCGGATTCAGGCGGCGATCGATGCCAGGTTGCCTTTTTACGGTGAAATTCTGAACTACCGCAAGGATGGCACCCCGTTTTGGAACGACCTGTCCATCACCCCGATATTTGATGAATACGGTGATGTGCAGGAGTTTTTTGCGGTGCAGCGGGACATCACCAGCCAAAAAGAAGCGGAACTGGAACTCCACAAGTCCAAGGAAACGCTGGACCTGGTGCTCAAGAGTTCCAATGACGGCATATGGGACTGGAACGTCATGGACGACACCATTGAGCGCTCCCTGAGTTGGTGCCAGATTTTGGGACATACCACGCAGGGTCTGGCGGCCAATCGCGCGGCATGGCTGGCGCTGATGCACCCCGATGACCTGGAGCGTGCCAGCCAGCAGATGAACAGCTTTCTGGCAGGGGAGCAGGACCGCTACAGCATGGAGTTGCGCATGCGGCACAAAGACGGGCATTACGTTTCGGTGCTGACACGCGGCTACATTGTGCGCGACGCGCAGGGACGGGCCGTGCGGGTATGCGGCACCACTTCCGACCTTACGGCGCAAAAGGAGGCGGATGCCAAACTCAGTTTATCGGCGGCCGTGTTCCAGCAAAGCCGCGAGGGCATCACCATGACCGATGCCCAACGCAACATCATCATGGTGAACAAAGCGTTCACCGACATTACCGGTTACACCGAGGCCGAGGTGCTCGGAAAGAACCCGCGCCTGTTGACCTCGGGGCGGCACAACCGTGATTTCTACCGTGCCATGTGGGGCGCCATAGGCACCCAAGGCCACTGGGAGGGGGAGATCTGGAACCGCCGCAAGGACGGCACGATTTACCCTGAGTGGTTGGCGGTGGCGGCCATGCGCAATGAAAAAAATGAGGTGACCCACTACATCGGCAGTTTCAGCGATTTGAGCGACGCCAAGGCGGCAGAGGGCCGCATTCAGCACCTGTCCCACTTCGATACCCTGACCGGCCTGCCCAACCGGGCCTTGCTCAAGGACCGCACCGAGCACGGCATCAGCATGGCGCAGCGCGCGGGCGAACCCTTGACCATGATGTTGGTCGGGATCGACCACTTGCGGTCCGTGAACGACAGCCTGGGCCACCACATTGGAGACGGCTTGCTGGTGGAGATGGCCCAGCGCCTGTCCGATGCCGTCCGCGAGCAAGATACCGTGGCCCGACTGGGTGGAAAAGAGTTTGTGTTGGTGCTGCCGGAAACCTCGGGCGACGGGGGCGCGCATCTGGCCACGGAACTGCTGTGGAAACTGGCCCAGCCCTTCAGCCTGGAGGGGCATGAACTGACGCTGACCGCCACGATCGGCATTGCCAGCTACCCAGACAATGGCAGCGATTTTGATACTTTGCTCAAGTCGGTGGAGATCGCCATGCACCGCGCCCAGTCCCTGGGCCGTGACACCTTCCAGTTTTACAACGAGGCCATGCACCAGCAAGTGGTGGCCCGCGACCAGATGGTCAAAGCCTTGCGCAATGCGGCCTCGCTGGACCAACTGCATGTCGCCTACCAGCCGCAGGTGGACCTGCAAACGGGCCGCATCGGCGGCATGGAGGCGCTTCTGCGCTGGACCCACCCCGAACTGGGCGTGGTTCCCCCCATTCAGTTCATTCCCGTGGCCGAGGAATCCGGCCTGATCAAAGGGCTGGGTGAATGGGTGCTGCGCCAGGCCTGCCGCGACATCCGTGCCTGGCTGGACAAGGGCATGCAGGTTCCCCATGTGGCGGTGAACGTCTCGCCCATGCAGTTCCATGACGACGATTTGATAGTCCAGGTCAAGCAGGCACTGGCCGATTTCCGGATCGATCCCAGCCAACTTTATCTGGAGGTGACCGAGAGTTCCTTGATGGACGATGTGGCACGCAGTGAAACCATGCTCAAGGATTTGAAGGACCTGGGCATCAAGCTTGCGCTGGACGATTTCGGCACGGGGTATTCATCACTGAGTTACCTGAAACGCTTTCCGTTCGACAAGGTCAAGATCGACCAGTCTTTTGTGCGCGACGTCACCACCAATCAAAGTGACAATGTGATCGTTCAGGTGATTATTTCCATGGCGCATGGCCTGGGATTGAAAGTGGTGGCCGAAGGGGTGGAGACACAGGCCCAGTGCGAGATCATGCGCACCAGTGTGTGCGACGAAATCCAGGGCTATTTCTTTTCCAAACCCATCAACGCCCAGAGCATGGAAGCGCTCCTGAACGAAGGCCGACAGTTGCCAACGGAACTATTGCGCTTTCGCAAACCACAGCGGACCTTGCTGCTGGTGGACGATGAACCCAATGTACTGGCCGCACTCAAGCGCCTGTTCCGCCGCGATGGGTACACCATCATCACCGCCAACAGCGGGCCGGAGGGGCTGGAGGCGCTTGCCCAGCACAAGGTCGACGTCATCATGTCCGACCAGCGTATGCCGGGCATGACGGGTGTCCAGTTTTTGCGGGCGGCCAAACTCAGTCACCCCGACACCATCCGTATCGTGCTGTCCGGCTTTACCGAACTGCAGTCCGTCACCGACGCCATCAACGAAGGCGCGATCTACCGATTTTTGACCAAACCGTGGGATGACGCGCAACTGCGGGACCAGATCAGCAAAGCCTTTGAGTACCGCGAGCTTCAAGAAGAAAATCTGCAGCTGGATTTGAAAATCCGCACGGCCAACCAGGAACTGGTGGCGGCCAACCGGCAACTGGGTGAGGTCGTTGTCAGCACCCGCCAACAGATTGAACGGGAGGAGGTTAGCCTCTTGATTGCCCGTGAGGCTTTACAGTTCATTCCCATGCCGGTGATCGGTATCGACGATGAAGAGGTGATCGCTTTTGTGAACACGGCTGCAGAAAAGCTGTTGTCGCAATACGGTCCCGTGCTGGGAGATGAGCTTGCCTATGCGCTTCCTGCGGTGGCGGCAGCGCTTGCCGAAACGGAGGAGGGAGGGGTCAGCGCCATTTCAATTGCGGAGGAGCGCTATCTGCTGCAATGGAATACCATGGGCAACAACTCACGCTCCAAGGGAAAACTGATCATGCTGACGCGCACAGGACAAGAGCCATGAGCGAGCCTTCCAATCGCTCGCCACTGGCACCGCCAGAGCGGCGCTCCCTGGAGCGCCTGGAACAGTTGTTTCGCCATATCCGTACCCAGCCGGAGGGGGCGTATTTGTTGGATCTTGTGCGCCGCTACCGCAGGCAGATGCTTTCATGACCCCACTTGTTCTGGATGATGTTCTGAAAAAAATTCACGCACTCCCGTCCTTGCAGACGGTGGTGATGGAGTTGTTGGCCAGCATTGACCAGGACGATACCCATATTGGTGATTTGGCGTTCAAGATCGAGCAGGACCAGGCGCTGACCGCGAAGACCCTGCGTCTGGCCAATTCGTCTTTTTACGGCATGCAGCGCCAGATCACCACCATTGAAGAGGCCATCGCGACTTTGGGTTTCAGAACCGTGCGTGGTGTGGTTACCGCCGCCGCACTGACCGGTTTTTTTGCCAACAGCCAACAAGCTGCTTTTGAAGTGACTCCCTTTTGGCGCCATGCCATTGCCACTGCGGTGTGTGCACGGGAGCTGGCGCCCTACCTCCAGCTCAACCCCGAGCATGCGTACACCACCGGCCTGCTGCACGATATCGGCAGGCTGGTTTTGGCAACCCAATTTCCGACCCACTACAAAGCCACCATGGCCTACGGTGCGCAGCACGATTGCAGCCTGCTGATTGCGGAGCGCACCGTGCTGGGGCTGGACCATGCCGTCGTGGGCCATGCCCTCACCCGGCATTGGAAATTCCCGGAAACAATACAACAGGCATTGGCCACCCACCACGCCCCTCTGGGTCAGGTGCCCAACCCCATGCAGCTGGTCGTCATTGCTGCGGATGCCATCGCGCATGCGCTGGACTTGTCCATGGAGCAAAACGATGCCGTCCCCCTCCTTCCACCGGGCATCTGGAAGCAGTTGGCCATTTCGGACAGTGATTTGCTTCAGGTGTTTGCGAAGGTCGAGGCGCAATTCGCCCGAGCCAGCCTTGTTTTGGACACCTGAGCAAAAACGCCATGTCCGACATCAGCCACGCCCAATTGATGGATGACAGCCCGGTGCCCACCTTTGCCATCAATACCGGGCATGTGGTCACGCACCTCAATAAAGCGTGCGCCCGGATTTTGGGGGTGGCTGCGGAACAGGTGCTTGGCCGAAAAGGGATTGGCCACGCCTTCTACGGCAAGGAACGCCCCGTCATGGCCGACCTGGTGGTGGATGGCTCCATCAAGGACATCATTGACGACCTGTACCAAAACACCTATCGCAATTCCTTGTCGGTGCCGGACGCGTACGAGGCAGAGGGTTTTTTCCCCCAGTTGGGGACCACCGGCCGCTGGTTGTTTTTCACGGCGGCCCCCCTGCGCAATGCCAGTGGCGAACTGATCGGCGCCATTGAGACCCTGCAGGACATCACCGAACGCAAGGTGGTGGAAGGCGCAGTGCAGATCGCGCAACTGGAAGTCGAGCAAATCGTCGAGCAACGCACCGCACAGCTGGCCGAGGTGAACCAGACGCTGCGCGAAGACGTGACCCGCCGGGAACTCGCCGAGCAGGCCCTGATAGAGCGCAACGCCGAGCTGCACG
>MESI01000013.1 GCA_001770935.1 Burkholderiales bacterium RIFCSPLOWO2_12_FULL_61_40 | reverse complement strand
ACGCTGGCACCCTGGGGCTCGGGGGTGAAAAACGCATCGGCATGGATGCTGACAAACAGGTCGGCCTGCACCCGGCGGGCTTTTTGGACCCGCACCCCCAGCGGCACAAAGAAGTCGGCGTCGCGGGTGAGGTAGGCGCGCATGGGGTTGCCGTTCACGCTGGTGGCGTTGATGCGGTCGCGCAGCCGGTGGGCCAGGCGCAGCACCACATCTTTCTCGCGGGTACCGCCGGGCCCCACGGCACCGGGGTCTTCACCGCCGTGGCCGGGGTCCAGCGCGATGATGATGAGGCGCTCGGTGGTGGCCGCGGGTGATGGCGTTGTTTTTGCATCATTTATGCCTCTGGCCCGCGTAGAACCTGCGCTACCAGCTATCGTTTGTGTAGCAAAAGTGCCGGGTGCGGGGCCCTGTGCAGCGGGCTTGGAGGGGCTTTGGGTTTGCTGGGCGATCAGCTCCCCCAGCGGGTCGGCCGGGTTGACCTGCGCGGGCGGTGGCGAATTGGCCGCAATCGGGTCTTTCACAATCGGGTCTTTCAGCCGCTCGGCGATCAAGGCTTCCAGCGGGTCCAGTTCCTGCACCGGGTACAAATCGAACACCAGCCGATGCTGGTAGGCGGCCACCGGGGTCAGGCTGAACACCTGGGGTTTGATGGGGTGCTTCAGGTCCACCACCAGGCGCACCACGTCGGGGGCAAACTGCCCCACGCGGATGCCCGCAATATTGGGGTCGTCGGCCTTGACCTTGGCCACCAGTTCTTTCAGGGCGGGGTTGAGTGTGATGCCTGCAATGTCCACCGCCAGGCGCGGCGGGCTGGGCACAAACTGCTGTTTGGCTACCAGCGCGCCGTCCGATTCGATGGTGACCCGCGAGTATTCAGGGGCCGGCCACACCCGCACCGTCAAAATCGTGGCGCCGCGTGCCAGGTGCGGCAGGCCCAGGCTCAGCACCAGGCTGCCGGTTTTCAGCAGCGTGCGGCGCTTCAAGCCAGGGCTCCGTGGGTGCTGGTGCCCGCCAAGAGTGCGATGCCGGTCGCGGTGTGCGCGGTGAGGGTGACTTGGCGGGTGGCGTCCAGGGCGGTGGCGATGTGGATGTCCAGGTCCGCCGTGGGCAGCACGCTGGCGGCCTTTTCCGGCCACTCGGCAATTTTGAGGCCGGGGCTGGCAAAGATGTCCCGAAAGCCCGCGTCTTCCCACTCGCGCGGGTCGCTGAAACGGTAGAAGTCGAAATGCCAGATGTCAAGGGCCGGGCGACCCAGCGCAGGCAACTCGTAGGCCTCCACCACCGCGTAGGTGGGGCTTTTGATGCGGCCCTGCACCCCCAGCGCATGCAGCAGGTGGCGCACCAAGGTGGTCTTGCCCGCGCCCAGGTCGCCGTGCAGGGCGATGAAGGCGTGGCCAAGCTGGGGCTGCGCCGCCAGTTGGGCGGCAAACAGCTGCGTGGCCAGTTCATCGGGCCATTGCAGGCTCTTGATGGCACTGTGCACGGTGCTGGGCGCGGCAGTTTTTACAATAGGCGCGTGACGATCAAAAGTACTCAATTCGATGGCAACCAGTTGGTTTCTCAGATACAGGCCTGGGCCCGGGAACTGGGATTCTCCCAAATTGGCGTGGCGGGTGTAAACCTCTCTTCCGCCGAACCTGGATTATTGGCCTGGCTGGACCAGGGTTTCCATGGCGACATGGCCTATATGGCAAGCCACGGGCTCAAGCGGGCACGCCCGGCCGAGCTGGTGCCGGGCACCCTCAGCGTGCTCACGGCGCGTATGGACTACCTGCCGCGCAGCACCCCGGACGACTGGCAGGCACAGGAGCTGGCGCGCCTGCGGCGCCCCGGCGAGGGCATTGTGTCGGTCTATGCCCGGGGGCGGGACTACCACAAGGTGCTGCGCAGCCGCCTGCAAAAACTCACCGACCGCATTGCCGAACACCTGGGGCCGCTGGGGCACCGCGTGTTCACCGATTCGGCCCCGGTGCTGGAGGCCGAACTGGCCGCCCGCAGCGGCCAGGGCTGGCGCGGCAAACACACCTTGCTGCTGAACCGCGAGGCCGGTTCCACCTTCTTTTTGGGCGAAATCTACCTCGACGTGGCCCTGCCCGAGAGCCGCCCGGTGCAGGACCATTGCGGTTCCTGCAGCGCCTGCATCACGGTGTGCCCGACCCAGGCCATTCTGGGTCCGGGACGGCTGGACGCGCGGCGCTGCATTTCCTACCTGACCATCGAGCATGCGGGGGCCATTCCGTTGGAGCTGCGCCCGCTGCTGGGCAACCGCATTTACGGCTGTGACGATTGCCAACTCGTGTGCCCCTGGAACAAGTTCGCCAAGCGCAGCGCCTTGCCCGACTTTGATGCCCGCGAAGGTTTGAGTGGCCAGGCATTGGCGGACTTGCTGGACTGGACGGAGCAAGAGTTTTTGCAGCGCACCGAAGGCGGCCCCATCCGCCGCATCGGCCACGAGCGCTGGCTGCGCAACATTGCAGTGGCCCTGGGCAATGCCTTGCATGCCAGCGGTGCGGCTGCCGCGTCGCCCGAAGACGCCGAACGCATGCGGGCCGCCTTGCTGCGCCGCGCCGAGCACCCCAGCGCGCTGGTGCGCGAGCATGTGGTTTGGGCGCTTTTCGAGAAAAATAAATGATGAAATATGCCTCTGGCCCCCGTGGAATAAGCGCAAGCAGCTACTGAAATGAGAGCAATTGCTTGCACTGAATATTTAAAAATATGACAAATTCGAAACAATTCCTGATCTACAAGGCACCCAGTGGCGCTGTTCGTGTGGATGTTCTTGTTCAGGGTGAAAGTGTCTGGCTCACCCAGGAACAATTGGCTCAGTTATTTGGACGCGAACGCTCGGTCATTTCAAAGCACTTGAGGAACATTTTTAAGGAGTCTGAATTGGTGGAAGAAAGCAATGTGCAAATTTTGCACATTGCTGGTTCGGACAAGCCGGTCAAGTTCTACAGCCTTGACGCCATCATCTCTCTTGGCTACCGCGTCAACAGCTATCAGGCCACCCAATTCCGCATTTGGGCCACCACCACCCTGCGCGAGTTCATGGCCAAAGGGTTCGTCCTGGATGATGAACGTCTCAAAAAAAACAAAGGTGTGTTTGGCAAAGATTACTTTGACGAACTCCTTGAGCGGATTCGGGAGATTCGCGCCAGTGAGCGTCGGTTTTACCAAAAGATCACGGATATTTATGCGCTGTCAGTGGACTACGCCGCAAAATCGCCAGAGACGGCAGGCTTCTTTGCCCAGGTTCAAAACAAGCTGCACTGGGCGATCACAGGGCAAACAGCGGCTGAACTCATTTATTCATCGGCTGACGCCACCAAAATCACCATGGGCCTTTCCACCTGGAAGCAAGCACCCCATGGAAAGATCCTCAAATCCGATGTCACGGTAGCCAAGAACTACCTGAATGAGGCGCACATTGATGAGCTAAACCGCATCGTGTCCGCCTATCTCGACCTTGCTGAAAATCGGGCCAAACGCGGCATTTTGATGACGATGGCCGACTGGTCAGCATTTTTGAATAGCTTTCTTGAGTTGTCCAACTATCCAATTTTGCAGGACAAAGGCACTGTCAGCGCCTTGGAGGCCAGACTGAAGGCAGAGGGAGAGTACGAGATTTTCAGGCAGCGGCAGGATTTGAATTTTGTCTCAGACTTCGATCTTGTTATTGCGCAACTGGAGGACAAGAAGAGGTAAGGCGGCGAGGGCTTTCTCTGCGACGCCGCTTGGGACAGCGTATGGCGATCAGGGGACGCCGTGCCTTCGCTCTGCCTACGGCGGTATGCACACGATCCACAGCGTCAAAACTGCCGCAACACCCCCAGCGCAAAAGGCAGGCTGGCCAGGCCCAAAAGGGTGGACAAGGTCACCAGCCCGGCCACATAGGCGCCGTCGTAGCCCATGCGGGCGGCCAGCACATAACAGCTCGACGCCGTCGGCAGGGCCGAGAAGGCCAGCAGCACCGTGGTCTGCACCTCCGACAGGCCAAACAGGTGTGAAATTCCCAATGCCGCCAGGGGCAGGAAAAAGTGGCGGATGGACAGCACCGCCACCATCAGGGTTTTGGCCTGGGCCAGCGCACCCAACTGCATGCCGGCACCTGCGGCCATCAGCCCCATGGCCAGCGAGGCCGCCCCCAGGCGCGAGACCGTGGGTTCCAGCCAGACGGGCAGCACAAAACCCATGAGGTTGGCTACCAGGCCCGAGGCGGTGCCGATGATCAGCGGATTGCGCACCAGCTCCCGCACCAAGCCGCGCTGTGCATGGCGTGCCATGGGCCACACCGCGCCCACATTGCACAGCGGCACACACACGCCAATCAGCACCGCGATCAAGAGCAGGCCTTGCGGCCCGGCCAGCCGGTCGGCCAGTGCCAGCCCGATAAAGGAGTTGAACCGAAATGCCACCTGCGCGCTGGCCGCATGGTGGCGGGGGTCCATATGCCGGCGCAAGCAGGGCAAATGGGGCAGGGAGTAGGCCAGTGCGATGCCGGCCAGCGCCAGCGCCCAGCCCGCGCCCATCAGGCTGGAGGTGGCGCGCAGGTCCAGCGGGCTTTTCACAATGGAGTGGAACAGCAGCACCGGAAACAGCAGAAAGTACACCAGCGATTCCACCTGCGCCCACACCGTACGGTTGAGGGCGGTGTAGCGGCACACCAGGTAGCCGCACAAAATCAGGGAAAAGTCGGGGAAAAGAAGCTGGGCGTAGTTCACCGGACAAGGATACCAGCCAGGGATTGCATGGAACTTTGCGCCCACCGTGCCTAAAATGCACGGATGGTCCCCACCCCATCTCCCGCCACCCCGCTTGCCCGGCGCAAGCTGCCCATCGGCATCCAAACCTTTAGCGAAATTCGCGAAGAGGGTTATTACTATGTGGACAAATCCGGGATGGCCGTGGACCTGGCGCACACCGGCAAGTACTATTTTTTAAGCCGCCCCCGACGCTTTGGCAAAAGCCTGCTGCTGGACACCTTCAAAGACCTGTTTGAAGGCCGCCAGGAATTGTTCACCGGACTGGCCGCTGAAACCCGCTGGGACTGGACCCAAAAGCACCCCGTGATCCGGGTGAGCTTGTCCGATGGGGTACTGCGCAACCGGGCGGAACTGGACCAGCGCTTAGCAGAGATTTTGCTGGACAACCAAAAAAACTTGGGCGTCACCTGCACCCATCAAAGCCTGGGTGGCCAATTTGGCGAACTCATTGCCCTGGCCCACCAGAAAACCGGCCAGCGCGCCGTGGTGTTGATCGACGAATACGACAAGCCCATTCTGGACAACATCACCAACAGTCCCGTGGCGCTGGAGATGCGCGAGGGCCTGAAGAATCTGTATTCCGTGCTCAAGGGCTCAGACGCGCATTTGAAATTTGTATTTCTGACCGGTGTTTCCAAATTCAGCAAGGTCAGCCTGTTCTCGGGGCTGAACAACCTGACCGACATCACCTTGGACGCACACTACAGCGCCCTGTGCGGCTATACCGATGCCGATGTGGAAACCGTGTTTGCGCCCGAGCTCGAAGGATTGGACCGCGAAGAAATACGCCAGTGGTACAACGGCTACAACTGGCTGGGCACCAGCGTCTACAACCCCTTTGATTTGCTTTTGCTGTTTCGCAGCCGGGTGTTCAGACCCTACTGGTTTGAAACCGGCACGCCGACCTTCCTGGTCAAGCTCCTGAGCGAACGGCAGTTTTTTACGCCCGACCTGGCCCGCTTGCACAGCAGCATGGCACTTTTATCCACCTTTGACGTGGACCAGATCGAACCCGAAGCTTTGCTGTTCCAGGCCGGCTACCTGACCGTGCACCAAAGCAGCGAGCCTTTGCCGGGGCAGTGGGTGTATACCCTGGGCTATCCGAATCGTGAAGTGGAGTCGAGCCTCAATGCCGCGTTGCTGGGTGGGCTTGGCGCACCGGAACGCAGCTCATTTGAAACCCGCCTCCAGCTCATAGACTTGCTGAAGACCGTGAATCTGGGGGGGCTGAAAGATTTGTTCCACGCGTTTTACGCCAGCATTTCCCACGACTGGTACCGCAAAAACGAGCTGGCCCACTTTGAAGGCTACTACGCCAGCATTTTCTACAGCTACTTTGCCGCCTTGGGGCTGGACATTCGGCTGGAAGATACCACCAACAAAGGCCGCATCGACATGGCGGTGCTGTTCAATGGCCAGGTGTTCCTGTTTGAGTTCAAAGTGGTGGAGCTCACGCCCGAAGGCCGGGCCCTGCAGCAACTCCAGGACAAGGGCTACGCCGACAAATACCAATCCAGAGGCGAGCCCATCCACCTGATCGGGGTGGAGTTCAGCAAGGCCAGCCGCAATATTGTGGGTTTTGAGGTGCAAACGCTATCAAAATACTAGCTGTCTGCGCATACCCTGTAAGCGATAAAGGCCCATCTTTACGTCAGCCGGCTTTTTCAGGAGCACCCCCACCATGCATCGCCGTACCCTTGTTGCCCTCGGTCTTTGGGCCGCATCCAGCGCCGCCCTGGCGCAGACCTACCCCAGCCGGATCATCAAATTGCAGGCGCCGTTTGCCCCCGGCGGCACCACCGACATCATTGCCCGCACGATTGCCGATCCCCTGGGCAAGATCCTGGGCCAAAGCCGCACCCGACGGCTATTCGCTGGGTATGGCCACCGTGTCCACCGTGGCGGCCAATCCGGCCATCAACCCCAAAAATCCCTACAAGCCGCTGACCGATTTCACCCCCATCATCAACATCGCCGCCACCCCCAATGTGATTGCGGTGCACCCCAGCTTTGCGGCCACAGACTACAAAGGTTTTTTGGCCGAGGTGAAGAGCCGCCCAGGCAAGATCGGCTGATTCCCATCGTCGTGGCCGCGCCACAACGGCTCGCGCAGTTGCCCAATGTGCCGACATTTAGAGAGCTGGGGCTGGAGTCGGCCAATCGCATGGCCTTCTACGGCATCTATGGCCCCAAGGGCATGCCCAAAGACGTGGTGAACAAGCTCAATGCCGCGGTGCGCAAGGTGCTGGAAGACCCGGTGGTGAAAAACGGATTGAAGATACCGGCTCGTTCCTCATCGGCAATACGCCCGAGCAGTTTGCGGCGCAAATCCAGGCCGAATACGCGGTGTACAAAAAGGTGGTGGACTCCGCCAAGCTGCGCCTGGAATGATGCGGGTGGGTGACGCTAGCCAGGCCGGTATCGATGCCTTTATCGACGCCTTGTGGCTGGAAGATGGCCTGTCCAAGAACACGCTGGAGGCCTACCGGCGCGACCTGACCCTGTACGCGGTGTGGCTGCAAGCGCGTGGGGTAAGCGCGGGTGGACTGAATGGCACGGCCGAGCTGGATCTGCAGGCGTATTTTTCACAATGCCATGCGGCCACCAAAGCGACCACGGCCAACCGGCGCCTCACCGTATTCAAGCGCTACTTCCGCTGGGCCCTGCGCGAGGGATTGATGTCCTCCGACCCCACGCTCAAGCTCCAATCCGCCAAGCAGGCGTTGCGGGTGCCCAAAGCCCTGACCGAAGCCCAGGTGGAAGCGCTACTGGCCGCGCCCGACACCAGCAACGCGCTGGGAGTGCGTGACCGCACCATGCTGGAGCTGATGTATGCCAGCGGCCTGCGGGTGAGCGAGCTGGTGACCCTCAAAACGCTGAACCTGGGTCTGAACGACAACGTGTTACGCGTGCTGGGCAAGGGTGCCAAGGAACGCCTGGTGCCGTTTGGCGAGGTCGCCAGCCAATGGTTGCGCCGTTACCTGGGGCAAGCCCGTGCTGAGCTGCTGGCGGGAAAACAGACCGAGGATTTGTTTGTCACCGTGCGCGGTGCCACGGCGGGTACCGCCATGTCGCGGGTGATGTTCTGGATGGTGGTGAAAAAATACGCGGCGGACGCAGGCATTCGCTCGCACCTGTCACCCCATACGCTGCGCCATGCCTTTGCCACGCATTTGCTGAACCACGGTGCCGACCTGCGGGCGGTGCAATTGCTGCTGGGGCATGCCGATATTTCCACCACCACCATTTACACCCATGTGGCGCGTGAGCGTTTGGCGCAGTTGCACGCGCAGCACCATCCGCGAGGGTAAAGGCGGGAAGAACGCGGGTTTACTCGCCCAACGTTTCCGCCCAGGACAGGGCCTGCAAATGGGCCATGTTGATTTGACCGCTGTTCAGGCCCAGGGTGTGGGCGGCTTGGGCAAAGGCGGCGTCATCCCCCGCTTCACACGCCAGGGTGAGTGCCAAAAACGGCGCCAGGGGGCCGCTGCCGTGCAGCAAGGCGTCGGTCACGCTGGCGGGCAAGGTCAGGGTGGCCAAGGCCGCGTCCATCGTCATGCCCAGCATGGTGTCCAGCAGGGAGAACACGCCCACCACAAAAGCGTTGTCGCATTCTTCGGCGGCAAGCACCTCGGCGGCCAGCAGTTCCATCAGCCGCCCCCGCACCACGGCGGTGGAGCCTACAGCGGGCGGCGTGCCGCCCGTATGTGAGGTGGTTAACAGCAAGGCGGCCCATTTGAACAGGCGTTTGAGGCCCAGCAACATCACGGCATGTTTGAACGAGGTGACCTCGGTGCGCATGCCAAACCCGGCGGAGTTGATGAAGCGCAGCAGGTTGAAGGACAGGGTTGGGTCGCGTTTGAAGAGGTCTTCAATGTCGTTGGTGCTGGCCTGTTTGCGCACCAGATTGATCAGTTGCAGGATGGTGGCCTGCGCGGGCCGCACCGAGTGGCCTTGCACGATCACGGGCTTGGCAAACCAATAGCCTTGAAACAGGCTGATGCCCAGGCCAGACACCAGCTGGTACTGCGACATGGTCTCGACTTTTTCCGCAATCAACAGGGCGTTGGTCTTGCTGCGCGCCAGTTTGACGAAGGAGTCCAAGGACGCGGGCTTGAGCACCGAAATATCAAACTTGATGAACGACGCCAGTGATAGCCAAGGTTCATAGGAGCGCGTCAGAATCGAATAATCAAAGGCCAGGCGGAATCCGCGTTTGTGGATTTCCGTCAAGGTGCATAAACGGTCTTGAATCTGCTCGACCTGTGAAACCGGCAAGGGAGGAATTTCCAGCACCACGCGTTCAGGGGCCACCAGGTCCAAGTGACCTCCCGCCAGGCTGTCATGCGTGCAGTTGATAAAAAAAGTCTTGTGGCCTGCCAGCGTTTCCCCGTCCGTTCCAGACAGCACGTTGAACAGCAGTTGCGCATCACTGGCTGCGGAGTGTTGGTGCATCTCCATGGAGCGGTCAAACAGTTCGTAGCCAAACACGTCTCGGTCGGCATCCAGAATGGCTTGGCGGGCAACGGCGACCGGCAGTGGCGCTTGGTCCCGTGGGGAAGATGCGGGGGGCTTGGATACAGGCATGGTGCAGTCGTTGTGGGTTCAGTACATTCTAGGCCGCCCCTGTCAATCCTGTTGCACGGTCACGACCACACTGCCCCGCTTGCGACCGGTTTCCACATAGGCATGCGCTTGCGGCAATTGCGCGAAGGTGTATGTCCTGTCGATGACCGGTTTTAAAACTCCCATCGCAGCCAAGCGGATCAGTTCCCGCAAATCGTCTGGTTTTTCGGGGGCCGGGCCACCCATGGATTTTTTGCTGCCCCGTGGGCGCGCCAGCAGATCAGACAGGCCACCAGCCACCGACAGGTAGCGGCCATGCTCTTTGAGCACCGGACAGCATGCGCTGAAGGATCTGGCACCCACCGTATCGGCAATGATGTCGTAGCTTTCAGGTGCTTTGGTGAAGTCTTGCACGGTGTAGTCGATCACGGCGCTCGCACCGAGCGAACGTACCAGACCGGCATTGCCGCCGCTGGTCACCGCCGTGACTATGGCCCCCATATGGGTGGCCAATTGCACCATGGCACTGCCGACCGCACCGGACGCGCCGATGACTAACACTTGGTCCCCCACCTTGAGCTGCGCTTTGCGAAGAAAGTGCAGCGCCGTCATGCCACCAAACGGCAGGCTTACAGCTTCCTCGAAACTGAGATGGGGTGGTTTCAAGATCACTGGCCTATGGATCGACAAGACTTGGTATTGGGCATGGCCACCCATGGCCGCCCCCGGAAAGCCGATCACCGCGTCTCCTGTTTTGAAAGTGGTGACCTTCTTGCCCACAGCCTTCACCGTGCCTGCCAGTTCGGTCCCCAGGATTGGCTGGCGGGGGCCGGTGAGTCCGATGGCCAGGCGTCCGATCAGCCCGAAGCCCCGTGGCAGATGGAGGGTACGCACGCGCACATCCCCCGACGTGACGGTGGTGGCGCGGACCTGGACCAGAATTTCGTTGTCGCCGGGCACGGGTAGGGGCCGTTCCTCCAGCTCCAGCACGTTCGGTCCACCATAGCCATGGCAGACCCAAGCTTTCATGCAATGCTGTGTCGGGTGGGGGATTGTCATGGTTGGCCCTTATTACTATAAACTTACGTTGTAAGTATTATGGTACTTACAACGTAAGCACGTCAAGAGAGAGAAGCCCCTGCAGATGACCACCTCACCCCATTCTGAGCCACCCACCCGCGTACCGCTGACGCGAGAACGGGTACTGCATGCGGCCATCCGGCTTGCCGATGCGGGCGGCATCGCGGCGTTGTCCATGCGCAGGCTGGCCCAAACCCTGGAGGTGGAAGCGATGTCGCTGTACAACCACGTCGCCAACAAGGAAGACCTGCTCGATGGCATGGTCGATCTCGTTGTCGCCGAGATCGCGGTGCCCGAGGTCGGTGCCCACTGGAAGGTGCAGATGCATCAACGGGCGACTTCCGCGTATGCCGTGCTGTTGAGCCACGCTTGGGCACCCCTGTTGTTTGTCTCTCGGATGAATGTTGGGGCGGCGATGCTGCGTTACATTGATGCAACACATGGATGCCTTCGCGAGGCCGGCTTTTCACATGCGATGGCGGACCATGCGCGCAACGTGGTCGATAGCCATATCTACGGGTTCACACTGCAGGAGTTGCTTTTTCCGATTGCCGCCGGAACCTATGCGGATGCCGCACGACAATTCTTGCCGATGTTGCCGCCAGAGCGTTACCCCTATATGCGGGCGCTGGCCGAGCAGGTCATCGAAGGAAGCTACAACGGTCGGCACCCGTTTGAGTTCGGGCTGGGTCTGATTCTCGACGGTTTGGAAGGATTGCAGGCCAAGGCCGCAGGTCAGCCCTGAATCTGCAAAATGGGTTTGTTTTACGGGCGCGGCGGCAATCCCTACAATTCCCGATCATTTGAATCTGAGGAAAAGCCGTGGCAATTTACGAACTGGACAACATCTCTCCCCGCATGGCCGAGTCTGTATGGGTGGCTGACAGTGCGCAAGTGATGGGCAATGTGGAGCTGGGCGAGGATGCCAGTGTGTGGTTTGGCGTGGTCATTCGCGGCGACACCGAGTGCATTCGCATCGGCCGAGGCTCCAACATCCAGGATGCCAGCGTGTTGCACGCCGATATCGGCAAACCCCTGACCGTGGGCGACAACGTCACGGTCGGCCACAAGGTCATGCTGCACGGCTGCACCATTGGCGACGGTTCGCTGATTGGCATCGGTGCCGTGGTGCTCAATGGCGCCAAAATTGGCAAAGGCTGCATTGTGGGGGCAGGGGCACTGGTGACCGAGGGCAAAGAGTTTCCCGATGGTTCCATGATCATCGGCAGTCCTGCCAAAGTGGTGCGCGAACTGACTCCCGAGCAACAAGCCGGCTTGCAGATGAGTGCCCTGCATTACATGGAGAACGCACGCCGCTTCAAGACCGGTCTGCACAAAATTGGATAAATACGTATGAGTGAATTGCACAAATTTTTGTTCGATGGTTTGCCGGTGCGTGGCATCGTGGTGCGCTTGACGGACACATGGACCGAAATCTTGCGCCGTCGCGCCTCCAACAGCAATGACGGTGCCTACGCCGTACCGGTGCGCGAGATGCTGGGTGAAATGGTGGCCGCGGCGACGCTGATGCAGTCCAACATCAAGTTCGATGGTTCGCTGACCCTGCAAATTGCCGGTGACGGGCCGGTCAAACTGGCGGTGGTGGAGGTACAGCCCGATCTGGCGCTGCGTGCCACGGCCTCGGTCACGGCGGTGGTCGCACCTACGGCGACCCTGAGCGAAATGGTCAATGCCTCCAACCAGGGGCGCTGTGCCATCACCCTGGACCCCAAAACCAAGTTCCCCGGCCAGCAGCCCTACCAGGGCGTCGTGCCTTTGTTTGATGACCAGGGCCAGCCCATCGAACGTTTAAGTGCGGTGCTGGAGCACTACATGCTGCAAAGCGAGCAGCTCGATACCACGCTGGTGCTGGCTGCAAACGACAGTGTGGCTGCAGGGGTCTTGATTCAGCGCCTGCCCATGCAGGGGGAGAACAATCTGGCGGGCAGCATGGTGGCCAAGGAAAACGAAGACCAGATCGGTGTGAACGAGGACTACAACCGCATCGCGATTTTGGCCAGCAGCCTCAAGCGTGAAGAGTTGCTGACGCTGGATGTGGACACCATTTTGCATCGCCTGTTTTGGGAAGAGCAAATCACCCGCTTCGAGCCTTTGCAGGGTGACTCGGCCCCCCGTTTTTCCTGCGCATGCAGCCGGGAGCGGGTGGGCAAGATGATTGTGGCACTGGGGCAGGACGAAGCGGCCAGCATTTTGGCAGAGCGCCCCGATATTGAAGTGGCCTGCGAATTTTGCGGGGTGCAATACCGGTTTGATCCGGTGGACGCCGCACAGTTGTTCACCGCGCCGGTTCAAATGGTGCCGGGTGGCACCGAGCCGCATTAACTGGTGGCAGCTGGCTGGCCTTGCACCAGGCGGCTGAACAAGCGGTGTTCACAGACTGCGTCTGAGCATTTTTCACAATTCCATTGCCATGCAGATTCGGTTGGGGAGCCCTGCCGTGGCATTTGCAAATGTTGATCAATCGCCTGCAGCGCACATTGGGTGCGCTCGGACCCTGTTCCATAGACCACGGCATAGGGAATGGCGTGGGCGTCGAGCACCTGGCGTAAGCGTGCATCGACGGGTGCTTGGGAATGCGGCCCGTCACGTTGTACACCATCGGGCTCCCAAGCCAGGTCCAATCCGGTGAGCAAGGTCAGGTCAAAGCACCGGTGTTGCTCCAGTGCAAAGGAATACAGTGAGGCATCATGGAATAACAAATCGCTGTAAACAGCCGTCATCAGTGCAGAGGTGTCTGCAATCAAAAAATCAACGGGTGCAGCCGATTGAATGTGAACCGCCTGTGCCTGCGCAATGGCCCGTTGTTCATGGGCCTGGGGTGTTCGCGCATGCTGCGCGCACCATTCGCGTAACACTTCGGGCACCATGGATGCGCTGCCCTGTGTACTCAATGCCTGGACCAGGGTGTGTGCCAACTGGGTTTTACCCGTGCACTCGGCTCCCAGAATGGCGATTTTCATCGGTGACTCGGCGCCAAGCCCTTACCGCGCGATCTGAACGTAGATTTCGTTGGACTTGAGCATGCCCAGTTCGGAGCGGGCTTTTTCTTCCACAATTTCAAGGCCTTCTTGCAGGTCGCGAATTTCTGCACTCAGGCGGTCATTGGCCAGTCCCGCTTGGGCATTGTTGCGTTTTTGCGTGTCGAGCTGCCCCTGCAGCTTCGACACATTGGGGACGCTGCCCCGGCCAAACCACAATTGCCCATGCAAGACCGCCAACAAAGCGATCAGAACGATGGGAACAAAACGGTTGGCCACGGCGCTGGTTTTACTTCAGGTTGTAGAACGCAGCACGGCCAGGGTACACGGCGATATCACCCAAGTCTTCTTCGATGCGCAGCAGCTGGTTGTACTTGGCCATGCGGTCAGAGCGGCTCAAGGAACCGGTCTTGATTTGGCCTGCGTTGGTACCCACTGCGATATCCGAAATGGTGGAGTCTTCGGTTTCGCCCGAGCGGTGGCTGATCACGGCGGTGTAACCGGCACGCTTGGCCATCTCAATCGCGGCGAAGGTTTCGGTCAAAGTGCCAATCTGGTTGATCTTGACCAGGATGGAATTGGCAATGCCCTTGTCGATGCCTTCCTTCAAAATCTTGGTGTTGGTCACGAACAGGTCGTCACCCACGATTTGCACCTTCTTGCCCAGACGGTCGGTCAGCAGTTTCCAGCCGTCCCAGTCGCCTTCGGCCATGCCGTCTTCGATGCTGATGATGGGGTATTTGTCGACCCAGGTGGCGAGGATGTTGGTCCACTCCTGGGCGTCCAGGATGAGGCCTTCGCCTTCCAGGTGGTATTTGCCATCTTTGTAGAACTCGGAAGCGGCGCAGTCCAGGCCCAGGGCGATCTGCTCACCTGCCACATAACCGGCCTTGTCAATGGCCTCCAGAATCATCTGGATAGCGGCTTCGTGGTTGGCCACGTTGGGGGCAAATCCGCCTTCATCACCCACTGCAGTGCTGATGCCCTTGTCGTGCAGGATTTTCTTCAGCGCGTGGAAGACCTCGGCGCCGTAGCGCACGGCTTCGCGGAAGCTGGGTGCGCCCACGGGGATGATCATCAACTCTTGCAAATCCAGGTTGTTGTTGGCGTGTTCGCCACCGTTGATGACGTTCATCATCGGCACGGGCATTTGCACGGCGGCCATGCCACCAAAGTAGCGGTACAAAGGCAGGCCAGATTCTTCCGCTGCAGCGCGGGCCACGGCCATGGACACCGCCAGCATGGCGTTGGCGCCCAGGCGGGATTTGTTTTCGGTGCCGTCCAGGTCGATCAACGTCTTGTCCAGGAAAGCCTGCTCGGAAGCGTCCAGACCCAGAACCGCTTCGGAAATTTCGGTGTTGATGTATTCAACGGCCTTGAGCACGCCCTTGCCGAGGTAGCGCTTCTTGTCGCCATCACGCAATTCAATCGCTTCGCGGGAACCCGTGGATGCACCACTGGGTACTGCGGCGCGGCCCATGGTGCCGGATTCCAGCAAGACGTCGCATTCGACGGTGGGGTTGCCGCGTGAATCCAGGATTTCGCGGCCAACAATATCAACAATTGCGCTCATTGCTTATCTTTCAAAAATTACAAAATTAAAACAGTAGGCTCCGCCCTATGGGCGGAGCCTACGCTTGCGACAATGTATCCGTTCAGGAGAAGTTATTTTCCAGGAACGGGGTTTTTTTGGTTACGTAATCCAGCGCAACCAGGGTTTCCAGCAGCGCCTTCATGTGCTTGAGTGGCACCGCATTGGGGCCATCGCTCATGGCTTTGGACGGATCGGGATGGGTTTCCATGAACAGGCCGGCGACACCGACTGCGACGGCGGCACGGGCCAGCACAGGCACCATTTCGCGCTGGCCACCGCTGCTGGTGCCTTGGCCACCCGGCAGTTGGACCGAATGGGTGGCGTCAAACACCACCGGTGCGCCGGTGTCCCGCATGATGGCCAGCGAGCGCATGTCGCTCACCAGATTGTTGTAGCCAAAACTGGCACCGCGTTCGCAGGCCATGAAGCTGTCTTCTGGCAAACCGGCGTCCCGGGCGGCTGCGCGGGCTTTGTCAATCACGTTCTTCATATCGCCAGGGGCCAGAAACTGGCCCTTTTTGATATTGACGGGTTTGCCCGATTGGGCGACCGCGCGGATGAAGTCTGTCTGGCGGCACAAAAAGGCGGGTGTCTGCAAGACGTCCACCACCGAGGCCACCTGGGCGATTTGCTCCTCGGAGTGGATGTCGGTCAGGACAGGAACGCCCAGTTCTTTTTTAACCTTGGCCAGGATTTCCAGCCCTTTGTCGATGCCAGGGCCGCGAAAGGTGCTGCCGCTGGAGCGGTTGGCCTTGTCAAAACTGCTCTTGAAGATAAACGGAATCCCCAGGCTGTCGGTGATTTCCTTGAGCGTGCCCGCCGTGTCCATCTGCAACTGCTCCGATTCGATCACGCAGGGCCCTGCGATCAAGAAGATCCGATGCTCCAGACCGATGTCAAATCCGCACAGTTTCATCAGCTTGCTACCTTCAGGCTTTTACCTTCGGATTGGTGGTTCAAAGCGGCCTTGACGAAGGCGTTGAACAGCGGGTGCCCATTCCATGGGGTTGATTTGAATTCGGGGTGGAACTGCACGCCCACATACCAGGGGTGCACGTTTTGTGGCAGCTCGACCATCTCGGTCAGCTTTTCACGCTGGGTCAGCGCGGAAATCACCAGGCCAGCTTCGCGCAGCTGGTCCAGATAGTTGACATTGGCCTCGTAGCGGTGGCGATGGCGTTCGGTCACCACGTCACCATAAATGGCATGCGCCAGTGTGCTCTGGCTGACATCGGAGCTTTGCGCACCCAGGCGCATGGTGCCACCCAGGTCGGAATTTTTGTTCCGGGTCTTGATGGTGCCGTCGGCATCTTTCCACTCGGTGATCAGCGCAATGACCGGGTTGGGGCAATCGGCCTCAAACTCGGTGCTGTTGGCATCTTTCAAACCCGCCACATGCCTTGCAAACTCAATGGTGGCGACTTGCATCCCCAGGCAGATGCCCAGGTAGGGCACTTTGTTCTCGCGTGCATAGCGGGCGGCGCTAATTTTGCCTTCGACCCCGCGTTTGCCAAAGCCGCCGGGCACCAATACCGCATCGTATTGGGCGAGTTGGCTGACGTTGTCCGCCGTAATAGTTTCGGAGTCGATGTAGCCAATGCGGACCTTGGCATGGTTTTTCATGCCCGCATGGCGCAGCGCCTCGTTGAGGGATTTGTAGCTGTCTGACAGGTCCACGTATTTGCCCACCATGGCAATGCTGACCTCGCCTTGCGGATGTTCGGTTTCATACACCAGGTCATCCCAACGTTTGAGGTTGGCCGGGGGGGTGTTCAAACGCAGCTTGTCGCAAATCAGGCCGTCCAGGCCCTGTTCGTGCAGCATGCGTGGCACCTTGTAAATGGTGTCCACGTCCCACATGGAAATCACGCCCCATTCGGGCACATTGGAGAACAGTGAGATTTTTTGCCGCTCTTCATCGGGAATGCGCCGGTCCGCACGGCACAGCAGGGCATCGGCCTGGATACCGATTTCGCGCAACTGCTTGGCGGTGTGCTGGGTGGGTTTGGTCTTGAGTTCACCCGCCGCTGCGATCCAGGGCACGTAGCTCAAATGCACGAAGGCACTGTTGTTGGGGCCGAGCTTGAGGCTCATCTGGCGCACAGCTTCCAGGAAGGGCAGGGACTCGATGTCACCTACCGTGCCGCCAATTTCCACGATGGCAACGTCCACGGCATCGGGCTCGCCAAAGCGGGCACCGCGTTTGACGAACTCCTGGATTTCGTTGGTGACGTGGGGGATGACCTGCACGGTCTTGCCCAAGTAGTCACCGCGGCGCTCCTTGTCGAGCACGCTTTTGTAGATCTGGCCGGTGGTGAAATTGTTGGCTTTGCGCATGCGTGTTTCCACGAAGCGCTCGTAGTGGCCCAAGTCGAGATCGGTCTCAGCCCCATCGTCGGTAACGAAAACCTCGCCGTGCTGCAGCGGTGACATGGTCCCCGGATCCACGTTGAGGTAGGGGTCGAGCTTGATTAAAGTGACTGTGAGGCCTCGCGATTCCAGGATCGCAGCTAAGGAGGCAGAGGCGATTCCCTTGCCAAGGGAGGACACTACACCGCCAGTGACGAAGACAAATTTGGTCATGTCAGGGGCGAAC
>MESI01000012.1:3698-46928 GCA_001770935.1 Burkholderiales bacterium RIFCSPLOWO2_12_FULL_61_40 | reverse complement strand
AGCCCGTTTGGGTCTGCAAAAGCTCCCCCGTAACGCGAATCCGACCCGTCAGCGCAATCGTTGCGCCATCACCGGTCGTGCACGTGGCACGTTCCAGCACTTCGGTCTGGGTCGTTCAAAAATCCGTGAAATGGCTTTTGCCGGAGAAATTCCTGGCATCGTCAAGGCCAGCTGGTAAGCGAAAGGATAACTAATCATGAGCATGAGTGATCCAATCGCCGATCTGTTGACTCGCATTCGCAATGCGCAAATGGTGGCAAAGACCTCTGTGTCGGTGCCCTCTTCTAAAGTAAAAGTTGCAATTACCCAGGTCTTGAAAGACGAGGGGTATATTGATGACTTCAAAGTGACTGCGGCAGGCGGCAAGTCTGAGTTGGTAATTTCCCTGAAATACCACGCAGGTCGCCCCGTCATTGAGCGTATCGAACGTGTTAGCCGCCCTGGCTTGCGTGTGTACCGCGGCAGTGATGCTATTCCCCAAGTTCAGAATGGACTTGGCGTGGCGATCGTAACCACACCCCAAGGTGTGATGACGGATCGTAAAGCACGCGCTACCGGTGTCGGTGGCGAAGTTCTGTGCTACGTCGCTTAACGCTACATTGAGGAGTAATTAAAAATGTCTCGTGTAGGAAAAGTGCCTGTTATCGTCCCAGCTGGTGTGGACGTTGTGATCAGTGCTGGTCATATTGGTGTCAAGGGTGCCGGCGGAAGCTTGCAGGTGGCCCAGAATGCTTTGGTGAATGTTGCGAATGATGCTGGCACGCTGAGCTTTCAGCCTGCTAACGACTCTCGTGAAGCCAATGCAATGACTGGAACCTTGCGCCAGTTGGTGAACAACATGGTGGTCGGTGTTACCAAAGGCTTTGAGAAGAAGCTGAGTCTTGTCGGTGTGGGTTATAAAGCCCAGGCAACAGGAACCAAGCTGAACTTGAGTGTTGGCTACTCACACCCTGTGAACGTTGATATGCCTGCTGGGATTGCGGTAGCAACCCCAACCCCCACTGAAATTTTGATTAAAGGTGCTGATCGTCAGCGCGTTGGTCAAATTGCAGCTGAGATTCGTGCGTTTCGTCCACCAGAGCCTTACAAGGGCAAAGGTATCCGTTATTCGGACGAAAAAATCACAATCAAAGAAACCAAGAAGAAATAAGGAGCTGCAACATGTTGACCAAAAAAGAGCAGCGTCTTCGCAGAGCCCGTCAGACCCGGATTCGTATCGCCAATCAAGGCGTTGCGCGTTTGACTGTCAATCGTACCAATTTGCACATCTACGCAAGCGTCATCTCTGGCGACGGTGGCAAGGTGTTGGCAACTGCATCTACTGCAGAAGCCGAAGTGCGCCAGTCATTGGGCGGTACGGGCAAGGGTGGTAATGTGGCTGCGGCACAGATTATTGGCAAGCGCCTGGCCGAAAGGGCCAAAGCGGTTGGTGTTGAAAAAGTGGCATTTGATCGTGCAGGATTTGCGTACCATGGCCGCGTGAAAGCGTTGGCTGATGCGGCACGTGAAGCTGGCTTGCAGTTCTAAGCAGATCGGAAATAAAGATGGCTAAAGTTCAAGCAAAAATGCAAGGTAAGGCTGAAGGGCCTGAGGACGGTCTGCGCGAGAAGATGATCGCGATCAATCGCGTCACCAAAGTGGTTAAGGGTGGTCGAATTTTAGGATTCGCCGCACTGACCGTAGTGGGTGATGGCGAAGGTCGCATCGGCATGGGCAAAGGAAAGTCGAAAGAAGTTCCTGCTGCTGTCCAAAAAGCCATGGAAGAAGCGCGCCGTAACATGATCAAAGTGAGCCTGAAAAATGGTTCCATTCACCACCAGGTGAATGGTCACCACGGTGCCGCCAATGTCATGATGGCGCCAGCTCCCAAGGGAACCGGAATTATCGCCGGTGGACCCATGCGTGCGGTTTTCGAAGTGGTTGGTATTACCGACATCGTGGCAAAGAGCCACGGCTCTTCAAACCCCTACAACATGGTCCGTGCCACTTTGGACGCGTTGTCGGTATGTACCACTCCATCGGAAGTAGCTGCTAAACGCGGTAAAACCGTTGAAGAGATCTTCGTTTAAGCGAGGTCATCAGCATGACTACACAACAAACAGTGAAAATCCAATTGGTGCGCAGCCCAATTGGTTGCAAAGAGTCTCATCGTGCAACCGTTCGCGGTTTGGGCCTTCGCAAGATTCGCGGTATTAGCGAGTTGGTGGACACCCCAGAAGTCCGCGGCATGATTAACAAGATCAGTTATCTGGTCAAAGTGCTCTAAGAGGTTGATGATGGAACTCAATGGCATCAAGCCCGCAGAGGGTGCAAAACACGCCAAGCGTCGTGTTGGTCGTGGCATAGGCTCCGGTTTGGGAAAAACCGCAGGCCGTGGTCATAAAGGTCAGAAATCTCGCTCCGGCGGATACCACAAAGTTGGTTTCGAAGGTGGACAGATGCCAATGCATCGCCGTTTGCCAAAACGTGGTTTCAAATCGCATTTGCTGAAATTCAACGCCGAAATTACGCTGACAACTTTGGAAGCTTTCGGGTCTGGAGATGTTGATTTGTTGACTCTGAAGCAGGCCGGCCTTGTGGGTCAGTTGGCTAAAGTTGTCAAAATTATTAACACAGGCGTGCTTACAAAAGCCGTGAAAGTTAATGGTTTGGGCGCAACGGCTGGTGCGAAGGCCGCGATTGAAGCCGCTGGTGGCAGCGTAGCCTAATTTTGCGGTAGAAAGAAATATAAGTGGCAACTAACGCAGCCCAAATCGCAAAAACAGGAAAGTTCGGCGACTTGCGTCGTCGGCTTGTGTTCTTGTTGCTCGCGCTGGTGGTGTATCGGGTCGGTGCGCATATTCCTGTGCCCGGCATTGATCCATCGCAGCTGCAGCAGTTGTTTAAAGGACAGCAGGGCGGTATCCTGAGTCTCTTTAACATGTTTTCGGGTGGAGCTCTGTCACGGTTCACCGTGTTCGCTCTGGGGATCATGCCGTATATCTCGGCATCGATCATCATGCAGTTGTTGACTTATGTATTACCTACATTTGAGCAGCTAAAAAAAGAGGGTGAAGCGGGGCGGCGAAAAATAACCCAATACACGCGCTACGGCACGTTGGGTTTGGCCCTGTTTCAATCGCTGGGCATTGCCCTGGCACTTGAATCCTCCGCTGGCTTGGTAATCGCTCCTGGCATGGGTTTCCGTTTGACCTCGGTGGTGACTTTGACTGCCGGAACCATGTTTTTGATGTGGCTGGGCGAACAAATCACAGAGCGCGGTTTGGGCAACGGGATTTCTATTTTGATTTTTGGTGGTATCGCTGCAGGTTTGCCAAGTGCAATTGGTGGATTGCTGGAGTTGGTTCGCACCGGGGCAATGAGCATCATTGTTGCGCTGCTTATTGTTATTTTGGTTGCATTGGTGACCTACTTTGTCGTGTTCGTAGAGCGCGGACAGCGCAAAATTTTGGTGAACTATGCGAGGCGGCAGGTTGGTAACAAGGTATATGGTGGTCAATCCTCCCATTTGCCTTTGAAGTTGAATATGGCGGGTGTAATTCCCCCGATATTTGCATCGTCGATCATTTTGTTACCCGCTACAGTAGCCAATTGGTTCAGTTCGGGCGACTCGATGCGCTGGTTGAAGGATATAGCGAGCACGCTGAGTCCAGGACAGCCAGTGTATGTGATGCTGTATGCTACCGCGATTGTTTTCTTTTGCTTTTTCTATACCGCACTGGTATTCAATAGCAGAGAAACAGCCGATAATTTGAAGAAAAGTGGCGCATTCATCCCGGGTATACGCCCCGGTGACCACACTGCAAAGTATATTGACAAGATTTTGCTCAGGCTGACACTGGCTGGAGCGATCTACATAACATTAGTGTGCTTGTTGCCAGAATTTTTGATTTTGAAATACAACGTGCCTTTCTATTTCGGTGGTACTTCGTTGTTGATTATCGTAGTGGTGACCATGGACTTTATGGCCCAGGTTCAAAACTACATGATGTCGCAACAATATGAGTCATTGCTGAAAAAGGCCAATTTCAAGTCCACGTAGGGCGATTTGGGTAAAACCTCGTATGAATAGTCATACTTGGATGTGTATTAGGCATTAGTAATGGCGCAGGTTCCGCGCGAATCAAAGTCGGAACGAAGCTAAGAGTTTTAGGAGAGAAATTATGAAAGTTTCGGCTTCGGTCAAAAAAATTTGCCGCAACTGCAAAATCATTCGCCGCAAAGGCGTGGTTCGTGTGATCTGCACAGATCCACGGCACAAGCAGCGGCAAGGTTAATTGCAAGAGTTTTAGAGGACGAAAATGGCACGTATCGCTGGCATCAACATTCCGCCGCAACAGCATTCTGAGATTGGCTTGACCGCCATTTTTGGTATCGGTCGCACTCGCGCTCGCAAGATTTGCGAAGCCTGTGGCATTGCATATTCCAAAAAGGTCAAGGATTTGACCGACACCGATTTGGAAAAAATTCGCGATCAGATCGCACAGTTTACAATCGAGGGTGATTTGCGTCGTGAAACGACAATGAACATCAAGCGATTGATGGACATTGGATGCTATCGTGGGTTCCGGCACCGCCGGGGTCTGCCGATGCGTGGCCAACGGACTCGCACAAACGCACGTACCCGCAAAGGCCCGCGTAAGGCTGCTGCGTCTTTGAAGAAATAACAGGGATTGAGAAACCATTATGGCAAAAGCTCCCGCCAATAGCGCAGCGCAACGCGTTCGCAAAAAAGTTCGTAAAAATGTTGCGGATGGCATCGCACACGTGCATGCTTCGTTTAACAACACTATCATTACTATCACTGATCGCCAAGGCAATGCTTTGTCCTGGGCGTCATCTGGTGGACAAGGTTTCAAGGGCTCACGTAAGTCCACTCCTTTTGCAGCTCAGGTGGCTTCGGAAGTTGCTGGCCGTGCTGCTCTGGAGCAAGGTATCAAGAATCTTGATGTCGAGATCAAGGGGCCAGGTCCAGGCCGCGAATCTTCGGTTCGGGCCTTGGCTGCCCTCGGTATTCGCATCAACTTAATTGCTGATGTGACACCGGTTCCCCACAACGGCTGCCGTCCTCAAAAACGCCGTCGTATCTAAGTTTTTTAACAAGCCCACCGCCATCAACATTTGTTGATGGCTCCCGCGCTTCTGCGCGGCAGATGACATAAAAGGAAGATCAAGTGGCACGCTACCTCGGCCCCAAGGCCAAACTATCACGCCGTGAAGGCACCGACTTATTCCTGAAGAGCGCTCGTCGTGCGATTGGCGACAAAGCCAAGTTCGACTCCAAGCCTGGACAACATGGTCGTACTTCCGGTACGCGCACTTCCGACTACGGTCTGCAATTGCGTGAAAAACAAAAAGTCAAGCGCATGTACAGCGTGCTTGAAAAGCAGTTTCGCCGGTATTTCGAAGAGGCAGATCGCCGCAAAGGAAACACCGGTGCCAATCTGTTGTTCCTGTTGGAATGCCGTTTGGACAACGTTGTTTATCGCATGGGATTTGGATCTACCCGTGCAGAAGCGCGTCAAATGGTTTCCCACAAAGCTATTACCGTAAACGGCAAGTCAGTCAACATCCCTTCCTACATGGTCAAGGCAGGTGATGTGGTTGCAGTTCGGGAAAAGTCCAAAAAGCAAAATCGCGTCGTCGAAGCGCTACAGCTGGCGATGCAAGTTGGAATGCCTTCCTGGGTTGAAGTGAACGTTGAAAAGGCTGAAGGCACTTTCAAGTCTGTTCCTGATCGTGACCAATTTGGTGCCGATATCAACGAATCGATGATCGTCGAGTTGTACTCACGTTAAATCCGTTTGAGTTATTGAAATTGTTCCTTATTCGTGGCTCACCACGGATAAGGCGCTTCACCAGCCTTACCGATGTAACGAGTCGGGGGTATTGAGAGGAAGTCTGAGTGCAAACTACTTTGCTAAAACCCAAATCTATCAGTGTCGAGCAGCTTGGCACCAACCGCGCAAAGGTTGCGCTTGAGCCCTTTGAGCGTGGCTACGGTCACACGCTCGGAAATGCAATCCGCCGTGTTTTGTTGTCTTCAATGCCTGGCTTTGCTGCAACGGAAGTCACCATTGCGGGTGTGCTGCATGAATACTCGTCTATAGATGGCGTTCAAGAAGATGTTGTCAACATTCTTTTGAACCTGAAGGGCGTTGTATTCAAGTTGCACAACCGTGAGGAAGTCACGCTAAGCCTTCGTAAAGATGCCGAAGGTGTAGTTACTGCAGCCGACATCCAGACGCCCCACGATGTGGAAATCATTAATCCTGGGCATGTCATTGCCAACCTGTCGCACGGCGGCAAACTTGACATGCAAATCAAGGTTGAAAAGGGCCGTGGTTATGTACCAGGCACTATGCGCCGTCATGCCGATGAGCCGAATAAATCAATTGGCCGAATTGTCTTGGATGCTTCCTTTTCGCCGGTGAAGCGCGTGAGTTACACGGTGGAAAGCGCGCGGGTTGAGCAGCGCACCGATTTGGATAAGTTGGTCGTTGATATTGAAACCAATGGAGCGGTATCTGCCGAGGATGCGGTTCGTGCTTCTGCCAAAATTTTGGTTGAACAATTGGCTGTGTTTGCACAATTGGAAGGTAGTGAGCTTGCTGCATTTGATGCGCCTACCCCCCGTGGAAACACCCAATTTGACCCAATTTTGCTGCGGCCAGTCGACGAATTGGAATTAACAGTTCGGTCTGCTAATTGCTTAAAAGCCGAAAATATTTACTATATTGGCGACCTCATTCAGCGCACTGAAAATGAGTTGTTGAAGACACCCAATTTGGGTCGTAAGTCGCTCAATGAGATCAAGGAAGTATTGGCTTCCCGCGGCCTGACATTGGGTATGAAGCTTGAAAGCTGGCCTCCCGCCGCTCTTGAAAAACGTTAATTATTTGAACCCTTTTGGGATTCGTGCCAAAGGCAGTACCTGATCCGGCTGCCTTTATAAATTTAAAGGAAAAATACCATGCGCCATGGACACGGACTACGTAAACTTAACCGCACAAGCTCTCATCGCTTGGCGATGCTTCGCAACATGATGAATTCCATCATTGAGCACGAAGTAATCAAAACAACGGTGCCGAAGGCCAAGGAGCTGCGCCGCGTTATCGAGCCAATGATCACTTTGTCGAAAGAGGCGACCGTTGCAAACCGCCGACTTGCTTTTGATCGCTTGCGTGATCGCGATAGCGTTACTAAATTGTTCAATGAATTGGGTCCACGCTTCAAAGCACGTCCAGGTGGTTATACCCGCATCTTGAAGATGGGTTTCCGCGTTGGTGACAATGCGCCTATGGCCTTGGTGGAATTTGTTGACCGCGCTGAAACTATTGAAGTAGCAGCTGACGTGGTAAGCGCAGAATAAGGTATAATACGGGATACCGCGCGATGGAGCAGTCTGGTAGCTCGTTGGGCTCATAACCCAAAGGTCGGAGGTTCAAATCCTTCTCGCGCAACCAACTATTTGGTTATTGCTTTTAAAAAACGCCCGCTTTTGCGGGCGTTTTGCTTTTCGACTGGATTTGCATTTCCTTTAACTTTGTAGTCGTGTCGAAATAAACAGAACATTCTGTGCGTTTTCCCCGAGGATGATATGTGGTCAAATGCCCATGCTATTTCTCAACAGACACTTCGCCGACGCAGGTGGAGTGGGATCTCTGAGGTCGCAAATGTAAAAGTGGTTGTTTTTCTGGGGTGAAACTTCTTCGCTAGTAGTTCGTGCTTACCCGAAAATCAGCCCACCCCAGCAATGGCGCGCGTTTCCAATGTTTTTATCGAATTGAAAATTCTCTAAAAACCATGCTTTGAGCCAGTTATACGCTGGATCCTGACGCCTAGCCCGGTTTTTGTCGGGGTCTTCGTTCATGAATTACCCCCGAGTTTGGGTAAAAGTGTCATTCCAGTCCCCTCCGTTGGTCGAGGGGCATGTGAAACAAGGGTTGTTCTGCGGTGCGATACTTGGCCTCATGCGATTGAAATGTCTATTCACTGAGCATGATCGAATATATTATCCGCTAGGTAGGTTTCGACCTGTCGAAGACCTGTGCCAATGTGCAGGGACGGGGCAATGTCGGCTCGGCCAAGCTGTCGATCATGTTCAGCGAAGCGGACGGCAAGTATCTGCTCAAGAATTACGACGTGGTGGTGCTGGCAGCGGCATCATTTTTTTGGCTTCGGTATGGCGCTGGCATATGCCTGGAAAAAAATATGTTTAAGGATTTCGACGCGATCACCGTGGGCGACACCCACGCGCTGCTCAAGAAGATCAGCGTCGCCGACGTGCGCAAGTTCGTAGACAGGACCGGCGACGATCCCCAGAACCTGGGCCGGACATATGCCGAGACCACCTCGTACATCCCGACCGTGATCGGTGTCAAGCTGTCCGGTGTCGGCGCGCTTTGGGTGGCACAGAACATCGCATTCCTGTTGCAGGTGCGGCTCGGTGACATCAGATGTACGGAGCTGAAAAAGTATGATCAGGCACGTCTGCTCGAACTAGACTCGCGCACCGTCAATCAGAACCAGCAGTTCGTGTTGAGCGGGAACTGGACGGTCAGGGTGCTGGCGACGGCGGCACCGGGAGTGAGTGTGACGCCCGTTGGTTGCTTGAAGGTCGCTACTATTGTCAGCGGCGCCGCCGCCACCATCAACTCTGCGGAAGGTTGGTACGAAATCGCCGTGCAGACAGACATCGCCATTGAAGAAGGCGCCCCGCAGCCGTTTGAGGCGGCCTGCCGCGTGTTTGGTGGCCTGAGTGTTTGGGTCAAAAATGCAACGCCCCGCATCCATCCAAAACTGCTGGTCGCTAGCTCTTGGAGCGACGTGCAGCAACTGGGCGTGCAGGTCAAGAGCACCTATCTGATGACCAAGGCCTGCGTGTCGGCGGCGATCGAACGCTGTTCCGGCCGCGTGATCAACATCATCTCGCAGGTGCCGCAAGGCACGCCGTTGGTCAGTTGGAACGGCTATGCGATGGACAAGGACACGCTGGATGTGTTTTCGCGCTGGGTGGCGGGCAAACTCGGGTCGCAGGCCATCTCTGTCGATTGCATGGCGTCCGGTATGTGCGGGACCACGCAGATCGGCTATATCCCAGAAAAGGCGCAACCGATGATCAGGTACCAGACGCCGCTGCGGCGCCTGGCCAAGTTGGCCGACGTAGCCGCCGTCGGGCTCCTTGTATCCAATGGCGTCGCCTTTGTCACGGGCAACAAGTTAGCCGTCAACGGCGGAATGGCGATGCGATGAACGTGCCGGACCAACTCTTGACCACGCTTGCAAAGGGCGATGCAACCCTGAGCCAGCTGACGCAGATGATTGCCGTGCTGGAGCAGCGCGAGTATCCAGTGCGCCTGTCCATTGGCATTTCATCGTCCGCCACGGTCGATTCGCTGGGCACCTACTTGCGCAAACATGCCTTGTTGGCAGGTGTGCGCGCCGATATCATGCTGGGCAATTACGATGACCCGATCGGCGATGTTGATCAGTTTGTGCGTGCAGGTGTGGGGCAGATGGTGCTGCTGCCGTTTTTTGATGCGCTGCTACCGGCCTTTGAAGCGCAACTGGGCACAATGAGCGCTGACGCAGTCGATGCCAAGGAAGCCGAACTACGCGCTCGCTACCGGCTTGTCTTCGGCAAGGCACGGGCGCTGCGTTTGGTCTGGCTGGGCAACTTCCACCGCATGAACGCGAGCGCGGATGTTGGCGGCGACGACGTGGCAGAAGCGGTGTTGGCACGTTTTAATGCGGCGCTGCGCGAAGAAGCGGCAGCTTTCCCCAATATCCGGCTGATTGACACCGGTGACGTGGTGCGCACGGTCGGGCGCCAGACCGCCTTCGACCTGCGTTTCTACTTCCGCAACAAGGCGCCATACAGCGGCGCCTTCATGAACGAACTGGCGCGCCGCATTGCGCAGGCTTCGCGCGGTTTCGGCACACGTTTCCACAAGGTACTGGTGCTCGATTGCGACAACACCCTGTGGGGCGGCGTCGTTGGCGAAGATCTGATGAAAGGGATCAAGCTTGGACCTTACGACTATCCCGGCAATATCTTCTGGCGTGTGCAGCATGAATTCGCCGCGCTCGAACGCAGCGGGATCGTGCTGTGCTTGTGCACCAAGAACAACCCGGCCGACGTGGACGAAGTGCTGCGCAATCATCCGTCGATGGTGCTGCGCGATGCGCGGTTCGTCAGCAAGAAGGTCAACTGGGAAGACAAACCATCCAACCTGCGCGCGCTGGCGGCAGAACTGAATGTGGGCCTGGACAGCATGGTCTTCGTCGACGATTCCGCCTTCGAATGCGAGGCGGTGCGCCAGCAGCTACCGATGGTGACCACGGTGCAGGTACCGTCCACGCTGTCGGAATACCCTCGGGTCGCGCGCGAAATCGCCGAACTGTTCTTGGCCGGTGGCGTGAGTGCCGACGGCGCCGACAAGACCGCACTGTACCGACAGCGCGCCGGAGCCGAATCGGCCAAGGCGCAGTTCGACAACCAGGAAGCCTATCTGGCGTCGCTAGAGCTGAAGGTGGCGCTGGCACGCAATGTGGTCGCCAGTGGGGGGCGCATTAGCGAACTGTCGCTGAAGTCGAACCAATTCAACCTGACTATGCGGCGCTACACGGAAGCTGAGGTGACGCGTATGATGGGTGACGAGTGCTATGCCGTGTATTCGCTGAACGTGGCCGACAAGTTCGGTCCGGCCGGGCTGACTGGCGTCGCGGTATTGCGTTACGAGGGCCAGTTGGCGACAGTTGAGAACTTCTTAATGAGCTGCCGTGTGATCGGGCGCGGCGTCGAAACGGCCATCTGGGCCCGCATCGCCGCCGACGCAGTAGCGCGTGGCTGCACAGAACTGGGCGCGGAATTCATCCCCTCGCCCAAGAACGCCCAGGTCGCCGATTTCTACGACCGCCTGGGACTGCCTCTGCAAAGCATAAGTGCGGACGGCGCCCGCCACTACCGCGCGGCGGCATCCGCCTTCACCCCACCTGACACTTCCTGGATCGAGATTAGCTATGTTGAATGAAACCACACTGAAACAAGTCATGGTCACCATGCTGAACGTCGATGTAGCCTGCATCAACGACGATGCGAGCATGGACACGATCGAAAACTGGGACTCGCTGCGCCATATGAACCTGGTGCTGGCGCTGGAAGATGAATTCAAGGTGCAAATTCCCGACGAAGACGCGGGCAATATCACCTCGTACAAACTGATCAAGCTGGTGCTCAACGCGCTGCTCGTGGCCAAAGCCTAAGGAGCGCCGCATGGAATGGCTGATCGAACGGTTCCAGAGCGCGCCCGGCAAGCTGGCGTTCATTCACGAAGGGCGCGAGGTCAGGTATGGCGCCGTGGTGGCCACGATCACTAGTTTTGGCGAACGCATTGCGCAGGCCGCCATTCAGCCTGGCGAGACGGTGGTGGTGGTGGGCGACTATTCGCCCGAAGTGTTCTGCCTGATGCTGGCGCTGGCCCGGCACGGCTGCATCGTGATTCCGCTGACGACCAACTCCGTCATTGAGGAGTCGGTTGCGCTGGACGTATCGGGCTGCGACTGGTACGTGCGTTTCAGCGCCGATGGTATGGACGCAGCCTTTGAGCGGCGTGTGATCGTCAACTACAACGCCTTGCTTACCGAGTTTCGCACGCGTGGCGTACCGGGTCTGGTGCTGTTTTCGTCCGGTTCGACCGGCAAGCCGAAAGGCATCCTGCATGACTTCAACCAGGTCGCGGAAAAATTCCGCAAGGCGCGTCAGGCAGTGGTGGCGATTCCGTTCCTGATGATCGACCACTTCGGCGGCATCAATACCATCCTGGCGATTACCGGCAGCCTGGGCACCGTGGTGACGGTGGCCGATCGTTCGGTGGCCAATATCTGCGGTGCGATCGAACAATACAAGGTGGAGCTACTGCCGACCACGCCGTCCTTTCTGACGCTGTTGATGGTCACGGGGCTGCACAAGGAATTCGATTTGTCGTCGCTGCAGCGTATTACCTATGGCACCGAAGTCATGCCGCAGTCGACGCTGGACCGCGTGCGCGAAGCATTCCCCGGTGTGAACCTGCTGCAGACCTACGGCTTGTCCGAAGTGGGCGTGCTGCGCTCGCAATCGCGCGAGGACAGCTCGCTGTGGGTGCGCATTGGCGGTGAAGGTTTTCAGACCAAGGTGGTTGACGGTATCTTGTGGATCAAGTCCGAGTACGCGATGGTTGGCTACTTGAACGCCAAGTCCGAGTTTGACGCGGACGGTTGGTTCAATACGCAGGACCAGGTCGAGGTGGATGGCGAGTACTTTCGTATTCTGGGTCGCGTGACCGATCTGATCAATGTGGGTGGACAAAAGGTGTACCCGGCCGAGATTGAGAGCGTGATTCTGGGTCTGGACAACGTCCAGGACGTGGCTGTGTTTGGTGAAAAGCACAACCTACTCGGACAGATCGTGGTCGCCAAGATTGTGCTGGATGAGCCGGAAGTGGTCGATAGCGTCAAGAAGCGGGTGCGCCAAGCTTGCCTGGCCCAGCTCGCCTCATTCAAGGTGCCGACCAAGGTCGTACTGACGGAAGGCGTATTGCACAGCGTGCGGCAAAAGAAAATCCGGCGTGAGTAATTGCAATTGACGCGGTAAGACGGGCCGCACATACTCGTGGAATAGACGGCAAGAATGACGCTTGTTCCCCGCTTGGCCCGCCAGAAGCTTGCGATAAGCTGGCGGCACGACAGGGCTAATCCAACGAAATGTTGAGAATTACATGCAAAAGAAAATCGAGCTGATACAAAAGCTGGCGGACGCGAAAAAGATCATCAATGAGCTGCTGCAGGATGAGGAATTCGATTATTTCTCGATCCAGAAGAAAACCGAGACCGACGCCAAGCTGGCCCGATTCGGCAGTACACAGGCCACCACGATCTACGTGTCAAGTATTCTGAAGCACGCACGGGTGCTGAACCCAAGGCGCACGCTGCATTTTCTGAGCAACAATTTTCTCGACGAGCAGACGCCCGGCGAATACGACGGCGCCGTGTTCCTGCTGACGAATAACGACATCGGCCCGAACCTGTTCAACTACATCGACTTTTACCGCCGCAACGAGAATTCGATCTTTATCGTCTGGGACTGGGATCCGCAGCACTGGACGTATATGAGCTGCATGTTGGCGATGCATTGCGATTTCTTTATTTCGTCGGCCTCCGAGAATGCCTACATGTTCTCGCACTTTAATCCCTACGTGCTGGGGCCGGTGCTGGGCGGCGTCAATCAGTGGACGCGCAAATTTCTGCTCGAGAATATTCCGCTGTTGATGGCCGAGCGTTCCAATGAGCCGATGGGTGAGCACGCGTTTTATGCCGACTTTCCCAAGCGTAACCGTGCGATCCAGACGATAACGCGCAAGCATCCCGGTGTGGGATTTTCGGATGGCAAATACACGGCGATGAGCGATTTGGAAAATTTGCAGAAGTGGGCTGGCTACAAGGTCCACTGGATCATGCCGGTGCTGTGTGGCGTACCGGTGCGCGTGCATAACGCCATGATTACTGGCGGCATCCCCGTGGTGCCCTCGTTCTATAAGAATATTCCCGAGATCGTTGGGCTGGGCGACGTGCCGCTGTATTACGACACGATTGATCTGGTCGAGCCCACCCGTATCAATGCCCTGGCCGTGAAAAAATTCGACGAGGCGGGCGAAAACGGCCTGATCGAGCGCATTTGCAGCAGCATCAAGCACAACCATATCGACCGGCGCATCGAGGATATCTTCGTGCTGCTCGAAGACAAGCTGGACCAGACCAAGAACGATACGCGGGAATACACCCTCGGCTACTTCCGTCAATGAACCCCACGCGGAGCGCGGCATATGAGCATACAAGACTGCAAGATTATCGAGCTCGACAAGCATGCCGACCCGCGCGGCAACTTGTCCGTGATTGAGGGCAATAACGATGTTCCTTTCGACATCAAGCGTGTCTATTATTTGTACGACGTGCCGGGTGGATCTTCGCGCGCTGGCCATGGGCATAAGGAACTGCAACAATTCGTGATTGCCATGTCCGGCAGTTTCGACGTGATCGTCGATGACGGTATCGAGCGCCGCAAGTTCCAGCTGAACCGCTCGTATTACGGACTGTACATTCCGAAGATGATGTGGCGCGAGGTGGAAAACTTCTCGTCTGGCGGCGTGTGCCTGGTAATCGCATCGACCTTGTATGACCCGGCTGACTACTATCACGATTACGATGAATTCAAATCGGTCGTCCACGCCAGGACCTGACGCCCATGCCTATCCCATTCCTGGACCTGAAGGCAGTCAATCTGGAGCAGGGCGCCGACTTGGAAGCCGCATTCAAGCGCGTGCTGCATTCCGGTTCCTACATCCTTGGCGCCGAGGTTGATGCCTTTGAAAAGAATTTCGCGCGCTATTGCGAGACTGACCACTGCGTCGGCGTGGCCAATGGCCTGGATGCGATCTTTCTGATCCTCAAGGCCTACGGCATCGGCCAAGGCCACGAAGTCATCGTGCCGAGCAATACCTATATCGCGACCTGGCTTGCCGCCTCGCACTGCGGGGCTGTGCCGGTTCCGGTGGAACCGGTGGAGGCCACGTATAACCTCGATCCGGCCAGGATCGAAGCGGCGATCACCCCGCGCACCAAGGCCATTATTGCCGTGCACCTGTACGGGCAAGTGGCCGACATGGACACCATCAATGAGATTGCCAAGCGTCATGGCCTGAAGGTGATCGAAGACGCGGCGCAGGCGCATGGCGCGCGCTACAAAGGGCGCCGTACCGGCAGCCTGGGCGATGCCGCCGCTTTCAGTTTCTACCCTGGCAAAAACCTGGGTGCCCTGGGTGATGGCGGTGCGGTGATCACGCGCGACGAAGCGTTGGCCGAAGCGATCCGCATGTACCGCAACTATGGCTCGCGTGTGAAGTACCACAACGAAGTGCTGGGCTTCAATTCTCGCCTTGACGAACTGCAGGCGGCGCTGCTCAATGTCAAGCTTGCCGAGTTGGACCGAATGAATGCGCAGCGGGCGCGGATTGCCGCACGGTACACCGAGCGCCTGGCGTCGGTAGAAGACGTGACTATCCCGGTGGTTTCGTCCTGGGCCGACCCGGTGTGGCATTTGTATGCCATTCGCCATCCGGAGCGCGCTGCGCTGGCCGCGCGGCTGGCGGCGGCAGGCATCGGCACGGTGATTCATTATCCGATTCCTCCGCACCGGCAGCCGGCCTATGGCGGTATGCAAGTGGGCGAGGGGGCGTATCCGATTGCCGAGGCAATCCATCGCGAAGTCCTGAGTCTTCCGATCGGTCCGACGATGACTTTGGCGCAGGCGGACCAGGTAGTGGATGCAATCCGTGGCTGATCAAGAAGTCCAACCCTGTGCGATTGTGATCCCGGTGTATTTGCCGCAGTTGGAGAAGTTCGACCAGTTCTCGCTCGATTACTCTGTGGCCGTGCTCAAGGGGCGCTTTCTGTGCTTTATTGCGCCGGAAGGGATGGACACCGCGTATTACCATGCGCGTTATCCCGACATTCCATTTGAGTTCTTTGACAAGGAATTGTTCGCCTCAATCCCCGGCTATAACCGGCTGATGCTCGGGATGCCGCTGCACGAACGTTTTGCTGGGCATGAGTTTTTACTGATTTTGCAGGCCGACGCGATTGTTCTGCGCGACGAACTCGATTACTGGTGCGCGCAGCCATTCGACTATGTCGGCGCCCCCTGGCCCGAGCAGTACGAGTTGTTCGTCAATCTGGACCGGTTTGAAGGTGGCTATGGCAAGCACATGAAAGTCGCGGTCGGCAATGGTGGGCTGAGTTTGCGGCGGATCCGCAAGTGCGTGGCGCTGCTGGAAGAATTTCCGAGCGCAAGCAATGTGTTCCGGCATACTGGGTCAAGCGAAGACCTGTTTTATTCGGTGATGGGCAATCTGTCGGTTGATTTCATCATTCCGAACGAGATCACGGCCTCGCGCTTCTCGATGGAGCTCAAGCCATCGTTCTACTACCATGTGAATGGCGGCAAGCTGCCGATGGGCACGCACGCCTGGTGGAAATACGAGCCGGAATTTTGGCGCCAGCATATTCCAGGCATGCCTGCACTGTAGCTCTGTGGCAAAACCGGGGTCAGCCCCCGGTTTTGCCACAGAATAATCAGGCGGTTGCAGCTGGTGCTGGGACAGGTACTTTCTGCAGCACGGTCAGAAGGTGTGGGCCGCGCCATTCTTGCGACACGATCATGAACGCGCCCTTGAAACCATAGATCGCGGCCCAGCGGTTGACGTTGTCGAAATACAGCGGGAAGGTCTGTTCCGTAATGAAGTTGACATGGGTCGGGTCGCGGAACAGTTCGATGTGTGGATAGGCTGGCGTGAACGATAAAAAGGTGCCATCCATCTTCAGCACGCGGTAGACCTCGTTCATCAGCTCGACAAACGCGTTGCGGCGCGTCGGCGCATACACCAGCGGCGGAATGTGTTCGATGAAGTCGTGCGCGGTGACGAATTCGAACATGTCGCTGTCGAAGGGTATCGCTTCGAGTACCAGATCAGCACGCTTGACGTTGACTTCAGGAAGGTCTTGCACATCAACGCCGTAGACCTCATCGGCATTGAACAGGTTGCGTGGCGTTCCTCCGCATCCCAGGTCCAGGCTCTTTGTCATGTATTTCCCTCACGCAATTTAATTGGCGACATTTTTCGCCCCTAAGGTATTGTTTAGTCTCCAACCAGTAAAGTCTTCGCGGAAAATGCAAGAACTTGTTAGAGACCAAGACCAGTCTGTCCAAAGGCATACGCCACTGGACAGACTGGTACAGAGGCAACGCCAAGCAACACGAATGATCATTATTATTGATTTTTTGAGGTTAGACGCATGTTAGCAAAAACCATCCAAGGCGAGTTTATCAACCTGCGGCCACTACAGGGTTCAGATGCCGAGCGGACCTACAACTGGCGACATTCCGCACGCGCCAAATATCTGAACCAGGGGGCTGCCAGCGTGGAACAGCAGGCGGCCTGGATCGCTTCACGGCCGGTTACGGAATACAATTTTATTATCGAATTGAAGAGTGGCCATGCAGTTGGCATGGTGTCCCTGACGGGGATAGACACGATTAATCAGCATGGTGAGTCGGGCCGCTTCCTGATTGGCGATGAAGACGCCGTCAAGGGCACGCCAGCAGCAGTTGAAGCGATGAAGCTGATTTACGAATTGGCGTTTGATCAACTCGGTTTGATTCGTATTTGCGGCACCGTTGCCGCTGATAACCACCTGATGATCAAGTGGCAAAAGTATTTGGGCATGAAGGAAGAGGGGCGGCTACGGAATCATCTTTACCTGGATGGCCAATTTCAGGACGCTCTTTTTCTCGGCTTGTTGGTCGATGAATATCGAAAAGTAACTCTGCCCCGCATGAACTTTCTTGTCGCTGCAGGACGCGTAAAGAACGAACTTAAACCAACCGCACAAGGTAATTGAATGCTAAACAAAGACGCAGTACACGCCATTATTTTTCAGGCATTGGCAAATGTGAACGACGAGCGCGGCCCGGACGAACAACTCGACATTAGCCCTGCCACGATTTTGTTTGGCACCGATGCTGTGTTGGACTCCCTTTCACTGGTTTCTGTGATTGTCGATGTTGAAGCTGCTGTTTCTGAGGTGAGTGGGCGCGACGTGGTGTTGACGGATGACCGAGCCATGAGCCAAGAGGTGTCACCTTTCTCGGATGTCGGTTCGCTGACTTCCTATATTTTGCTTTTGTTATCGGAGCCTGTTTGATGACAACGACTTTGAAATACGCTGGAAAATTTGCGTTGGTTACTGGTAGTCGCCGTGGTGTGGGGCGCTTGATTACAGAGCATTTGCTGCAGCATGGTGCCAAAGTAGCGGGTTTTGCACGGGGCGATGCGACTTTTGAACACTCCAATTATGTGCATTTTCAAGTCGATGTCAGTGACCCCGCGGCTGTTCAAAAAGGTTTTGCTGCCCTCAAAAAAATTACTGAGGTTATCCATATTGTGGTTAACAACGCAGCCGTATTGACCTCTCAATACGCCATGATCATGCCGCCTGCTGCAGCGCAAGCGATGATCAACACCAATTTACTAGGCACCTTTATGGTGTCGCGTGAAGCCTCTAAGATGATGCGTAAAACCAAATGGGGCCGTATCATCAATATCGGGTCCATGGCAGCCAGTTTGGAACCAATCGGCGACTCGGTTTACGCAGCTTGCAAAGCCGGGGTTTCAACCTTGGCCAATGTGATGGCGCGTGAACTGGCTCCGCTTAATGTAACGTGCAATACATTGGGCGTGAGCGGTATCAAATCCGACATGTTGGATCAATTGCCCAAGGAGAAAATTGCGGCCGTCATTGCTGGTCTACCCCTGCCGCGTTTTGCTGAAGCCGACGACATACTCAATGTACTGGACTTTTTTGCTTCGGATCGCAGTTCTTACATCACGGCACAAACCGTTTTCCTGGGTGGAGTGAACTAACCGTGGCCAGCGTGGTTGGCAACTGGGGCGGCGGATCAGTTTGGCGTATCACCAGCGGTGAATTTCCTTCTAATGCCTATTTTTGCGAAGCCAATGTGCCAGGTGGCGGTATTTTGATTGATGCTGGGCTTGATGGCGCTGCCATTGATGAACAAATGAGTGTGCATGGGTTGCGACCGCACCAAGTTTTTTGTACCCACGGTCATTTTGATCACATCGGTAGTGCTGACTACTTTCAAAAGAAGTATGGTTGCCAAGTTTTCTTGCATAAGGGCGACGCACGGACAATGAAATCTGGTAATTTTCTATTGATGGTGCTTAAGATTGATCAGAAAATTAACTTGCCACAAGTGACTTTTGTGGACGATCAGTTCGCTATCGACATTAATGCGCATTCGCTTACCTATAGGGCGACGCCAGGCCATACACCCGGCTCCTGCGTCATTGAATTTGGCGATGCATTGTTTACAGGGGACACACTTTACAGTCGAGGCGTCGGTCTATCCAATCTGCCGGGTGAAGATGCGGAACTACTCAAGCAAAGTATTCGCGGGCTCTGGCCAAGCCTAACCCCGGCCATCACCATTTATCCCGGCCACGGCAATTCTGCCGATGGTGAGGCAGTACGCAACCAAAACCTTGCACTGCAACATTTTTTGAACGCGACATCAACGTGAGCAACACAACTTATTCTGGTATCACCATTGCAGGCGTCGGCCATCATTTGCCTGCGCAGGCTGAAGATAACGCAACACTCTGTCGTGGTCTTGAGGTAACTCCCGCGTGGATACTGGAAAAAACCGGTATTGAAAAACGCTATGTCGCAGCCGCCGATGACAGCGCTTCAGACTATGCGGCCAAGGCGGGTCAGCGTGCCTTGGAGATGGCTGGATTGGCGCCCGATGTGGTTGACCTGATTGTGGTTTGCACCTTTTCTGGTGACTACCTTTTTCCGCCGGTTTCTGCCAGGGTTCAGCAGCAACTTAAAGCCACAAATGCACAGATCTTTGATGTGCAAGCCAACTGTACAGGCTTTGTTACGGGTCTTACTGTTGCTTCTGACCGTATGAAGGTTGACCCCAGCGTGCGCCATGCGCTGGTCATTGGGGTTGAATTCATGACCCGCTACATCGACCGCACCGACGTCAACACTGCCATTTATCTCAGTGATGGCGCGGGTGCAGCTTTACTAAGTCGGGTTGATCCTGATCTGGGCATACAGGCATCGGCTTTTCACACCGATAGCTCCAACTTTGAAGCAGTGCGTATGCGCGGCGGAGGTTCCAGCTTTCAACGCCATGGTCGGGTTTTTGACGCCGCCATAGATTACATGGAAATGAACGGCATCGCCACTTGGAAGCAGGCAATCACGCATTTGCCCAAAGTGATCCGCAAGGCCTGCGAAAAAAGTAACGTTGAACTGGCTGCGGTTGACTTTTTGCTATTTCATCAGGCCAATCTGCGGATGATTGAGTACATTGTCAAAAAGATGGGGTTTGACATGTCTAAGACTTACACCAACGTGCAGCATGTGGGCAATTCTGGTGCTGCTTCCCTAGCCATTGTGCTGAGCGAAGCCGTATCGCAAGGCTGCCTCAAAAACGGTGACCTGTTGGTGTTGGCGGCCGTCGGTGCCGGTTTTAATTTTGGGGCTAGCGTCTGGCGCTGGCATATGCCTGTCAGTAAGGCAGTCTAAGCATGTTTAATAACTTCGAAATCATCCAGATCGGCGACACCCAATCGCTGGTCAAGACCATCACCGAATCTGACGTGCGCAAGTTTGTCGAGATGACCGGCGACGACAACCCGCTGCACGTCAACCGGGCGTATGCCGAGTCAACCGCGTTCAAAGACATCGTGGTGCATGGTATGTTGGGCGCATCGTTTATATCCACAGTGATTGGCACTAAATTGCCGGGTACCGGCGCGCTATGGGTGTCGCAAAACATCGAGTTTTTATTGCCGGTGCGTTTGGGTGATGAGCTCACCATTAGTTGCACCGTTTTGAAAAAATATGAGCGTGAACGCTTGCTGGATCTTGACACACGCATCCTGAACCAAAACCAGCAAGTCGTGCTCACAGGTCAAGGCAAGGTCAAACTGCTCAGCACCGCAGCCCCCGCAGAACCAGCGCCCACCTCAGAGCGGCCCCGCGTTGCCATCGTCACCGGCGGAGCCGGTGGCATCGGCAAAGCCATTTGCTTGCGGTTGGCGCAAGACGGCTATCACGTGGTGGTGAACTACCATGGCCGGGCAGAGCGGGCTGCTGAAATTGTTCAAGCCATCAACGCAGGGGACACGCGAGCGCTTGCTGTGCAAGCAGACGTGGCTACAGAATCAGGAGCTGACAAGTTGATCAAGGCGGCTTTGCAAATGTTTGGCGGCATCAGCGTATTGATCAATGCTGCATCGCCGCACATCAACCCCAAACCCTTGGCCGCGACACAGTGGGCTGACGTGCAGCAGCAGTTGGATGTACAGGTCAAAGGCGCTTTTAACCTCACCCGAGCCTGCGTACCCCACATGGCAGCACAGCGCTGGGGGCGTATTGTCAACATCACATCGCAGGTGCTGGACGGCCCGCCTTCTGTGACTTGGACGGGGTATGCCATGGCCAAGGGGGCTTTGGCCGTTTTTTCAAACTACATGGCCGCCGAGCTGGGGCCGCAAGGCATCACCGTTAACTGTGTGTCGCCCGGCATGTGTGAAACCAGCCTGATTGGCGATGTGCCAGAAAAAACGCAGTTAATGGTCGCCCGCCAAACGCCGTTGCGCCGCTTGGCCAATCCGGCTGATGTAGCCGCTGCCGTGGCTTATTTGGTTAGTGACGATGCCAGCTTTGTCACCGGGGACACCATTGCCGTTAACGGGGGGATGGCGATGCGATGAATAACAAAGCTGACTGCACCTGTGCACCCGGTTCAATGGGCGCTGCCAATCTCATCGTACACGCCACCTAATTGTTGGGCCCGCCACATCGCAATGTACGCCGCTTCCAGGTTGAAGCAAAAGCCCTGCGTGTCAAAGAGCGAAAAATGGGCCTGGTTGTTGACCAGCTTGGCCTTGCAATCCGCCAGCAACGTCGGCTCCTGCGCCAGTTGCAGGGCCAAGGCCTCGTAATCCGCCAACGAATGGGTGGCCAGTTCCGGCATGCCAATGGCGTGCAACAGGCTACCGGCCACCCGGGATGGGAAGGAGTTGCCCATGTAGCTCACCACGGGCAGGCCCGCCATGAGCGCGTCGGCCGCCGTGGTGTGGGCGTTGTAAGGGTGGGTGTCCAAAAAGACATCGGCTTGCCGGTAGCGGGCCAAATGGTCTTCTACCAAAGGGACCCGGTCGGCAAAGACCAGCCGCGTGGGGTCCACGCCGCGCGCCTGGGCTTCCTGGCGCAGATTGCGCTGGGCCAGCTCGCCACGGGACATCAGCCACAGCACACTGCCCGGCACCTGCGCCAGGAGCCGCATCCACACATCAAAGACCGGTGGCGATATTTTGTAGTCGTGGCTGAAGGAGCAAAACACCACGCCAGTCTCCGGCAGTCCGCACTCGCTACGGCTGGGCGTGCGCGGGGAGATCTGCACGCTGTTGTCGGTGGGCAGGTAAGTGTCCGGCAAATAGGCCACTTTTTCGTTGTAGAACTGCTGTTGCCCGGGCGGGATGATGTGCCGGTCGGCCAGGATGTAGTCGAAGTAGTCCACCCCCATGGTGCCGGGGTAGCCCAGGTAGTTCACCTGCACCGGGGCGGGTCGGTAGGAAAAAATATCGGTGCGGGTGTCGGAGGTGTAGCCGCCCAGGTCCACCGCAATATCGACCTCCAGGGAGCGCATCAGCTGGGCAATTTGCACCGAGCTCATGTCCCGTGCGTCGATAAACTGGTCGAACGCCTTCAGCATTCGGGCGCGCAGCCGACTTTGGTCATCAATGCCTAAGGAAATGGCGATGGTTTCAAAGCGGGATTTGTCATGTTGCTCGAAGACCCCCGCCATCAAATGGCCGACCGGATGTTCACGCAAATCCGGCGACACGTAGGCCAGGCGAATTTTTTGGTGCCGGTAGCGCTCGCCCGTCCACAGTGCCGTGGTGCGTCCGGGGTTGTGGTGCGTGGCAAAGATCTGGGCGGCGATCTGGTGGTCGCGGGCCTCGTCCGACAAGGACATGAAGGCCAGCGACTTGCACACACGTTTGCCGCTGCGCACCCCTTCCACGATGTCGCGGCCCAGGGTGTCATGGCCCTTCCAGTCGCAGATGTGCATGCGTTCGTAAAAAAGCAGACCGGGTGCGTAGTCAAAATCGGGCTTGATGCGGAGGAGCTGTTCAAACATGGCAATGGCTTGCTCACTTTGTTTGAACTCGGTCAGCATGATTCCGCAGTTGCCTAATGCGGCCACATGGCTGGGGTTGATGGCCAGGATCTTGTTGAAGCGCTCCAGCGCGTCCTTGTGCCGGAACATGCTGCGCAGCAGGGCACCGCTGTTGAGCAAGACCTCTTGCGACTGGGGATCAATCTCCAAGGCCGCGTCGTAGCTGCGCAGGGCCTCTTCCTTGTTGCCCATGGCCTGCAGCACCGCACCCCGCAGGTAATGCAAAGGCGCAAATTGGGGCGTGGCCTGTACGCCGCGGCTGCACAAATCCAGCGCGTCTGGGAGCTCGCCGGCATTGAGTGCAATGAGCCCCAAGGAATAGAGACAATGGGCGTTGTGGGTGTCGACGGCCAGGACCTCCTGGAACAGCAGCGTGGCGCCAGCAATGTCGCCACGGGTCTGCAATTCAATCGCCTGGATCAGTTTTTTCGTCAAGGGCATCGTCGGTCACCAGAATATGGCCATGGGAAAGACTTGTGTTTTGCTATCAAATAAATAGCTGATTGCGCAGTATATATAAGGGCCGGAGGCTGTTTTTGTCTAAATTTTCGGGTGGTCTGGGTGCTACGGCGCCTTACACCTGCATGTTCATGATGTCAGTGTAAGCCTGCACCATGCGGTTTCTGACATGCAATGTGGCCTGAAAACCAATCTGGGCCTTCTGGATGGCCACCATGGTTTCTTCCAGGCTGACCTTGGGGTTTTCCATCTGCACTTCTTGTTGCAGCCGGGTGGCCTCGTTTTGGGCTGCGCTGACCGAACCTAAAGCGCTTTTCAGGGCGCCCGCAAATCCGCCACCTGCACCGGCGACACTTGCCGACGCGCCGGGGCGCACCCCAGTGCTGGGGCGTATGGTCGTCGGCATTGAGACGGGGGTGAGCTTGAGATCCATGGCGGGTCTCCCTTAAAAATGGGAATGCAGCGATCCTATGCCCCCGGCACAGGGGTTATTATTTTAATTTGGGGGGTAAAGCGGGTGTTTATTGCCCTAATGTTTTCGAAGGTGCACCGAATAATCAATCCCACACGTGAGGCAGTTTGTGCCCCACTGCTTAGGAAAACCCGATGCCTGCAGTTGCCACCATCCCTTTGAATCCCACCATCGCCCAGCGCGTGGCTGGGCTCGACCAAGGCCAACGGCTGCGCTTGGCCCTGGGGATCGTGCTTTTTGTAGCGATTGCCATCATGGGGCTGGTGATGGGGCGTCAAGCAGAATGGCGTGTGCTGTACTCCAACCTGGCGGATAAGGACGGTGGCGCGGTCATTGCCCAGTTGAGCACTTTGAATGTGCCCTATAAATACACCGAGGGCGGTGGCGCCATCCTGGTGCCCGCCGACCGCGTGCACGATGTGCGGTTGAAACTGGCGTCGTTGGGCTTGCCCAAGGGATCGGTCAATGGCTTCGAGATGATGGAGTCCAACCGCTTCGGCATGACCCAGTTCCAGGAGCGGCTGACCTTTCAGCGGGGACTGGAAGGGGAGTTGACCCGTTCCATTCAGGCGCTGTCCTCCGTGCAGAACGCACGGGTGCATCTGGCGCTGCCCAACCAGAATGGTTTTTTCCGCGAGCAGCAGAAACCTTCCGCCTCGGTGCTGCTGAGTCTGTATCCGGGGCGAACACTGGATCGGACGCAGTTGGCCGGCATCGTGCATTTGGTGGCCTCCAGTGTGCCGGAGATGAATTCCACGGCGGTGAGCGTGCTGGACGACACCGGAAAGTTGTTGTCGTCGCCTCCCGACGGTTCGGGTGGTTTGGGGGCTGATGCAGAGCAGCTGCAGTACGCGCAGCAGATCGAGCAGCTTTACAGCCAACGCATTTTGGATATCCTGGAGCCCATTGTGGGCAAGCAAAACGTCAGGGCGCAGGTGACCGCCGAGCTGGATTTTTCGCAAACCGAGTCCACGACCGAGTCGCACACACCCAACCAAACGCCCGATTCCAGTGCGATTCGCAGTCAGCAATTGGTGGAGAGTGGTGGCTCGGTCAGCCCGATAGCACCTTCTGGGGTGCCCGGAGCCACCACCAACCAGCCGCCTGCCCAACCCGCTGCACCCATCAATGGGCAGGCCCAGACGGTGGCGGCTGCTGGCCAGCCTGCGGCGGGTTCCGCTTCCGCAGGCGGAAAGCGCGAATCCATCATCAACTACGAGGTCGATAAAACGGTGCGGGTGGTCAGAGGCGCCACCGGTGTAATCAAGCGCATCAACGCCGCCGTGGTGGTGAACAACCAGGTCAGCACCGACGGGAAGGGAAAAGTGACCAGCACCCCGTTGACCGACGCACAGATTGAGAAAATGAGCGCCTTGGTGCGTGAAACGGTGGGTTTCAACAAAGACCGCGGCGACTCTGTCAATCTGATGAACGCCGCATTTGCGCCCATCAAGGATGAAGTGGTTGATATGCCCTTGTGGCGTCAACCCGAAGTACTGGACATGGCGCGCAGTTTTGCCTGGCCCTTGGGAACTTTTGCATTGGCTGCATTGGTGCTGCTGGGGGTGATTCGCCCCGCCATGAAAACCCTGCTGCAAGCGCCGACCCTGGTGACCAGCGATGCGGAAGCCCGCGGCAACCAGTTGGACACGATTGAGGGCGAGGAGCCCGAGCGGCCCCAGCTGGCCGGTCCGAGCGAGCCCGCTCTGGCATCGGCGGCGGAAACGCGCCTGGAAGATGCCCGCAAACTGACCCGTGACAACCCCGCTGCTGTGGCCAATATCGTCAAGGCCTGGATGAACGGTGAGGCGCCGACCTAAAGTCCGGCGCAAAATAGCACCATGGCACAAGACGACGGACTACAAGACGCGGCAATTCTGATGATGTCTCTGGGTGAGGCAGAAGCATCGGAGGTGTTCAAGCATTTGTCACCCAAAGAGGTGCAAAAGCTGGGAGAGGCGATTGCCAAAACCTCCCAGATCACCCGCGAGCGGGTTGACGAGGTGGTAGGTAAATTCACCGGGGTGGCTGCGTCGCAGAGTTTGCTGGTGTCCAACTCGGGCGACTATGTCCGTTCGGTGCTGAAGCTGGCGCTGGGCGATGACAAGGCGGCCTTGCTGATCGACCGCATTTTGCAAGGAGGGGACGTCTCCGGCATTGAAAGCCTGAAGTGGATGGACCCCTTGTCAGTGGCCGAGCTGCTGCGCAACGAACATCCGCAAATTGTGGCGGCCATTTTGGTGCACCTGGACTTCGACCAGGCCGCCGACGTGCTGAAAAACCTGACCGAGCGCCAGCGCAACGAGGTCATGCTGCGGGTGGCCACCATGGAAGGTATCCAGCCGACCGCCCTCAAAGACCTTAACGAAGTTTTGTTCAAGGTGCTGGCCGGTGGCGACAAGATCCGCAAGTCGTCGCTGGGCGGTGTCAAAACCGCTGCGGAGATGATCAACCTGATGGGTACGGCGATTGAAGGCACCGTGATTGAGTCGATCCGCAGCCATGATGCCGATCTGGCCCAGAAGATCATGGACAAGATGTTTGTGTTTGACGATGTGATCAAACTCGACGACAAGGCCATTCAGATGGTGTTGAAGGAAGTGTCCTCCGACGTTCTTATCGTGGCGCTCAAGGGTGCACAGCCCGAACTCAAGGAAAAAATCCTGGCCAATATGTCCTCACGGGCTGCCGCCACCTTGCGGGAGGATCTGGAGTCCCGCGGTCCCATGCGCCTGTCCGAGGTGGAAGCCCAGCAAAAGGAAATTCTCAAAACGGTGCGCCGTTTGGCCGACGAAGGCCAGATTGTGATTGGCGGCGGGGGTGGCGACGACGCCATGGTCTGATGACCCGTACCCATTCACGCTTTATTCCCGGCGAAGAAGTCGGCGCAGTCACCGACTGGCAGTTTGGTGCGGTGGACCAGTCGTCCCTGCGGTTTGCCGCCAAACTCAAGGCGCAGGAGGAGGCACAGGCACAGGCCAAAGAAAGCGTGCTCCGGCAGGCGGGTTTTGACGACGGTTATTCCCAGGGTTTCGCCCAGGGCCATGCACAGGCGACCCTGGAAGGCCAACGGCAGATCAACGAATACATTGCCACGCAAGGGCAGGAAGCGGCCCTGCAATTTGGCCAACTGTTGGAGTCTGCGCAGGCGCAAATTGCAGAGCAAGAGCAGGTGATGGCCAAGGGCGTTTTGGAGTTGGCCTGTGAGTTGGCGCGCCAGGTGCTGCGCCATGAGTTGTCCACCAACCCCAATGCCCTGCAGCCCGTCATCCGGGAAGCCCTGGGTGTATTGGCTATCGACAGCAAGGCAGCTTTGGTTCGCTTGAACCCTCTGGACCAGGATGTACTGGCCGAGGTGCTGCGCACGGAGTTTTCGGGCTTGTCACTCACTTTGCTGGCGGACACCTCGATCGCACGGGGGGGCTGCCTGGTCGAGTCGGCGGGCACCGTGGTGGATGGCACTCTGGAAAAACGCTGGCAGCGTTCCGTAGCCAGTTTGGGGTTGGATTCTGCGTGGGAGGTGGGCGATGGCATCGACTGAACCCAGCGGAAAGTGGCAGGAGTTTCTGGACCGGGCCCGCCAGAGTGTGGCGCACGACAGCACGCTGGAGGTGCGCGGCACCCTGACCCGCTTGACCGGCCTGGTGCTGGAAGCTTCTGGAATCCGGGTGCCCGTGGGCTCGCAGTGTGTGGTGTCGATGAAGTCACGGGAACCGGTGTTGGCCGAAGTGGTGGGCTTTTCCGGAGACCGGGCCTTTCTAATGCCCGCCGGTGATGTCTATGGTTTGTCCAGCGGTGCGGGCGTGGCGCCCGCTGCCGCCTATGTGCCTGTGCCTCGCCTGGGTGAGGCTGCTTCCACTGTGTCAGCCGCCGATGCTGGCATGTTGCGGCTGCCCTTGGGTGACGGATTGCTGGGCCGGGTGGTGGATTCTCAGGGCAATCCGATGGACCGCTTGGGGCCGATTGCCGACGTGAGTTCCCGGCCTTTGGACCGCAAGCCCATCAACGCCATGGACCGGGCACCCGTGCGGGAACCTTTGGACACGGGGGTGCGGGCGATCAACGCATTGCTATCGGTCGGCCGCGGACAGCGTATTGGCCTGTTCGCGGGCTCTGGGGTGGGCAAAAGTGTGCTGCTCGGCATGATGGCCCGCTACACACAAGCCGACGTGATTGTGGTGGGTCTGATCGGTGAGCGGGGCCGAGAGGTCAAAGAGTTCATTGAAGATATATTGGGCGCCGAAGGCCGGGCGCGCTCGGTGGTGGTGGCGGCTCCAGCCGATGCTCCGCCCCTGCTACGCATGCAAGGCGCCTCCTATGCGACCGCCATTGCCGAGAGTTTTCGGGACGAGGGAAAACATGTACTGTTGCTGATGGACTCATTGACCCGGTATGCCATGGCGCAGCGCGAAATTGCCTTGGCCATTGGGGAGCCCCCTGCCACCAAAGGTTATCCCCCCTCGTGTTTCGCCAAACTGCCGCAGTTGGTCGAGCGCAGTGGCAACGGTTTGAATGGGGTGGGGTCCATTACGGCCTTCTACACGGTGCTGTCCGAAGGCGATGACCAGCAAGATCCGATTGCGGATGCTGCACGGGCAATTTTGGATGGACACATCGTTTTGTCGCGGACCTTGGCGGAGTCCGGCCACTACCCGGCGATTGATGTGGAGCAGTCGGCCTCCCGCGTGATGCACAACGTGGTGCCTCGGGCCCACTTTGAACTGGCCCGCCGCTTTCGGGCGGTTTACTCGAAGTACGAGCGCAGTCGCGATTTGGTACAGATTGGTGCCTATGCACAAGGTTCGGACCCCGCACTCGACGAGGCCATTGCTTTACATGCCCATATGAGCCATTTCTTGCAGCAAGACATGTACGAGCCGGCTCCTATGCACATGGTTGTGGCGGAGATGTCTGCGGCGACTTCGCTGAATCCGAATTTTGGATGACCAGAGCTAGAGCACACCCCTTGGAGCGGCCATGTCTGAACTGAGAAGTATTGTTTTGGCGATTGAATTGGCCACCCGTCAACGCGACGACCTTGCCAAGGCCGCCGCCAGAGCCCAACGCGCCCTGGGCGGTGCGCAGCATCAGATGGCGCAATTGCAAGGGTATGCGGGGGAAACCGATGCCCGCTGGTCAAGTCCCACCTACGTGGCCCTGTCGGCGGAGTTGATCCGGCACCATTACCAATTTACCGCCCGGCTTCAGCAGGCCATTGTGTTGCAGACCGATGCGATCAGCAAAGCGAATCGCCAGGTGGAATTAGCGGCGCAGGCGCTATTGCAGTCGGAATTCCGTTTGGCTGGCCTGAAGCAGGTTCTGGAAACACGGCAGTCCGCCCTGCAACTGACGCAAAGACGCAAGGAGCAGCGATTGACAGATGAATTTGCAGGGATGCAACATGCCCGGATTCGGGCGCGAACCATGAGCGGGGAAACCCTATGACCATCGAAAAAGCACATACCTCCAGCGAGGCGAAACCGACCGCTGCTTCAAATGCCAAAGGCACCAAGGGAAAGGCTTCAGGCACGGACCAGGCGGGTGCGGGGGGCGCAGGTGGTTTTATGGCAGTTTTGGCTGCTTTGGATACAACCGTAACGCTGACCAATGACGAGGAGCCGTCACAGTCGTCTTTGCCAGCGCCTCAAGACGGGTCTATGCTGGCGTCCACACTGACTGCGGCGGCGCTGGCGGCAGATCCTGATGTGCCTATGGATGCCGCTGCTCTGCTTGCGCAGTCCATGCAATGGAGTCCAGTGCAGGCGGATCCGACGGTTGCGTCTGCTACCGTTGCACCTTTGAATGTTCCTGGCAGTCCCACAAAAGGCTCTGCGTTGCGCCTGCCCTCAGACGCTCTGACGCCCAACGCGCTGTCACAGCCAGGTCTGGTGGCCGAGTCCACGACGCCAACAACACGAAAATCTGGCAAGGGCTTGCCGGACTTCACGGCGAATCAGGCAGCTACAGACGTGGCCGCAAGCAATGTCCAGACTGATGTACAGGCGCTTTCCAAACTGCAAAAAGCAGAAGATGTGTTCAATCGACCCTCCCCGGTCGACACCGCGTTGGCAACGGCTGTAGTGGCTGTTCGGCGTGAAGACAAAGTAAGTGAGCACGCCATCTTCAAGTCAAATGCCACGGAGGGGGCTCAGCCACCTCAAGCGGTCCCCACGGGGGCTCCGGCAACCGCAGTGTTGACGGAGTCGGCGGTGGTTCCACCATCCGAAGTGTATGTTGCGGAGCAGGTGAAATACTGGATTTCGAATGATGTTAAAAACGCCGAAATGACGCTGGAGGGTATCGGCGACAGCCCGGTGGAGGTGAGCATCAGCATGCAGGGCAATGAAGCGCAGGTGGCGTTTCGCACCGATGAGTTGCGGGCCCGCGAGGTGCTGGAGAATGCCAGCCTGCACTTGAAGGACATGCTGCACCGCGAGGGCCTGGTGTTGTCAGGCGTTTCTGTCGATACGGCAGGGGCTGGCAATCAAGGTGCGCAGGACCGTAAGGCTCAATCGGGGGGGCGACAGGCCACCGTGATCTCGGCACAGCCTATTCCCGCCGATTCGCGCCCCCAAACAAGCCGCACTTCGGGGCGCGCCTTGGATCTTTTCGTTTAGCGGGTGCGGAATATGTCAAGATCCGTTCGGTGGCTGGGTTAGTGCAGTTTATTTGCGCTTTGTGCCTGGCGGATGTGTCCAATAATGGACGGACCTCATTAAGGAAATATTGTGTCTGGGAAACCCAAAGCAGCTGATGCATCTGAATCATCCGATTCCGGAAAAGCCCCTGCCAAGAGCAAGAAGATGCTGATCATCATCGTCGGGGTGGTACTTCTACTTGTATTGGGTGGCGGTGGCGCGTTCTTCTACATCAGCAAGCAGCGGGCGGCCGCAGAAGAAGGAGCCGATGGAGCCGAGGAGACCTCCACCAAGGCGCAATCCCGTGCCAAATCCCAAACGCCTCCGGTCTATTTGCCATTGGACAATATGGTGGTGAATCTGGCGGATCAGGGAGGGGAGAGGGTAGCTCAGGTCGGTGTCACTTTGGTGGTGACGGATGCACACGCCTCCGACTCCGTGAAGGCCTACCTCCCGACCATTCGCAGCGGCATCCTGATGCTGATTTCCCAGCGCACTGCAGAGGAACTTTTGAAGCAGGAGGGTAAAGAGCTGCTTGCAAAAGATATTCTTCGCGAAACTTCGCTCCCTTTTGGCGGTGGTGAAGACGATGACGAGGACGCAGAGCCTCCCAAAAAGTCTAAAAAAGCCAGTAGGAAAAAAGCACATACGGAATATCCAGTGACCGGGGTCTTGTTTTCCAGCTTTATTATCCAGTGATGGAGATTCAGGTGCTGTTGTATGAGTGAATCATTTCTTTCCCAGGAAGAAGTTGACGCCCTCCTTGAAGGAGTTACTGGTGAAAGTCAGAAAACCGTTGAAGAAGCCGCGGAACACGGGGAGGTTCGCGCCTACAACATTTCCAGCCAGGAACGCATTGTGCGTGGGCGTATGCCCACCATGGAGATCGTCAACGAGCGTTTTGCGCGCAATTTGAGGGTTGGTCTTTTCAACTTCATTCGCCGCAGTCCTGAGATATCGGTCGGTTCCGTGGTGGTGCAGCGATACAGTGCTTTTTTGAGAGAGTTGGCCGTACCAACGAACTTCAATATCGTTGCGATTCGACCCTTGCGGGGAAGTGGCATGGTGGTGTGTGAACCCGCTTTGGTGTTTGGTGTGATTGACACCTTGTACGGCGGCATCGGGAAATTCCAGACCCGGATCGAAGGCCGGGATTTCTCCGCAACTGAGCAGCGTGTCATCAATCGGTTGGTTGATGTGATCACGGCGGAGTACAAGAAAGCGTGGAAGGGGATCTACCCCCTGGAACTGGAGTACCAGCGCTCGGAGATGCAGCCACAATTTGCCAATATCGCCACACCGAGTGAAATTGTGATTTCAACCTCGTTCCAGTTGGAAATTGGCGATATTTCTGGCGCCATTCATTTTTGCTTTCCTTATTCCACGTTGGAGCCCATTCGGGATGTGTTGTATTCATCCACGCAAGGTGACTCCATCGAGGTGGACCGGCGTTGGGTCAATGTGCTGACACGCGAAATTCAAGCCGCGGAAGTTGTTTTGGTTGCCGAGTTGGCGCGTGCTGACGCGACTGTGGAGCAGTTGCTGGGCATGAAGAAAGGCGATTTTATTGAATTGGACCGTTTACCTAGAATTCAGGCGTGTGTGGACGGCGTGCCCATCTTTGAGTGTCAATACGGTACCCATAACTCCAAATATGCAATTCGCATTGACAGGGCGTTGCGCGGCAACGACCAAAATTGGTTAGGAGAAAGAAATGGCATCTGAAGACAGACCCGATGAGGCGGCTGACGATGGAATGGCCGATTGGGCGGAAGCCCTGCTGGAACAAAAGGCCTCCGAATCTACGGGGTCTGATGGGCAGCCGGGCGGTGTGATGGCGGGGGATGCCCCCAAGCCGTTTTCCTCATTTCCGAGTGGTGGCGGCGAAGCCCCGATCAACGACATCAATATGGTGCTGGACATACCGGTTCAGCTGTCGGTTGAGCTGGGCCGCACCAAGGTGCCAATCAAACACATCTTGCAACTGGGCCAGGGCTCCGTCGTTGAGTTGGATGCACTGGCCGGCGAGCCTATGGATGTTTTGGTCAATGGCTATCTGATCGCCCAAGGGGAGGTTGTGGTGGTGAATGATAAATTTGGTATTCGCTTGACCGATGTGGTGACGCCGTCTGAGCGTCTGCGCCGGATCAGTAAAAGTTGATCGGTCGGGATGACGCAGTCTTTTGTTTCCGTGGTGTTTTTCATTGTTTTGCTTGCCTGTCTTCCCATGGCCGTCAAATGGGTGAAGCAGCGCACCAGGGAGGCAGAGGGGGGGGCTGGCGGTCATTCGAAAATCATTTCGGCGGTGGCGGTCGGACCGCATCAACGGGTTGTGACCGTGGAAGTTGGCCCAGAAGGCGGGCGAGTTTGGTTGACGTTGGGAGTGACACCCCAGGCGGTTTCCTGCTTGCATTGCGCGCCCGTGGTGTTGTCCCAAAAAGCAAGTGGCGAGCTTCCTTCCGTGCATTTTGTGGGAACAAACTGAATATGGGTGCCGTTTATCGTTGGAGAAGTCATCGCTTCCTGGGTGTGCGCGTGCTTGGCAAGGGTTTGTTGGGAGGGGTGCTGACATCGCTGCACGGTGTGGCGGCTGCCCAATCCGGGGGGCAATTGCCCTTGCTGGTGGGGGCTGGCGATTCGGGCATGAGCTTTTCGGTACCCATTCAGACACTGTTGTTTTTTACGGCGCTGTCGTTCTTGCCAGCGGTTCTCTTGATGATGACGGGTTTCACGCGAATCGTCATTGTGTTGTCGCTATTGCGTCAGGCACTGGGGACCCAGTCGGCGCCCCCAAACCAGGTCATTGTGGGTTTGTCGCTGTTTTTAACTTTTTTTGTGATGGGCCCCACGCTGGACCGCGTCTATGCCGACGCGTATGTGCCTTACACCAAAAATACGATTCCATTTGAAGCGGCTCTCAGCAAGGCCGAGGCACCCGTACGGAGTTTTATGGTGAAGCAAACGCGGCAGTCTGATTTTTCTTTGTTTGCCAAACTGGCAAAGCTCGGACCAGAAGCTACCGCGGAAACAGCTCCGATTCGTGTGTTGGTTCCAGCTTTTGTCATCAGCGAGTTGAAATCTGCTTTCCAGATTGGATTTATGATTTTTATTCCCTTTCTGGTGATTGACATTGTTGTTTCGAGCGTCTTGATGTCACTTGGGATGATGATGTTGTCACCGGTGCTGGTTGCGCTTCCGTTCAAGCTCATGTTGTTTGTGTTGGCGGACGGATGGAATCTGCTGATAGGGTCATTGGCCGCCAGCTTTGTGACCTGAAGGGAGTGCATTTATGAATTCTCAAATGGTGTTGACTATGGGGCAAGAGGCCCTTTTGATGCTGCTGATGGTCTCTTCGCCAGTATTGGGTGCTGCTTTGGTGGTTGGACTGCTCGTGAGCCTGTTCCAGGCAGTTACGCAGATCCATGAAGCCACTCTTGCCTTCGTACCCAAGTTAATTGCAGTGATCGCGGTCTTTGCCATTGCCGGCCCTTGGATGCTGACCATGTTGGTCGAATACATTCGCCGGACCCTTGAGGCGATACCCGGTACGGTAACTTAATGAAGGCTGTGCCGTGATCTCATTCACCGAGGCGCAGCTCATGGCGTGGGTGTCGCCCTTGGTGTGGCCATTCCTGCGTGTGCTTGCGGTGTTCACCACGGCGCCGGTGTTTTCCTCCAGGGCTTTTCCGACGAGGGCCAAAATTGCCCTTGCTTTCTTCGTTGCGCTCGGTACCCAGGCGAGTTTGCCTTCCATGCCCGTCATCGGTTTTAACGACCCACAGGCATTTGGCGTGGCGCTCCAGCAAGTTGGAATCGGGCTGGCTATTGGGTTCGTTGTCCGCCTTGTCTTTGCTGCAGTGGAGCTGGCTGGAGAGGTAGTCGGGTTTCAAATGGGGCTGAATTTTGCGGCGTTTTTTGATCCGACCCTCAACGCACAGTCCAGCGCGGTGGCGCGTTTCTTTGGTCAAATGACGTCTTTGCTTTTTGTGGTGATGAATGGTCACTTGATGGTGCTTGTCGCCGTGAACCGAAGCTTCCAATCGTTCCCCGTGGACCAGAATTTTCTAGAGGCCTTAGGCCAGATGAAGTTGTATCGTTTGGGCGCTGACTTGTTTGCCAGCGCTTTATGGATTGCCCTACCGATGGTCGGTATGTTGATGTTTACGAATTTGGCGTTGGGGATTATTTCCCGAGTTGCGCCGCAGATGAATATTTTTGCGGTCGGATTTCCGATCACGCTGGTCGTGGGCTTGGTCGGAATCGCTGTGACACTCCCGATGTTGGATCAACCCTTCATTGCACTCATGGGCCGCGCCATTGAGGTGTTCGGTGGCAATTAAGGGCCTTGATTAAACCAATTCATTGCGAATGGCGTAGACCGCTAGCTCTGCATTGTTGGCCAATTTAAGTTTTTCCAAGAGCCGCGCCCGATAAACACTGACGGTTTTGGGGCTCAACATGAGATCCTCGGCGATGTCGGACAAGCGCTTCCCGGATGCAATTTTGAGTAAGGTTTGCAGCTCACGCTCCGATAGTGTGCTGTGAAGCGCCTCTGTTGTCGGCGAAGCCAAGTTCTCCACCAACATCTCGGATACCTCGGGTGTCAGGTATTTGCGCCCCAGGGCCACCGTCCGTACGGCGGTGATGAGATCTGCTGGGTCGCCTGCCTTGTTTAAATATCCGTGGGCACCCGCACGCAGGCACCGGATCGCGTACTGGTCTTCCGCAAACATGGAAACAATCAAAACTCGAATAGGTGAATTGGTTTCGCGCAGACTGGCAAGCACATCAAGCCCACCTCGCCCGGGCAGGTTGAGGTCCAAGAGCAGCACATCACAAGGAGTTGATCGAAGAACTTCGCGAACTTCGGTGTAACTCCCCGCTTCTGCAATGACTTGAATGTCAACCGCGTCGGCAAGCGTTTCTCTGATGCCGCGCCGGACCATGCCATGGTCGTCGCAAAGAACAACACGTATCACGCGATTGACTCCTCTTGTGCAGGACGCTCTCCGCAGTCCAGGGGGATGGAAAGAATGATGGAGGTGCCTGCACCCTCGCGGGTGCTCACGTCGAGCCACCCACCTACGGTCTTCGCGCGTTCGTGAAGTCCACGAATACCAAAGGCTTGAGGTTTGTGCATCTCCAGGTCGGAAATTCCTTTCCCATTATCAGTCACCTCCACGGTAAGGACCCCTTCCGCATCTGACAGCTCAATCTGCACCAAGCTGCAGTTTGCATATTTCGACACGTTGGTCAGCGCTTCCTGGGCCGTGCGGTAAGCGGTCAGTTGGATGGATTTGGAGGCGGAAAGGTGCTCGCTGTTTGCCCTTAGCACCGTTTTGATCCCCGTGCGCCTTTCAAAGCTGGTGGCCAACCACTGCACCGCGGCAAACAAACCTTGGTCCAGAATGGAGGGACGCAAGTTCATCATGATGCGCTGACTGGCCCCAATGGCATGTTGCAGCATATCCATTGCTGCTTGGAGGTGCTCCTGTGTTGCGATGTTTTCGTTGTGCCTGGAAATCCAACCTAAGTCCAATTTGACGGCGGCAAGTGAGCCACCGATGTCATCATGGATTTCCCGGGCTATGGCTGCCCGCTCTCTTTCTATGGCGGTTTGCAAATGGCCTGCAAACTCCGCAAGGCGTTTTTCAGAAGCTGCGAGCTCCTGATCCGCCAATTCTTTTTCGATCCTGCTTTGGTGCAGTTCCAGCGTTCGCAAAATGACGCGTTCCAGTCTACCCAAGTCATCCTTTTGCAGGTAGTCATTGATTCCCAAATGAATTGCCGCGACTGCTGCTGCTTCGCCAATGGTTCCTGAGAGCAATATGAAAGGTGGACGGCGATGGGCGGTTGGTAACGCAGACCAAGCGTCGAGGGCTGTGAAGCCTGGTAAGCGATAGTCTGCAAGGATGAGGTCGAACAAGGTGTCCCCAGTCAGCTGCAAAAACCCTTCCAGTGTTTCCACTCTGGTAATCGTAAAGCCAAATCCGGCTTTTCTCAGTGCGCGAGTGACCAACTCGTGGTCGAGGATGGAATCCTCCAGATGCAGGATCTTCATAGGGTTATCCGGTGGTCTTGGTTCCATATTCGACGTTATCATTGCAATTGATTATGGGCCTTGAACGCAGGGGGGGGGCATGCGGTTGTAGTTGGTATTTTGATCTGCTTGTACTCAAAGATTCCCCCAATGCCCCGGATTCCTGATAACCTAGGTATCCGAGTGGTTCAAGTTCACGATGCAAGACTGTGATTGACGCAAACAGTGGTTTTTAGGACAAAAGACAATGCAATCATCATTGACATCGACCGCCGCCCCGGCAGTGCAATTGCCTGTCATGCTTGTGGCTGAGGTTCAGGATTCATTACTCGTGGTTGTGCATGATTTGTCTAGGCTGGATGGCCTGCTAGCGCACACCATGGAAAATTTGATGGAGCGTTTCACCAGTGCCAGCGCCAATTTGGCCGATCCTGCATTGATGGACTCCAGGGAGCTCGATAGTGTGCGTAGCACCTTGCGAGCGGCGGTTACTGAATTACAGTTTCAGGATTTGGCCTCGCAGCTCATTGTTCATACGTCCAAGATTCTTCAGGGGTGTGCATACCGTTTGGCGTCCGAGTCTATGGGCTCTGAAGATGGTGAAGCAATACCATTCGTGGAAGAGGTGCCTGAGCGCCCCAATCCCGTAACGCAGGATGAAATGGACGCGGGCTCCATCGAGCTTTTTTAGTTTTGCGATTTTATTTAAAACCACTTAAGTTGTACTAGTCGGAGCTTCAAATGTCTTTAATTCTCGCTGTAGATGATTCACCGTCCATGCGGAAAATGGTGTCGTTCACTTTGACCGGTGCTGGGTATCAGGTTGTGGAGGCGGTAGACGGGCTTGATGCCTATGAGAAAGCGCAGGCACAGTCATTTGACTTGGTTCTTACGGATCAAAATATGCCGCGCTTGGATGGGTTGGGTTTGACGCGAAAATTGCGGGATCATCCTCAATTCAAGACGGTTCCTATCCTGATGTTGACAACGGAGTCCAGTGACCTGATGAAGCAGGCTGGACGCGCGGCTGGTGCGACAGGTTGGTTGGTCAAGCCTTTTGATCCGGCGAGATTGCTTGATGTAATTAAAAAGGTGATTCGCTAACTGCTTGAGAGAGCAGGAAACAGGAGGTCAATATGGCTGAAACGCATCAGGACAGTGGCGGTGGCGGTGGAGATTTCGATCTAACGCAGTTCTATCAAATATTTTTTGAAGAAGCTGGAGAAAATTTGGATCAAATGGAGCAAATGCTGCTCAATTTGAACCTTGAAACTGCGGATGACGAGGAGCTCAATGGGATTTTTCGATGCGCTCATTCGGTAAAGGGTGGGGCAGCTACATTTGGTTTTACCGATGTGGCCGAGTTGACCCACCAGATGGAGTCGCTGCTGGATCGTTTGCGCAGACACGAGCTTCAGCCGAATGCTGCGATGGTAGACGTGCTGCTGGAGTCAGCGGATGCTTCGCGGAGTTTGTTGGCTCGCCACCAGGCTGGTGGCGAAGGGGATGGAGTGCCCACTGCAGATTTGGTGCGTCGAATCAGTGATTTGGCGGCTGGTGGATCAGCAACACCTGCTCCCGCGCCGGTTCAAGCGAAAGTTTCTGCTCCTGAGCAAAAAGTGCCGGTGGCAGTAACTCCGCCTAAAAACAAAACAACGCGATCGCTGGAAATTTGCATTGGACCAATTGAGCGACCTGAGCAGGCTGATGCAGTATGTGAATTGTTTCGAGATATTCCGGGATTGGGTGACATCAAAGCGTTGCCCTCTGATCGTAAGGATGTCCGTGTCTTCGCAGTTGAAACGGCTTCGACGGACGATGATTTGTTGGACCTATTTGCGTTTCATGTGTCGCGGGAACACATCACAATAAAAAATGTGGATCCAGTTTCTTTGGAATCGTCGGACCCTGGATATGGATTTTTTGAGGGTGCAGCGGGAGCACCTGTCGCTGCCAGTTATGCAGATGACCCGCAGCCGGGAGCCCCTTTGGCCGCATTCCCCGGTTACGGTTTTTTTGATGGTTCACCGGGGGCTCCCGTTCAGATCCCTGCGGTGGTCAGTTCGGAAAATGGAGTTTTGGAAAGCAAAGTCGCTAGTAAAGTTCCGGCTAAAACATCGCCGGGAACAGCAGCACCGCAACCCGAGGCCGCGACCATTCGGGTGGCCATTAGTAAGGTTGATCAGTTGATCAATCTTGTGGGTGAGCTGGTAATTACTCAGGCAATGCTGGCTCAAAATAGCAGAGCCCTAGATCCTGCTGTTTATCAGCAGCTTCTTACGGGATTGGCAGATTTGGATCGAAATACACGTGATTTGCAAGAATCTGTGATGTCGATTCGCATGATCCCCATGTCGATTGTGTTCAGCCGCTTTCCCCGTATGTTGCGGGATTTGGCTGGCAAGTTGGGTAAGAAGGTCGATTTCGTCACACAAGGCGAGGCAACTGAATTGGATAAGGGATTGGTCGAAAAGATTACAGACCCTTTGACACATTTGGTGCGCAACAGTTGTGATCATGGAGTTGAAATGCCTGCCGAACGTCTGGCGGCGGGAAAGTCCGAAACTGGAACAATTACTTTGTCCGCGTCGCATCAAGGTGGATCCATCGTGATTGAGGTTCGGGATGATGGACGGGGAATGTCTCGGGAGAAGATTTTGAACAAGGCGCGTGAGCGCGGCTTGGATGTATCCGACCAAATGTCTGACGCCGAGGTTTGGCAGTTGATTTTTGCTCCTGGATTTTCAACGGCAGCTGTAGTGACGGATGTGTCGGGCCGCGGTGTTGGTATGGATGTGGTCAAAAGAAATATTGCGGCTTTAAATGGAACTGTAGAGATTGATTCGGCCGAGGGCTATGGAATGAAGGTGTCGGTTCGCTTGCCATTGACTCTCGCCATTATGGATGGCATGTCTGTCGGGGTTGGCGATGAGGTGTACATCCTTCCACTTTCCTCGGTTGTCGAGTCTTTTCAGGTTAAGGCCGATGCCGTTAGCACGGTTGGGCAGGGGTCTCAGTTGGTCAAGGTTCGCGACGAATATATGCCGGTGATTGAATTGGAGAAAGTGTTTCAAATTCCAAGATTCGATTTCGAAAAATCAAGTGACATCATGGTAGTGGTCGAGGCAGATGGTAGCCGAGTGGTGCTGCTGGTTGATGAGCTGCTTGGACAACAGCAAGTCGTAGTAAAAAACTTAGAGTCCAACTACCGAAAAGTCCCCAATGTTTCTGGCGCCACAATCCTTGGGGATGGAAAAGTTGCACTGATCTTGGATACAGGCGCTTTAGTTCGCCGCTCAAGGCATTGAAGGAGTGAACATGGGCACGATGGAGAAACTCGATGAAATGTCGACATCAGGTGCGCGCGAGTACCTAACATTTCGTTTGGACCAAGAAGAGTACGGAATCGATATTCTCAAGGTTCAAGAAATTCGCGGATATGAGCCTCCAACCAGGGTGGCTAACGCACCAAATTTTATTAAAGGTGTTGTCAATTTGCGGGGAACGATAGTTCCAATTGTGGATATGCGACTGAAGTTCAGCTGTTCCAAGGCTGAATACAACTCTTTTACAGTTGTCATCATTTTGAATTTGAAACACAGAATCGTCGGCATAGTCGTTGATTCAGTTAGCGATGTCATGGAGTTGCCGCCAGAAAATCTCAAGGCAGCCCCAGAAATTGACAGTGTTATTGACAGTGGATCTGTGCTTGGACTGGGTTCTTTGGGCGACAGGATGCTGATTCTTCTTGATATTGAACGGCTTATGGCCGCACCAGATATGGGACTCGTTGCTGCATCTGAGTGAGATGGGTGAAATCAAAAGTAGTATTCGAACTGGGTAATTAAAGATGAATGCTGAGCATCGGGTGACACAGATTAAGGCTGCACTTGAGAGTGGTGATTCTGGTGCTTCTGGGATGCAAGGCAGAGAATTTATTTGGACTGATGCGGATTTCGATCGAGTTCAAGCGATGATTTATAAGCGGGCTGGAATTAGTCTGCATGATGGCAAACACGCAATGGTGTACAGCCGTTTATCCCGAAGACTTAGGGAAACTGGCTTTCAAAGTTTTCGGGACTATCTGGGTTGGTTGGAGTCTACCGAAGGTCCCGAGTGGCAGGAATTCGTTAACGCATTGACAACAAATCTGACATCATTTTTCCGAGAACAACACCATTTTGATATTTTTTCGGATGTGTTGAAGTCGAGGCCTGCCGGAAATCCATGGCGCGTATGGTGTAGCGCAGCATCAACCGGCGAGGAACCATATTCAATTGTGATGACAGTTCTGGATGCATTAGGACCTCGCGCCAATTTTTCCTTGGCCGCAAGTGATATTGATTCGAAAGTACTGGCCACGGCTAAACAAGGCGTGTACAGATTGGATGGTTTGAAGGGAATTGATTCTGAGCGAATGCAGCGCTATTTCTTGCGTGGAAAAGGCGGTAATGAGGGCATGGTGATGGCCAAGCCCGAGTTGCGGAAATGTATTGAATTTTTAATTGTCAACTTGATTAGAGATGACTGGCCCTTCAGAGATCCATTTGATGTGGTTTTTTGCAGAAACGTAATGATTTACTTTGATGCACAAACACAGCGACAGGTTCTTGAACGCATTTATAAAGTTATGAAACCTGGGGCACTGCTGTTTGTGGGGCATGCTGAAAATTTTAGCGACTCTCGTGATTTATTCGTTTTAAAGGGAAAGACCGTCTATGAGCGCCGGTAGCATTCGACCATTCACGCAAGGTATCACGGATTTTCGTCGTTTTAACTGATTGCAAGGATCACATGAATTTCCCTCAATCCGGTGTCAGCGCCACTTCGACTCGCGGCGTGAGTGGGGTGCCCGCTTCTAAGGTCCTGCCAAACGGACGAATCTCGAGAATCGACCAGTTAAAAGCCCAGCCACGCAAGCCTGGGGAGGCCTCTTTTTTTTATGCGGACCACCATTTTCAATACGACGCTGTAAAGGTGCTTCCTGGAGAGTACTACGTTTCCAATGAGGATCTTGTTGTCATGACAGTACTGGGGTCTTGCATTGCAGCGTGCATCTGGGATGGCAAAGCGCGCACAGGTGGTATGAATCACTTTATGTTGCCAGACGGTGATAGTGTGGATGGTTCTGGCCGCTATGGATCGTATGCGATGGAGTTGTTAATCAATGAGATGCTTAAGCTTGGCGCGCGCAGAGAAACGATGCAAGCCAAGATATTTGGTGGAGCCCAAGTAATGGCGGGTTTCACAACAATGAATGTTGGTGAACGCAATACGCAGTTTGTCCTGGATTATCTGGCGACAGAGCGGATTCCCATCGTTTCGCAAGATGTGCTTGATATTCATCCCAGAAAAGTTTGTTTCTTCCCTGTAACTGGTAAGGCCTTGGTTAAACGTTTGGCTCACTCCCATCCTGAAACTCTTGCAGTCGAAGAGCGCAGAGGAAATGCGGTATCGGTTGCGAAGTCAACCGCTGGTGGCTCTGTGGATCTGTTTTGAAGGGTTTCCGTGAAAAAGATTCGAGTTGTGGTAGTTGATGACTCTGCCTTGGTCCGGAGCTTGGTGGCAGAAATTATCAACCGTGAAAAGGATATGGAATGCGTGGGGACTGCAAATGATCCGCTGATCGCTCGAGAGTTGATTAGGGAGCTCAATCCTGATGTAATAACGTTAGATATTGAGATGCCAAAAATGGACGGCATTGATTTTTTGGGGCGCTTAATGAAGTTGCGCCCTATGCCGGTAGTTATGATTTCCACCCTTACCGAACGGGGGGCCGAGGTGACCATGCGAGCGTTGGAACTCGGAGCCGTTGATTTTGTAGCCAAACCCAGAATCGGACTGGCGGACGGCATAAACGATCTTGCTGGACAAATTGTCGACAAAATTCGGATTGCTGCATCGGCGCACATTCGGCGGGTCGTGCAGCACAGTCCGATTGCAACTGTGGATTCAACGGTTAAGCGTTCGCTGTCAGAGAGCGGGACTTTTACCAGGGTTTCGACCGAGAAATTGATTTGTATTGGTGCTTCGACGGGGGGGACTGAGGCTATTAAGGAAATTTTGACCCGTATGCCAGCTGATTCCCCTGGCATAGTAATAACACAACATATGCCCCCTGGTTTTACGACCAGTTTTGCGGCGCGACTTAATGGCTTATGTCAAGTGACGGTACAGGAAGCTGTAAACGGTGAACGGATACTTCCTGGGCATGCGTACATTGCCCCAGGAGGAAAGCAATTTCATGTAGAGAAAAGTGGCGCTAACTATATCTGTGTTGTAGAAGATGGTGAGTTAGTTAACAGGCATAAACCTTCTGTAGAAGTACTGTTTTTATCTGTGGCGCGGGTGGTGGGGCGAAATGCATTTGGCATTATGCTGACTGGAATGGGGGGGGATGGAGCTCGGGCCATGAAGGAAATGAAGGATGCCGGGAGCTACAATTACGTTCAGGATGAAGCCAGCTGCATCGTGTTTGGCATGCCGCGCGAGGCCATTCTTCACGGTGCTGCGGATGAGATATTGCCGCTAACGGATATTGCTTCGGCGCTGCTCCGTAAGTTGGGTGGATCGACGGATCGGTACAGGGTCTAAACGAATAAGGTTAGATCCATTTCGTTATACACAAGTCCCCTGCGCCTGAAGCTCCCGAGAGAAGCGGATACCGGCGGCGAAGTCAAGAATACGCTGCATGCCAAGCCAGATGGTCTTGACTCCGGGCTCACCATCACCCGTTCGCGCA
>MESI01000012.1:0-3684 GCA_001770935.1 Burkholderiales bacterium RIFCSPLOWO2_12_FULL_61_40 | reverse complement strand
AGTCAAGAATACGCTGCATGCCAAGCCAGATGGTCTTGACTCCGGGCTCACCATCACCCGTTCGCGCAAGAAAGCCGCCCAATCTGGCGACCAGGCGTACCACTTCATTGAGCGTGGGCGGTGTGTCCGGCAGCTTTTGCTTGTTCAGAATGTAGGCGGCCTTCCATTCATCGGGCTCGAACATCAACTGCGCATCCAGGTCCGGGCAACTGCGCCCCAGCCGCATCAAGCGGGCAATGCGCCAAGCCACCACCATGTACAGCACCACGGCACGCTCCATGCGTTCGATGCAGCCCAGCTGCAAAGCCTCAATGCGACAGCCATTCTTGAGCACATGAAAGAACATCTCGATTTCCCAGCGCGCACGGTACCAGTTGATCATCTTTGCCGCCTGCTCCAGTGTGGCAACACCAAGGTTGCTCAGCAGCCGCCACTCAATCGGCTTGTCACCTGCAGGTGGTTCTGTTTCTCTGGCCACGATGCACGCAGCCTGCACAAAACCGCCTTTGCCATCGGGCAACTGCAGGGTTTGCGCCCACACCTCCTGCACCACTTCTCGGGCACGTTGACCCTGATGCTGGGCCAGCGTAAAACGGATTTCACCCAGCGATTGGCCTTCTGTCACCCGACTCCACAGCTTGTCTCCTTCGCTCAGGGTGCGGTTGTGCTTGGAGCGAAGCAGCCAGTCCACCGGCGTGTCCAAATCACGCGCACGCACCATCAAGGCCATGATGTCGGCCTCCCGGTCAGCCAGGTACACCAGCCGTGTCGTGGGAAGTTGTGCTGCCATCTCCGCCAGACGCTCGTAGCCTTCTATCCAGCGCAAACTCTCCCTAAGTCCCGGGCGCTTGGCGCCCTCGTCTTTGAGTTCTCGCGCCCACATCCATGCGTCAAGCACACCCAGCGGCTCGCGCGAGGTCGATACGGCGTAGGTGGGGTGCACGTACATGCCACGCTGGGCCTCGTAGCTCAAAGGGCCCAAGCCGGTGGCGCTTTGTCCGTTGAAATCGAGTTCGGTGGTGTCCTGGATGCACAGGACAACCTCGTGTGCGGCCATGCGGGCAATCGAGCTTTCAATGTGCGGTGCCAGAATGTCGTGCCACTGGACCTCTTCGTTGCCAAAGAAGCGGTAGGCCGCCATGGTGTCGGCCCAGTCGCCGCAGGCCTGGGGGATGCTGGCCGTGGGCTTGGCGCTCAGGCGATCGATCAAACGGATCGCACGCCGATTGCGTCTGGGGTCTCCCAGATCAATACCCTCAAATTCCGTGGCGGCCCAGCTCATTTGTTTCCAATGCTATGAAATCAGTAGCGTACCGCATTGCTGTGGGACTTGTGTATAACGAAATGCCGTTAGACTGCCAATGACAACGTGTTGACCGTGCTCAGTTAAGCCTTTCCAAAAAGACCAAGCGTCTCGTGCTTGTTGACTAAACTGGATAAGCCTTGGGTCTAGGCTATCTTGACCATATTGAGCAAGGAAGAATGTGATGGTTGAAAGGGCAAAACCGAAAATCGTTGCGGTAAGTTGTCTGTTGTCGAAGGAGTTCCAAAAATACGCAAGAATAAGTACTGCAACAAATGGCACGGCAGAAGCAAGGGCGCCGAGTTTGATATAAAAATAGATCTCTTCGGCGTGGCGCATGAAGAACCAACCAATAACCAATGCAGCACCGAGTATTCCAAAACCGATACCCGCCGCATCATCTCCGCTGTTTCCACCTTTCGATGACCCTCCGTGATGATGGTGGTGGTGATGTTCTTCACGTCGACTGTTCACGACGTTGTTGCTACCAACAACATTGCCGTCGCCTCTGACTCGTATGCTCTGGCGATTATTGTCATTTGCCACTGCGAACTCCTCTAAAAATGGCTAACGTGGAGGTCACCGGCGCTGCGCGGCTTTATCGCGCAGCGTCCGGTGGACCGCAGGGTTAGCTTTCACTTCGAAAACCATATGTCGAGGAATTTCTTTTCGCTGCCCTTGAACCAAAGGTAAGCAGCGGACCAGATGGAGCCACAGAGCACCGACCAATATACGAACTGGAACCACGCAACCGCAGGCTTTTCAGTCTTTGCGTCGTTGTATATCTTTACAAGCTCCTGAAATGGTTCGGTGAGGCCAGCCGCTAGAAAGAACATGATGCCAGCCGAAAAAGCCAGCATTCCAAAGTAGGCGGCTAGCCACCAAGACGACTTTGTTTTTTCGATTGCAGTTGGTGCTTCTGGTGATGCCTTGTATTCGGAATAGGGGATTCGGCGCGGCTCGTTTCCGCGAAAGAACCAAGGGCGCGCCTCTCGTTTTGCGCGATCCCAGTCGTGTTTAAGAAGGAGCGCCATGCGTTCAGTGAATTCCTTCACCTGCGCGTCTTTATCTTCGGCTGTGCCGAGCCGTTCCGCTGCCTGAATTAACGCGATGTCTTCACCATCAAAGGGATTCACGTTCAAGGCAAGTTGGGAGCAATGAAACCCGACAGTCTGGAAATCGCCTGCCCGAGTAGATTTGATTAGCGAGTCCGCCCGGCTGCGCATGGCGTTGCGCCATTTGGCACGCTCCTGCGTAACGTTCTCGATGTGTATCTTTCTCTCATTTGTGCGGAGAGAAACGAGGGCTGCTACAAGGGCAGCGATAACGCTGGATGACAGAAGAACAGTTAAGGATTCCAAAGTGGCTCCTGTGAAAGCTAACGTTGGAGGCCACCGGCACGCAGCAACTGCCGCGCAGCGGCATTCTGCTGCTGTGTGTCCGTGTGGGCCGAATTGTTAGACCCCAATGGTTTGTAGACGTCGAGCAAGTTCCACCGAATGTAGGGGTTGCTGCAATGCATTGACGGTGCGCTACCGCTAGCAGCGCCGAGAAGCTTGGCCCAACCATTCCCGAATGGATAGTATGTATAGGCGCGCGTAAAAGCCATTTCAGTGTCAGCATCACTACGCCCCCCCAACTGCTGGAGCTTGCGGATATCGGAGAGCATGGAAGTCTTTTCGGTACCCGTTTCGATCAACAAAGTGTCGGAGAATCTAAGCTTCGCGCCACTGGGTTCCTCCGCGCCCATGAGGCCGTTGTCGTACGTTACCGTAACGGTCGCTCCTGAAATGTAGCCTTGTCGATGACCAGACTTGTAGCGATGCTCTGGGACGCTGATAGCACTGGAATCGAAGCACTCAAGACCGCAGCCGACACGCCAATTGGGTTTCTTCATGTAGCGAAACACCGCCGTCGTGGTCCGCGTATCGGGGGCAATGCAATCAAAGCCTGCGTACGCCAAGGTGCCGATAACACTTGGGCCAGCAGTGCAGTCCGCACCCGCATCGCGGTCTAGAAAAATATATTCCACATGTTTGGTGCGAACCACTTGATATCGATCAGGCAGTTCGCACAGCGCGAGAAAGTTGGCGTATGAAGGACTGAATCTATAGGCAAATGGATAGAAGGCCAGTCCGCCTAAGACAGTAAATAGGAACGCCGCCTTGGTTTTCCAAGTCGAGAAAAGTTTCGTGGCCCAGAAAAGGCCGACGACGCCGAGGACGAAAACGAGGATGAAGGCTAGACCAAACATTGATAAGGATGAGAGAAGTACTTGGGTCTAACGTCTGAATTAACCGGCTGGCGCGGCTTTATCGCGCCAGTCCGTGTTGAATGATGGGTTAGCCATTGCTTATCGAATAGCTGCTGGTTTCAGGATT
>MESI01000011.1:9115-13222 GCA_001770935.1 Burkholderiales bacterium RIFCSPLOWO2_12_FULL_61_40 | reverse complement strand
TGAGGGTGGCGCCGCTGTCGCGGTCACTGCCCGCCAGCGTGCCGGTGTCATTGACAAAGCTGTCCAGCGTTGCGGTGTCGCTGTAGCTGGCAGCCACCGGGGTGGCCAGAGCTGGCGTGTCATTGGCTGCAGTCAGGTTCACCGTATAGGTCGCCGTGCTGCTCAAAGCCCCGTCGGAGACGCTGACCGTGAAGGTGTCTGTGGTGCTAGCGCTCAGGGCGTTTATGGCACCGGCATTGGGCGTGTAGGTGTAAGCGCCGGTGGCAGTATTTACCGCCAGGCTGCCGTAGGTCCCGGCCAGGGTGCTCACACCGGCACTTACCGTGCCGCCGGTGATTCCGTAGGTGAGGGTGGTGCCGCTGTCCACATCCGAGCCCGCCAGCGTGCCGGTGTTGGCACTGAAAGAATCCAGCGCTACGGTGTCGGTGTAGCTGGCCGCTGTGGGGGTAGCCAGGGTCGGCGCGTCGTTGAGGGGCGTGACATTGATGGTGCTACCCACTCCCGCACTGGTTTGTGCGCCTACGTCGGCACTGTTGGCATCCGTCACCGCCCAGGTGACGGTGCGGCTGGTGCTGGTGCTGGTGGCCGTCGGATCGTCCGAGGTGCTGGCGTAGGTCACCGAGCGCAGGGCCGTTTGGTAGTTGGCCAGTGTTGCCGAGCCGGACAGGGTCAACACGCCGGTGCCACTGTTGTAGCTGGCACTGATGCCATTTTGCGTGACCATGGCCAGTGTGTCGCCTACGGTGAAGCCTGCGCTCAGGGTGGCCGTGGCGCCCGTGATCTGGGTGTCGTCGGCGTCGCTGAGTGTGATAGTGGTGTCCACCGCAGTTGCACTGGCGTTCTCGGTGTAGGCCAGGACCGCGCCGGCGGTCAGCACCGGCACGTTGTTAACAGCGGTGATCGCAATGGTGCGCGTTGCCCCCGTGGCGGCGTTGCCGGCGCCGTCGGTTAGGTTGACTGTGACCGTGCGGGCCGATGTGCCGGGGGTGACCGAGGTGTTGTTGTAGCGGATGGCGCGCACGACATCCTGGATGTCTGCCTGCGAAGCGGTTGACAGGAAGCTCAGTGTCCAGACGGTGTCGTTGGTGACGCTGGAGGTCGTCACTGTGCCGATGTTGTTGGTGCCTGAGCGCAGGTCAGTGCCGTTGACATTGATGCCAGTGCTGCTGCCGGTTGCCAGTGACAGCGTGTCGGCAGCCTCGTTGTTGGAAGTGATCTGCACCGTTAGTACCGACAATCCGGCCGTTACGGCCTCGGACAGGGTGGCGTCGGAATCGATGGCGGTCGCAATGCCATTCTCTATGTAGGCCAACGATCCTGCACTCAGCGTGAGCGCCGGGGCCGTGGTATCGAGAATATAGGCTTGGGAGGCCATCGCGCCGGTGTTGCCAGCGGTGTCGGCCAGGCGCACTTTGAGCGTGTCGCTGGCAGAGAGCGTCTGCCCGCTCAGGCTCCACGTATTGGCGCCCGCTGAGGTGCTGGCGGTCATCCAGGTGCTGCCGTTGTCCAGCGACACTTCCACGCGCTCGTCGCTAACTAGGTTGGCGTTGGTCGTGCCACTGATGGTTTGCGCGGCGGTCTGGGTGATGAAGTCGGTGCTGCTGCCTCCACTGTCTGCGCTGAAGGCGATCGTCGCCACGGTGGTGGTCGGCGCGCTGGTGTCGACCATTGCGTTCGTGTTATTCATCAGCGTATAGCTGAGCGTGGCGTTGTCCGCCGTGCCGGTGCTGTCGCTGATGGTTGCGCCGGCCAGTGTGATGCCGCTGGCGGTGGCGTCAATGCCGTCGGTATCGCTCTCGTCGGCCACGGGGGTATAGCAGAACACCAGGCTGCTCGTCCCAGAGCCGCTGGCATATATAGCCTGCCGGGTGGTGCCGCCGACATCAAGCGCCAGTGTTGGACTTCCGCCGGACACAGTGACCGCCTCGTCAAAGGTCACGGTGACATCGATCTGGTCGCCGGTACCGAAGGTGGTGCCACTGGCGCGGGGGCCGTTGGCGATCAACACGGAAGAGATATCCGCCACTGAATTGACGCTGACCGTCGTCGCAATGCCAAGGCTCGCGCTGTTGCTGCTAGCCCCGTCGTCGGCGGTTCCGGTGAGCGTGATGACGCGGCTGTCAGAGGTGCTCGGTGTTTGGCTGGTGTTCCTGTAGGTGATGCCGGAAACCAGGGTTCCCATCGCGGCATTGTCAAGAGCCATGCCGGTGATGGTGACGGTCGCGGTGGTGTCGCTGAAGGTCACCGCGGCACTTCCGCCGCCGGTGATGCTGACCGGGCTAGCTCCGGTTGCAACCAGTGCCACGTCGGTCCCGCTGATTGACAGGACCTCGCTCGAACCATCGCCAACATGGCTCACCGACAGCGTAAGGCTGGTGAAGGTCTGCCCGGCGTTGTTGGTATTTGCGGTGACACTGCTGAACAGACTGACTGCGCTGCCGTCTTCCGTATAGGTCGCGGTAGTGCCGGTTGCCGTCAGGGTTGGTGCGACGTTCTCCACCGCGTCCAGCACACTGATGGTGATGGTTTGTGTAGCAGTGTTGCCTGTGGAGTCCAGGGCCTGGACCTGTACGACATAGGTATTGTTGCCAGCGGTATCTCCTTGATCCGTTGGGTTTTCGAAGTCCGGTGCGCTGACGAAGCTGAGGGCCCCTGTGGTGCTGTTAATGGTGAATTTATCGCTGTCAGCGCCTGTGACCACAGACCAGGTGGCCGCTTCGCTGGCCGAGAGGGTGGCGACGCTTGTTGTGTTCTCTGGGATGGATTGGGTGCTGTTTGAATCACCGGCACTGCCAGACGGACCGGTGATGACCGGAGGAGCGTCATAAGAAAAATCCACGAATTGTGTTTGGGTATCAGAGCCATTCAAGGCGGATTCCGTGGCCAAAAACTCAATCCGGTTTGTCGTTGTATGGACTGAAGGGTCGTAGGCGCTGTTGGTATAAGTGACAAGCCCTGCCAGGTTGTTGATATCAGTTGCGGTGATCGTTGGTGGTGTTGAGGTGACGGTAATGTTGTCGAGCGCCAAAGATGCCCCTAAAGCCTCCCCGCCTGAAAAGTCATAGCTGCCTGCTATGAATACGAATTTGAACGTCCCGGATGTCGAGACAGTGACAGATTTAGTGGCCCACTCTGTGAAAGCCGAAGAGCTACTGCCCGTTTCATTCAGTAGCTCTACGGTACTGCCGTCATTTACGTTAAGTAGATAGGCATAAACGTCATAGGCGTCTCCAGCAGCTAAGGCTTTCCAGTCAAAGCTCACGGAATCTCCGGCTTCCAGTAGTACATCGCCATTGCTGACGACATAGGGTCCATGCATTACGCCATATTCTGTTGGAAACCTCTCAATTACTGTTCCGGTGCTTGAGAGATTGAGGTAGCTACCACTGGTTGCCGTAGCTAAGGGCGCAGTGGTTGAAAGCGTGGCATTGAAAGGCAGTGCTGTAGAGTAATTAGCTAGATAGAGCGTTGTATCTGTCGATGGAGCGGCGCCTTTGATAAAGCTACTCATTCCGAGTATGAGCGTTTCGGAGGATTCGCTGGTTGAGTCGTCGTTGGTGTTGACGGTGACCGAGAAGCTGGAGACCCCGATGGGGACGGTGATCGTGCGATTGCCGTTGTCGACGACGCCGTCGGAGAAGGTGAACGTGGCGTTGTAATCAATGCCTGAAGTGGCTGTTCCCGAGGGTGTGAAGACCAAGGTGGTGGCTGCGGTGGTGGCGGCTGACAGAACCACGTCGTACTGCAGGTCGTTGCCTTCTACGACGCTGGTGTCACCGGCGAGGCCGCCGGGGTCCCTTGCGGTCACTGAAGCGACCGTGGGCTCGTCGTCGGTCAGGGTGCCCGTGGCCGTGATGGTGCCGACTTTGAGCGCGAGCGTTTCAGAGGATTCGCCGACAGCGTCATCGGTGGTGCTGACGGTGACCGAGAAGCTGGAGACCCCGATGGGGACCGTGATGGTGCCATTGCCGTTGTTGACGACGCCGTCGGAGAAAGTGTAAGTGGCGTTGTAATCAAGGCCCGAAGTGGCTGTTCCCGAGGACGTGAAGACCAAGGTGGTGGCTGCGGTGGTGGCGGCTGACAGAACCACGTCGTACTGCAGGTCGT
>MESI01000011.1:0-9104 GCA_001770935.1 Burkholderiales bacterium RIFCSPLOWO2_12_FULL_61_40 | reverse complement strand
CAGAACCACGTCGTACTGCAGGTCGTTGCCTTCTACGACGCTGGTGTCACCGGCGAGGCCGCCGGGGTCCCTTGCGGTCACTGAAGCGACCGTGGATTCGTTGTCGGTCAGGGTGCCCGTGGCTGACCTGGCAGTACCGGGGGTGACAGGATCCAAGTTGTCAACGGGTGTGAGCCACCCTCCCACTGTGGACAATCCATCAAGCCGGATCTGCTCTTTGAACACTGTCCAGCCGGTGAGTGTGCGCTGTTTATCCGTGATGTTGCTTACGGTGGTCGCAATCGAAGCAGCATCGTTACCGCTGGAATCCTGAATGGCGCTGTTGGTCGTTAAGCCGCTACTGGTCGGCGCGGTGTACGCGACGGTGACGACATCCCCCTGCGAGACTGAATTGCTGAGGGAGAGCACTACGGCGGAGCCTCTGACGGCGACCGCCGTGATGGTGCTGGTGCTGCCCCCTGCGGTGACGGTGAAATCACTGGCTGAAGCCGCAGTGGTAGAAAGAATCTCGTCAAACGTGAGGATGACCTGGTTGCCAAGAATGTCGGTGGCAGCGCTGATAAGGCTTGGCGCAGCTGTATCTGTCACTCCAACAATGTTCGTAACGGTCGTTGTGGTTAGTTGCGCCGCATCATTGCCAGCGACGTCCTGAATAGCGCTGTTGGCCGTTGTGTTGTCGCTCGGTGGCGCGGAGTACGCCACGGTGACCGTCTGGCCGTTTGCGATGCTGCTGGAGAGTGTGAGCTGAATGTAGTTGCCGGTGCCACCGACTGAGCTCACTGCGACGGTGCCGCCATCGGTGGTGACCGTAAAACTGCCTGCCGCGGGGCGTGTTGTACTGAGGATTTCGTCAAAGATCAGGATGATCTGATTGCCAGCAGAATTGGTGACTGCTCTGACAAAACCGGGACCTGTATCGGAGTTGTCGGCGAAGGTGCCGTCAAAGGTCCCATTCTCGAAGGATGCACCGATGAAATTAATCACCAGGGACGATGTTCCCGTACCGTCGCTGGTGGTCGAAACCGTTCCAATCGCCCTGGCAGAGGTGCCATCACCTTTGTAGATCGTATTGCCCACAACACTGATGGTGTCGAGCGTAGTGGATGCTGTTGAGGATGTTTGTAGTCCTATGTTCTCGGTCGCGGTTTTTACCCCACCGGAATACTTGACCTCAAAGGTCCCTCCCGCAAAGTCAGTCCCAGTTCCCACCAAATTTGGGGTTCCGTTAATGGTTTGTTCGGGTATTTCCGGGAGGTCTAAAGCCCCCATCCACTGAGGTACAGCCAGAGCCTGGAGCACCGCATTCGGTGCATATTCCAGTGTCCAATTCCCGCCTAGCGAAGTGGATCCGGTTAAATCGCTCGACGCTGCCACATCCGCCCCTGTAGCCCTTGCCAGACCAGCGATGAATTGTTGCCCCACCTCACCCGAGGCCACCGCGCAGCCGTAGACCAACAGGTCGCCATCAACCGTCAGAGCCTGCCCCACCTGCCTCAGCACCGCCTGAACACGGACATCATTCAGGCTGGCCTCGTTGAGGGCGTCCCGTCCGAGGTGCACGGTGCCTTCTGATCCATGGCTCAGCACATGGATGGCATCAAAGCCAGTGTGGTTTTGCGCCCATACCCCCATCTGGGCCAGCCCGCTCTGGCTGGAGTCGATCAGAACCACTTCAACCCCGGCCCGCACGCCATCCACCAGCGTCTGGTAACCGGCCACTGCGGTATCAATGAAGGCCACTTCCTTGCGTCCACCGTTCTGCGCCGGGTCGATTGCGCGCACCGTGACGGCGGGCGGTGTGGTTTCTCTGGTCGACGCCTCAACCGATACCGCTGCTGGTGCCCATTCGGCTTGCTGTGTGACCGCTGCAGCATGCGCGCTGGTATCGGGGTGAGTCGTTGGCTCGACGGCGTGAGCGACATCCGCCACAGCCGCAGCGCCTGCCCCGTCAAACATCAGCCGCGCTTCCAGCGCCAGAGGCATTGGACGGGGACGCTGCAGCCCACTGCGGGTGACCTTGGTGCTGAGCACTGACGCCACCGTGCCATCCACACAACTCCCGCCTGACGACTTACCCTGCCGCTTGACGTTTTCAGCTACCGCCACGTAAGTGCGGGTAATTTCGTTCCAGACGTTGCTAAAAATTCTGTTCATGGTCAGGATTCCTTGGAGATGTCTTGGGGGGTGGCTGAGTGTGTTGGAGCGATGATGGAAAACACACTATCAAACTAGGGTAAACATGGCGTAGCAATCAAAATTTAAGCAAAAACAGGCTTTGGCCCGCATAAAACATGCGTGAGCAGCTATCAAATAAATAGCAACTAAAAACCCTTGCAACCCTGCGCATGTCACATCCCGGCTGGCGCCACCAGGCTGACGCGTCCGCTCATGCCTGCAATCAGCTCTGCAAATTTTCCGTTGATGGTGGCCACCAGCTTGACCGACTGGCTCACCGGGTCCACCCGGGCGCCGATGCGCTGCACCTTGGCCGGGTAACTTTTGCGGGTTTCGTCGATGCTGACCTGAAAGGCGTAACCGGGCTTGACCCAGGCCAGCCATTTGCTGGGCACCAAAAACTCGATCTCCAGCACGCTGTCGTCGATGATGTCCAAAATGGGCTGACCGGGCTGCACGTACTGCTGCTCGCGCACCTTTTGTTCGGCCACACGCCCCGAAAAAGGGGCGGTGATGTTGCATTTGCTGAGCATGGTGCCCATGGCGGCTACTTCTGCCTGGTTTTTCAGGACCTCCGCTTCCGATACGTCCAGTTCCACCTTGCCCACAGAGTGGAGTTCCGCCAGACGTTGGTTGGCTCCCCAGGTTCTTTCGGCACCACCCAGTGCCGCACGGGCTTTGTTGAGCTGGGCCTGTTGCAAGGAACAGTCAAAACTGACCAGGCTTTGTCCGGCCTTGAAGGCGCCGCCTTCCTGCACGGGAAGGCGGTTGATCTTGGCGCCAATCTCGGCGGCCAAGGTGGTGTAGCGGTGCGGGGCCAGTTGGGCACGAATTTCGCGTTGCTCCAAACTGGGTTGTGCAGGACCCGCTGCAGCGGGAGTCGCACGCGCCGCAGCGGTGGCCGGAGTTTGCGCTATCAGGGGTGCCGGTCCGCGCTGGGGGGCCGCGGCCTGGGCGTGGAGGGTGCCGAAGGCGAAGAGTCCGCAGACCAGGATGGCTTGGAGGTGGTGCCTCGGCATGGTGGATCCCCCTAGTTTGTAATGGCCGGCTTGCCCGCTGGCAGTTCGCCGTTTTCCCAATGCTGGATCGCGGTTGTGATGGATTTTTGCAGGTCCGCCAAGCCCATCTCCTGCACGCTGCCGATGTCGGGTTCCATGCCCAGCGTGGCCTGGAGTTTGCTGGCGGCGGCATGGGCCTGCGCCAGCGCCTGGTAGCGGCGCAGTTGGCTCAGAATGGCGGCGGTGTTGCTGCTCACTTTTTCCAGTTTGCTGGCGGTTTGTGCCTGTTCGCGGTTGGTGACATGTTTGTCGATACGGTCATCAACGGACCAGATGGCGTCGGAGCGCTGGAATTGCTGGAGGGCGTTGGTGTACTGCAAGCGCGCGATATGCACCTGGGCCAGGATGGCCATCTGGGCGGCCACCCGGCGCTGGTCCGCCAGCGCGACACCCGCTTCGGCCAGGCGCTGCTGCGAAGGTGCGGAGAGCAGGTTCAGCAGATTGAAGGAGAGCTGGGCACCCGCCTCGTTCCAGCTGTTGTTCACCAGGTATTTGTCGGTGTCGTGCTTGAGCGTGTAGTTGAAATTCAGATTGGGGAACAGCCGCACCAGGGTTTTGCGGGTTTCTTCGCTGGCAATGCGGGTGTTGTAAAACTGTTCGCGCAGGTCGGCATTGCGGGCAATGGCCACCTCTTCCATGGCGGCCATGGGCAGTTCGAGGATGCGCTGGTTCAGGGTTTCCGCCGGTTCACGCACTTGCAGGTCCAGCCCCAGCGGGGCATTGATCAGGTTGGCCAATTCAATCCGGGCGGTGGAGAGGTCCTGGTCAATGGTTTCAAGCAGGCGCAGGTTTTCCAGGACCTGGCGCTGGTAACGCAGGGAGTCCAGCGGGGAACGCAGGCGTTCTTCTTCGGCCTTGCGGGCATCGCCCAAAGCGTCCACCGCCAGGGCGATGGAGTTCTTGACGTCCGCGCGCAGCTTCTGGGCGCTGGCTGTGCGCCAGAACGCGGTGCGCACATCCTGGATCAGGGTGTGCATGGCTTTGCGGCGGCGCTCCACGGCAATCATGGCGCGGTCGGCATTCTGCTTGGCACCGTAGTAAGAAAGACCAAAATCCAGCAGATTCCAGGTCAGCCCCAGGTCACTGGCGGTGTGGTTTTTTTCGCTGGAAATGAAGGGGTTGGCAAGCGAGGGCTGTCCGGTGACGGAGTCTTCCGCCCGGCTGATGGCGTTTTCGCTGCGGCTGCGGTAACCCGCCGATGCCACCAGCTTGGGCAGCATGTCGTAGCGGCTGACGTCGAGCTGGTTGAAGGCAATGGCCTCTTCCATCATCCGGGTGCGGCGTTCCAGGTTGTATTTGAGGCCGCGGGCAATGGCCTCTTCCAGGCTCAAGGCGCCTTGGATGGGTTCAACACCTTGTTGGGAAAGGCCTCGGTCGGTTTGGGCCTGGTCTTTGATTTCCTGCCCATTCAGGGGCCGGGTTTGCACACTGGCGCAACCTGCCAGCGCCAGGGCTCCCGCCAGTAAACCCAACTTGAGCGAACTGCTGAGGGTGGCGCGGCCTCCCGAAGAGGCGGATGAAGCGAAAAAACTATCTTGTTTCATAAACATTTCCGCGGTGTTTGACTTGGGATAAAAATATTCTGGATCAGTGTACATAGAAAGGCTTGTTCATTGATGACTGTTTTCCAAATCCCCTTGTCCAACTTTCACTGGACTTTGGAGCCCGTCTGCAAAACCAGGTCGATCCGCCGCTGGATGCGCGCCGCCGCCGCAGGCTCGCCGGCATCGCTGGCCCTCTGGCGTTGTATCCCCAGCCAAGCCAGCAATGGGCGGCGCCAGCCCTGGGCCGAGGCGGTGTCCACGGCCACGGCGATATCCGGCGGGCTTAAATGCCCGGTTTGCAACAAGGCGCCAGCGGCCACCAGGCGTGCCAAAGGGTCTTCCACGGCAGCCAACGTGCCAGGCGGCAGCGCCGAACCGCCCTGGCTGGTTGCAGCGGCTCCGCCGATCACGATGGCCCGGTGGTGCGCGGGCAGCAGGGCGGGGTTGATGCCGGTCCAGCGGCCCGTCAGGTAGGCCGCATAGGCTTGCTCACTGGGCGGGGCGTCCTGTGCCAGAGGCGCATAACTTGCGCAGTCGTCAAACTCCAGGCTGGCCACACGGATGGCGCAGCGCGTCAGCTCGGTGCGGGCCACCAAGTCTGCGCGCCCGGTGCTGGCCACCGCGGCTCTGGCACGGTCCAGCTCGAAGTTGGCAAGGCGGCTGTTGCCACTGAGATAGGCGCTTGAAAAACTTTTGAGCGCTGAATACGCGTTGGCTTGCCAGTCGGGCGGTGGCGGTTTGCTGGCGCAGGCGCACAGCAGCAATGCCGCAAGCCAGGGGGATAAACGCAGGCTCATGGCAGTTTGAGTTGGGTGTCGCGGGCAAACGGCCACTTGCGGTTGACCTCGTCCACCAGTTGGCCGACTTTGCGCAGGCTCACCTCCACTTCGGCGCGCAGCGCGCCCAGATCGGTGCTGGCCACCCGTGCGTTGGCGCCCACGGCTTGTGCTTCCACCAGCACGGCATCGACTTTTTGCAAGCTGGCACGCACGTCTTTCAACATTGCGGTGAGTTGTACCACGGCGGCCTGGGTTTCGTCCATCACGCCGTTGGCGCCAAACACGCGCTGGTCGGCTTTCTTCAGCAGGGCATTGGTGTGGTCCAGGGTGGCGATGATTTTTTGGGCCTGGTCTTCGCTGCCCAAGGCCGCCGTCAGCAGGCCATAGCGCCCGCTCAGGCGTTCGGTCACGGTGCGCAGGTGGGCCAGACTGGTGTTGAGGCTGGATTCAGAGGCGGTCATGGCCTCCAGGTTTTCCAGCAGGGTGCGGGCGGACGCCACAATGCGCGGAATCTCGGCATTGGTATCGCCGCGCAGCACGGTGCGCTCCGCGTTTTCGGGCAGGGGCGGGTCTTCCAATATGCCGGAGAAGGCACGCAGGCGGGTCTCGCCAACCATGCCGCGTTCCATGGTGAAAATGCTGGAAGTGCGCAGCCAGTGGGCATCTTTGCGCGGCACGTCAATCACCATACGTGCCTTGCCCTGCGGGTCGAGTTCAATGCGCCGAACGCGTCCGATGGGGAAACCCGAGAAAGTCAAGTCCATGCCGACGATGACGCCCTCGGAGTCGTCCGCCACCAGCACCAGTTGCTGCGTGCTCTCGAACACACCACGCGCGACCATCACGTAGAGCAAAAAACCCAGTACCAAAGCCGTGACCAGAACCAGCAAGGCTACCGCCCTGCGTTCGACACGGGCGATCTCCGTGGGCGAGGGCGGCGGGATTTCAGCGTTGTCAGACATAGGGTCTCCGTTAAACGTATTTGACCGCCAGGGAGGTGGCCTCGACCAGCAACAGTACCAAAAACAGCCGCACCGCGCCGGGTTGCACTGCGTCGGCGGCGCGGCTTTGGCGGGCTGCTTCCAGACGGCTGGCGGTGGGCACGATAGCCACCGCCAGACTGAAGAGCAGTGTTTTGAGCGCAAACCCCACGGTCACCGGCATGTCAAACACATGGCCGACCGTGCGGGTGTAGCCCGGCACGCCCCACAGCGAGAAGCCGTACACCGTCAAATAGGCCAGCACCAGCGCAATCACACTGCTGACCATCGCCAGCGTGATGACCGAGAAAGCTTCGGCCACCACATGCGGCACCACCTCCTGGCGCAATTGCGCCATGCTCAGCTGCGGTGTCGGCTCGGTGGGGGACGGTGGGCCGCCTGCAGGAGGCTGCCCGGTGAACACCAGGCCCGAACGCAGGGCCACAAACAAGGCGGCAGACAACGGAATCAGCTCCAGCACCAGAACGCGCACCACCATTTGCAGTGCGTATTGCGACAGGCCGTAGCTCAAGGCGGTCACCACCACGATGCGGATCAGCACCAGGCTGAACAACGAGGCCACCACCGTAAACCAGGGCAAGACCTGCCAGGTGCTGGTGTAAATGTCTTTGGCGGTGGTGGCGCGGTAGGCCCGGCTGTAAGTGGACGGTGACAAGGCCACGACCAGCACGATGGCGGCAAAATGAACCAGATACCACCAGCTGCCTGCCCGCGCCTTCAGCGCACGGCCCCAGGCAGCAGTGTCCGGGAAAGGGTGGGGGCGTGTGGGCATAGGGCAATGGTAGTTCCTGGTGGACTGTTTTTTTTCGACAATGCGCAAGTACGGCATTTCAAAAACGCGCTTGGCATCGGTGTTCATGCTCTTGGCAACATTCTGTAACTTGGCTAGCATTCCTTCGCGGCTGTTCTATGGCAGCGCTCTCATCGGCCGGAGATGTACGGTGCTTGATCCATCAGGAGACTCCCCATGAAGCCATTGATTCGGACATGTCTTGCCCTCGGCCTGGTGCTCACCGGCGCCAGTGCAATGGCGCAGGCGGTACTTCCGGCCTACAACACCTACCAGGCGGTGCCTTTTGTGCTGGATGCCAAAAGCGGAATGGCCGCCGATCTGGTGGCCTACCTCAATGCCAAGCTCAAAGGCAAGCAGGTGTTTGAGCTCCAAACCATGCCGCGGGAACGTTTGAACCAGGAGGTCATCAGCAATCCGGACTTCAAGGGGGTGGTGCTGTTCCTGAACCCCGCCTTCGTCGGCGATGCGGACAAAAAGAAATTTGCCTGGACACCGGCCATCATGCAAGACGGCAACCAGGTGATCTCGTCCATGGGCAAAAAAGTGGAGTACAGCGGGCCGGATTCCATGAAGGGATTGACGTTCCAGGGCATCCGGGGCAACAAGTATGCCGGGCTGGAAGAGCGCTTTGGCAAGGACATCAAACGTGCCGATGTCAATGCGGAGCTGCAGGTGCTCAAAATCATTGCCAACGACCGGGCCGACGTGACGGTGATGGCGGGCTCCACGTACAACTACCTGATGAAGGTAAGTGGTGCATCCGAAGGCCTGGACGGCAAACTCCATGTCTCGGCCACACCGCATTTGAAGTTTGACCGCTTTCTGTTTGTCGCCAACAGCAATGCGGCCTTGCTGCAGGAGCTCTCGGCCATTGCGGCAGCCATGCCGGGCGATCCTGCCTGGAAGGCTGTGCTTGCGAAATACGGATTGAAATAAACGCACATCCCCGCCGCACTGGCGACCACGCACTGACCCATGAGCACCTTGACCGAAGACCAGGCCCGCGCCTACATGCACAAACTCCTTGCCGCCATGAGCCAGGCGGGCGGGTCGGATTTATTCATTTCCAACGACTTCCCGCCCAGCATGAAAGCCAATGGCAGCATGCAGGCGCTCACCAGCCAAAAGCTCACCGGGGATGTCACCCGCGTGCTGGCCCATGCCCTGATGAACGAGCGCCAGCGTGAAGAGTTTGCCAAGGAGATGGAGTGCAACTTTGCCATCTCCATCCCCGGCATCTCGCGTTTTCGGGTGAATGTGTATGTGCAGCAGCAAAACGTGGCCATGGTGGTGCGCACCATTGCCTCGGAAATCCCCAATTTCGAGAAGCTGGACCTGCCGCCGGTGCTCAAAGACGTGATCATGAACAAGCGCGGCCTGGTGCTGGTGGTGGGCGGCACCGGCTCGGGCAAGTCCACCACGCTGGCCGCACTCATTGACTACCGCAACAGCACCTCGGCCGGACACATCATCACCGTGGAAGACCCGGTGGAGTATGTGCATGTGTCCAAAAAATCGCTGGTCAGCCACCGCGAAGTGGGGGTGGACACCCACAGCTGGCACCACGCCCTGAAAAACACCCTGCGCCAGGCACCCGACGTGATTTTGATTGGTGAAATCCGCGACCCCGAGACCATGGAGCACGCCATCGCCTTTGCGGAAACCGGCCATTTGTGCCTGGGCACCCTGCACGCCAACAGCGCCAACCAGGCGATCGACCGCATCATCAATTTTTTCCCGGAAGACCGGCGCAA
>MESI01000010.1 GCA_001770935.1 Burkholderiales bacterium RIFCSPLOWO2_12_FULL_61_40 | reverse complement strand
CTTTTCAGTGTCTTCTGGCCCCGACTGCAGAAGATGCCTTGGTTCGGGTTGCACGCAATGTGCAACCGTCCGCCAATGGTTGGTAGTGGCCAATCGCCAAGAAATGTTGAGTGTGGTGCTCAACGCGACAGTCGCCTAGGACCCCCAGGATTCCTCAGTCTTTGCCCGGAGATCTAATGGCTTACACATTCACAGAACGCAAGCGTATTCGCAAGAACTTTGGTAACCGCGATAGCGTACTCGAAATTCCCTACTTGCTGCAAATGCAAAAAGATGCCTACACGGCGTTTTTGCAGGCAGATGTCGCTCCCAAGAAGAGGACCGCAGAAGGTTTGCAGGCCGCTTTTGAAGCCGCATTCCCCATCGTTTCCCACAACGGGTTTGTCGAGATGAAGTACCTTGAGTACAACCTTGCCAAGCCAGCTTTCGACGTGCGGGAATGCCAGACCCGTGGTTTGACGTTTGCGTCGGCAGTGCGCGCCAAAGTGCAATTGATCATTTATGACCGTGAGTCGTCAACGACTCAGAACAAGGTTGTCAAAGAGGTCAAAGAGCAGGAAGTCTATATGGGCGAAGTGCCGCTCATGACTGGCAAGGGGTCTTTCATCATCAACGGTACTGAGCGCGTCATTGTGTCGCAGTTGCACCGTTCCCCAGGTGTGTTTTTTGAACACGATAAAGGCAAAACGCACAGCTCTGGCAAGTTGTTGTTCTCCGCACGCATTATTCCCTACCGCGGTTCCTGGCTCGACTTTGAGTTCGATCCCAAAGACTTGTTGTACTTCCGTGTGGACCGTCGCCGCAAAATGCCGGTCACGATTTTGCTCAAGGCCATTGGCCTGAACAATGAGTCCATTTTGGCCAACTTCTTTGTTAACGACAATTTCCGTCTGATGGACAGCGGCGCACAAATGGAATTTGTGCCGGAGCGTCTGCGTGGCGAAGTCGCCCGGTTTGATATTACAGACAAGAGCGGAAAAGTCGTCGTCGCCAAGGACAAGCGGGTTACAGCGCGCCATACACGCGAACTCGAACAATCGGGCACCAGCCACATCAGCGTACCCGAAGATTTCCTCATCGGTCGCGTTGTTGCGCGCAATGTAATCGACGGCGACACGGGTGAAATCGTCGCCAAGGCCAATGAAGAATTGACCGACGTTTTGCTCAAGAAGCTGCGCACCGCTGGTATTCAGGACCTTCCTTGCATCTACACGAATGAGTTGGATCAAGGTGCCTACATTTCCCAAACTTTGCGGACTGATGAAACGGTGGACGAGTTCGCCGCACGCGTTGCCATCTACCGCATGATGCGTCCTGGTGAGCCGCCTACCGAAGATGCGGTACAGGCACTGTTCCAGCGCTTGTTCTACAACCCGGATACCTATGATTTGTCGCGTGTTGGGCGCATGAAGTTCAATGCCAAGATGGGTCGTTCGGAGTCCAAGGGGCCGATGGTGCTGACCAACGAAGACATCCTGGCAGTTGCCAAGATTCTCGTGGATTTGCGCAATGGCCGTGGTGAGGTGGACGACATTGACCACCTTGGCAATCGCCGCGTGCGTTGTGTGGGTGAGTTGGCCGAGAACCAGTACCGCACCGGTCTGGCGCGGATTGAGAAGGCGGTCAAAGAGCGTTTGGGACAAGCCGAGCAAGAGCCTTTGATGCCCCATGACCTGATCAACAGCAAGCCGATTTCGGCCGCACTGAAGGAGTTCTTCGGCGCGTCGCAGTTGTCCCAGTTCATGGACCAGACCAATCCTTTGTCGGAAATTACCCACAAACGCCGTGTATCGGCGCTTGGCCCAGGTGGTTTGACCCGCGAACGCGCTGGTTTCGAGGTGCGCGACGTGCATGTCACCCACTACGGACGTGTATGCCCTATTGAAACGCCTGAAGGCCCAAACATTGGCTTGATCAACTCTCTGGCCCTGTATGCACGCTTGAACGAGTACGGTTTCATTGAAACACCCTACCGCCGTGTGGTGGATGGCAAAGTGACGATGGATATCGATTACCTGTCGGCTATTGAGGAAGGCAAGTACGTGATTGCCCAGGCCAATGCGGCCCTGGACAAAACCGGCACGTTGACGGGTGAATTGATCTCTGCGCGGGAGGCAGGCGAATCGATTTTGGTGGGTGCTGAACGTGTTCAATACATGGACGTTTCTCCGGCCCAGATCGTGTCTGTGGCGGCATCTTTGGTTCCGTTCCTGGAGCATGATGATGCAAACCGCGCTTTGATGGGGGCGAACATGTCGCGCCAAGCAGTGCCCGTGCTACGTCCGGAAAAACCTATGGTTGGAACAGGCATCGAACGTGTAGCGGCTGTGGATTCCGGCACGGTTGTGACAGCGACCCGTGGTGGCCTGGTCGACTATGTCGATGCAACCCGTGTGGTGATTCGCGTGAACGACGCAGAAGCACAAGCCGGCGAAGTCGGTGTGGACATCTACAACCTGATCAAATACCAGCGTTCAAATCAGAATACCAACATTCATCAGCGTCCCATTGTCAAAAAGGGAGACTTGTTGGCCAAGGGGGATGTGATCGCCGATGGCGCGTCCACGGACTTGGGCGAGTTGGCCTTGGGGCAAAACATGCTGATTGCGTTCATGCCCTGGAATGGCTATAACTTCGAGGATTCCATCTTGATCAGTGAACGCGTGGTGGCAGAAGACCGCTACACCTCCATTCACATCGAAGAACTGGTGGTGATGGCGCGTGACACCAAGCTGGGGTCCGAGGAAATCACCCGTGACATCCCCAACCTGAGCGAGCACCAGCTCAATCGCCTGGACGAGTCCGGCATTATTTATGTGGGCGCTGAAGTTGAGCCAGGTGACACGTTGGTTGGCAAGGTTACACCTAAGGGCGAGACCACATTGACGCCCGAAGAAAAGCTCTTGCGCGCTATTTTTGGTGAAAAGGCCAGCGATGTGAAAGACACCTCGCTACGTGTGGACCAGGGCTCCAAGGGAACCGTGATCGACGTGCAGGTCTTTACGCGTGAGGGAATCGTGCGTGACCGTCGGGCACAGCAGATCATTGATGATGAACTGAAGCGGTTCCGTCTGGACCTGAACGATCAGTTGCGGATTGTGGAGGCCGACGCTTTTGACCGTATCGAGAAGTTGTTGATCGGCAAAACTGCCAACGGCGGTCCGCAAAAACTGGTCAAGGGCACCAAGATCGACAAGGCCTATCTCACCGCTGTGGAAAAATTCCACTGGTTTGATATACGTCCAGCCGATGACGAAGTCGCGACCCAATTGGAGAGTATCAAGAACTCCCTGGAGCAGACCCGCCATAGTTTCGACCTGGCGTTTGAAGAAAAGCGCAAGAAGTTGACACAGGGAGACGAATTGCCCGCGGGCGTTCTCAAAATGGTCAAGGTCTACATCGCCGTCAAGCGCCGCCTGCAACCTGGCGACAAGATGGCGGGACGCCACGGAAACAAGGGCGTGGTTTCCAAGATCGTTCCGGTGGAAGATATGCCATATATGGCCGATGGCACGCCTTGCGATATTGCCTTGAACCCATTGGGCGTTCCTTCACGGATGAACGTGGGACAGGTGCTGGAGGTCCATTTGGGCTGGGCTGGTAAGGGCATCGGCCAGCGTATTGGCGACATGTTGCAAGCCGAAGCCAAGGTCGCTGAATTGCGCACCTTCATGGAAGAGTTGTACAACGGCACGGGTCGCAAGGAAAGCCTGGGTCAGCTGAGTGACGACCAGGTTTTGGAAATGGCTGGCAATCTGACGACTGGTGTGCCATTTGCCACCCCTGTGTTTGATGGCGCCTCTGAAGAGCAAATTCACGCCATGCTCAAATTGGCATACCCCGACGACATTGCCAAACTCAAGGGCCTGACGGCGGCACGTACGCAAGCCAATCTGTACGACGGACGCACGGGCGATGCTTTTGACCGTCCTACAACGATCGGATACATGCACTTCTTGAAACTGCACCATTTGGTGGACGACAAGATGCACGCACGTTCTACAGGCCCCTACAGCCTGGTGACGCAACAGCCTTTGGGCGGTAAAGCGCAGTTCGGTGGACAGCGTTTTGGTGAGATGGAGGTGTGGGCGCTGGAAGCCTACGGCGCTTCCTACACACTGCAGGAAATGCTGACTGTCAAGTCCGATGACGTGCAGGGACGCACCAAGGTGTACGAGAGTATTGTCAAGGGCGAGCACTCTATCGAAGCCGGTATGCCTGAATCGTTCAATGTGTTGGTCAAGGAAATTCGTTCCTTGGGCATCGACATTGAACTGGAACGCGGCTAAGCAACGGATTAAAGAGGATTAAGTACTATGAAATCATTACTCGACCTGTTCAAGCAGTTCACGCCAGATGAGCACTTTGAGGCCATCAAGATTGGCATGGCCTCGCCTGAAAAGATCCGTTCCTGGTCTTTTGGTGAAGTCAAGAAGCCGGAAACTATCAACTACCGTACTTTCAAGCCTGAGCGTGATGGCTTGTTTTGCGCCAAGATTTTTGGACCTATCAAGGACTACGAATGCTTGTGCGGCAAATACAAGCGTCTCAAGCACCGTGGTGTGATTTGCGAGAAGTGCGGTGTTGAAGTCACCCAGACCAAAGTGCGTCGTGAGCGCATGGGTCACATTGATTTGGCGGCACCTTGCGCGCACATATGGTTCCTGAAGTCCCTGCCTAGCCGTTTAGGCTTGGTGCTGGACATGACCTTGCGTGACATCGAACGCGTGCTGTACTTTGAAGCCTACGTGGTGACGGACCCCGGCATGACTCCGCTGAAAAAATTCAGCATCATGTCCGAGGACGACTACGACGCCAAGTACAAAGAGTATGGCGACGAGTTCGAAGCCAAGATGGGCGCGGAAGGCATCAAGGATCTGCTGCAAAGCATTGATATCGATGGTTCCATCGAGAAACTGCGTAATGATCCTAGCGGCTCCGAACTGAAGATCAAGAAGAACACCAAGCGTCTCAAGCTGTTGGAAGCCTTCAAGAAATCAGGCATCAAGCCTGAGTGGATGGTGTTGGATGTGTTGCCGGTGTTGCCACCGGACCTGCGTCCGCTCGTTCCCCTGGATGGCGGCCGCTTCGCGACCTCTGACTTGAACGATCTGTACCGCCGCGTCATCAACCGTAACAGCCGTCTGCGTCGTTTGCTGGAGTTGAAGGCGCCTGAAATCATTGCGCGCAATGAAAAGCGGATGTTGCAAGAAGCTGTTGACTCCTTGCTGGACAATGGCCGTCGCGGTAAGGCTATGACAGGCGCCAACAAGCGCGCACTGAAATCCTTGGCTGACATGATCAAGGGCAAGAGTGGTCGTTTCCGTCAGAACTTGCTGGGTAAACGTGTCGACTACTCTGGACGTTCCGTGATTGTGGTGGGCCCAACCCTGAAACTGCACCAGTGCGGCTTGCCGAAATTAATGGCTTTGGAGTTGTTCAAGCCCTTCATTTTTGCGCGCCTGGAAGCCATGGGTATTGCGACCACCATCAAGGCGGCCAAGAAGGAAGTTGAATCCGGCACGCCCGTGGTGTGGGATATCCTGGAGGAGGTGATCAAAGAGCACCCCGTAATGCTGAACCGTGCGCCTACGCTGCACCGTTTGGGCATCCAGGCTTTTGAACCTATTCTGATTGAAGGCAAGGCCATCCAGTTGCACCCCCTCGTTTGCGCGGCATTCAACGCCGACTTCGACGGTGACCAGATGGCCGTTCACGTACCTTTGTCGGTCGAGGCACAGATGGAAGCTCGCACCTTGATGCTGGCCTCCAACAACGTGCTTTTCCCATCCAATGGCGAGCCGTCTATTGTTCCGTCGCAAGACGTGGTGCTGGGCTTGTACTACACCACCCGCGACCGTATCAATGGCAAAGGCGAGGGATTGATCTTCTCTGATATCGGTGAAGTGCAACGCGCATTTGATGCGGGTGAAGTGGAGTTGAACGCGAGAATCAATGTGCGTTTGACCGAATACACCAAGAACAAAGAGTCCGGCGAGTTCATTCCTTCGACCAAGCTGTGGGAAACCACCGCAGGTCGTGCGCTGCTGTCCGAAATTTTGCCCAAGGGCTTGCCTTTCTCCAATATCAACAAGGCGTTGAAGAAGAAGGAAATTTCCAAGCTGATTAACGTTTCTTTCCGCAAGTGCGGTTTGAAAGAGACCGTGGTGTTTGCCGACAAGTTGTTGCAAAACGGTTTCCGTCTGGCAACCAAAGCAGGTATATCCATCTGTATTGAAGATATGCTGGTACCAACTGAAAAACCAGGCATCATCGAACGGGCGGAAAAAGAGGTCAAAGAGATTGCCCAGCAGTACACGTCGGGCCTGGTGACCACTGGTGAGCGCTACAACAAGGTCGTGGATATCTGGGGCAAGGCAGGCGATGAAGTCTCCAAAGTGATGATGGCCCAGTTGTCCAAAGAGTGGGTCACAGACCGCCATGGCAATAAGGTTCAGCAAGAGTCTTTTAACTCCATCTACATGATGGCCGACTCGGGAGCCCGAGGTTCTGCAGCCCAAATTCGCCAGGTGGCGGGTATGCGTGGTTTGATGGCCAAGCCGGACGGCTCCATCATTGAAACGCCAATTACCGCCAACTTCCGTGAAGGCTTGAACGTGCTGGAGTACTTCATCTCCACCCACGGTGCCCGAAAAGGTCTTGCGGATACAGCGTTGAAGACAGCCAACTCGGGCTACCTGACCCGTCGACTGGTTGATGTGACCCAGGATCTGGTTGTGACGGAGCAGGACTGCGGTACCCATAGTGGTTACCTCATGCGCGCCATTGTCGAAGGCGGTGAAGTGATCGAATCCTTGCGCGACCGAATTTTGGGTCGCACCACCGCCGATGACGTTCTCCATCCTGAGAACCGTTCTGTGTTGGCTCAGGCTGGGGACATGCTGGACGAAGACCTCATTGAAGAGCTGGAAATCGCCGGTGTCGATGAAATCAAGGTGCGTACCGCATTGACTTGCGAGACCCGTTTTGGTATTTGCGCCAAGTGTTATGGTCGCGATCTGGGGCGTGGCGGTTTGGTGAACGGTGGTGAGGCCGTTGGTGTGATTGCTGCGCAATCCATCGGCGAACCAGGCACACAGCTCACGATGCGTACGTTCCACATTGGTGGCGCTGCCTCGCGTGCCGCTATTGCGTCCAGCGTGGAAGCCAAGTCCAACGGAAACATTGGTTTCAATGCAACGATGCGCTATGTGACCAATGGCAAAAAAGAACTGGTGGTCATTTCCCGTTCTGGTGAAATCGTCATTCACGATGAACATGGCCGTGAACGCGAGCGCCACAAAGTACCGTACGGTGCTGTGTTGGCGGTGAAGGCCGATCAGACGATCAAGGCAGGAACCATTCTTGCCAACTGGGACCCCTTGACCCGCCCCATCATTACCGAATTCGCTGGCAAGGCGCATTTCGAGAATGTCGAAGAAGGTTTGACGGTTGCTCGTCAGGTGGATGAAGTCACTGGCTTGTCTACACTGGTTGTGATTGACCCCAAACGCCGTGGTTCTGCCAAGGTCGTGCGTCCGCAGGTCAAACTGATTGATGCAACGGGCAACGAAGTGAAGATTCCTGGAACTGACCACTCGGTGACGATTGGCTTTCCGGTGGGTGCATTGGTGCAAGTTCGTGATGGTCAAGATGTGGGCTCAGGCGAAGTGCTTGCGCGTATTCCAATCGAAGGCCAGAAGACCCGAGACATTACCGGCGGTTTGCCCCGCGTGGCTGAACTGTTTGAAGCCCGGACACCTAAAGACAAGGGTGTCCTGGCCGAAGCCACCGGTACGGTGTCTTTTGGTAAGGAAACCAAAGGCAAAGTGCGCTTGCAGATTACCGATCCTGAAGGCAAGGTCTGGGAAGAACTCGTGCCCAAGGAAAAGAACATTCTGGTGCACGAGGGCCAGGTGGTCAACAAGGGTGAGAGCGTGGTGGACGGTCCGGCCGATCCGCAAGACATTTTGCGTTTGCTGGGCTCAGAAGAACTGGCGCGTTATATCGTAGACGAAGTGCAGGACGTGTACCGCCTGCAGGGTGTGAAGATCAACGACAAGCACATTGAAGTGATTGTTCGTCAGATGCTGCGCCGTGTGGTGGTCGAGAACGCCGGTGACTCCAGCTATATCAATGGCGAACAGGTTGAGCGCTCTGAAATGCTCAATACCAATGATGCACTTCGCGCCGAGGACAAGACCCCAGCAACCTATTCCAATTTGTTGCTGGGTATCACCAAGGCGTCCTTGTCCACCGACAGCTTCATCAGCGCGGCCTCCTTCCAGGAAACCACTCGCGTGTTGACCGAGGCGGCCATCATGGGCAAGCGCGACGAGCTCCGCGGTCTGAAAGAGAACGTCATTGTGGGTCGACTCATACCTGCCGGTACCGGCATGGCGTACCATGAAGCACGTGCTATACGTGAACACATGGATGATGCTGAGCGTCGAGCCATTGCCGAAGCAGATGCCGCAGAGTTGGCCGGTGAATCGGATGGCGATGATGAGATTCAGGCTAGTGAAGGTGCTGCGACCGAATAGCGGCGTACTGCTACCGTAAAGTAGCGCCCCAAGCTCCACTGATCTGGACTTGGGGCGTTTTTGTTGGAACGCATTGGTTCTGGGCCCTGTTTTGAGACGCACACCGTCATGAGTGGATCGCTGCTGATTTGGGCCGTTCTGGCCGTGACTACGTTCTGGAGCGTGGGGGTTTACAACCGACTCATGCGCATGCGCGCGCGTGCAGGGGGCGCTCTGGGCTCTGTTGAAAAGTACATGAATCAGTGCACCGACTTGGTACAGGGTCACATGGCTACCCTCGGCGTTCCCCCGCGAACTAACGACGTTGATCCTGAAGTGGAACGCCAGACTACGGAACGGACGCAGCTTCTCGCCTGCTTGGCGGACTTGGATTCGGCATTGAAGGAGGTACGCGGGGCACCCCTATCAAGACAGCCCTTGTTCCGCCTGGGCGTCGCGTTTGATGCGCTGCAACAGGTTTGGAGTGGCCTGTGTGACTTGCCTGACGATCATGCCAGCGCATTGATTCCAGAGGCCATGCGCATACAGTGGGATACAACCACCCAAAAGGTGCAGACTGCACGCGGGGGACTGAATCAAATTCTGAGCCTATACAACGAGGCGATTGAGCAGTTTCCCGCTCGCCTCGTCGCAGGGGTCGCACGTTTTGAGCCCGCCGGGCATTTGTAAGAATTCTATGAACCATACCGAAGAACGTATTCCCCTATGGCGCCAGTTACAGGCCACGGCCATGGTCATCCAGGCTGTGCGTGGCGGTGTCTCTGGAACCGCTGCCATTGAAGATACTCCCGTGGATGTGCGTCCCGGTGTGCAGGCGTTGGCATTTCATGTCTGGCGAAACTTGGGGCGTGCAGAGGCACTGCGAAAACAACTCGCAGCAAAGCAGCCACCACCTGCTGCAGATGCCTTGCTGTGTGTGGCTTTGGCGCTGGCCTGGTCTGACACAGAGGCTCCGTATGACGTGTTTACCTTGGTGAATCAGACCGTGGAAGCTGCCAAACGCAGTGCACCCACGAAAGCCCAGGCCAACTTCATTAACGCATGTTTACGCCGATTTTTGCGTGAACGTGAATCTCTGGTTGTACGCACTGACAAGGACGAGGTGGCCATTTGGAACCATCCAGCATGGTGGATCGGGCGTGTACGACGCGAGCGTCCGCAAAATTGGCAGGCCATATTGCTTGCCGCGAACGCCCATGCTCCTATGAGCTTGCGTGTCAATGCACGAAAAATTACAGCAACGGCGTACCTGCAGACGCTTCAGAATGCCGGAATCGCCGCCCGCTTGAATGGTGTCAATGCCATTATTTTGGACAAACCCTTGTCCGTGCAGCGGATTCCTGGCTTTGATGCAGGAATGGTATCTGTCCAAGATGCTGCAGCCCAAATGGCGGGTCCGCTCTTGCTGGAAGGCCTTCAGCCGGGGCATCCCCTGCGCATCCTGGATGCCTGTGCCGCACCTGGTGGTAAAACCGGGCATTTGTTGGAGTTGACCGACAGTGACGTAACCGCTTTGGAAATTGACCCCCGGCGGACTGCGAGAATTACGCAAAACCTGGGACGTTTGGGGTTGATCGCCCGCGTGCTTACTGCCGATGCGCTGACTCCACAGGTTTGGTGGGATGGTGTGCCGTTTGATGCCATTTTGCTGGACGCACCCTGTACAGCCTCGGGAATCGTTCGCCGCCATCCAGATGTACGCTGGTTGCGCCGAGAAGCAGATATCGAGCAACTGGCCGCTTTGCAAAGAAAAATGCTGCAAATCCTGTGGCCTCTGGTGCGTCCTGGCGGCAAATTACTTTACTGCACCTGCTCCATCTTCTTGGCGGAAGGTGATGGGCAGGTGCAAACGTTTCTTGCACACAACACTGATGCGGATTTACTGCCATCACCGGGGCATTTATTACCTGGAAGCAAGGTCAATGCAGGCGGCGTCCAGGACAATCATGCAAGTGATCATGATGGCTTTTATTACGCACTTATTCAAAAACGGATGGTTTGAACGCGCCAGACGTTGGTTCTATCTGTGTAGTTTGTTCTTTGTCGTAGGACTGGCGCAGGCCCAAAACACGGCGGAAATATCACACTTGCAAGTGGATCGCTCGGATGATGAAATATTGGTGTCCGCACAGGTCCAGTTTGATCTTCCCTCTACGGTGGAAGACGCTTTGCAAAAAGGCGTTCCGTTGTACTTTGTTTCCGAAGTAGAAATACTGCGGGAGCGCTGGTACTGGTATGACAAAAGGGTTGGCTCGGCTGAACGTCACTTGCGGCTAGCCTATCAGCCGCTCACCCGTCGTTGGCGCTTGACTGTTACCTCAGGGGCCCCCAAAGGGGGTAGTCTCGGATTGTCCTTGAACCAAACCTTTGAAACGCTATCGCAAGCCCTGGCCACCATCACACGCGTTTCGCGCTGGAAGGTTGCGGATGCCACTGAACTGGACGCCTCTCTGAAGTACCGTGTGGAATACCGATTCAAACTGGACTTGGGTCAACTTCCGCTGCCTTTTCAAATCGGCACATTGGGACAAGCCGATTGGGATGTCGCTGTGACTCTCCAGGCGCCTTTGTCCTTGGAATTACCGCGATGAAACGAGAGCATGGCGTTGGTCCTGCCAACTTGCCGCAGGGGAGTTCCCGCGCTTTGCGGCAAGCGGTGGCTGCAGGCGCCGCGATCATGGTGCTGATCGGTTTGATTCTGTTATTTTTGTTGACTCAAGCGACCAATAACAGGGAGCTGTACGAGCGCAACTACGCGTGGTTGTTCACCATTAACGTCGCGGTGGCTTCATTGTTGCTGGTGGCCGTTCTCTGGGTCGGTTACCGTTTGTATTTGCGCTTACGTCAGGGAAAGTTTGGCAGTCGTCTGCTGGTCAAACTGGCAACCATTTTTGCGTTGGTGGGCTTGGCGCCTGGCCTGTTGATTTATGTGGTTTCCTACCAGTTCGTCTCCCGCTCCATTGAGACGTGGTTCGACGTCAAGGTTGAAGGTGCGCTGGAAGCGGGTCTCAGCCTGGGGCGCGTCACTTTGGACGCCTTTGCGGGTGATCTCACTGCCAAATCCCGTGCCGCAGTTGTGCAGATATCGCAGAGACCCGACAGTGCGACGGGGCTGTTGCTAGAGCGAGTGCTGGATCAGCTTGGTGCGAGTGACGTGAGCGTGTGGAGTGCCTCGGGGGGCTTGTTAGCCAGTGCTGGCCAAACGCGTGTCCAACTTAGTCCGGACAAACCTTCGCCCAGCCAATTCCGATCCGCAAATGCGGAAGGTGCACTCAGTTGGGTGGATGGTTTGGAAGATGCTGCTGCGGGACTCCAGGCCACCGCCTATATCAAGGTACTGGCCCCCATATCGAGCCCTGCGTTGGGGTTGGTCCCTGTACAACGGTTTTTGATGGTTTCCAGAGCCTTACCCTCCAATCTTGTAGCCAATGCGCTGGCGGTGGAGGGGGCCTACCGTGAATACCAGGAGCGTGCATTGTCCAGAGAGGGACTCAAGCGGATGTACATCGGAACTTTGACGCTTAGTTTGTTCCTGGCGGTGTTTGGGGCGGTGCTTTTGGCTGTGATTTTGGGCAATCAACTAGCCCGCCCACTGCTGGTGCTCGCCGAGGGCGTCAGTCAAGTGGCGTCTGGTGATTTGACGCCAAAATTCGCCATGCGAGGCAAGGACGAATTGGGAGGATTGACGCGTGCTTTTGCCTCCATGACGGAGCAATTGGCGGAGGCACGACAAACAGTGCAACACAGCATGGAAAGCGTGGACGCTGCACGTGCCAATCTGCAGACTATTTTGGACAACCTTACGTCGGGCGTGATTGTGCTCGGGGAACAAGGTGAAATTCGCTCATCTAACCCGGGGGCCGCACGGATTTTGCAAGTGCCTCTGGCTGAACACGAGGGGGAAACACTGGCGAATATCGACGGATTGAAAGAGTTTGGCCGCGATATTCAGCTGCAGTTTGCCGAATTTTTGGGTCAACGTGCCGAGTCTGGACTAGACCACTGGCAGCATTCGTTCCAACTTGGGCTGGATACGCAAACCTCGGCGCATGGCCCGTTTGATCGCGCACTCACCTTGGTGGCGCGCGGGGCGGAGCTACCTGATAACGCCCGATTGCTGGTTTTTGATGACATTTCTGAAATCGTCTCCGCACAGCGGGCCCAGGCGTGGGGAGAGGTGGCACGGCGGTTGGCGCACGAAATCAAGAATCCGTTAACGCCGATTCAATTGTCCGCTGAACGCTTGGAGATGAAGCTGTCAGGCAAACTTCCCGCCATAGAGCAAGCGCTATTGGTCAAGTCGGTTAAAACAATTGTGGACCAGGTAGACGCCATGAAGCGGCTCGTGAACGAATTTCGGGACTATGCGCGATTGCCAGCGGCTGATCTCAAGCCGGTGGACCTGAATGCACTGGTCCTGGATATTCTTCAACTCTATGACAATGAAGCGGCCATCGTGCCCATCCGCATTGAACTGGATCCTCTTTGTCCGGTGGTCCGTGGTGATGCGCAACAGTTACGCCAAGTCATTCACAATCTGCTCCAAAACGCCATGGATGCCAGCGAAGCAGCGCTCGTCGATCCGCCCATGGACCGTAGCGTGGTGCTGCGCACCCAATGGCAGCCGTCCAGTGGACGGGTGCGGTTGAGTGTTTTGGATTACGGCACTGGGTTTCCGGACCACATTTTGAAGCGTGCCTTTGAACCCTACGTGACGACCAAAGCCCGCGGCACAGGTTTAGGGCTGGCCGTGGTAAAGAAGATTGCCGATGAGCATGGGTCGCGAATTGACCTGGCGAACCGGATAGTTGATGGCGTCGTGATCGGTGCGCAAGTATCGTTATCATTGGCCGTCGATCACAGCGCACAGACGTAAGCGCAAGGTAACGGCATCAAAGGGACTGCGCACACATCATGGCGAACATACTGGTTGTTGACGACGAGCACGGTATTCGGGACCTGCTCTGGGAAATTCTGAATGACGAAGGTCATAACGTGGAGCTGGCAGAAAATGCAGCACAAGCGCGCGCAGCGAGACTGCGTGAGCGCCCGGATCTGGTGCTTCTGGATATCTGGATGCCAGATACCGATGGCGTAACGCTGCTCAAGGAGTGGTCGTCCACGGGTGCCTTGACCATGCCTGTGATCATGATGAGCGGACATGCCACTATTGATACGGCAGTGGAGGCTACCAAAATTGGCGCTCTGGCCTTTCTGGAAAAACCGGTCACACTGCAAAAATTGTTGAAAGCGGTGGAACAGGGGCTGGCACGCGGCAATCTGAGCAAACCTTTGGCGATGGTTGCGCTGACACCGCCAACGCCACCGCTCATGCATCAGGTGGAAAGCCCGTTTTTGGTGGCGCCTGTCGCTGCGGATTCAGGTCCCCAATCTAGCCAAAATTTTTTGCTCGACAAACCTTTGCGCGAGGCCAGAGACGAGTTTGAAAAAGCCTACTTTGAATACCATCTTGCCAGGGAAAATGGCTCCATGACCAGAGTTGCTGAAAAGACCGGGCTCGAACGGACCCACCTTTATCGAAAACTTAAGCAGTTGGGGGTTGATCTGACGCGTGGCAAACGCATTTGAATTTAAGTAGCATCCTCCGAAAAAATGGAAATCTTGCTGCTATAATCTCAGGCTCAGGCCCGGTAGCTCAGTCGGTAGAGCAGAGGATTGAAAATCCTTGTGTCGGTGGTTCGATTCCGCCCCAGGCCACCAGTATGTATGCGCCCCAGCGCCCTTTTAGGGTTCTGGGGCGTTTCTACATTTCAGGGAGTTTTTCTACAATTCCCCCATGACGAGCAGTGACCAAGCCCCAAAAAGTGACGTGTTTGTGCAGCCCCCAGAGGGTTATGCAACATGGCTTGACTACGCCGTTGCCACTATGGATTTCCGGAGTGCGGAGTTCGAAAGCTTGATAGTGGCAGTCAATTCGCCCGGAAAATCGGCTGTAACGCGTTCTGCAATGCGCCAGGCAGTGCTCATGGAATTGGATGACCTTCGGCGTGTTGCCGGTGTCCTTGATACGTTCCCGGCATCACAGCGAGAAACCTAACACCGCGCGGTTTGCTCATGTGTACGGGCCAGCATCGAGAACCAGAATTGAGATGCCCTTGTCTTCGGTCCAGCAATGGGGATACCCCCATTCAATGTCCTCGATGTTTGAGACTTGAATGAGGTTTGCTTTGATATCGCCAAAGTAACGTTCTCGGTAGCCCTGGACGCCAACGCACATCTCTTCGGGGTACTGGGACAGTAGGCTTATGAGTTCACCGACGGTCATTGCTTTCACTGCCATGGACTCCCCCTGTTTAGTTGACTGGTGGGCTTATCGTAGTGGCTTCACCCGCTCCCCCATTCGCGCCTTAACGTAGTGCTCCGTCATTTCCCGGTTCTTGTGCCCGAGTAGTTTTTGCGAGTGGGCCAGATTACCGGTGTCGGTCGCGGCCTTGGCCCGGATATCCCGAAACTGAAAATCCACCTTGGCCGCCGTGCGCGCTTTGTCGAAGCGCGAGCGGAACGCGCCATAGGTCAAGGGCTGGCCGTTTTCGTCTTGGATCAGGTATGCGCTGATTGCCCTGCGCGGGCGGTCGTTGATCTGGGTAATGGTGGCCGCCAGTTCGCCGGTTATCTCAATGCCCAGGCGTGCACCCGTCTTGTTTTGGATGATCCACAGCGCACCGTCACGAATGTCCGAGCGCTTGAGTTTCAGCACGTCTGCTGGGCGCTGGCCGGTGAGTAATGCCAGGTCCATGGCGTCCGTCACCGTGAAGTGTGCATGCTCTTTGACCTTGGAAAATTCGGCGTCTGTAACGTATCGGTCGCGCCCGACTTCCTTGAAGCCCTTAACCCCTTGGCATGGGTTCTGCTGCGCCGTAAAGCCCCACTCGCGGGCCTTGTTGAAGACGTGGGAGAAAAGGGCCTTCTCGCGGTTGGCTCTGACCTTTGCCACTTGGCCGCGAATGTCCATGTACCCGCGAATGTGCATCGGTGCAATGGCATCAATGGGCATGTGCGCAAAGACCTTGAGCAGGTTCGCCAGCTCCTTTTCGTTGTCGCGCCTGGTCGCCATTGCCTTGGTCGGGAAGACCTCGCGAACGTACCGCTTTGCCACGACTGAAAACAGCTTAGTCGAGTCGTCTTCGCGCACGCCTTCAAGCTGTGCCCACAGGCGCAAGGCTTCGGCCCGGTCGTTGGAAAGCTTTGACCACTTGCGGGGCAAGGTGCCGCTGACGTGGTACCAGACATTTCCCTTGCGGTGAAAGCGTGGCGGGTCGTCGTGGTTTGATTCTCTACGGCGGCCCATTACGTCCTTTGCAGCGCCGCGAAATTCGGCATGTAGGTGGCTTGGTCAGGGACGCCACATCCCAGCATTTTTTCTGCGTATTTGCGGGCCACGATAGGGCGCCGGTTGCCGTTGATTTCGAAGCGCCAGCCCTTCGTGCGCAGCCATTCCACCTGGCGCGCATTCATCTTGAACCCGGTCAGGGTTCCCACTTCGTCGCTGGTTAGGAAAAGGTCAGATTCAGAGGCCATTTTTGCCTACCCTCCATGCGCTTGCTGTTGCAAATTGAGAGCTTCGGTGCTCGCTTTTGCCATGCCTTGCAAGGCCGCTTTTTCCGCATCAAGCTTAGCCACGTGTGCCCTCACTTTTTCTATGCGCTGGTGTTCGTCCGATGTATCAGCCGCACCATATGTATCTCGCGGAAGTTCGTAGCACGCCACCATTTCTTCAAAAATCGCCTCGTTTGCGGTGTCCGTATGTAACTTGCGCAGACCGTTGATGATGCTGGCTGAGCGGCTGTATTGCTCTTGAAGAATGCAGACGCGCCGGTAGAGCAATCGAATTTCGTTCACCTGATCCGTGAAAATTTGCGAGCGCCCATACTTGCTTTCCCAGTACAGCGCCAGCACAGAGGCGCGCGGCACGTTCTCAGTCGCAAGCCAGCGGCGAAGCGTGCGTTCCCCAATCTCCAGATACTTGCAAACCTTCTTTGGCCCGCCAAGTTCATCCACAAACATGCGAAGTAGGTTGGGGCCGTAGATGTTTTTTGGTGCTTGAAACATGGTGTGTCAAATGCGGTTGTGAATTGATGGGCCTGCACCAGCGTGAATTTGCGGGTTTACCGTGTACAGGTGCGGTCGCCTGGCCCCGCCAGCCCGACCGGCTGCAGTTCCTGGCCGGTTGCATTCCATCGGCGTTTGAAAAAACTCAATGGAATCAATGGGTGCGCAGTTATTGAATCGAGTCCAAGGGGGGAGAACTTCCCCGCTTGCGGCCTCCACCTTTCGCGGTTCGATGCGCCATTCATCCACGCGCGTGGTCAGTTGCGCGGGTAAGCGCAGATCACAAGCGGTGGCGGCAAGGCCCACCAGGCGCTGAACCATTTCATCGGCATAGCGCGAGCTTTTACGCTCGGCGTAAATGGCCTTGAAGCCCAGTTGGTAGGTGTCGCAGGCGTGGAGCCATTGCCCGTAGTCGTTGGCCTTGCTTGCCATGTGGGCGGCCTTCAAACCGTGGCTTGGCACTGTCAGGCGCTCCAGGCGGTACAGCTCGCGGGTGGGGGTGATGGGTGGTACACCGAAGAATTGAAACTGGCGGATATTCCAGGTGCGTGCCCAGGCCACAACGCGGGGCGCAGAGTCTTTGCCGGGGGCGCCGGTCTCTTCGTCGCGGTCCACGCCTTCGCCGTCGATGTTCTTTGAAACGTACTTGGCGACATACCCCACGGCGCTGCCCTTGGCCGGGTCGATGCGCTCCACCTTGAACCGGCGTTCTGCCGCGCCTGGCTCGTTTGGCGACTCGCTCAAGGCGTAGGCCCTGAGGGTGTCAACCACCAGCGCCGAATGCTCGGGCGCCACAAACATCAGAATGTGCCAATGTGGGCATGCGTCGTGGTGTGGTTCCGCTATGCGAACGCCGCTCAACTGCGCGCCGCAGTGCCCCAGCTTGCGGTTTGCCTTGCGCCAAACGCCGTTCAGGTGGGCTTGCGCCTGGCGCGGGCCGGTGCCGTCATACCGGGGGTTCAGTTCACCGGCAACGCTCCGGGCGTGCATGCGGCTGGGACAGGTGATGGTCAGGAAAAGCGCTTCATGGCCTTGCGTCTGTGAGAACTGTTCAATGCCTTTGATCCGTGCCATGAAGGCCTTGCGCTGGTTGGCCGGATTGGACAGGCTTTGCTCTGCAAGTCCATTCATGGGACGCACTTCACCCGTGGTCTGGTTGACCGCTACCAGCGACTCCAGCAGTTCGGCAATGCGCCGCTGGTTGCGAATGGCGCGGGCCATGGTCTTGTCGGACACATACTTGCCCGCACTGGCGTGCACCGCACCGGCCTGGATCGCCGCGTACTCGACCACCTGAAAGCGCTTGCGCAGGGCGCGTTTCCACCATGCCGGATCACTGAGGCGGTTGATCACTTCCTGCAGGCCCGCTTTGTTGGGCAAAGTGATGTGGTGCCGCTTCGCAATCTGGCGCATTTGGCGCTGGATCACCACGTCAGGCGTATTGAACTGCCTCCAGTGGGAGGCCATGCGGTGGAAGGCCGTAGCAGCCTTGCGCGCCACCTCTGTGAGTTCGTCGGCGGTCAGGTCGAAGGCTTCCACCAGCGCGGCCAACTCCGGGCCTATTGCGGCGTTCATACGAGATACCCGATGATGAACGCGGCCTGCTCACGAAGGCGGCACTCCGTCACATACACCTCAGAATCGAAGCGCCGGTTATTCATGCAGGTTTCAAGCCACCTTTTCAACCTGAAAAGCTCAATGGCGGCGTCCCCCATGGTTGGCTCTCTCCCGGAAAGAATCCACTTCTCATCCAGTGGCGGCAACTTATCCACGGCTTCGGGCTTGAGGCCGGTCGAATAGGGGTAAATCTTGGCCGTTTTCAAAGGCGAACCCGAACCGGGTTGCAGGTCGGCTTTCGGCTTTGAAAATGGCTTGCGCTGTGGGGGCGCAACGGGTGCCGCAAGCTGGGCCAGGCGGGCGCGCTGGGCCGGAGCGGCCCGCCACGCAAAGCCCGATGGTGTGGGGCCTTGGATCATGACTGCACCCCAGGCCAAAGCAATGCCAGCTCAAAGGGCCACAGCCACAAAAAAAACCCTTCCTTGTCCATGTGGATACTCACCACTGATGGGCTTGGGTCGCGGGGAATGAATCGAAGATGAAGCGATGGCATGGTTACGCCCTCGGGGAAGTTGATTGCCGTTGAATGGCGGCGACTTGCGCCAGTTCCTCGCGGAAACCGGGGAGGTTTTCAGCCATCCACTGCAGGCGTTCTTTGAGGTTCTTTGGCCGTGAGGTGGGCTTGACACCGGTAGCGCGCAGGGCGCACCCGTTGACCGGCTGGGGTGGTGATCCAGCAGGGCAGGGCGCTACCTCGCGTGACGTGGTTCCCTCCCCACCCCACTGCGTGGGTCCCCTGGTCGGCGCCTTGTGGCGCCCCGCCAAGTTGCTGGGCTGGCATGCCGCTGCCGTCTGTTTATCAAAAAGGAGCATGGAAGCGCTCCCTCAACCGACCAGAGCTTGAAGCACCTCGACAGGTTCGGCGCGGCTTTTTCGGCGCGCTTGGGCGTCTTTGTCACCATCAACCACGCCACGCTGTAAGTCAGCCATCGCAAAAGTCAGCAAATCGCCCACGGTTTTGACCTTGGAGCTGCCGGTGGTTTGGTCTGCTGGCAACAGCTCACGGCCCATCAGGCGGGCATAGAGAAGTCCGTTTTCAGCCAGGCGGCGCAGCACGGCAATGGCCTTGGCTTGTGTGGCGGAATCTGGACTGTCGCTCAAGAACCCCAAAACCACCGGCTTACCGGCTGCATCAGTGAGGGCGGCTTCGTTGGCTTCAATGCAGTCGAAAACTCGATCCACCTGGTCACTTTCGAGCATTGGGGTGATGCGCATGAACTGCAGGTTTGCAGTCTGGGGGCGGGCCAGTTTTCCTGGTTTTCCAGAGGTGGAACCGCTGGTTTCCTCAGTGGAGCTGGCGGATTTTCCGACAACACCAGCCGGAAACACATCGCCGCGAGATTTGGCTTTTGCGCCGGGGGTTTCTTCGTCGTGGAAGCTGTAGCCCTGGCCTTCGAAGAACTCGCGCAGGTCTTGAATGAACTGGCTAGTGCGCCAGCGTAAGCCGGTAGATCGTAGTTGATGGAAGTTCAATACAGGGAAGAAATAGCGAAATCACTCTGGCCCCGAGTCATGCGTTGT
>MESI01000009.1:111424-112508 GCA_001770935.1 Burkholderiales bacterium RIFCSPLOWO2_12_FULL_61_40 | reverse complement strand
TCATGGGCGGATTGTAGGTTGTGCGCCACGATGTGCCCAGGCTTGCGTTTCATCAAACACCCAATGGATAGAATGAACCCTTCTGAAACTGCAGAGCACCCATGAAATTACTCGGATCCACCTCAAGCCCCTATGTCCGCAAAGTGCGCGTCGTGATGGCTGAGAAGAAGCTTGACTACGCCTTTGTCGTCGAGAACGTCTGGGCTGCGCAGACCACGATTTCCGAGTCCAACCCTTTGGGCAAGGTTCCTTGCCTGGTCATGGAAGGCGGCGAAGCCCTGTTTGACTCCCGCGTGATCGTGGAGTACCTCGACACCTTGTCCCCGGTGGGCAAGTTGATCCCCTCGGTCGGTCGTGAACGCGCCGAAATCAAAACCTGGGAAGCGCTGGCCGATGGCCTGCTGGACGCTTCCATTGCCGCACGGCTGGAGGCCACCTGGGACGGGCGCACCAAGGCACAACGCAGCCAGGCCTGGATCGACCGCAATCTGGGCAAGGTCCATGCGTCCTTGAAGTCCATGGGCGCAGGGCTGGGTGAGAAGCCCTTTTGTGCGGGCATCCACCTCAGCTTGGCGGATATTGCCGTGGGCTGCGCACTGGGCTACCTGGACTTCCGTTTTCCCGAAATTGATTGGCGTACCGACTACCCCAATTTGCTCAAATTGCACGACAAACTGATGCAGCGTCCCAGCTTTGCGGAGACGGTTCCCGTTTAAGGCGGCGGCGTGTCGGGGCGAGGGGCGCCGAAAACCTTGCGCAACAGCGTTTACATCGCCTTACACAATGGAGCTCGCCAGGTGGCACAACTGCCATTAAAGTTTGCACACCATGTCAACCTATAAAACGATGTACAAATGCCGCGATTGCGGCGCTACCAGCTACCAAAGTGTGATTGGCCGTGCGCAAAATGGTGCATTGCTGGCCACAGGGCAGTACCGGTGTACCGGGTGCCGCAATGTGTTTTCCAGCATCCGCGAGTGGTGGCAGCCCAAGCGCATGCCTGAGACGTATTCCCACAGCACGTTTGGCTGAACCTGGCCGCGCGCCGGTGTTATTCCGTTTTCAGATCAATGAGAGATGAGGC
>MESI01000009.1:0-111412 GCA_001770935.1 Burkholderiales bacterium RIFCSPLOWO2_12_FULL_61_40 | reverse complement strand
ATCAATGAGAGATGAGGCGCCCCGACGCAGGCAGTGCTTTAGCACGACCAGGAGGGGCAACGACATATCGCATTGATATGGAAATGGAATTACCAGGGGCGGTCCGAGACGGGGGCTGCGGTCAGTGGGAGCAACCGTTCCAGATTGATGCGGACCTTGACATCCCGATGCGCCACGCTGGCGATGACGCGGTGGTCGCGCAGACTGGTTTCGCGTAGGGTGGGCTCCACTGTGGGCATGCCGCTGCGGTTGATCAAGACTGCCACACGGGGCGTGGACGTGTTCACGCCGCGCTTGATCACCACCGCCACTTCGTCCGTGGCCAAGCGAACAAAGGTGCCTGGCTGGTAAATGCCAACGGCTTTGATCAGTGCTGCGCCCGTATCGTCCACCTGGCGGTTTTCATCAAAGTAACAGGCCTGCATGGCCGCCGCTGGCGCGACAGGCACGCGCGAAGCACGGGGGGCCAGTTGGGCTGCAAACATGTCGGCCCGCTGGATCAGGCGCGCGATCTGCTGGTGGGGTGTTTTGGTGCGCAAAGCACCGGGAAGCCGGGTGTGGTGGTCGCGCACGGCATGCAGCCAGAGCGGGTCTTTAACACCCAATGCCATCAACATGCGTTCCGATTTCGCCGCATGTTCATCAATCACCTGGCGCTGGGCGGCCGAAGGCGCATCCAGCTGGCTGGCCAGACGGTCTTGCACTTCTGTCATGCCCAAATTCATGGTCAATGCCGCCTTGCAGACCAGGGCCTCCATCTCTGGGGGCCAGGCCAGGACCTCGTGCGCTGCCAAACCACACATCACGCTGACCAGCATGGCATGGGTGGCGCTGTACATGTGCGTATCGGTGGCAGACAGATAAATCAGGGCAAACAGGGTGCCGTCTGGATTGCGCCGCAAATGGCGGGCCAGCTGGCCGTGCAGCCGCTCCAGCCGCTCCATGAACAAAGCCGGGTTGCTGTCGTGCACCAGGGTATTGCCCTGGGCTTGCAAGTCGAGCCAATCGGGACGCTCATTGCCCTGGGCATTGCGGTCGCCCACATCGCTAAGGGTGACTTTGGCATCGGCAATTTCGCCCAAGGACTTGTTGTCGCGCACCAGTCCATGCAGGCGTTCCACATAGGCCCGATGGTGGGCTTCTGAATCGGCCACATCAATATACAGCCCGCCGCCGCGTTGGGCGATATCTTCCAGGTCCTGTTTGGATTCGATGACAAAGGCCTTCTTGGCCAGCAAGACGCCGAACTTGTCCATGAGCGGAAAAGGCAGGGGCTGGCCAATGCGGATGGATTCGACGCTGACAGGAATAAGGTGCATAGATCTGCGGAGATTATGCATTCAGTGATCGGTGGTTGGTGGCGGGTCTTGAGTGCTGGTTGGTGGCGGGCCGTGTCCTGCTAGGATGACCCCCATGAGCCTGCCTGACCATTCCCCCGCCTTTTTGGCCAAAATCTGCCAACGCGAAGACCTCCCCCGCCAATTGGCGGGTTTGCCACGCCCCTGGGTGTTTACCAATGGGGTGTTTGATGTGCTGCACCGTGGCCATGTGATGTACCTGGCACAAGCGCGTGAACTGGGGGGGAGCTTGATCGTTGCTCTCAACACCGATGCATCCGTGCGCCGCCTGGGCAAGGGCGATGACCGCCCGCTCAACCAGGACGTGGACCGGGCGGTGGTGATGGCCAGCCAGCAGTCCGTGGGTCTGGTCACCTGGTTTGACGAAGACACCCCGGTGCAAATTATTTCGGAAATCCGGCCGGATATCCTGGTCAAAGGCGGTGACTACGACATGGACAAGCTGCCCGAGACCGCACTGGTGCAGTCTTGGGGGGGGCACGCCCTGGCCTTGCCCTTTGTACAGGGCTATTCCACCACCCGTTTGCTGGAAAAAATCCGCGCCAGTTAAGCGGGGCTGTTGCCAAAGACCTGGGTCCACAGCGCCAGGCCCGCCGCACGTTCGGCTTGCACGCTGGTTTGAAGAATTTCGGTAGGTTCTTCATTCAGCCGTGCCCGGTGCTGTATTTGACGCAACACCCGGTAGGCCTGTGCCGCGTTCTCGCCGATCGGGGCTGGCAGAAGTCCGCAGGCCTGGGCGCGCATCAGCAGGCCGATATTGCCCACATTGGCCAACAGTTCCGGGTGCATGCAGCCCTGCGAAAGCACCAGAAATTGCACCGCAAACTCAATGTCCACCATGCCGCCGGGGCTGTGCTTGACGTCGAACTGTGCGCCCCGGACCGGGTGGCTGGCGCGCACCTTGGTGCGCATGGTCCCAATTTCTTCGCGCAAACGCACGTTGTCGCGCACGGCGCCGATCACCGCCGCCTGTACCGCGTCAAAACGGCCTTTCAGCGCCGCGTCGCCCAGCACCATGCGGGCACGGGTCATGGCCTGGTGTTCCCAGGTCCAGGCGGTGTTGCTGCCGCGCTGCTGCTGGTAGTTGGCATAGGAATTAAAGCTGGTCACCAGCAGGCCGGAATTGCCATTGGGGCGTAGCGCGGTGTCGATCTCGTACAGATCTCCTTCCCCGGTTTTGACCGTGAGCCAGTTGATCAGCTTGCGCACCAGGGCCGCGTAGACCTCGGAGGCCCGTTCGTCCTCGTCGTCGTAGACAAAGACCAAGTCCAGGTCGCTGCCGTACCCCAGCTCTTTGCCGCCCAGTTTGCCATAGGCGATGATGGCAAATTGGGGTTCCTCGCGGTGCCGGGTTTTCAAGCGGCTCCAGCACCAGCGGGTGGTGACGCGCAGCACCACCTCGGCCAGGGCGCTCAGGTCGTCGGCCACGTGTTCCACTGACAATCGGCCCTCGATATCACGGGCCAGAATGCGGAAAACTTCGGCGTGGTGGGCGCGGCGCAGCAAATTCAGCAAGGTTTCGTCATCGTCCTCGCCGCTGCCCAGCAGGGCCGCGCGCCTGCGTTCCAGTTCCTGTTCGAAATCTGCTGCGTCAAAGCGTTCTTCCAAAATGGCGTCGCCCGCCAATTCGTCGATGACGCCGGGGTGCTTGAGCAGGTAGCGTGCCGGCCAGCGTGCGGCGCCCAGCATGTGCAGCAGGCGTTCATGCACATTGGGGCGCTCCAGCAGCAGGGCCAGGTAACTTTCCCGGCGCAGCAGGGGCTCCATCCAGTCGGCCAGGCGCACGGCGGCTTCTTCATTGACCTTGCCTTGGGCGACCCATTGCGCAGTGCGTACGATCAGCCGAGCCAGCTTGGCGCGGGGAGCTTCACGCAGTGCCAATACACGTGGGTGCTCCCGCCAACTGGCCACGCGATCGCGAAACCGCCCGGTCAATTGCTCCAGCAATTCGTCAAAATCACTGGCGCCCGGTGCGGCCGCGCTGTGGTTGCATCCATTGCATTCTTTCTGGCCCCCGCCCAGCAGCGCATCGAATTCCTGTGCCACCAGCTCGCGGCAGGTGTCCAGTTCGCACAAAAACGCCGCACTGTCGGCAAAACCCATGGCCTGCGCCACCCAGCCCAGATCGGTATCGGCGGTGGGTAAAACATGGGTTTGCTGGTCGTCCAGGTACTGGATGCGGTGCTCCACCTGCCGCAGGAAGACGTAGGCGCGGGCCAGGGCGTCGGCGGTGGCTTGCGGCATCAAACCCGCAGTGGCCAGACGTTGCAAGGCGCTGACGGTGGGCCGGGTGCGCAATTCCGGGTACTGGCCGCCGCGCACGACCTGCAGCAGCTGGACGGTGAATTCAATCTCGCGGATGCCGCCGCGCGAAAGTTTGACGTCGTTGCTGCGTTCCGGGCGACCCGCGCTGCGTTTGGACGCGTGATCGCGAATCTGGCGGTGCAGCACCCGCAGGGAATCGAACACGTTGTAGTCCAGATAACGGCGAAATACAAAAGGCACCACCATGCCGCGCAAGTTTTGCGCGCAGCTGGAGCCTATGGCCTGCGCCGGGGCGACCACCCGGCTTTTGAGCCAGGCAAAGCGCTCCCACTCGCGCCCCTGGACATGGAAATACTCCTCCAGCGCGCCCAGCGACACGGCCGGCGGGCCGGAGTTACCGTTGGGCCGCAACGCCAGGTCGACCCGAAACACAAAGCCGTGTTCGGTGGCGTCGCCTACCAGGGAATAGATGGCGCGCACTTGCTTGCCAAAGTACTCCTGGTTGGAAATGCGCCCCCGGCCCATGGCGTCACCGGCTGTTTCTCCGTCCTGGTCGTAGATGTAAATCAGGTCGATGTCGCTGGAGACATTGAGCTCACGGGCGCCCAATTTGCCCATGCCGACGATGCAAAGCTGGGCCGGAGCACCCTGTTCGGTGCACGGCGGTCCGTACACCAGATCCAGCGCCCTGGCGCTCTCGGCACAGGCCATGTCCAGCGCAAACTCGGCCAGGTCGGTCATGGTGCCTGTGATGGTTTGCAGCTCCGCCCCTTCTTCGCAATCCAGCTGAATCAGGCGTTCCAGCACCAATTGGCGTGTGGCGCGCAATGCGGCGCCTACGTCCATGCCCTGCGCGCGCAGGGCCTCATACAGCGGCTGCAAGGTGGGCCGCCTCGGCACCCCCGGCGGGAGCAAGGGCAATTGCTGGGCGTAACGGCGGCGAATTCTCTGGCCATACCGCGAACCTTGGGCCAAATCGGGGGTCACATTGCGGGTCATAATTCCTGGCATAGCTCTAAACGCACGATGATTGAACCGATCCCCATTCCCTCCACCCTGCTCAAGGTCGGTGCTGCCATCGCAAGGTGGACGCTGTGGTTGCTCGCGTCAGCGTGGATCGCCATGGCCGTGGTGTGGGGTGGTTTGCATTTTCTGATTGTGCCGCGAATTGCGGAACTCCGTCCATGGGTGGAGCAGCAGGTGTCCCAAGCGGTGGGGGCCCAAGTGCATATCGGAGCCATGGCGGCCAAGTCCAATGGATTGATTCCCTCGCTGGAACTCCGTGAGGTACGGATGCTGGATGCCCAGCACCGTGAGGTCCTGCGCTTGCCTGCCGTGCTGGTGGCCTTGTCGCCGCGCTCGGTGCTGAGCCTGGGTTTTGAGCAGCTCTACATCGACAGCCCGGTGCTGGATGTGCGGCGTACGGCCGACGGGCAGATCTGGGTGGCGGGCTTCTCCCTGTCCGGGGACGCCAACCAGACCAGCGCAGGGGCGGATTGGGTTTTTTCGCAGACTGAACTGGCCATCGTGCACGGCACCGTACGCTGGACGGACGAGCTGCGGGGCGCGCCGGAGCTGGCCTTGACGGATGTCGATGTGGTGCTGCGCAACCGTTTTTTGACCCACGCCATGCGCCTGGACGCCAAGCCACCGGCCGCGTGGGGTGAGCGCCTGAGCCTGTCCGGGGTGTTCAAACACCCTTTGCTGTCGCGCCGTGCGGGCCAATGGAAGGATTGGACGGGCCAGATGTTTGCCAGTTTTCCCCAGGTGGATCTGGCGCAACTGCGCCGCTATGCCGATCTGGGCGTGGATGTGGCGCAGGGGGTCGGCGGCCTGCGCGCCTGGGTGGACATCAACCAGGGTGTTTTGACCGCTGCCACCACCGATCTGGCGCTCACAGGGGTCAATGTCCGGGTCTCTCCCCAACTGGATGCACTCGCTTTCCAGCAGGCCTCCGGACGTTTGGGCATGCGGGCGGTGGACGGCGGGTTTGCGTATTTCACGCAGGATCTGGCGTTTGACACCAAGGACGGTTTGCATTGGCCGGGCGGCAACATCCATGTGGGCCTGTTTTCGGGGGAGGGAGGGCATCCGCAACGGGGAGACGTCGTCGCGGATCGGCTGGACCTGGCAGCCTTGGCGCAAATCGCCGACCGGCTGCCCCTGGGCGACGAAGCCCGTGCTGTGCTGCGGCAATTTTCTCCGCACGGACTGGTGGAACGGGTGCAGGGCAGTTGGGTGGGGGCGCTGCAGCAGCCCGGCCAAGTTGCGCTCAAGGGCCGGATCGTCAAGCTGGCCATCCCGGCCGCGACCCGCAACGGGGCACCAACGCCCGGTTTCAAAGGGGTGGACCTGGATTTCGAGTTCAACCCGGCCGGTGGCAAAGCCAGTATCGCGGTACAAGACGGTTTCGTTGACGCGCCGGGGGTGTTTGAGGACCCGGTGATTCCGGTCGACCACCTCAGTGGCGAGGTGCTGTGGAAAACCGAGGGTGAACGCCTGAGTGTCCAGGTGTCCAACCTGAAATTCGGCAACGCCGATGCGCAGGGTGAATTGCAAGCCAAATGGCGCACGGCAGAGGCGGGCCATGGGAAGGCGCAGGCGCGGTTCCCGGGGGTGCTCGATATGCAGGGAAGCCTGAGCCGGGCCGAAGGGGCTCGGGTCTACCGCTATTTTCCGCAAACGTTGGGCAAACCCTTGCGCGACTATCTGCACGATGCGATCACGGCGGGAACGGCTTCGGCGGTGAAATTCAAGGTCAAGGGAAATCTGCAGGATTTCCCTTTCAACGACCCCAAACAAGGGGAGTTTCGCATTTCCGCCAATGTGCACAACATGACCTATGCTTTCGCGCCCAACCGGATTGTGCCGCAGGGCAGCCTGCCCTGGCCGGTGCTCAGCCCTCTGTCCGGCGAGCTGGAAATTGACCACGGGGCCTTGAAAATCAAGGGTGCCCATGGTGGGCTGGCGCAGGCGGGTGGCTTGCAAGTTGTCAAAGTCGACGCGGTGATCAGCGACCTGTACGACAGTGCCACCCTGGCGGTGGCCGCCGAAGCGCGGGGACCGCTGCAGGACATGCTGGGGCTGGTGAATAACTCGCCCTTGGGAGATTTGACCAACCAGGTGTTGGCCCGCACCACGGCCACCGGCACGGCCGAATACCGGTTCAAGCTGGGCTTTCCCTTGCGTGCGGTGGAGCACGCCACGGTGCAGGGTGCCATTACCTTGACTGGCAATGACCTTCAGATATCACCCGATACGCCGCGCATGGGGCGCGCCCGTGGTGTGGTGGCATTCACGGAGTCGGGTTTCTCTGTGGCGGGTGGGCAGGCGCGCATCCTGGGTGGCGACGCGCGCATTGAGGGCGGTTTGAGCGGCCTGGGCAGCAGCACCGGCGTGCCCGCGCCAGCCAAGGCGGCGCCCACGGTGTTGCGGGTGCAAGGCACGGCCAGTGCCGAAGGGCTGCGCCAGGCCAGCGAACTGGGCTTGGTGGCGCGGCTGGCCCAGTACGCCAGCGGAGCCGCTGCCTACACCGCCCAATTGGGCCTGCACGGCGGTTTCACGGAATTGCAAATCAACAGCAATCTGGTGGGTTTGGCGCTGGCTTTACCGGCCCCTTTTTCCAAAATAGCCGAAATGCCTTTGCCCCTGCGCTTCGAAAATTCGGTGCTGCGCAGCTCCTTGCAGCCGGGAACCAACGGGGGGGTGCAAGCGCAAGACCAGTTGCAGCTGGAGGTGGGCCGTTTGGCCCAAATTGTTTACATGCGTGATATTTCAGGCCCGCAGGCGCGGGTGCTGCGGGGGGCCATCGGGGTGGGCTTGGCCGCCGACGAGTCGGCCCCGCTGCCCGCAGAAGGGGTGGCGGCCAATATCAGCATGGAGCGTATGGACCTGGATGCCTGGATGCAGGTGTTGTCCAACGCCTCGGGTACCAACCTTGCAGCCAGCAGCGTGGCCGAACCGGAGGCAACGCCAGCCATGGACTACCTTCCCACCCGCATGGCGCTCCGTGCGCACGAGCTGATTTTGGACGGACGCAAGCTCAACCGGGTGGTGGTGGGCGGTGCCCGTGAGGGCCAGCTGTGGCGCGCCAATCTGGACGCGGCCGAACTCAACGGCTATGTGGAGTACCGCCAGCCGACCGGGACCACCGCAGGGCGTTTGTACGGGCGTCTTGCGCGCCTGGCGATTGGGCAAAGCACCGCCCAGGACGTGGAAAATATGCTGGATGAACAGCCCGCCAGCATCCCCGCGCTGGACGTGGTGGTGGAGGATTTCGAGCTGCGCGGCAAGAAACTCGGCCGCCTGGAAATCGATGCGGTGAATCTGGGCGTGGGGGCACAGCGCGACACACCGCGGGAGTGGCGCCTGAACCGTTTCAACATCATCACGCCGGAGGCCGTGTTCACGGCGGGCGGCAACTGGGCCCATACCAGCCTTCAGCCTTCAATCGCCGCAAGCCGCAGCATCAAGGAGCGCAGGCGCACCGTGCTGAACTTCAAGCTCGATATCCGCGACGGGGGGGAGCTGCTCAACCGGTTTGGCATGCCCGGTGTGGTGCGCAAGAGCCATGGAAAGATCGAGGGCCAGGTGGCCTGGATGGGCTCGCCCATCACGCTGGACTACCCCAGCCTGGGGGGCAGTTTCAATGTGAATGTGGAAAACGGCCAGTTCCTGAAGGCTGAACCCGGCATTGCCAAGCTGCTCGGGGTGCTGAGCTTGCAGGCCTTGCCGCGTCGGCTGACGCTGGATTTTCGGGACGTGTTCAGCGAGGGTTTTTCCTTTGACTTCCTGCGCGGCGATGTGGTGATTGCGCAAGGCATTGCCCGCACCAACAACCTGCAGATGAAAGGGGTCAATGCCGCCGTGCTGATGGAGGGGCAGGCCGACATTGCCAAGGAGACCCAGGCCATCAAGGTGGTGGTGGTGCCCGAGATCAATGCCGGCAGTGCCTCGCTGATTGCCTCGGCCATCAATCCCCTTGTCGGGCTTACCACTTTTTTGGCGCAGATGGTCTTGCGCCGTCCCCTGATCGACGCGGCGACCCAGGAGTTTTTTGTGGATGGCACCTGGGTGGACCCGCGGGTTACCAAGGTCAATCACCAGGGCGCGCCTACCCCCCAACCCAGCGAGGTACCCCAATGAAAGTCGCAGCCATCCAGATGGTGTCCACGGGAGATGTGTCCCACAACCTGGCGCAAGCCGGGCAGTTGCTGGCCCAGGCCGCCCAGGCGGGGGCCGAACTGGCGGTACTGCCCGAGTACTTTTGCCTGATCGGTATGCACGACAGTGACAAGCTGGCCTTTCAGGAGGCCTATGGCCAGGGGCCGGTTCAGCAGTTTCTGGCCGATGCCGCCCGGTCCCTGGGCCTGTGGCTGGTGGCGGGCACCCTGCCTTTGCGTGCGAATCAACCAGACCGGGTGTTCAACAGCACACTGGTCTACAACCCCCAGGGCCTGTGCGTGGCACGCTACGACAAAATCCACCTGTTCCGCTTTGACAACGGCCTGGAGAGCTACGACGAATCCCGGGTGCTGGAGCGGGGCGACACGCCCACCTGGTTTGACTTGCCCTCGCGCGACGGCCACCGCTGGCGCCTGGGTTTGAGCGTGTGTTACGACCTGCGTTTTGCCGAGTTGTACCGGGCCTACGCGGCTTCGGGGGTGGATCTGATTTTGGTGCCCAGCGCCTTCACCCACACCACCGGCCAGGCGCACTGGGAGGTGCTGCTGCGCGCGCGGGCCATTGAAAACCTGGCCTTTGTGGCCGCGCCCGCCCAGGGCGGGGCGCACCCCAGCGGACGGCGCACCTGGGGCCAATCCATCCTCATCGACCCCTGGGGACAGGTGCTGGCCGAGCAGGCGCAAGACGCCGGGGTGGTGCTGGCGGACTTCAACCCGGCGACCTTGGCGCAGCGCCGCGCCCAGCTGCCCGCCCTGCAGCATCGGGTGTTGTGATGGGGTTTGATTTTGCTATCAAATCAGGAGCTGTCTGCGCATGTCCCATGCGGGTCGGAGGCATTATTCGCTTGAATTTTTGGCCGCAGGGCGCGCTGGCTCCTCAGCGCCCGGCAACTCACCGTGCTTGCGCCCGGAAAACATGGTCCACCAAATGATGCCCACCAAGATCAATCCGGCCCCAAGGGCTTCCAGCAATAGCAGTGTCATGGATCGGCTCCTGGCGTGTGTATCGGTGGCGGGCATTGTAGGCGTGCTGGCGGCTTGCGGCAGCACGCCCCTGGCCGTGCCTGCGGCGCCTTCGACCATGCCCGCTGCGCAGCACACCCAGGCTACGGTGCCTGCCGAGGTGGCGGGGGTGATTGCCAGAGCCAAAAGCCGATGGATTGCTGTGCCCTGGACCGACTTGCCAGGGTTTGAAGAGGACGCTCTGTTTGAGGCCTGGAATGCCTGGCTCAAGAGCTGCGAGAGGCCCGTTGCCCCCTTTGCCGCGTTGTGCGCTGAGGTGCGCCGCCTGAGCATTGGCAGCCCCGAAGAGCAGCGCGCCTGGATGCTGGCACGGCTGCAGCCCTACCGCGTGGAGTCGGCGCAGGGCAAGTCCACGGGGATGCTGACGGCCTATTTTGAACCCGTGCTGGAAGGCAGCCGCAACGCTGGCGCCGGAGCTGGCGTGCCTTTGTACCAGCCGCCCCTGTCGCTGGCACAGCGCAAGCCCTGGTATACGCGGCAGGAAATCGACACCCTGCCCGAGGCGCAGGCCGCCCTCCAAGGCCGGGCCATCGCTTATCTGGCCGATCCCATTGACGCCCTGGTCTTGCAGATCCAGGGTTCCGGGCGCATCCGCATGACCCAGGCGGACGGCAGCAAAACCTGGGTGCGCCTGGCCTATGCGGGGACCAACGACCAACCTTACCGCAGCGTGGGCCGCTGGCTCCTGGACCAAGGCCTGGTGCGTGACGCCTCCTGGCCGGGTATCAAGACCTGGCTGGCGCAAAACCCGCAGCGCCAGCAGGAACTGCTGTGGAGCAATCCCCGCATGGTGTTCTTCAAGGAAGAAGTGCTTTCTGAACTGGACGCCGCCTTTGGTCCGCGCGGCGCCCAGGGCGTGGCCCTCACCCCCGGTCGCTCCATCGCCGTGGACCCCGGCAGCATTCCCTACGGCACGCCGGTGTGGCTGGCCTCCAGTGGTGCACAGGTGAACCTGCAAAAACTGGTGCTGGCGCAAGACACGGGGAGCGCCATCACGGGGGCGGTGCGCGCCGATTATTTCGCCGGTTGGGGCGCCCAGGCCGGGGAACTGGCGGGGCGTTTGCACCAACCGCTGCAGTTGTGGGTGCTGTGGCCAAAATAGCGCAGATGGCGTTACCATCTGACCTGAAACCTTTCACGCCTTTAGGACGAATCCATGAGCAAAGAATTGCGGGACATTGACGAACGCACCAACCTGACGGGCAACAGCATGTTTGAGCTGCTGCTGTTTCGTTTGGGTGAGGCCCCCGGCGGCTCGGGGCGGCGTGAACTGTTTGGCATCAATGTCTTCAAGGTGCGCGAAATTCTGGTGATGCCCGAGGTGACCGTCATGGTCAATGCGCCCCCCAGCGTCATGGGCATCGCCAATGTGCGCGGACAGATGATTCCGGTGATCAACCTGGCGGCCATTGCCGGGTGCAACCCCACCAAGGGACTGGGTATTTTGCTGGTGACCGAGTTCGCCCGCACCACCCAGGCCTTTGCGGTGGAAGAAGTCAACGAAATCGTGCGCCTGGGCTGGAAACATGTGCTCTCGGCCGAAGGCAATGGCGGCGGCCTGGTCACCAGCATTGCGCGCCTGGACGGCGACGCCGAAAACACCCGGCTGGCGCAGGTGCTGGACGTGGAGCAGATCTTGCGCGATGTGTTTCCCCAGCAGCACCAGGGGGTGCAGGACGGCGAGGTGGTAACGAAGTTGAAGCTGCCTCCGGGCACCGTGGTGCTGGCGGCCGACGATTCAGCGGTCGCCCGCATGATGATCGAAGAAGGCCTGAAGGCCATGGATGTGCCCTACATCATGACCAAAACCGGCAAGGAGGCCTGGGACCGTTTGCAGGCGATCGCGACCGACGCGGCGGCCGAAGGCAAAACCATCAAGGACAAGGTGGCCCTGGTGCTCACCGACCTGGAGATGCCGGTGATGGACGGCTTTACCCTGACGCGCAACATCAAGCAGGACCAGCGCTTCAAGGGTGTTCCTGTCATCATCCACTCTTCCCTGACGGGCACGGCCAATGAGGGGCATGTGAAGAGTGTGGGCGCGGACGCCTATATCGCCAAGTTTGTGGCGGAAGAGCTCGGTGCCACCATCCGTGAAGTGCTGAGCCAAGTCAAATAGCCACAGGGCATCGACCTGCCATCCGGTCAGGGCAGTCTCCTTTTGGCTGGGATTTGTTCTGCGTCGGCCATGCCCAGGTGGCGTAGCGGCAGCGCGCTGCTGGCCTTGATTTCCCCCAGGGAAAAGCTGGTGTGTAAATCTTTTACATTGGGCAGGTTGATCAGCACATCCCGTGCAAACTGGCTGAAGCTGTTGAGGTCTTTGCTGACCACCTGCAACTCGAACGTTCCGGTGCCGCTGATGTAGTGGCAGCTCACCACCTCGGGGATCACGCGCAGCGCCTCTTCCAGCGCCCGCAGCACGTCGCCGGCATTGCGGTCGGCGTCCAGCCGCACAAAGGCCAGCACGCCCAGACCGATCTTGTGGCGGTCGATCTCGGCCCGGTAACCCTTGATGAAGCCGGATTCCTCCAGCGCCTTGACACGCCGCCAGCAGGGCGCGGCGCTCAGGCCGACCCGGCTGGCCAGCTCGGCATTGCTCAAGCGGCCATCGGATTGGAGTTCTTGCAATATGGCAAGGTCAAATTTGTCGAGGTTTTCCATGAATTGGGAGGTTTTGAGCAAGATCCTTTCCAATACTAGCGCAGACGGGGCAAAGAACGCAAAGACATATCCGGGCTGCGCGCATACACTTTCCTGATCGCTAGAGGCTGCTCCCTACCCGCGGGCAGTGCCTGGTTTTCTTCGCCCACCAGGCGTCTGCCGTCATTCCCCGTTCGCATTCTGGAGACACAAAAACTATGAACGCACCGCTGCCTGAACACATCCGCCAAGCGCTGGCGTCCGTGACCCTGGACGACAAATATTCCCTGGACTACGGCCGCGCCTTCATGAGCGGCGTGCAGGCCCTGGTCAAACTGCCCATGCTGCAACGGGTGCGCGACCAGCGGGTGGGTAAAAACACCGCTGGCTTTATCAGCGGCTACCGGGGTTCCCCCCTGGGCACCTACGACCAGTCCCTGGTCAAGGCGGAGAAATACCTCAAGGCCAACCACATTGTGTTCCAGCCCGGTGTGAACGAAGAACTGGCGGCCACCGCGCTGTGGGGCACCCAGCAACTGGGCTTTGCACCGCCCGGCTCCAACAAATACGACGGGGTGTTCGGTATCTGGTACGGCAAGGGCCCCGGCGTGGACCGCTGCTCGGACGTGTTCAAGCACGCCAACATGGCGGGTACCACGCCCTGGGGCGGCGTGATCGCCGTGGCCGGGGATGACCACATCTCCAAAAGCTCCACCGCGGCCCACCAGAGTGACCACATCTTCAAGGCCTGCGGCACACCGGTGTTCTTCCCGGCCACGGTGCAGGAAATTCTGGACCTGGGCATCCACGCCTTTGCCATGAGCCGCTTTTCGGGCGTGTGGGCGGGCATGAAGACCATCCAGGAGATTGTGGAAAGCAGCGCGACGGCCATGATCGACCCGGACCGGGTGCAAATCAAGATCCCCACCGATTTTGAGATGCCTGCCGGGGGACTGCATATCCGCTGGCCGGACCACGCGCTGGACCAGGAAGCGCGTCTGTTCCACTACAAGTGGTACGCCGCCCTGGCCTATATCCGCGCCAACCGCCTGAACTACAACGTGATCGAGGGGCCGAACGACCGGTTTGGCCTGATTGCCAGCGGCAAGGCCTACAGCGACACGCGCCAGGCCCTGATCGACCTGGGTCTGGACGATGCCACCTGCCAGCGCGTGGGCATTCGCCTGCACAAGGTGGGCGTGGTGTGGCCGCTGGAAGCCCAGCTCACCCGTGAATTTGCCACCGGGCTGCAGGAAATTCTGGTGGTGGAAGAAAAGCGCCAGGTCATCGAATACCAGCTCAAGGAGGCGCTCTACAACTGGCGTGCCGATGTGCGGCCCACGGTGCTGGGCAAATTCAACGAAGGCGAGGGTGATTTCAGCGGGGGCGAGTGGTCCATGCCCAATCCCAGCGCCAACACGCTGCTGCGCGCCAATGCGGACCTGTCGCCCGCCATCATCGCCCGGGCCATTGCCCAGCGCCTCAAGAAGCTGGGGGTGGACACTGACACCGCCGCCCGCATTGATGCCCAACTGGCCATTCTGGAGGCCAAGGAACGCTCCATGCAGGTGCTGGAAGTCAGCGGAGTCAAGGGTCCCGAGCGCCAGCCCTGGTTTTGCTCGGGCTGTCCGCACAACACCTCGACCAAGGTGCCCGATGGCTCACGCGCCATGGCCGGTATCGGCTGCCATTTCATGACCATCTGGATGGACCGCGCCACCGTGGGCTTCACCCAGATGGGGGGCGAGGGCGTGCCCTGGGTGGGGCAGCAGCCCTTCAGCCACGACCAGCACATGTTTGCCAACCTGGGTGACGGCACCTACTTCCACAGCGGCCTGCTGGCGGTGCGCCAGAGCATTGCCGCCGGGGTGAATATCACCTACAAGATTCTCTACAACGACGCGGTGGCCATGACCGGCGGCCAGCAGGTAGGCGAGCGCCCGGAAGGCCACTCGGTGGTGCAGATCGCCCAAAGCATGCGGGCCGAAGGCGCCATCAAGATCACCATCGTGACCGATGAGCCTGAGAAATATGCGTACACCGACGGGCTGCCCGACGGTATCGCCATCGAACACCGCGATGCCCTGGACGCCGTGCAGCGCGAGTTCCGGACCCTCCTGGGCACCACCGTCATCATCTACGACCAGACCTGCGCCACCGAAAAACGCCGCCGCCGCAAGCGCGGCACCATGGTGGACCCTGCTGTGCGCGTGGTGATCAACGAACTGGTGTGCGAGGGCTGTGGCGACTGCGGTGTGCAGAGCAATTGCATGAGTGTGGAGCCGCTGGAAACCGAGTTTGGCCGCAAGCGCCAGATCAACCAGAGCACCTGCAACAAGGACATTTCCTGCGTCAAGGGTTTTTGCCCCAGCTTCGTGACCGTCGAGGGTGGCAAGCTGCGCAAGGCCAAGGGCGCTGCAGGCGGTCAGGCGGATGCCTCAATGGCTTGGGCTGCATTGCCCTCACCCACCATTGCCGATGCGCAGACCGCGCCGGGCGGGGTGTGGGGCATCATTGTGGCGGGTGTCGGTGGCACCGGGGTCATCACCATTGGCCAACTACTGGGGGTGGCTGCCCACCTGGAAGGCAAAGGCATTGTCACGCAAGACGCCGGCGGCCTGGCGCAAAAGGGTGGCGCCACCTGGAGCCATGTGCTGATTGGCACTTCGCAAGACACCATTCGCACCACGCGGGTCAGCATGGCTTCGGCCGACCTGGTCATCGGTTGCGACCCGATCGTGGTGGCGGGCAAGGAAACGCTGCTGCGCATGCGCCCGGACCGTACCCATGTGGCGTTGAACTCCAACAGCGTGCCGACGGCGGCTTTTGTCACCAACACCAACTGGCACAACCCTGGCGCGGACTGTGTGGCTGACATCACCAGGGCCGTCGGTGCGGAAGGGGTCGGTGTATTCGACGCCGATGCCGTGGCGACCCAATTCCTGGGTGACAGCATTTACACCAATCCCGTGATGCTGGGCTACGCGTGGCAAAAGGGCTGGATTCCTTTGGAGTGGGGCTCTCTGATGCGTGCCATCGAACTCAATGCGGTGGCCGTGGCGCAGAACAAGGCCGCCTTTGAGTGGGGGCGCCGCGCCGCCCACGACTGGGAATCAGTGCAAAAAGCGCTGAACCCCGGTCAGGTCATCGCGTTCACCCCCCGTGTGAAGCAATCCATCGACGACATGGTGCAACGCCGCGTGGGGTTTTTGACGGACTACCAGAGCATGGCCTATGCCCAGGCCTACGAAGGCTTGGTGGGTCAGGTGCGCCTGGCAGAAACCGCGATCGCTGGCGGTGCCGACAAACTGCCGTTGACGCAAGCCGTGGCACGTTACCTGTTCAAACTCATGGCCTACAAGGATGAGTACGAAGTGGCCCGTCTGCACACCGATGCAGCGTTCCAGTCCAAGGTCAACGCCCTGTTTGAAGGCGACTTCACACTGCACTACCACCTGGCGCCACCCCTGCTGGCCGGGCGCAATGCGCGCGGTGAACTGCAAAAATTCAAGTTTGGCCCCTGGGTGCAGACGGCTTTCAAACTGCTGGCGCCGCTCAAGGTGTTGCGGGGTGGCCCGTTCGATGTGTTTGGTTATACCCAGGAGCGCCGTGAAGAGCGCGCACTGGTGGAGGAATACCGTGCTGTCATTCATGCCATGCTGCCAATCCTGACGGTTGCCAACCGCGATGCCGCCGTGGCTTTTGCCAAGGTTCCAGAGCAGATCCGTGGTTTTGGGCATGTCAAGGCACGCCACCTTGCTGCCACCCGTTTCCAGTGGAGTCAGCTAAAGGAGCAGTTCTTCCGCGCGGCAAACCCCAGGGTATAAGGGCAATGGATGCGGGCGGGGTTTTCCCTGCCCCAGCCGCATACAATCGCAGGTTGTCCGCGCCCGGTGGCGCGCCTGTCGGCGTGCCTTGTGGTGCGGGTTTAACGTCCTGTTCTGTTTTGTGGAGTTTGCCTGTGTTCATTTCTTCTGCTTTTGCCCAAACTGCTCCCGCTGCCGCCGCTGGGGGTGACATGCAATCCACCCTGACCAGCATGCTGCCTTTGGTGCTGATGTTTGTTGTGCTGTATTTCGTCATGATCCGGCCCCAGATGAAAAAACAGAAAGAGCACAAGGCCATGATCGACGCGCTGGCCAAAGGTGACGAAGTGGTCACCGTGGGCGGTGTGCTGGGCAAGGTCAGCAAAATGGGCGAGAGCTATGTCGGCCTGGAAGTGGCCAGCGGGGTGGAAGTGCAGGTGCAGCGCAGTGCTGTGGTGCAAGTGTTGCCCAAGGGCTCCATCAAGTAATTTCGCTTCCCTTTACTACTTTAAAGCGCGATCATGAACCGTTATCCGGTGTGGAAATACGCGATCATTTTGATCGCGCTCGTGGTGGGGGGCTTGTATGCCTTGCCCAATGTGTTCGGTGAAGCGCCCGCAGTGCAGGTGTCGGTGGCCAAAACGGCCCTGAAACTGGATACTTCGGCGCTGGCCCGTGTGGAAGAGGCCCTCAAGACGGCGAACATCCACGCCGATGCCATCGTATTGGAGGGCGTTTCCATCAAGGCCCGTTTTGCAGACACCGATACGCAGCTCAAGGCCAAGGATGCGATCCAGAAGGCCCTCAACCCGGACGCCGCAGACCCCTCCTATGTGGTGGCGCTCAATTTGCTGTCGCGCTCACCGGCGTGGCTCACCGCGCTCAATGCATCACCCATGTACCTGGGGCTGGATTTGCGTGGGGGGGTGCACTTCATGCTGCAGGTCGATATGCCCGCGGCACTGGCCAAGAAAGCCGAGTCTTTGGCGGGTGACATTCGCACCGGTTTTCGTGAAAAAAATGTGCGCCACAGCGGTATCAGCCGCAATGGACAGACCATAGAAATTCGTTTTCGTGATGTGCAAACCGTGGAGGCGGCCAAACGCGTCATTCAGGACCAGTTTCCCGACCTGGTGACCGTGGAGTCTGCGGACGGTACAGACATCAAGATGGTGGCTTCCATCAAACCGGTGGCTGCGCGCACGGTGCAGGACCAGGCGCTCAAGCAAAACATCACCACCCTGCACAACCGCATCAATGAATTGGGCGTCGCGGAGCCGGTGATCCAGCAGCAAGGGCTGGACCGCATCGTGGTGCAGTTGCCCGGCGTGCAGGACACCGCCAAGGCCAAAGACATTCTGGGACGCACCGCTACGCTGGAAATCCGCATGGTGGACGAGGGGGCCGAAGCCCGCGCCGCTGAAACCGGGTCCGGTCCGGTGCCTTTTGGCTCCGAACGTTACCTGGAACGTAGCGGTCAGGCAGTCATCGTCAAGAAACAGGTGATCTTGACCGGCGAGAACCTCACCGATGCCCAGCCCGGTTTTGACAACCAGACACAAGAAGCTGCTGTGCACCTGACGCTGGATGCCAAAGGCGCCCGCATCTTCCGGGATGTAACCCGTGAAAGTATTGGCAAGCGCATGGCGATTTTGCTGTTTGAAAAAGGCAAGGGCGAAGCGGTGACCGCGCCCGTGATTCGCTCTGAAATTGGCGGCGGCCGGGTGCAAATCTCTGGCAGCATGACCACCGTGGAGGCCGCCGATACGGCCCTGCTGCTACGTGCCGGTTCGCTGGCGGCTCCCATGGAAATCATCGAAGAGCGCACCATTGGCCCCAGCCTGGGGGCCGAAAACATTGCCAAAGGGTTTGACAGCGTAACCTGGGGTTTTGTCGCGGTGTCCATTTTCATGTGCGCTTACTACATGCTGTTTGGCGTGATCTCCAGCATTTCCCTGGCGTTCAATTTGCTGCTGCTGGTCTCGGTGTTGTCCATGCTGCAGGCCACGCTCACCCTGCCCGGCATGGCGGCCATGGCGCTGGTGCTGGGTATGGCCATCGACGCCAATGTGCTAATTAACGAGCGGGTTCGTGAAGAATTGCGCAATGGCGCCTCTCCGCAGGCCGCCATCCATGCCGGTTATGACCGGGCCTGGGCTACCATCATTGACTCCAATGTGACCACCCTGATTGCAGGCTTGGCACTGCTGGCGTTTGGGTCGGGTCCGGTGCGGGGCTTTGCCGTGGTGCATTGCCTGGGGATTTTGACCAGTATGTTCTCCGGCGTTTTCTTCTCACGGGGCGTGGTAAATTTATGGTACGGACGGCAAAAAAAGCTCAAAAACGTGTCCATCGGTACAGTTTGGCGGCCTGATTCCGGCAATCAGGTAGCGACCAACTAAAGGGAATAGACATGGAATTTTTCAAAATCCGCCGCGACATCCCGTTCATGCGGCATGCCCTGGTGTTCAACCTGGTCTCTCTGGTCACCTTCCTGGCTGCGGTGTTCTTTCTGTTCTCCCGCGGTCTGCATCTGTCGGTCGAGTTCACCGGCGGCACCCTGATGGAGGTGAGCTATTCGCAGCCCGCCGACCTCAATGCCATCCGGGGCGCGGTGGCGGCTTTGGGTATCAATGATGTGCAAGTGCAAAACTTTGGCACGGCCCAAGAGGTGCTCATCCGCATGCCGGTGCAAAAAGGCAGCAATTCCAGCCAGCAAAGCGAGCGTGTTTTGTCCACACTCAAGGCGGCAGACGCATCGGCCACCTTGCGGCGCACCGAGTTTGTCGGGCCCCAGGTGGGCGATGAATTGGCGGCGGATGGACTCAAGGCGCTGGCCTTTGTGGTGATCGGCATCATGCTGTATCTGGCCATCCGGTTCGAGTGGAAGTTTGCCGTGGCGGCCATCATCGCCAATATGCATGACGTGGTCATCATCCTGGGGTTTTTTGCCTTCTTCCAATGGGAGTTTTCCTTGCCCGTGCTGGCAGCGGTGCTGGCGGTGCTGGGTTATTCGGTGAATGAGTCGGTGGTTATTTTTGACCGGATCCGCGAGAATTTCCGCCGCTACCGCAAGATGAACACCACCGAGATCATCGACAACGCCATCACATCCACCATCAGCCGCACCATCATTACCCACGGCTCCACGCAACTCATGGTCTTGTCCATGTTGCTGTTTGGCGGTGCCACCCTGCATTACTTTGCACTGGCCCTGACCATCGGTATTTTGTTCGGTATTTACTCCTCCGTATTTGTGGCCGCCGCTATCGCCATGTGGTTGGGTATACAGCGCGAAGACCTGGTCAAAGGCGGTATGAAGAAGGACGAGGACCCGAACGACCCCAACGCGGGTGCGATGGTTTGATTGTTTCCTGATTTATGGCCACACCACCCAGTCTTTCGCCCCGATTGCGCCTTGCAGGTGCGGTGCGTGAGCGGTTTTTGGCAGAATGTGGCAAGGCGATGGCCGACATCGGCGGGACGGTCCAGGAATGCCTTACCGCGCTGATGGATGAGCCCGCCAGTGCCCGGGAAAACCAGATCCGCCGGGATATCTGGATGGCCTATAAGTCATGCCGTCCCCTGTGGCTGGAAGGCACCATGAAGGTGTGGCGTGCGTGTTTGGCGCCTGCGGCGGAGAAAAAGCTGCCCGATCCGAATGTCGGCGGCCTGGAGTTGGTGGGGGCCGAGGTCGTTGAAAACAAAATTTTGGCCTCGCGCATGGTGATGGCCGTGATGGAGAAGGTCAGCGGCCCGTTCGACGATCTGCGGGTCCGCATGCGGCTTTTGGAGGGTACTGAAGACCTTCCCACCATGGATTTGTTGCGCCCTGACGTCTTGGTCCTGATGATGGTGGAGCAGTGGGCTGCTTCTGGTATGCCCGGTGAATCTTGGCCGATGGTCACCGCGGTTGTGCAGCGTCAGCTGATTGAGCGACTGGTCGTTGCGTACAAGAATGCCAACGACCTGCTGGTCAAGCAGGGGGTGTTGCCGACCATTGAACTCAAGGACCGCGTCAAGGCGCCGGTCCGCACCGGTGGGGACCGCCGGGCACCGGTCGCTCAGTCGCCTGCCGCAGCCTCTCAGCCGACCGAAACACCGCAGACAAGCGCCTATGGCGACATGGGTCCGGGCGGCGGCGGTATGGGTGCCCAGCCACAAGGTTATCCGCAGGGCGAGGGGGCTACTCATGGTGGGTCTGCTTCGGGACCGCGTTCCGGGGGTGGTTTTTTTGGGGGACGCCTGGGGTGGGGACAATCGGGACCGGCTTCGTCGGGCGCTGTGGGAACGGGTGCTCCGGCCTCGGCATCGTCGGCCGCCACGCCGTTTTGGAAGCAGTCGTCGGGTACACACAGTGGGTCCGGTGCAGGTTATGGTGCCGCGGACGAAACCCGCATGATGACGGCAACCACACCTTTGGCGCGTGCGCGCAGCCGGGCCCAGGGGGTGATTGGCCAAATCCGCCGCATGTTTGTCAGCCATGGTGGCGGCGACTTTATGGGGACTGCACACCATGTGCCCTCGCCCGCACTGGCTGCGGCGTTGGCACCTCCGGCGTCTGGTGCCCCAGGGAGCTACGCGGTCGGCGGTACGATGTACGAGGACTACAGTCCCGCCGGAATCATGCGTGTGGCAGGTGAACTGCGCGAAAAATCGGATGAACTGAAGAAAAAGGCCGAAACCAAAGGCGAAAAGGCCACCATTGAAATCGTGGCGCTGATGTTCCAGGCTATTTTGGCCGAGGAACGCATACCTCCGGGTATACGGGTCTGGTTTGCGCGTTTGCAAATGCCGGTGTTGCGTGTGGCATTGGAAGACCCTGACTTTTTTGGCACCACCACCCATCCCGCCCGTCTGCTGATCGACCGCATGGGATCCTGCGTCATGGGTTTTGATGCCGAGGGTGTGCAGGGCAATGCCATGGAGCTTGAGATCAAGCGGATTGTGCAGGTGATTGAGCAATACCCCGAGACCGGTAAAAAGGTCTATCAGGTGGTGTTTGACGAATTCCAGAAGTTTCTGGCCAAGTTCCTCACGGAGAAAGGCCCCGCCAAACAGGTGGTCAGTGTGGCGCAACAGGTCGAGCAAAAAGAAACACTGGTGATTCAGTACACGATCGAGATGCGCAACACGCTCAAGGAGATGCCGGTACGCGACGAAATCCGGAACTTCCTGTTCAAGGTGTGGGCCGAGGTGCTTGCCGTGGCGGCCGTGCGCAGGGGGCCGCAGCATGCCGATACGTTGACCCTCAAGAAGACCGCGACGGACCTCGTATGGGCGGCCAGTGCCAAGCCCAATCGGAGTGACCGTGCGCGGGTCATCCAGGAGCTGCCCAACTTGTTGTTGCGTTTGCGCTCCGGCATGACCCTGCTGGCCATGCCGCCCAGTGAGCAGGAAGCGCACATCAAAACGGTGAGTGACACCCTGGCCGATGCCTTCTTGTCCAAAACACAGGCGATTCCACAGGCCCAGATAGATGCCATGGCCCAGCGCCTGGGCAATCTGGAAGACTTTGTCAGTGAAGATGGCGTGGGGGACTTGCCGCTAGATGCGGAAAGCATTGAGATGATGCTGGGGATCGACGCCTCGGCCATCGAGGTCGTGGCCAATGGGGGCTCCAAGCCCACGGCCGCCATGCTGGCGTGGGCGCAGGAGTTGCAGTTGGGCAGCTGGTACACCCTGGACCACAACAGGCAAATCACCCAAGTCCAGTTGGCCTGGTGCAGCGAACGAAAACACCTGAACCTGTTTGCGTCCACCTCGGGCAAGAGTTTCCTGATCCAGGCAGGCCGACTGGCGGCCTATTTGCAGGCGGGTCTGTTGCTGCCACAGGAAGAAGAGTCGCTCACGGTGCGCGCCACACGTGATGCCCTGACCAAACTAGAGGCGAATCCCGAACGCTTGCTGGCTTGAATGCTGGCGGCAGGTTGGCCGCCTAGTGCGCTACACGTTCGGTGGCGTCTTCGCAGAGTTCGTCCAGCACCAGGGCATCGGGTTCCTGACCGAAACGCCAGAAGACCATCAGGATAATGATTTTCAGATCTGCCAAGGACACAGGCGCTCCCGGTGTGGCCATGGCACGGTCCATGACTACCTCGCGCATGTGGGCCGACAACACCCGGGCGGATTCCAGAAAACTGATGAACCCCAGGCACTGCGGACCCAACTGGTTTTGCTCTCTTGCGGTGTAAATCCGCACGCTGAGGGAACTGGGCTGCACCAGCCAGGGCTCCGGCGGCTTGGGGTGGGCGGCAGTATCCAGACCTTTGAGCCAGGTCATGGCATCCTCGATTTCGTCGGACTCAAATCCGACGGCGCTCAGTTTGCGTTCCAGATGCGCAGGCTCGGGACAGGCCTCACCGGTGAAATAGTTTTCGTAAACGAATACAAGTACTTCAAACATGGCGCCACTATAGCGCTGAAAGTCCCGCTTTGCCCTGTCCGCCGGACTTGCCCTCTTTATTCGGGTTTAGCGTGTTCTGCGGCATTCGTTTGGCGCGTTCAGGCTTGGGCCATACGTTGAAACAGACCGCCGGGCAGGCGAGCGACGCGCTGTTGCAGTTCCAGCGTCATCAGGTGGGCTTGCAGGCTGGCGGTGTCCAGGCCGGTGCGGGCCTGCAGGGCGTCCAGACTGACGGGATCAAAGCCCAGTGCGGAAAGCAGGCTGCTATCTGCATCCAAACCGTCTTCAGCGCCCGTAGATGCTGCGTCGCAAGCTACGGAATCCAGAGCGGAAATGGCTGTGGGTGCCAGATGCAGCTCCTCCAGTATGTCTTGGGCACACTCCACCAGCTTGGCGCCTTGCTTGATCAGGGCATGGCAACCGCGCGCCTGGGTGGAATGGATGGAGCCTGGAATGGCGAACACGTCCTTGCCTTGTTCAACCGCCAGCCGTGCGGTAATGAGCGATCCAGACTGCAGTGCCGCCTCGACCACCAGCGTGCCACAGGCCAGCCCGGAGATGATGCGGTTGCGTTTGGGGAAATTGGCAGCCAGCGGTGGCGTGCCCAGTGGATATTCGCTGAGCAGCACGCCACGCTGTGCAATGCGGTGGGCCAGGTTCAGGTGCTGTTTGGGGTACACGCGGTCCAGGCCAGTGCCTACCACCGCCACGGTGGCCAGTTGGTCCACAGCTGCGCCCTCTAACGCACCTTCATGTGCGGCGCCATCTACACCCAAGGCAAGGCCGGACACCACCGTCAGTCCGGCCTGTGCCAGGCTCTGTGCAAATTGCCGCGCATTGGCGGCGCCCTGTGGGGTGGGGTTGCGGCTACCTACCACCGCTACGCTGCGTGCACTACCGGCGGCCAATCCACCCTGCAGCCAGGCGTGCGGCGAACCCATGCCGTACAGCAGGGTGGGCGGATCTTCCATGTTCAGCAAGGACGGGGGGTAGGCGGAGTCGCCCAGGGTCAGGATACGGCGCCGGTCCGGGTCCTGCTGCAGCCAGTCCCAGGTAACTTCAAGCTGGGCTTGCAGTTCTGCGGGCTCGCGTTGCAGTGCGGCGGCCTGCCGCGCACTGCAGACCTCGCCCAAGGCCGTGACTGGTTGTGCAAATACCTGGTCCGGCAGGCCAAAAGCGGCCAGCAACTGGCGTGCCGTGGTGTTGCCTACCCCGGGTGTCAGGGTCAAGCGCAGCCAGTCGGCAAGTTCCTCGCGTTGCACGAAGGGGTCAGCGTGGGCTGACCAGGCGGTCACCCACGCGAACACCGTCGGTGATGTCCAAAATGAGCGCATACGAAACCCGCTCGAAGGTGCGAAACACCATGAGCAGTCCATTGCGTTCATTGGGCAGTTTCATCAGGGGCCGCGCATCGTCGGACTTGTCGACGACCCGCGCGCCGTCCTTCAGGATGGCCAACACATGGCCGGGCTCCATGCCGTCGCGGGTTCCACGGTTGATGGTGACCACCTGGTTTTGTGCCGCATTGGCCACGGCACTGCCGTACACCGACACGATGCGCCCATCTACCTTGCTGTCGGGGACATGGGGGGTGTAGGAGCGCAGTTGGCGTGGCGGTTCAGGAAACATGCGGTCGCCGACACGCATTTCTTCCTTGGCCGCCATGATGTCAATGCTGGCTGGCACGATGGCGGTGCTGACGGTGCCGTCTTTCTCTGCTACTTCGCTGCTGGATTCACTGGCGACCAAGGTGGCCTTGCCCACGTACTGCGCCTCATAACCCAGAATTTCACCCGTGCCCGGATCTTTAAGCGGCGTGGCGTTGCGGAATATCCGGAATAGCTGCAATTGCGCCTGGTCGTCCAGCAAAGGCGATCCATGGGGGCCGCGGGCATAGGCGCGGTCGCCGCGGGTCAGCAGCACGCGGTTCTCCTGGTTGGCCACAATGCGGGGTGCGGATTTCAGGCCCTGCTCATCCATGACCATGGGTTCGACCAGAAAGGCCTCGACCACGCTGGATTGGAGTGTAGGCAGGGCCGCGTCAGCCAGAGTTTCATAACGCGTGCGGGGCGACACATGGACGGTGCCGATGGGGGTTCCGTCAGGCGATGACTCGGCGCCTTTGATTCGCAAAGTGGCCATGCCATTTTTACGCTCCAGCAACAAGCCTTGTCCGGGGTAAATCAGGTGCGGGTTTTTGATGTCGTTCAGGTTCATGCCCCACAATTCCGGCCAACGCCAGGGGCTTTTGAGGAACAGGGCCGAGATGGCCCACAAGGTATCGCCGCTTTTGACGGTGTAGCGATCCGGGGCGTTGGGGCTCAGCTCACTGAGGGGAACGCCTTTTTGGGCCACCTGGCTGGCGGTTTGTTTTTGCGCTGCGGTGACAGGGAAGTTTTGCGCCCCGGCGGGTGCGTGTGCCAAAACCCCGGCCACCACGGTCAACGCGGCAAATGCAATTTTGGATTTCGCCATCAGGTGTATCGTCATAGGTATCGTGCTTCAATCCGAAGGAGTAACTTGATAAGTTACGCGCGATTTTGCGCTCAAGCCCTTGATTCGGCAACGTTTTTGACGGGGAAGTGCTGCGAGATCCCCCAAAAGTGGCGAAAATAGCCACATCCCGAAACCTTGTGGGCGCGCGCGCCGCAGTGCGGTCTGTGCTCGCTCTGCTCTTTACTGCTTACGTTATGGCTTTACTTCCGATTCTTTGTTACCCCAACCCCAAGCTCCACCAGGTGGCCAAACGTGTGGCGGTGGTGGATGCGCGCATTCGGACGTTGGCGGACGACATGTTGGAGACCATGTACGACGCCAAGGGCATTGGCCTGGCCTCTACCCAGATCGATGTGCACGAGCGCCTGATCGTCATCGATGTGTCTGAAGAGCGTGACCAGCCGCTGGTGCTGATCAACCCCGAACTGGTCTGGACCAGCCCCACTACCCACTTGAATGAAGAAGGTTGCCTGTCGGTGCCCGGCATCTACGACGGCGTGGAGCGTTTTGACGCGGTGCGGATTGAAGCCTGGGATGCAACGGGGCAGTCACGCACGATTGAGGCCGAGGGCCTGTTGGCGGTGTGCATTCAGCACGAGATGGACCACCTGATGGGCAAGGTGTTTGTTGAATACCTGTCACCCCTCAAACGTAACCGCATCAAGACCAAGATGCTGAAAGCCCAGCGCGAGGACGCGCGTTGACCGGCGCGCAGGCGCGGCCGCTGCGGGTCATTTTTGCGGGCACCCCTGAATTTGCCCGCATGGCGCTGGAGCGTCTGCACGCCGCGGGCCACACCATCGCCCTGGTGCTGACCCAGCCCGACCGCCCGGCCGGACGCGGCATGAAACTGCAGGCCTCGGCGGTTAAGCAGTTTGCACTGGAGCATGGCATCCCCGTGGCCCAGCCGCGCAGCCTGCGCCTGGATGGCAAATACCCGGCCGATGCCGCTGCAGCGCGCCAAGCCATCGCAGAAGCCGATGCCGATGTGATGGTGGTGGCCGCCTACGGCCTGATCCTGCCGCAATGGGTTTTGGATGATATGGCCCCCACGCTCCCCGCTACGCGTGGTTCGCTGCCCCCCGAGGGGGCCCTCGCGCCTAGGGGCGGCCCGTCGGCGCTCACGCCACGCAAGCTCGGGTGCCTCAATATCCACGGATCCCTGTTGCCGCGCTGGCGCGGGGCGGCGCCGATCCACCGCGCCATTGAGGCCGGTGACACCCATACCGGCGTCACCATCATGCAGATGGACGCGGGACTGGACACTGGCGACATGCTGCTGGTGCGCAGCCTGCCGATTGGGGAGAAAGACACCACCGCGGTGCTGCACGACCGTGTGGCCGCGTTGGGGGCTGAGATGGTGGTGCAGGCGCTGGAACTGGCGTCTACGGGCCAGCTCCAGCCTGAAAAGCAGCCTTCCGAGGGCGTGACCTACGCCCACAAGATCGAAAAACACGAGGCAGCCATTGACTGGCGTCTGCCCGCGCAGGCGATTGTGCGGCGCGTGCGGGCGTTCAACCCCTTTCCCGTGGCCCATGCCACCTTGTCGGGCGAAACCATCAAGGTCTGGGGCGCCCATGCCGCCGAGGCTCCAGCGTCCCTCCTGTCTCCTGAATTTGGATCAATTGTGGCTGTAGCCCCCGCCGGTATTGCGGTAGCAGCTATGAATTCGATAGTGATTCTGACCGAATTGCAGCGCCCGGGCGGCAAGCGGCTGCCGGTGGCCGACTTCCTGCGCGGCTTTGCGGTGCAGGTGGGCATGCGTTTCGACCTGCCGACTCCCTCGGTTTGATGTTTTTCCTCCCGGCCCACTACCGCCATCCCGAGTTCCGCCGGGGATTTGGCGACATGCTGGGCGTCGCTCCGGGCATTGCAGCCTGGGGCCTGATGACCGGCGTGGCCATGGTCAAGTCGGGCATGAGCACGGTGGAGGCCTTGCTCATGGGGCTGATCGTGTTTGCCGGCAGTTCCCAGTTGGCCGCCATACCCTTGCTGCTGGCGGGGGCGCCCATGTGGGTGATTTTGGCGACCGCGTTTTGCGTCAATCTGCGCTTTGTGGTGTTCAGCGCCCACCTGCGCCCCTATGTGATGCACCTGCCCCGTTGGCAGCGCATGGTGACGGGTTATCTGACCGCCGACCTTACCTATGTGCTGTTTGTGAAGCGTTTCAGCGTGCCCGCGCAAGACGCTGCGGGTCGTCTGGCGCAAATGGCCTACCTGGCGGGCAATGGCAGCATCAACTGGTTCAGTTGGACCTTTTGCAGTGTGTTGGGGGTGGTGCTGGCCAACGTGATTCCCACCGCCTGGGGGCTGGGTTTTGCCGGCATCCTCGCACTGGTGGGCATGTTGTGCTCGCTGGCCAGCAGCCGTCTGCGCTGGATTTCGGCGGCGGTGGCTGCGGTCGTGGGGGTGGCGGCTTTCGCCTTGCCCTTGAAACTCAACATTTTGCTGGCCATTGCGTCGGCCGTGGCGCTGTGCCTGGTGCTGGAAAAACAGGCGGCATCCCTAAGTCAGCCGCCCCGGAAAGGCGTCTAGCCATGGACCCTTTTTTCACCGGTGAAACCGATACCTGGACCTTGCTCACCATTGTGGGCATGGCTGGCGTGACGGTGCTGGCGCGCTCCTTCTTTTTTCTTTCGGAAAAAGACTGGGCCTTGCCCCTCTGGGCGCAGCGGGGCCTGCAATATGCGCCCATTGCGGCGCTGTCGGCGGTCATCGCTCCGGAAATTGTCATGACCCAGGGGGCGGTGATCCACTCCCTGCACGACGCCCGGTTGTTCGCCGTGTTGGCCGGTGCCGCCTACTATTTCCTGCGCCGGGGCTCAGGGCAGGCCGTGCTGGGCACCATTGTGTCGGGCATGGCGGTGTACCTGCCCTTGCACATCGGTCTGGGCTGGTAGGTTTGTGGCGGGTACGTAAGGCCGACGTTTGCCGCACTTTTACAATGCCTACCGTTCTACCCCTCCGGTGTGCATTCCCACTTTCTTTTCTTAACTTGAAGGCTTCCCTATGAACGTCATTCGATTCGCCGACCTGTGTGCCCAAGGCCAAGTGGCTGGCAAACGTGTTTTTATCCGTGCCGACCTGAACGTGCCGCAAGACGACACCGGGCGCATCACCGAAGACACCCGCATCCGTGCCAGCATTCCGGCCATCCAGATGGCGCTGGCGGCCGGTGCCGCCGTTATGGTGACCTCCCACCTGGGCCGTCCCACCGAAGGCGCTTTCAAGCCGGAGGACTCGCTGGCCCCCGTGGCGGCGCGCATGGGTGAACTGCTGGGGCGCGAAGTCCCCGTGCTGGCGAATTGGGTAGATGGCGTGGAGGTGCAGCCCGGCCAACTGGTCTTGCTGGAAAACTGCCGCGTGAACAAGGGCGAAAAGAAGAACGACGAAACCCTGGCGCGCAAGATGGCCGCCCTGTGCGACATCTTTGTGCACGACGCCTTTGGCACCGCCCACCGGGCCGAGGCCAGCACCTACGGCATCGCCCAGTACGCCCCCATCGCCTGCGCCGGCCCCTTGCTGGCGGCCGAGATGGACGCCATCTCCAAGGCCTTCCTGGCGCCCAAGCGCCCGCTGGTCGCCATTGTGGCAGGCTCCAAGGTCTCGACCAAGCTCACCATCTTGAAGAGCCTGGCCAACAACGTGGACCAGTTGATCGTGGGCGGCGGCATTGCCAATACCTTCATGCTGGCGGCGGGCCTGAAAATCGGAAAAAGCCTGGCCGAACCCGACTTGCTGAGCGAAGCCATCGCCGTGATTGAGGCCATGAAAGCCCGCGGCGCGGCCGTGCCCATCCCCACCGACGTGGTCACCGCCAAGGCCTTTGCGGCCGACGCCCCGGCCACCATCAAGGCCGCCACCGAGGTGGAAGACGACGATCTGATTCTGGACATTGGCCCGCAAACGGCGCAGGCGCTGGCCGCCCAGCTCAAACAGGCGGGCAGCATTGTGTGGAACGGCCCGGTGGGCGTGTTCGAGTTTGCCGCGTTCGAGAACGGCACCCGCACCATTGCCCAGGCCATTGCCGAGTCCAGCGCGTTTTCCATCGCCGGTGGCGGTGACACCCTGGCGGCCATCGCCAAATACGGCATCGAAAAACAGGTGGGCTACATCTCGACCGGCGGCGGTGCCTTCCTGGAGGTGCTGGAAGGCAAGACCCTGCCTGCCTTTGAAGTGCTGGCACGCCGCGCCAACCCATAGTTGCTCCTGTTTTAATAGCTTCCGGCGCTGTATTGGTAAGGGCTGGAAGCTATTTTTTGTTGAAAATCCTTGGCGTCCGCAGGAAAACGCCGGGGCTTGATACGGGCCTACCGTGTCGAGGTGTGGAAAAGCGCATTGCGCAGGGACATCCTTCAAAAATTCAAAAGTAATTGCTGGACCTCTACACGCGCCCAAGAAATCGGGCTACCATGCAACAGAAATCGCTTGCCAAAATCAAACCCAAACCCGCGTTGGGGAAGTCCTGCTGTCGCACATAGCGCATCCTGTGGACCGCAATGTGCTGGGATGTTTCCCGTGTGGGTGCGGTCTGTGGCGACGTCCCGCCGGTCGTGGCCCCTGCGGCTTGGTGTCGCGGTGATGGCGGGTGCTGGCAACCACGAAACGGCTTTTTAGGGAGGCTCGAATGGCAAAAACGATCTTGGTGATTGATGATTCCGTTAGCCTGCGTCAGGTGGTCAAAATAACCCTGACCGGTGCGGGTTACAACGTGATCGAAGCCGGCGATGGGCAGGCCGCACTGGCCCTGCTTGACGGTCGGCAGGTCAATATGGCGGTGTGCGATATCAACATGCCCGTCATGAACGGCATTGAATTCGTCAAGGCGACCAAAAAACTGCCTTCTTACAAATTCATGCCCATCCTCATGCTCACGACTGAAAACCAGGACGCCAAGAAAGAAGAGGGCAAGGCCGCTGGTGCGAAAGCATGGATGGTGAAGCCCTTTTCTCCCTCGCAACTGGTGGCTGCGGTCGGCAAACTCTGCGTGTAATTCCATTTCCATATCAATGCGATATGTCGTTGCCCCTCCTTGTCGTGCTAAAAAGCACTGCCTGCGTCGGGGCGCCTCATCTCCCATTGATCTGAAAACGGAATAAGCGCCAGCAGGGGGCCACAAACCCTGCGAGTCCGTTCTTGTTGATTGAAGCCGCATGGAGGATTTCATGAGTAATCGGTTCGAGCTACCGCCGGAATTTAATATCTACAGTGCACTGGAGTCGCGCGACGCCTTGCTGTCCTGGGTATCGCAGCAGCTGAGCCAATCCAACGATCCCCTGGAAGTTTCCGCGCGCGATGTGGTCGAAGTGGACGGCGCCGGGCTGCAACTTCTGGCGGCGCTGAGCAATATGGAGCAGTCCTGGTCTTTGGTTGAGGCGAGTCCGATTTTTGCCGAGGCCTGTAGCGCCCTGGGCTTTGGCCATTGGCTGGACAAGTACTGTTCCAACAACCATGCAGGGAAGGCTTGAGACATGGGCTACAACACCGACGCGGACCAAGACTTTATTGCGGCAGCCATGCCTGCTTTTATCAGCGAGGCGGCGGAGCAATTCGAGGCCATCGAAACCTTGCTGCTGGAGTTGGAGGAGCAGCCCGATGACCGCGACTTACTCGACTCCTTGTTTCGCTGCGCCCATACCGTCAAGGGATCAGCGGGCATTTTCGGGTTACACCGGGTGGTTGATTTCACCCACCATGTCGAAACCTTGCTGGACAAAATGCGCGATGGCGAGATCGCGCTCACCGCTGAAATCAGCACGCTGCTGCTGCAGTGCAATGACCAGATCAAGATTCTGGTGGATACCGCAGCCGATGAAAGTGCCGACACACCGCAAGAGCAAGAGACCCGTGCCGATCTGGTGGTCCAACTCCAGGCGCTCACGGAAGGCACCCCTGTCGAGCCCGAGGCAACCGCAGTGGCCTCCCCGGAGGAAGCAGCAGGCGCTTTGCGCATCTGGACCATTGCTGCGCAATTTGGTCCGGAAACCTTTCGCAACGGCATGGACCCCTTGTCCATTGCGCGCTACCTGGGGGGCATGGGCCGCGTGTTGAGCGTGCGTTGCGGTACCGAGACAGTGCCCCCCCTGGTCAATTTGAACCCCGAGAGTTGCTACTTGAGTTTCTACATGGAATTGGAGACCACCTCCAACCGCGAGGAGATTGAGGGCGCTTTCAGCTTTGTGCTGGACGACTGCGAGCTCGACGTGGTGGCGCCCGAGACGCCCGGACAAAAATTGGTCCGCGCCATTGAGGACATGCCGGAAACGCCACGCTTGGGCGACATGCTGGTGTCGGTGGGGGCGGTGTCGCAAGACAAGCTCGAACAGCTTCTCTCCACCCAGCAGCAAACCCGTGGCATGCCTTCAGTGGAGACGCCCAAAATTGGTGATTTGCTGGAGGCGCAGGCTGGCGTGGCCCCCGAAGTGGTGGCGGCGGCACTGGGCAAACAACAGAAAATCCGGGAGAACGCGCCCTCCGAGGAGCGTTACATCCGTGTGCAGGCCGACCGCCTGGACGCCGTCATCAACCTGCTGGGCGAGTTGGTGATCGCAGGCGCCGGAGCCACGCTGCTGGCCCGAGAGACGCGGGAGGTGGGCCTGATTGAAGCCAATTTGCACATGAACCGCTTGATCGAAGAAATTCGCAATGGCACGCTGGGCTTGCGCATGGTGCCGGTGGGTGAAACCTTCAGCCGGTTCAGGCGTGTAGTGCGCGACACCGCCTCCAGCCTCGGTAAAGAGGTGAATTTTGAGATTGTGGGGGGCGATGCGGAACTCGACAAATCCATGGTGGAGAAAATTGCCGATCCGCTCATGCACCTGGTGCGCAATTCGCTGGACCACGGGCTGGAGACGCCCCAGGAGCGCATCGCCTCGGGCAAGCCGCCTGTCGGCAAGCTGGTCTTGAGCGCGCAGCATGAAGCCGGGGCCATTTTGATCCGCATCGAAGACGACGGCCGTGGCATCAACCGCGAGCGGGTGTTGCAGCGGGCCTGGAGCCACGGCTTGGTGGAGCCTGGCGTGGTGCCCAGTGACAACGACATCCACATGCTGATTTTCGAGCCCGGCTTTTCAACCGCGGAGCAGGTCACGAATCTGTCCGGGCGCGGCGTCGGCATGGATGTGGTGCGTCGCAACATCGAAGCACTGCGAGGCTCCATCCGGCTGTTGAGTCGGCCGGAGCAGGGCCTGCAGGTGGATATCCGCCTGCCGCTGACACTGGCCATCATTGATGGTTTCCTGGTGGGGGTAGGGAAATCCAAGTTCGTGTTACCGCTGGAGTCGGTAGTGGAGGTCATTGAGGCGGGGGGGCGCCATGTCAAGGCCGACGCCATGGGGCGGCATTACCTGGAGTTGCGTGGCGCAGTGCTTCCGGTGGTGCGGCTGCGTACGCTGTACGCCGTCGAATCCACACACACCGAACGCGTGAGCGTGGTGGTGGTCAACGCCCAGCGCGGCCCTTACGGGATTGAGGTTGAGGTGTTGCTGGGCCAGCAGCAAACGGTTATCAAACCCCTGGGGCGATTGTTTAAAACCTTGCGCGGCATCTCGGGGTCCAGCATTTTGGGCAGTGGTGAGGTGGCGCTGATTCTCGATGTGAACTCGCTGGGCGACTTGGTCACCGCCGATCCAGGTGTTGCAGGTCTGCACGCCAAGTCCACTGGCGCCACGTTTTCTTCTTGATCTTTATTACAAAACCCGCCTTTAAGGCTTAACCATAGGGATGTCGCTCATGTCTTTCTTGCACCGCCTCAACCTGGCCCAAAAATTCATCATCCTGGGGCTCATCGCCCTTCTCATGGTGGCCATTCCCACAGGTCTCTATTTCAAGAAGATCACAGCCGAAGCCGCTTTCGCGGACCACGAGGAAAGGGCCACCGAGTCCGTGGTCATCATGAATAAAGTGGTCCAGTTGATTCAAACCCACAGGGGCATGTCGGCTGGGGCCTTGAGTGGCAACGAAACGTTGGCGCAGCGCCGACCTGGCATGCGTGATCAGGTGGTCAAGGCCATGACGGGCTTGGACGAAGAGCTCAAGAAAGCCGGGGCATCGGCAAAAACCATGGCGTTGTGGAACGAGGTGCGTGAGCGCTGGGCCTCTTTGGAGCAAAGTGTGGCCAGCAAACAGATCAAGTCGGCAGACAGTACCCAACTGCATACCCAGTTGATTGCCAGTGTTCTGGTGTTGAACGAAGAAGTGTTAAGCGAGTTCAATTTGTCACTGGACCCGGAGGTCGATGCCTATTTCCTTATCCAGTCCTCGCTGGTCAACATGCCTTGGCTGGGAGAAAACCTGGGCATCCTGCGGGCGCAGGGCACCGGTTATCTGGCGCAAGGCGTGCTTTCCCCAGAAGGGCGGGCCTCTCTGGTCGCGCTGAACAAGCGGGTGCAGGAAGTGCGGGGGGACATGTTTCGCAACCTGGCACGTGCCACCGAGGTCAATGCCGAAATGAAATCGGCATTGGATGCCCGTGCTGAAACCAGCCGTGCCCTGGTGGAGAAAACCCTGGCGCTGGCAGACCAGGCGTTGATCAATGCCCCGCAGATCAAATACTCCGCCAATGTGTATTTTGATGAATTCACCCGGGCCATTGACAGCTTGTACGACTTCAATGCGTTAGCGATGAAAACTTTGCGGCAGACGCTGGACGCACGTGTGAGCAGGTTGCAAAACACCCTGTACGTCATGGCCGCATTGCTGCTGTTGGGGCTCGCCGCTGCCGTGGCTTTGGCGGTGGCCTTCGTTCGCAGTATCACCGGCCCGGTGGCAGAAGCGGTGGCCGTTGCGGGCGCGGTGGCGCAAGGGAATTTGAACTTGGACATTCCTGTGCGCGGCACCAATGAAACCGGGCGGCTGATGGCCTCGTTGGCCAAAATGCAAAGTACTTTGCAGCAGTTTGAAGCGGCGCAGCAAGAAATGGCGCGCCAGCACGAACTGGGCATGCTCGACCATGGCATGCCGGTAGAGAAGTTGGAGGGGTCCTACCGTTCCATGGGGCAGTCCATCAACGATCTGGTGCGATCGCACATTGCCGTCACGATGAAGACGGTGGAAGTGGTTACGGCTTATTCCGATGGCAAGCTGGACTTGGCCATGGACCGCCTGCCTGGACAAAAAGCGCGCATCAGTGAAGCCATGGACCGGGTGCAGGGCTCTTTGCAAGACGCTGCGCTGGCTGCGCGCACAAATTTGCGTATCAAAAATGCGTTGGACAAATGCAGCACCAACGTGATGATTGCCGACGCCGGCAACGAAATCATCTACATGAATGAGACCGCAATCACCATGATGCAGCACAACGAGGTGGAGTTGCGCAAAGTGTTGCCCCAATTTGAAGCGCGCAAGCTCGTGGGCCAAAACATCGATGTATTCCACAAAATGCCTTCGCACCAGCGCGGCTTGCTGGATGGCCTCAAGACCACATATCGCACCCAGATACAAGTGGGCACCTTGTACTTTGGCCTGACCTTCAACCCGATTGTGGATGCCCAGGGCACCCGCATCGGAACCGTGCTGGAGTGGGCGGATCGCACCGTCGAAGTCGGCGTGGAAAAAGAAGTCGCCGCCATTGTGGATACCGCCGCCCATGGGGATTTTGGCCAGCGTTTGAACCTGGAGGGAAAAACTGGCTTCTTCCTGAATCTCTCCACCGGCATGAACCAATTGATGGACGTGAGCGAGCAGGGCTTGAGTGACGTGGCGGAGGTGCTGGCGGCATTTGCAGAAGGCGACCTGACCAAACGCATCCACCGGGATTATGCGGGGCTGTTCGGAAAGGTCAAAGACAACGTCAACTCCACCGCAGACAACCTCACCCGCGTCCTGGGCGAAGTCCATGACGCCGCCGACGCACTGACGGGCGCGGCCAACCAGGTGAGCGCCACCGCCCAGTCACTGTCCCAAGCGGCCAGCGAACAGGCCGCCAGCGTGGAAGAAACCACCTCGCAAATTGATGTGATGTCCGCATCGATCAGCCAAAACAGCGACAACGCCAAAGTGACCGATGGCATGGCCACCAAAACCTCCAAAGAGGCGGTGGATGGCGGCGGCGCAGTCAGCCAGACCGTGGGGGCCATGAAGCAAATTGCCGCCAAGATCGGCATCGTGGACGATATCGCGTACCAAACCAATCTATTGGCCTTGAATGCCGCGATTGAAGCGGCACGCGCCGGCGAGCATGGCAAAGGCTTTGCAGTGGTGGCGGCCGAGGTGCGCAAACTGGCCGAGCGCAGCCAGGAAGCCGCCAAGGAAATTGGCGATCTGGCGGGCAACAGCGTGGCCACCGCGGAGCGGGCGGGCAAGCTGCTCGATGAGATTGTTCCCAGCATCCAAAAGACCAGTGAGCTGGTGCAGGAGATCGCCGCGGCCAGCGCGGAGCAAAGTGACTCGGTGGTGCAAATTGGTGGTGCCATGGGCCAACTCAGCAAGGCCACGCAGCAAAATGCCTCGGCCTCCGAAGAGCTGGCGGCCACCAGCGAAGAGCTTTTGGGGCAGGCCGAGCAGTTGCAGCAATCCATTGCCTTCTTTCACATTGGCGATGGTGCGCCCAAGGCCCGTAGCCGCCAAACCGAACTGGGGCAGGCTGAACGGCGCGGGAGCAACGGTGCAGCCCCTCGGTTGGGGCCCCTGTTGATGGGGGCCGCAGTGCGCAATGGCAAATCCAACTTTAAACCCTACTGATGTGAGCTGCGCATGACCAGCGATCACAGCATGGCGGTGACTCTCGGCGCCGATGGGGGCATGGCCTCGCAATACCTGACCTTTGTGTTGGGGGGCGAGGTGTTTGCCATGGATATCCGCAGGGTGCGCGAAATCATCCAGCATGCCGCCATGACCGTTGTGCCCCTCATGCCCGGTTTTGTGCGCGGCGTCATCAACCTGCGTGGTGCGGTGGTGCCGGTCATTGACCTTCAGTCGCGCTTAGGCGGTGCCGCTACGCAAGTCGGGAAGAAGACGTGCATCGTTATTTTTGACGCCAGCGGTGAGAGTGAAAGGTTGGAGCTGGGTCTGATGGTGGACGCAGTCAGTGAAGTGATTGAAATACCCTCGGCGCACATGGAGCCTGCGCCGCAATTCGGCACCCCGATTGCGCGCGACTTCATTCTGGGCATGGGCAAGATCAAGGGCGAATTTATCGTGATCCTGGACCCCGAACGTGCCTTGAATATTGACGACATGGTTGCGCTGGCCGCACATGCGTCCGAGGTGTGACCGGAAGCCGAACAGGTGTGCTGTCATGGCGTGGCGGATGGTGCGGTTTCTGGCAGGACCGCGTGATTTGGTGGGGTATCCAACAGGGGTAGGTTCAATGCAGTTCAGTGACCGTGAATTCAAACAGATCGCCGATCTCATGTACGAGGCTGCCGGGCTTTCGTACAACCCAACCAAAAAACCGCTGATCCACTCACGCCTGTCTGCGCGCATTCAAAAACTGGGGCTGGAGGGGTTTGCCGATTACATCGCCCTACTGGAGGATGAAGCCGAAGCCGCCGAGTTCCAGATGGCGGTGGATTTGCTCACCACCAACGAAACCTATTTTTTCAGAGAACCCAGGCACTACGATTTGCTCGAACAAGAATTGGCGGGTTACGGCAACCGCAGGGCTGTGTCCATCTGGAGCGCTGCATCCTCCTTTGGCGACGAGGCCTATAGCACCGCTATGCTGCTGGCCGACATGCAGGCCATGGGCAAGATAGGGCCGGACTGGTCCATTTTGGCCACTGATATCAGCCACCGGGTGTTGCTCAGCGCCCAAGAGGCGGTATACCCCGAAGAACGCTTGCGTGCCGTGTCACCCGAACGATTGCGCCGCTATTGTCTGCGTGGGGAAGGGCCGGCGCAGGGGCAGGTCTTGCTGCAGGATAAGATCCGCAATCGGGTGCAGTTTGGCCAACTCAACCTCAGCCAATCCTTTGCGGGCTTGGGGCCTTTTGACATCATTTTTTTGCGCAATGTGCTGATTTACTTTGACCCGCCAACCAAGAGCGCAGTGGTAGACCGGGTGCTGGCCGCCCTGAGGCCGGGAGGCTTGTTTTTCTTGGGAACGGCGGAGGGACGTGTGCCGTGCCATACGCCAATCACCACCGTCATTCCCGGTGCTTTTCGCAAGCTGGCTTAAGGTCAGATCACGCTCTTCGATCCCACACCATGGCTACCCACCGTCCCCAGGCACCCTTCAAGACACCCGCAGTCCACAACAGCGCGGCGGTGGAGCTGATGCCGGGTGATGTGGCTTTGGGGTTGGTGGGTGACCAGTTGAGAACCTTGCTGGGGTCGTGTGTCAGCGTGATTTTGACCGATCCCAGGCGCACGGTGGCGGCCATGTGCCATATCGTGCATGTGGGACGCCCCAACGTGTCCAATGCCTGCAATACAGCGTATGGTGAAGTGGCGATGGACGAGATGTTTTCCCGGTTGCAGGCGGTGGGGATTCATCCCAAGTGCTGCCAGGCCTATGTTTTTGGCGGCGGCAATATGTTTCCGCAGATGTTCAACGCCACGCATGTGGGAACCCACAACGTGGATTGGGTTTGGGAATTTTTGCAGCGCCATGGCATTGCGGTGGTGGACCATTGTCTGGGGGGCAACGGATACCGCAAAGTGTCCTGGACCGTGGGATCGGGCGAGCCATTGGTGGAAACGGTATTTTCAGAGCAAGGCATAAGTGATGGTTGTTAAGGTGTTTGTGGTGGACGACTCTGCCGTGGTGCGCCAGGCGCTGGCACACATGCTCTCGGATAACCCCGAGGTGGAACTGATTGGCAGCGCGCCCAACCCCTTGCTGGCCATGGACATGATCCGCAAAAATCCGCCCGATGTGCTGCTGTTGGACATTGAAATGCCGGGCATGGACGGTTTGACGTTTTTGCGGCAGCTCATGGCGAGCACCCCTATTCCCACGGTGATTTGCTCCACGCTGTCGACCGAAGGCAGCAAGGTCGCGCTGGAGGCCTTGTCGGCCGGTGCGGTGGCGGTGTTGGCCAAGCCCAAGCTGGGTTTGAAGCAGCATCTGGCGGATTCCCGCCGCGAGATGGTTCAGACGCTGAAAACAGCGGCCAGGTCCAGGCCGCGTGCCCGCCCCACCGGCGCCGACACGCATGCCGCCCGTCCTGTGGCGGCTCGAACGCCGGTACCGGGTTCGGTCCACGCGTTTGCCATGAACAAGCCGGTGGTGATTGGCAGCTCCACCGGAGGCACCCAGGCGCTGGAGCTGGTACTGACCCACCTGCCTGCCGATGCTCCCGGTATCGCCATCACCCAGCACATGCCCGAAAAATTCACCGCCATGTACGCCGCACGGCTCAACGGCATTTGCGCCATGAACGTGCGGGAAGCCAAGGACGGTGACCGCCTGGAGCGCGGGGTGGCGCTTATTGCGCCTGGCGGGCTGCACATGCAATTGCGCAAGGTGGCGGGACAGTACTTTGTGCATGTCCTGGACGGTCCGCCGGTCAACCGCCACAAGCCCTCGGTGGATGTGCTGTTCAAGTCGGCGGCCGAATGCGGCGGGCGCGATGTGCTGGGTATTCTCATGACCGGCATGGGGGACGACGGTGCGCGCGGCATGAAGGTGCTGCACGACGGGGGTGCCCGCACCATTGCCCAAAACGAAGAAACCTGCGTGGTGTTTGGCATGCCCAAAGAGGCTATCAAGCTGCAGGCCGTGGACGATATTTTGCCGTTGGAGGGCATCGCCAGGGCGATTTTGCAGTTTGATTCGCGCGCCTGATTTTGCTATAAAAAAAGAAGCTGCTTGCGCAGTACCCATGCGGGCTGGAGGCTTATTTGGCTTCGGATTGCAGCCAATCTGTGCAGGCGGCAAACGGCATGGGGCGGGCGATCTGGTAGCCCTGCACAATGCTGCCGCCGCAGGTGCGCAAAAATGCCAGCTGCTCGGCGGTTTCCACACCTTCGGCCACCACTGCCATGCCCAGATTGACGCCGATCAGGATGGAAATGCGCAAAACCGCTTCCGCCTTGCGCTCGGTGTTGGCGCGCTGCACGAAGCTGCCGTCGATTTTGAGTTCCTTGAAGGGCAGATCAACGAGTTGCACCAGGCTGGAGTAGCCGGTGCCGAAGTCATCAATGGACAGGACAAAGCCCATCATGGAGAGCCGGGTCAGGGTTTCCATGGCCAATGAACGCTCCACCATCAAGCGGCTCTCCGTGACTTCAATGATGAAGTCCGAGGGATGCAGCCCACCCGCCTTGACCAGTTGGCCCAGGCGCTCGGGCATTTCCAGGTTGAGTGCGGTGTCCATGGACAGGTTGATGGCCGTTTTGATGGAGATGTTCTGCCGGTGCCAGGCCGCTGTGTCGGCCACCACATGGCGCGCAATGGCAAAAAACAATTCATCGGCCAAACCGGCGGCCTCAATGGCGGGGACAAACCTTCCTGGTCCAATCATCCCCCCCGACTCTACCGGCCAGCGCGCCAGGGCTTCGGCGCTGACGGTTTGGCCGTTTCGGATATCGACCTTGGGCTGGTACCAGGGAATGAATTCACCCGCGGCCAAAGCCGCCGCCAGCCGCTCAGGTGCCAGGGCCTCTTCCTCGCTGGTGCGGTGGCGCACGCTGGCGGGGGGATGCAGACCCGCCAGCAACTCATCCAGTTGGGAGGGCGCGCAGGGCTTGCTCAAACACCCCAGCAGGTCCAGCCCATGCGCATGGGCCAGACCTGCGGCGCTGCTCAGAATTTCGTCTTGCACGCCTGACAGCAAAATGAGTTGCGCCCGAAACCCCCGCTGCGCCAGATGCCGCATCAGGACCGGGCCGTCCATGCCCGGCATGGACAGATCGCTGATCACCACACTGATGTGCCGGCCATGGGTATCCATCAGGGTCAGCGCCTGTTCTCCGCTGGAGGCATGGAGCACGTTGTTCCAGCCAAGACCGGCCAGTTGCATGCCCAAGACCTCGCGCTGGAAGGCATCGTCATCCACGACCAAAATGATGTCTTCGTGCATAGTCAAAACTCCATTTCAGCCAAGAGTGGTTTGAATGGCTTGCGCAGCCGCGGAAAATACGGGTTCCAGTTGCCTTGACAAGGCGCTGCAGGTGGACAGGTCTCCGGCGCGTCCCGCAGTTTCCAGCGCCTGGCACAGTTCTCCCAGCGCCAGGGCGCCTACGCTACGCGCCGCCGACTTGAGGGTGTGGGCCACCTCGGTCAGCTTGGCAGGTTCTCCTGCGGTCGCAGCGGAGCCCATGGCGGCCACCTGGGTGTGGGCATTGGCCAGAAACTTCTCCAGCAGGCGCCGGTGCATGGCGGGGTTGTCGCCGACCAGCTTGCGCAGGGCCAATGCGTCCCACACGGTGGCGGGCTCGGGGCCGCCCACCGGCGCCAAGGGCAGCCACTTGGCCAGCATGGGCCCCACTTCTTTCAAACGCAAAGGCTTGGACAGGTAGTCGTCCATGCCGCGGGCCCGGCAACGCTCGGCTTCGCCTTGCATGGCATTGGCGGTGACGGCGATGATGGGCAGGCGTGTGCCCTGGGGCTCGGCCTGGCGAATCGCTTGTGTCAACTCAAAACCGTCCATGACGGGCATGTGGCAATCGGTGAGCAGCAGCGCGTAGCGGCCGCTGCGCCACATCTCCAGCGCCATGGCCCCATTTTCGGCCACTTCGGTCGCATAACCGAGCAGGCGCAACTGCTCCCGCATCACATCGCGGTTGGTCTCGTTGTCCTCGGCCAGCAGGATCAGGCGTTGGGTCTGCAGCGCCACCATGATGCTCGGGGCCTGTGGCCGTTCCGATTGGTGGCGGCGTTCGAGCGGGTCCCTCTGGCCCACCGCGCTCAGGCGCCCGCTGGCCAGGGCCACACCGTGAATCAGATCGTGGTAGAGCAGCGGGCGCGCGAGCACCGCTATTTCCCGGGCTGCGATGTCGCTGCTGCTACGCACCAGGCGGACCACGCCGATGGGGGTCGGCAGACCCAAGGACTGGAGGGGGGGGGTCACGTCCAGGCCCAGCAGCACCACAGTAGGGCCAGCCCACGGGGTTTGATGCAGATGTTGGCGGATGGCCGCCAGACTGGCCACGACCGCGACCTGCGCACCGGCCGAACCGCAGTAGGCCGGAACGGCCAGGAGTGTGTGGGCGTCGGTCGTGACAAGCAGCAGGCGCACGCCCGTGAGCTTGGGGTCCGCGGGCAGACTGCGACCGGGCTCCGCGGGTTGCAGGGGCAACTCGACGGTGAATTCCGAACCCTGCCCCAGGCTGCTGTGCACCGATATGCGCCCCTGCATCATCTCCACCAGGCGCTGGGTGATGGAAAGTCCCAGGCCGGTACCCCCAAATTTCCGTGCGGTACTGGCGTCCGCCTGGGTGAATGGCTGAAAGAGCAAAGCCTGCACCTGGGGGCTCATGCCGATGCCGTTGTCGACGACGCGCAGGCGAACCCCGAGGGTGCCATCCTCCTGCACGCAGGGTTCCACATACAGCACCACACGGGCAGGGCGCTCTTCGTGGTGGTGGGTGAATTTCAAGGCATTGCCCAGCAAATTGAGAAGCACTTGGCGAAGCCGGTTGGGGTCACCCAGGATCCAGCGGGGCAGTTCGGGGGATACAAAGACAGAAAGTTCAACCGATCTGCTGGCCGAGTTGGTGACCAGCAGCTGTGCCACACCTTCTGCCACCTCACGCAGCTGGGTCGGTATGGACTCAAGTTCCAGTTTGTCGGCCTCAATTTTGGAGAAATCCAGAATGTCATTCAAGATGCTGAGCAAAGCCAGCGAGGAATTGTGGATCGTATCGAGCATGCGGCGTTGCGAAGGCGCAAGGTCCGTGGCCTGGAGCACGTCCACCATACCCAGCATGCCATTCATCGGGGTACGGATTTCATGGCTTATATTGGCCAGAAACTCGGATTTTGCGCGGTTGGCGGCGTGGGCGGCCTCTTCAATGCGCTTGCGTTCGGTAATGTCGGTGCGCACCGCGATGTATTCCCGGGGCTTGCCATCCTCGCCCATGAAGGCCGCCACGGTGGAGTCCACCCAGTACTCATGGCCGTCCTTGGCGCGGTTGCACACTTCGCCATGCCAGACGCCTCCTCGGGCAATCGTGGCATACATGTGTTTGAAGAACCCGTGGGGATGGCGGCCGGAGTTGACAATGTTGTGGTCCCGCCCCATAAACTCCTCGGGTGAAAAACCGCTGGTTTCGCTGAATTTGGCGTTGCCGTAGGTGATGCGGCCATCCACTCCGCAGGTGGTCACGATGGCGTGCTGGTCCAGCACATATTTTTGCCGCTCCAAATGGTTACGGTAGTGTTGCAGTTCCAGTTGCTCCAGCGCGGTGCGGGCGTTTCCGGTGGCCAGATCGATTGCGGATTCATTGTCCCGCAATGCACGCCCGGCGTGTGTATGCTGCGTTGCGTGTGTGAAATTGTCCAGCGCGCAGCTGACATCCGAGGCCATTTCGACCAGCAGCTGCTGCGCGTCCTGGTCGAAGAAATGTGCGGTCCGCGCATGCAAAGTCAAAGCACCTATGGCTTTGCCATTCTGAAACAGGGGCAGTGCTGCGCAGCCAGTCCAACCCGCCTGGGTGGCGTGGGTGCGCCAAAGGGGCGCAGCGACGTCATCGACGCATGGGTGCCAGATGGCTTGCTGCTCGCGAATCGCGGTGCCGGTGGGGTCGTACCCCCAGGTTGTGCTTGCCTCGGTGGATGCCTGGGCTGTGTCCAGGTACCCTGTCTTATCGCCAAAACTGGCGATCGGGCGGACCCTGCTGCTGTGGGGGGCGGTACGTCCGATCCAGGCCATGGCCAGCCCCCCTGAATCGACCGCAATGCGGCAAATGTGTTCGAAGAGTTCTTCTTCGCAGCGGCTGTGCACAATCGCCCGGTTGCAGCGTGTCAATGCGCTGTAGATCCGTGCCAAGCGGCTTGCGCGGGCTTGCGCGGCGTGCAGTGCCGCCTGGCTGGTCCTCAACTGTGCAGCCAGCGCCTGGCATTCATTCGGTACGTCCGCGTGCATCTCTCTTGACTCCCCTTGTATGTTCTTTGTTGCAATCTTGGGCGAGTCCCAAGTGCATTTTTTTTGGCATATGATGATCGATCACGCCAGATTAAACCAGCAAATATTGGCGGAATCAATTGTCGAGGGGGGCTGAACTGTCACGACTTGGGGTCTGGGTTCTGCCTTTTGAGCGCTACGGTGACTTGCGAGAAAGAACAGCCAACCATGAATGCCGATCTCAGTGCGCATGCCAACCTGCCAAGCTACGGCACCCCGTCCTTGCTGTGGTGGGGACTCTGCCCGGTTGTCCTCGTGGTGCTGGCCGCGCTGCCACAGTGGAATGGTGCGGCATGGTTGCCATGGCTGTCCTTGGGCGCAGTCGCCTTGTTTTCCGGTGCGGCGGTTTGGTATTTGGTGGCCCAAGTCCAAACGGCGCAGTCCCGACTCGATTTAGCGCTCCAAGCTGGCTCTGGCCGCAGTGCGTGTTCCTCAGAAGATATCGCTGAACTGCTGCAAAACGTGCTTCCCGCTTGGCAGCACCATGTGGGCTTGGTCAAAACACAGACGGAAGGGGCGGTGGTGCAACTGACGGCCAGTTTTGGCTCGGTGCTGCAGCAGTTTGACCTTGCGGGGATTGGTGGGGGCCGGGTGGGGGCAGATGCCGATGACGGTAAATCCATCAGCTTGCTCGCTTTGTGTGAGCGTGAGCTGCAACCGGTGGTGTTGTCTTTAACCCATGTGATTGAAGGCAAGGACGCGCTGCTGGCCAACGTCCGCAACCTGGCCAAGGAAACACTGGAGTTGCAGGCCATGGCCGCCGAGGTGCGCAGCATCGCCGCTCAGACCAATTTGCTGGCGCTCAATGCCGCCATTGAAGCCGCGCGGGCCGGAGAGTCCGGGCGGGGGTTTGCCGTCGTCGCGTCGGAGGTGCGCATGTTGTCGCAGCGTTCGGCCGAAACGGGCAAGCACATTGGTGAGCGTGTGGGACATATCGGGGCCATCATGAACACGACCCTGTCCGCCGCGGAAGAAGCCACGGAGGAAGACAAGAATGCGGTGTCGCTCTCCGGCGAGTTGGTGGAGCATGTGCTGGGCCATGTACGTAAACTGGGGGCATCGGCGGATTCCATGCGTACGCATGGCCTGGTGGTCCGCCGTGAAGTCGAGAAGTTGTTGGTGGCCTTGCAGTTCCAGGACCGCGTTTCACAGATTCTGGGCAGTGTGGACGCCAACATGGACAGCATGCAGCAAACCCTGAGCGACATGGGCACGGCGGCCTTGCCTTCATCAGAGGAATGGCTGGCGGACATGAACCAGCGCGCCACCATGGCCGATCAGATCTACAAACGCAGCAACCGGTAGCCCTTCACCATGCCCCCTCCATTTGCCAGGACCATCGCCGTCCGTCCTTCCAGCCGCCGTGACCTCAAGGTTTTGCTGGTGGATGACGATCCATTTCAGCTCGAATTGATTTCGGAAATCCTGGCCGGTCTGGGGGTGGCCGATGTGGTGACGGCTGGCAGTGGCAGCCAGGCTTTGGAAAAACTATCGGCCAGTCCACAAGGCATTCACCTCATGCTGATAGATCTGTATATGCCGGGCATGGACGGCTTTCAGTTCATGGAGTCGCTCGCCAAGGTGGGCTACGCAGGCGCGCTGATCATTGTGTCTGGCCAGAGCGACGATGTCATGCACGCTGCGTCCATGGTGGCCCAGCTGCGGCGTTTTACGCTGCTGGGGACCGTCAACAAGCCCGTGGGCCGATCGGCCTTGTCCCCCCTGCTTTCCATGCTGGTGTAGTTCCCAAAAGCCTCCGTGCTTGTGCCAGTAAGCACTAGGCCAGCGGAAGCGCTGCGCCGCAGGCCCGGCCGCGCCCTGCGTGTTTGGCCTGGTACAGCTGGGTGTCCGCTTCCGCCAACAAGGCTTTGGCATCGCTGGACGTAATGCCTACCCGGCTGGCAACCCCCAGGCTGATGGTAATGACCTGGGCGACGCGGGAGCCTGCGTGGGCAATATGCAGATCCCGTACCCTCTGCTCCAGCCCCTGGGCAATGTGCATGGCGTCATCGAAAGACGTGTCGGGCAGGATGCATGCAAACTCCTCGCCGCCGTAACGTGCTACCAGATCGGCGGGGCGCCGCAGGTTCTTTTTCAAGGCAAGCGCAATATGTTTCAAGCAATCGTCGCCTGACTGGTGACCGTACAAATCGTTAAAGGTTTTGAAAAAATCAACGTCCAGCATGATCAGGGCCAGTGGAGCGCCATTGCGCGCAGAGCGCGCAACTTCAATGGCCAGTTGCTGGTCAAAATAGCGGCGGTTGTAGACCCCTGTCAGTCCATCCAGAAACACCAGCTTGCGCATCACGTCCGATTGCAGCTTGAGGGTCAGGTGGGTCTTGACCCGGGCGCGCACCACGGCCGGGTTGACCGGTTTGGAAATAAAGTCCACCGCCCCCACGTCCAGTCCATGGGTTTCCTGCGCCGCATCGGTGTGCGCTGTCACAAAAATGACGGGAATGTTGCGCGTGGCTTCGTCGGCCTTGAGTTCGGTGCAGACCTCAAAGCCGTCCATCCCCGGCATCACAATGTCGAGCAGCACCAGGTCGGGGGGATTGGTTTTGCAGATGGTCAAAGCCTGCGCACCGCTGGTGGCCATGAACACCTGAAAGTCTGCCGCAAAGATTGGGTACAGCACCTGAATGTTGATGGGCTGGTCGTCCACCAACAAGAGCTTCGGTTTGGCGCGCGAAGGATCAAGCAAATTGCCGATGGGGGTCGTATCGTCGAACATGGTCAGGCCGAAATGCGGAGTCTGCGGATCAGAAACGCACATTGAACCACACCCCGCGCCAGGACGGGATTGGCCATGCTATCCCGCCGGGCAGGACAGGTGCGCGGGCTTGGATTTAGAATCGTTTTTCACAGTGGCTCCCCACTGTTTGGCAGCCACCACCGGGAGGCAGGCATAGCATGGTTCATTTCAGTTCAGCCCTGGTTCGAACGGTCGCGCGTACCTGTGCTGTGGGGCTGGCTGTCCTGGGTGCATTTGTGCTGTGGATCCAGCCCGCGCTGCTGGATTCCATGAGCCGGATTGTCATCCGTGAATCGCGGCAGGCGCTGGACGTGGTGTCCGCTGAACTCGCACCCCTTCTGGCACAAAGGGAAATGGTTGGTGCCATTGCCATACTCGACGGCTGGCGCCTGCACCGGCCGAAGTGGCGCCGCATTGAATTGGTCGATGCGACGGGACGTTTTTTGTACCCTCTGCACCCAGAGCCGCCGCTTGCTGTACCCGATATCGAAAAGCTGACCCTCGACATCCGTTTGCCTGACCTTGCCCTTGCGAAGCTTTCGGTGTACGTCGACTTGGCTGAGGACCGTGCCGAAGCCAAAAGGCTGGCGCGTGGTTTCCTCTTCTCCACTGTGGCGGTCATGGCCATGGCGCTGCTGCTGGTCGCAGGGGGCAGGCAGTGGATGCGGGGTCGGCGGCACGGTGTTCCGCAAGGGCAGGATTCTGTGCCCCGTGACGAAACTTTCCCGATCGACGTTCGCAGGGCCGCTGAGTCCGCCCACCGTGCCAAGGCGGATTTTTTGTCCATGATGCGCCATGAAATTCTCACGCCCATGAATGGTGTGTTGGGCATGGCGCAAATGCTGCTGATGCCGAACCTGAAGGAGGTGGACCAAAAAAACTATGCACGGACCATTCTCACTTCCGGTCAGACTTTGCTGGCTTTGCTCAACGATGCACTGGATTTTTCCAGAAACGGGACCCATGATTTCCGGCTCAAGATCACCGTGTTTGAGCCGGAGCAGATCATGCGCGAAACCCGGACTTTGTTTTTCCGATCGGCAAACGACAAGTCATTGCAATTGCACTATACGTGGGCGGGTCCAACGGGTGTGCGCTACCAGGCGGATGCGCGCCGGGTGCGCCAGATGCTGTTCAAACTGGTGGGCAACGGTATCAAGTTCACGGAGCATGGATGGGTGCATATGGAAGGGTGCGAAATTGAGCGGGAGGGTGATTCGGCCCTGCTGGAGTTCTCGGTGCGTGACACGGGATGTGGTGTTCCGGTGGGCCAGCTGGATTGCTTGTTTCAGCCGTTCTCACAGGCCGACCATGCACCGACCACGCGGGAGTTTGGTGGTACCGGTCTGGGGCTCTCCATTGTGCGGAATTTGGCCCAACGGATGGGCGGAGGCGTGGGGGTGCGCAATGAACCCGGTGGAGGTGCCCGGTTTTGGTTCCGTATCCGTACCCCCATCGTCCCTGCAGGCGAGAACAGCCGTGACGAGGCGCGTTCGATGGATGTTGTCCCCCTTGCTTCGCCTGGGTTGGTGCAGTTTCGGGGCCACATTCTGGTGGTTGAGGACCATGCCATCAATCGCCAGGTTATCGGTGCCATGTTGGCCAAACTGGGTTTGAAGGTTTCCATGGCCCATGACGGGCAAGCGGCAGTGGATGCCATTGCACAGGGGGAGGCCCCGGGCGCCATTTTGATGGATATTCATATGCCGGTCCTGGACGGGTACGCAGCCACCCAACGCATACGCCAGTGGGAACGTGATGGGAATCGACCGCCTTTGCCGATCATCGCCCTGACGGCCGATTCGGCGGAAAAAGACCGTGAGGCCTGCAGGGCCGCTGGCATGGACGATTTTTTGCACAAACCGGTGGCGCTCGATGCCCTGGTGTCGGCCCTGGGGCGTTGGCTCAGTCCGGTGCCAGATCCCGCAGCTGTATCTGATGTGCTGGCCCCGCAGGTCAATGGCCCCCGGTTTATTGCGCTGGTCGATGAACTCATTCCCTTGCTGGTCCAGAACAAGTACGATGCGGTGACCCGTTTCAGTGATTTGCAGATGCTGGTGGAAGGTACGGATATCGCAGCGGAGGTAGAGGAAGCCGGAAGGTCCCTGCGGGCCTTTCGTTTTGATGTGACACTGGAGCAGTTGCGCAGCATGGCGGAGACACAACGTGAGAAAAGTCTGATATGAGCTACCCAAGGCCCAAAATTCTGGCGATTGACGATACGCCGGAAAATCTCTTGACGCTGGGGGCGGTATTGGCGGCGGACTTTGACTTGCAGATTGCAACGTCTGGCGCCATGGGGCTGAAATTGGCCATGGCGTCACCGCCGGACCTGATTCTGGTGGATGTGATGATGCCAGGCATGGATGGCTTTGAGACCTGTCGGCGTCTCAAAGCCGAGCTGGCATTGAAAAATACCCCCGTGGTTTTTGTCACCGTGATGAGTGAGGCTGAATCGGAAATTCAGGGCCTGACCCTGGGGGGCGCCGATTACATCACCAAGCCGATCAATGTGGAAATTGCCCGCCAGCGCATCCGCAATCTGCTGGAGCGTGAGGCCTTGCGCACGAAAATTGAGGCGCAACGCGACATGCTGGAGGTGCTGCTGGCGGAACGCAAGCAAGTGGAGGACGAATTGCGCATCTCCGCAGTGGCGTTTGCATCCCAGAACGGGATGATGATCACCAACGCCTCGGGGGTCATATTGCGGGTAAATCCGGCCTTCACCCGCTTGACCGGGTACAGCGCGGAAGAAGCCGTGGGCCAGACCCCCGCGATGTTGAAATCGGGTCGGCAGCCCCCTTCGTTTTACCAGCGCATGTGGGAGTTGGTCCGGGAAAAGGGCTACTGGCAGGGGGAGATCTGGAACCGGCGAAAAAGCGGCCTGATCTATGCAGAAATGCTGACCATTACAGGCATTTTCGCGAGCGACGGCAACATCAGCAACTACGTTGCCAGCTTTACCGACATCACCGAAGACAAGGAAGCGGAGGCCGAGATTCACCGCTTGGCTTACTACGATCCGCTCACACGCTTGCCCAACCGGCGTTTGCTGCACGACCGCTTGGGCCAAGCGGTGGCCGCTGCGGGACGCAGCTGTCTCTATGGTGTGATCTTTCTGATTGATCTGGATAACTTCAAGGCGCTCAATGACACGCGGGGCCATGACGTGGGTGACCTGCTGCTGGTGGAGGTGGCAAGGCGTCTGAGCGCGGTGGTGCGCGAAGGTGATACGGTGGCACGCCAGGGGGGCGACGAATTCGTCGTCCTGGCGGAAGGCATGGCGGCGGATATTGAAGAGGCCGCAGCGCGGGCCAAACAGCTTGGAGAAACGCTGCGCGACGTGGCGAACCGCCCTGTCCTCCTCCATGGGTATGAATACCACTGCAAGTTCAGCATCGGGGTGGGTTTGTTTCAAGGCCATGATTCTGTGGAAGACCTGTTCAAACATGCCGATCTGGCGCTGTACCAGGCCAAGAATGCCGGTCGCAATGGCATGCGTTTTTTTGACCCCGCCATGCAGGCGGCCCTGGACCTGCGCAGCACCTTGGAAGCGGAACTGCGCGAAGCGATCCACGCCAAACAATTGCGGCTGTATTACCAGCCGCAAGTCGATGCGTCGCGCCGTGTGGTGGGTGCGGAGGCGCTGGTGCGCTGGCAGCATCCGCAGCGCGGACTGGTTCCGCCCAATGACTTTATTCCGCTGGCGGAAGACACCGGACTGATTTTGCCCATGGGCCATTGGGTGATGGAAACCGCATGCCGCCAGCTCCACGCCTGGGCGAATGACGCGCGCACCCGCGACCTGCAAGTGGCCGTGAATGTCAGTGCCCGCCAGTTCCATCAGCCGGACTTTGTGCAACAGGTGCTGGATGTGTTGCAGCAAACGGGTGCCAAGCCGCATTTGCTCAAACTGGAGCTCACCGAGAGTCTGCTGGTTTCCGATGTGGAGGACGTGATCGCCAAGATGGGGGCCTTGAAAGACATCGGTGTCGGGTTTTCGCTGGACGACTACGGCACCGGCTATTCGTCCCTGGCGTACTTGAGTCGATTGCCCTTGGACCAACTGAAAATTGACCGCTCTTTTGTCAAAGGCATTGAAACCAGTGAAACGGCAGTGGCCATTTGTGCCGCCACCATCGGTTTGGCGCACAACCTGAAACTCAAGGTGGTTGCCGAAGGCGTGGAGACCGAGGCGCAATGGCACATCCTGAGCGCGCAATACAAGTGCGATTTCGTTCAAGGGTTTTTGTTCAGTCGGCCGCTTCCACTGGGAGAATTTGAAGCATCCCTGGTGCGCAATGGACGCCAGTGGGCACAAGCTGATGCTCTTATGTAACCAGTTCCGTGTGAGAATGGGAACTTAATTACAAGGAGATTACCCATGCCCCGCCGCGCTACCAAAATCGTCGCCACCCTTGGCCCCGCTTCCAGTGATCCCGCATTGCTGGAGGAGATGATTCGCGCAGGCGTCAATGTGGTGCGGCTGAACTTCAGCCATGGCAAGGCGCAAGACCATATCGACCGCGCCATGATGGTGCGCGCCGCCGCCCAGCGGGCGGGGCGCGAAGTGGCCATCATGGCTGACTTGCAAGGCCCCAAGATTCGGGTCGGCAAATTTGCCGAAGGCAAGGTATTTCTCGAATCGGGTCAGAAGTTTGTGCTGGACGCGGCCCGTGTTGAACTCGGTGACATCGATGCCGTGGGGCTGGATTACAAGGCCCTGCCGCGTGAGGTGAAGGCCGGTGATGTGCTCTTGCTCAACGACGGTTTGATCGTGATCACGGTGGACGCCGTCCGGGGTGAGCAGGTTTTTACCACCGTCAAGCTGGGTGGCGAGCTGTCCAACAACAAGGGCATCAACAAGCAAGGGGGCGGCCTGACCGCACCGGCGCTGACCGGTAAGGACATGGAGGACATCCGCACGGCGATGAGCTTCCAGGCCGACTATGTTGCGGTGAGCTTTCCCAAAAATGCCACCGACATGGAAATGGCCCGCCAGCTGTGCAATGTGGCTGCCGCCGAATACAACCACAAACCCGCGCTGATCGCCAAGATCGAACGTGCCGAGGCGATCCCCAAATTGCTGGAAATCCTGCTCGCCAGCGACGGCATCATGGTCGCCCGTGGCGACTTGGCGGTGGAGGTCGGCAACGCGGCAGTTCCCGCCTTGCAAAAACGCATGATCAAACTGTCACGCGAGCATGACAAGGTGGTGATCACCGCGACACAGATGATGGAGTCCATGATCACCAACCCGGTGCCCACCCGCGCCGAGGTCAGCGACGTGGCCAACGCCGTGCTGGACGGCACCGACGCGGTCATGCTGTCAGCGGAAACTGCGGCCGGCAAATACCCCCTGGAAACTGTGGTGGAGATGGCCAAGATCTGCCTGGCCGCCGAAAGCGGCGAGCACGTCAAGCTGGACGCCGATTTCACCGGCAAAACCTTCCACCGCATCGACCAGTCCATCGCCATGGGCGCGCTTTTCACTGCCTACCACCTGGGCGCCAAGGCCATTGTGGCCATGACCGACAGCGGCTCCACCGCCCTGTGGATGAGCCGCCATTTGATCCAGGTGCCCATTTACGCACTCACCCCCAAAGTGGCGTCACAGCGCAAAATGACGCTGTACCGCAATGTGCGCCCTTTGCTGATGGACACCAGTGCCGACCGCGATACCGCCTTAGCCGACGCCGAAAAACACCTGAAAACCCGTGGCATTGTGCAAAGTGGCGATATTTATGCCATTACCTGCGGCGAGCCCATGGGGGCGCCCGGTGGTACCAATATGCTCAAAATCTGCCAGGTGAGCTGATGGGCATGGGGGCCTTTGGGCCTCTGTGCGCTTGCGCAAGGGACGGGATTTTCTGCGGCAGTTAAAATCGCGCATCGGTACAAGTTACCAAGCGGTTACCAACTTCTGCGGAGATCTCACTATGGCACTCGTTTCCATGCGCGAACTACTGGACCATGCAGCCGTCAACGGCTATGGCATTCCAGCTTTCAACGTCAACAACCTGGAGCAGGTCCAGGCCGTGATGCAGGCGGCCGATGAGGTCGGTGCACCCGTCATTCTGCAAGCCAGCGCCGGCGCCCGCAAGTACGCAGGTGAGGCCTTCATCAAGCACCTGATCCAGGCCGCCTGCGAAGCCTACCCCCACATTCCACTGGTCATGCACCAGGACCACGGCCAAAGCCCGCTGATTTGCCAGGGTGCCATCGACCTGGGTTTTGGCTCGGTGATGATGGATGGCTCCTTGCGTGAAGACGGTAAGACCCCCGCTTCTTTTGACTACAACGTGGAAGTCACCCGCAAAGTGGTTGAAATGGCGCACAAGGTCGGCGTGACAGTCGAAGGCGAACTCGGTTGCCTGGGCTCTTTGGAAACCGGCGAAGCCGGTGAGGAAGACGGCATTGGTGCCGTAGGCAAGCTGGACCACAGCCAGATGCTGACCGACCCCGAAGAGGCAGCCCAGTTCGTCAAGGCCACCCAGTTGGATGCGCTGGCCATTGCCATTGGCACCAGCCACGGCGCCTACAAGTTCACCCGCAAGCCCACAGGCGACATCCTGGCCATCAGCCGTGTGAAGGAAATCAACGCCCGCATCCCCAACACCCATTTGGTGATGCACGGCTCCAGCAGCGTGCCGCAGGATCTCCTGGCCCTCATCAACCAGTACGGCGGCAAGATGAAAGAGACCTACGGCGTGCCGGTGGAAGAAATCCAGAAGGCTATCCAATTCGGCGTGCGCAAGATCAATATCGACACCGACATTCGCCTGGCCATGACCGGCGCGGTGCGCAAATTCCTGGCCGAAAACCCCGACAAGTTCGACGCCCGCGAATGGCTCAAGCCCGCGCGGGAAGCCGCCAAGGCGATCTGCAAGCAGCGTTACATGGAATTCGGCTGCGAAGGCCAGGGTGGCAAGATCAAGGGCGACAACCTGCAAATCATGGCGGCCAAGTACGCCCGCGGCGACTTGGCGCAGGTGGTGCAGTAAACCCGGCCCGCGCGCGCAGCCCCATGGCCCGCCAGCGGGGGGCTTGGGGTGGTTTTGGCGCCCCTGTTTGCAAATTGCGATAATCCAAGGCTCTGCTCCTGCATACGGGGGCAGAGCCTTTTTACTTGTGGACCCCCCCCATGACTTCTGCACTGCACACCTCCACCCTCAGCTCCTTGACTTTGCTCGCCCGCGGCAAGGTGCGCGACAACTACGCGGTCGGCGACGACCGTATCCTGATGGTGGCCAGTGACCGCCTCAGCGCCTTTGACGTGATCATGGGCGAGCCCATCCCCGGCAAGGGCGTGCTGCTCACCCAAATGGCGCTGTTCTGGTTCGACAAACTGGGCCCCAAGGGGCTGAATTTGTGCCCTATCCACCTGACCGGTGAAGCGCCCGAGAGCGCGGTGACGCCCGCCGAGGTGCCCCAGGTGGTGGGCCGCTCCATGCTGGTCAAGCGCCTGAAACCGGTGCCTATCGAAGCCGTGGTGCGCGGCTACCTGGCCGGCAGCGGGTGGAAGGAATACCAGGACAACAGCGCGGTCTGCGGCGTGAAGTTGCCCGCCGGTCTGAAAAACGCCTCCAAACTGCCTGAACCCATCTACACCCCGGCGGCCAAGGCGGCGGTGGGGGACCATGATGAAAACATCACGTTCGAGCAAACGGCGGAAATGATCGGGCTGGACCTGGCCACGCGTATCCGCGACATCTCCATCGCCATCTACAAGGCGGCGGCCGAGTTTGCGTTGACCAAGGGCATCATCATTGCCGACACCAAGTTTGAATTCGGCCTGGACGCCGACGGCACCCTGACCCTGATGGACGAAGTGCTGACACCCGATTCCTCGCGCTTTTGGCCCCAGGAGAGCTACCAGGAAGGCACCAACCCGCCCAGCTACGACAAGCAGTTTGTGCGCGACTGGCTGGAGCAGGCCCAGGTGGACGGCAAGCCCTGGAACAAAACGCCGCCCGCCCCCCGCGTGCCCAACGAGGTGATTGAAAAAACCGCGGCCAAATACCGGGAAGCCCTGGAGCGCTTGACCGCCTAGGACGGGCGGGCCTTGACCGCTCTTTCGGGCGCGCCGATACTTCCGGCTATGCAACAAATGGACCGCCATGGCTGATGCCGCCCCCATTCCCAACGCCGCCACTGCACCCCAACCCGCACCGGGGCCGTGCCTGACCGCGCCTTTGGGTGACCTGGGGGCTTGGACGCGTTATTTCCGTGACGCCGAGATTCCGGTGCTGGCCGCCACCTCGCAGGCCTTGGAGGACATGCGGGCTACCGAGGACGATGTGGACGCGGGGATGCTGGCCGCCGTGATAGAGGCCGATCCCTTCATGACCCTCAAGCTCATGGCCCATGTGGCGGCCAAACGGCGGCCCGGAGACATCACGGAAACGGAAACTGTCACCAGTTCCCTGGTGATGATGGGGGTGTCGCCCTTCTTTCGGAATTTTGGTTTGCAGCCCACGCTGGAAGACCGTCTACACAACCAACCCCAAGCACGGCAGGGGTTGACGGAGCTGCTCCAGCGCGCCCGGCGGGCGGGGCGTTTTGCGCTGGGCTTTGCGGTGCACCGGGGGGATACCGATGCGGCAGTCATTCACCAGGCTGCGTTTTTACACGACTTTGCGGAAATGCTGATGTGGTGCCATGCGCCCGCACTGGAACTGGGCATCCGCGAGATGCAGCAGGCCAACCCCAGCTTGCGCACAGCCAGCCTGCAGCGCTTTGTGTACAACATTGATCTTGGGGATTTGCGCCAGGCGCTGATGAAACTCTGGCGTTTGCCGGCCTTGTTGGTGCGCATCAGTGACGGCAAACACCCCGACCACCCCAGCGTGCGCAATGTCTTGCTGGCCGTGCGCCTGGCCCGGCACACCATGCTGGGCTGGGACAATGCGGCGCTGCCGGACGATATGGACGATATTGCCAAGTTGCTGAACGCCACGCCAAGGGTGGCGCTGGCCTTTGTGCACAAGATCGACCAGTCGGTGGAGTAGGTGGAGTTCAGCGGAATTAGTTCAGCGTCATGCTGAGTTTGCGCCGGTAGCTGGCCACCAGTTGCGCCTGCGGGCTTTGGTCGGCCACCACCTTGCCAGAAATTTCGATGCCACCTGCGGTTTTGCTGGGGTCCACCGGGCCGGTTTTGGGTTTGGGCGGTGTCAGCAGTTCCAGAATCGCCACATAGGTCTTGCGCGGAATCGCCTCATTCCAGGTTTTGTCGCGCATGATGATTTCCAGCAATTCGTCCATGGCGCCGGTCCAGTCGCCCGTCACCATCAGCACGCGGGCCTTGGCCAGGCGCGTGTCGAAGTCGCGCTTGTTGGCCGCAATCAGGGCATCAAATTGCTCGGGAGCCCAGGCGCCGCGTGCGTCGGTAGTGACAAAAGTAATCGCATCCAGGAACTGTTTGAGGGCTTCAAAACGCAGTTGGCGGGGAATCTCGGCCAGCGCCGGGGCCAGCGCGGCCTCGGCGTCTTCCAGCATGTCGTTCTCGATCAGCAGCCTGACGTAGTCGTAACGGGCATCGTCGTTGCCGGGGTTGATGGACAGGGCTTCGTGCAGCTTGTGCAGGGCGGCCTGGGGGTCCCCGGCGGCAATCAGCGCCTGGGCGTCCTCGGCCTCGGACAAGGCTTCGAGTTCGTCCGGGGAGGGTAGGTGCTTGTCCAGAAAGGTTTTGATCTGGCTCTCGGGCAGGGCGCCCTGAAAACCATCCACCGGTTTGCCGTTCACCAACAGCACGCAGGTGGGGATGCTGCGGATGCCAAAGGCCTGGGCCAGTTGCTGTTCCTGGTCGGAGTCGATCTTGACCAGCTTGAAGCGCCCGTCGTATTCGAGTTCTGCTTTTTCCAGTAGCGGGCCGATGACCTTGCAGGGACCACACCAAGGGGCCCAGAAGTCGACCAACACGGGGACCTGGTGCGAAGCGGCAATGACTTCGGCGTCGAAGTTTTCAAGGGTGACATTCATCATTTGGGGATAGCTCAGGGTGTAAAAGTAAAATTCAAGCCAATATTCGAGTGAAGGCGATTTTGCCAGCCCCCAACCCCCCTCCCTTTGTCATGACGCAAGTGCTTATTGGTGTGGTGATGGGTTCCAGCTCCGACTGGGACACCATGCAACACGCGGTCCAGGTTCTCCAACAGTTTGGCATCGGCTTTGAAGCCCGGGTCGTTTCGGCCCACCGCATGCCTGACGACATGTTCGCCTACGCCGAATCCGCTGCCGGGCGGGGCCTGCGCGCCATCATTGCCGGTGCCGGGGGCGCCGCCCACCTGCCGGGCATGCTGGCGGCCAAGACCACGGTGCCGGTGCTGGGTGTGCCGGTGGCCAGCAAACACCTCAGTGGCGTGGACTCGCTGCACAGCATTGTGCAAATGCCCAAGGGCATCCCGGTGGCCACCTTCGCTATTGGCGCGGCGGGTGCGGCCAATGCGGCGCTGTTTGCCGTGGCCCTGCTGGCGGGAACCGACCCCGAACTGCGCGCCGAACTCGACGCTTTTCGAATAGACCAAACCCAGGTGGCCCGCGAGATGGTGCTGCCGGTGACCGGCCTGGAGTCGGCATGAGTGATGTGCTGTTGCCCGGTGCGACGCCGGGCGAATCCACGGACTTGGGGCCAAGCGAGTCCAGGGAAATGACGCTGGGCAAAACCAAGGAAATGACGCTGGGCGTCATGGGCGGCGGCCAGTTGGGCCGCATGTTTGTGCATGCGGCCCAGCGCATGGGCTATTTCACCGCCGTGCTGGACCCCGACGCCGAGAGCCCGGCCGGGCGGGTCAGCCACCACCATATCCAGACCGCCTACACCGACCCGGCGGGTCTGGCGCAACTGGCGCAGCTGTGCGCGGCGGTGACCACGGAGTTCGAGAATGTGCCTGCGCAGGCGCTGGCCCAACTGGCGGGCAGCCGAGCGGTGTCGCCCAGCGCCGACGCGGTGGCCATTGCGCAGGACCGCTCGCGCGAGAAGGCGCACTTTGTGGCCTGCGGCGTGCCCTGCGCCCCGTTTGCGCTGATCGAAACCGCCGAACAGCTGGCAAACATCTCCGACGACCTGCTGCCCGGTATTCTCAAAACCGCCCGCATGGGCTACGACGGCAAGGGCCAGATGCGCGTGGCCACGCGCGCGGAACTGGCCACCGCCTGGAACGGCCTGAGCCAGGTGGCCTGCGTCCTGGAAAAAATGCTGCCCCTGCAGCAAGAGGTGTCGGTGATCGTGGCGCGCGGCGCGGATGGGACCTGTGTGCACCTGCCGGTGCAGCGCAACCTGCACCGCGACGGCATCCTGGCGGTGACCGAGGTGTATGAAGGAAATATGCCTGCAGCCCTTGCAGAACGTGCGGTAGCAGCTGCGAAATCGATAGCAGAAGGCCTGCGTTACGTGGGCGTCTTGTGCGTCGAATTCTTTGTGCTGGACGAAAGTGCGTCCGCCGCCCAGGGCCTGGGTGGTCTGGTGGTGAACGAAATGGCGCCGCGCCCGCACAACAGCGGCCACTACAGCATGGAAGCCTGTGATGTATCGCAGTTCGAGCTGCAGGTGCGCACCCTGGCGCAGTTGCCCCTGACCCAGCCGCGCCAACACAGCCCGGCCATCATGCTCAACCTGCTGGGCGACATCTGGAACAAGGGGGGGCGGTTGCCAATACAGGGCGGCGACACCCATGCGGAGAAAACCCCCGCAGGGAAATTGGAATCTGACCCCCATTTAACAACGCCGCCGTGGGACCGGATCCTGGCGCTGCCGGGGGCGCATTTGCACCTGTACGGCAAGGCCAGCGCCAGCAAGGGCCGCAAGATGGGCCACCTGACCGTGACGGGCGCCACCGTGGCGCAGGTGCGTGCCACCGCCCTGGAGGCCGCGCGCCTGCTGGGTATTGCGGCATTTTGACGGTTTACCCATGATTTTGCCCGCCTGTAACTCTGCCGAAGATTTTACTTTTGCTCCTGAATCCATAGCTGCTTGCGCAGATACCATCAGGGCTGGCGGCCTGATTGGCCTTCCAACCGAAACGGTGTACGGCCTGGGGGCCGATGCCGACAACGGCACGGCCGTGGCAAAGGTGTTTGCCGCCAAGGGCCGCCCGGCGGACCACCCGCTGATCGTGCATGTGGCCGCCTTCGATGGCGGCCTGTCGGGCGTGGCGCATTTTTGCGCCCAGGTGCCGCCCTTCGCCCAGCAGCTCATGTCGGCCTTCTGGCCCGGACCCCTGACCCTCATCCTGCCCCGGCGCGCCGGGGTGGGGGCGGCGGCGGCGGGCGGGCAAGACTCCATCGGCCTGCGCTGCCCCGCCCACCCGGCCGCGCAGGCCGTGCTGTTGGCCTTGCGCCGGCCCCCCGCAGGCCAGCCCGAGGTCTGGGGGGTTGCAGCGCCCAGCGCCAACCGCTTCGGCCGCGTCAGCCCCACCACGGCGGCGCATGTGCAAAGTGAGCTGGGCGACGAACTGCTGATCCTGGACGGCGGCCCCTGCACGCTGGGCATCGAGTCCACCATCATCGACTGCACCCGGGGCGCCCCGGTGCTGCTGCGCCCCGGCTCCATCACCAGCGCCCAGGTGGAAGCGGCCTGCGGCCGCAAATTGCTATCAAAAGATGAGCTGGCTGCGCACGCCAGCACTGCCCCAAGGGCCTCCGGCACCCTGGAGTCGCACTACGCGCCCAACGCCAAGGTGCGCCTGATGGACGCCAAGGCCCTGCAAACCGCGCTGGACCTGCTGGGCGCTGATGTCGGCAAGGCCGGCATTGCGGTCTATGCCCGCAGCGCGCTGAAAACAAATTCCCGCCAGCTGGTGCTGCGCCGTATGCCCGCGCAGGCCGATGCCGCCGCCCACGAACTGTTCGCCGTGCTGCGCGAACTGGACGACCTGGGTGTGAAACTCATCTGGGTGGAAATCCCACCCGACACGATGGAATGGGTCGGCGTGCGCGACCGGCTGCAACGCGCCTCCGCATAAACCGCCACGTAGACATAGCATAGACCTGGACCTGGACCTGGACCTGGACCTGGACCCAGACTTAGGCATACAGCAGCGACAGCCAGAAGGCGGAGTCCGGGGGGCCGATTTCTGCGCGTTTGGCAGCATGAGGCCCCCCGGATTCCGCTTTCTGGCGTGCCCGAGAGACCACATTGCCCCAACCCATGGCAGTTTTGGAGTTACTTGTAACGCAGCTTCATCGCCAGAATCGCACTGGCCATCGACAAGGTGATGGTGTTGGCGATCACGATGGGCCAGGCCTGCAGCAGCACCCCGTAGACCAGCCACAGGCTCACCCCCACGGTGAAGGTGCTGTACATGCCCAGCGAAATGCCGCTCACGTCCTTGGTCTGGAAGGTGTGCAGCGCCTGCGGAATAAAACTGACGGTGGTGAGGGCGGCGGCGAGGGAGCCGACGATGTCAGAGGCTTGCATGGTAGGTTTTCATTGGTCCTGGATTGCCCAGTCGACCAGGGCGTCGATGGCGGGGCGGGCGGCGTTGGCGTTGGAATGGTTGATCAGGGCGACCAGCACGTAGCGCTTGCCGCTGGCGGCGTGCACATAGCCCGCCACCGCCACCACATGGCTCAGGCTGCCGGTTTTGAGGTGGGCGCCGCCGCTGGTGCGGGCCTTGGCGCGTTGCAGCGTGCCGTCCACGCCGGTGATGGGCAGGGAGGCCATCAGCTCCGGCATCAGCGGCGACAGGTAGGCGCTTTGCAGCAGGCGCCCCAGGCCCTGGGCGCTGATGCGCGCCTGGCGCGACAGGCCCGAGCCGTTGTCCAGCACGGGGGCATCGTTGGGGCCGATGCGCTGCGTCCACCAGCGCTGCACCACGGCGCGCGCAGCGGCAAAACTGCCGGGCAGTTGCGGTGGGATGGTGGCCGTGCCGTTCTCGCCAGGTGCTGCGTCGGCCAAGGGGGCTACCCGCCCCAGCGTCAGAAACAGCTGCTGCGCCATCACGTTGTTGCTGTACTTGTTGATGTCGCGGATGATTTCGGCCAGCGGCGCGGAGCGGACTTCAAACGCGGGCTGGGCGCTGGCCAGTGCGGCAGGCACGGTTCCCATGCGCACGCTGCCGGTGAGCTTGCCGCCCATGGACAGCCACAGGCCCTGCACGGCGCGCACGGCGTAGCTGGGCGGGTCGGCGTAGGCCACGGGCCAGACTTTTTCCCCGCAGGCCAGCGGGTAGCCGCCGGCAAACTGGATGTGATTGGCATCCGAAAAATCGGCCTTGAGCGCGCCCCGGTAGTCCCCACAGCCGCCCAGCACCCCAACGGCAGCAGGCAGCAGCGGCACCGTGGTCTGCACCTGAACACCGGCCAGCGGCGGGTCGAACTGCACTTGCGCGGTGCCGGTTGCCGGGTCCGGGCTGAAGGTCATCACCACGGCCTTGTAGTTGACCAACAGGGCGTCGGGGCTGGCGTTGTAGGGGCGCAGGGGTTCGCCGTCGAAGCTGGCGGGGTTGGTCTCGGGCAGCTCAAAGGCGCTGCGGTCCAGCACCACATCCCCCGCGATGGTGTGGGTGCCCAGGCCCTGCACCCGGCGCAGCAGCAGCCACAGGCGCTCCAGCACCAGCTTGGGATCGCCCTGGCCCTGGATGTACAGGTTGCCGTACAGCGTGCCTTCGCGCACCGCACCCTCCAGGTAGACCGGGGTGCGCCAGGTATAGGCCGGGCCCAGCAGGTCCAGCGCGGCGTAGGTGGTCACCAGTTTCATCACCGAGGCCGGGTTCATGGGCACGGCTGCGCGGTGGTTCAGGCGCGGCGCGCTCTGGCCCTGGGCGTCCACCAGCAGCACGGCCACGGCGTCGGCGGGCACCTTGGCGCGGGCCAGTGCGGCGTGGACTTTGGGGGGGAGGGCTTGCGCTGGGGACTGCGCGCACAGGCCGCACAGCGCGGCGAGCAATAAAACACGAAAGGGCATGGATGGATTATCCGGGCAGCGGAGTGCGTGGGCGCGGCAACCCCGATAATCACCCCATGCCTTCCACCGCCCCCATCGCGCAACCCACTTTCTCGCCCAAAACCGTGGGCCTGATCACGGCCGTGGTGCCGGGCCTGTCGGCCCTGGCCGCGGCGCTGGTGCTGGGTGAGCCTTTGGGCTGGAATGTGGTGGCCGGGCTGACGCTGGTGACCGCCGGCATTGTGTTCGGTGTGTGCAAAGTGGCAACGGTTGCTCCTGAAATAGGAGCTGCTCACGCAATATCTACGGGGGCTAGAGGCTAATTTGGCTTGAATGTATGAATCTTTTGGCGTTTGATACCAGTACCGAGGCGATGCACATTGCCGTGGCCCGCACGGTCCATGGGCGGGTGCAGCATTGGCAGCACAGCGGCGTGGGCGGCGCCCAGGCCTCCACCGGGCTGATTGCCGCGATTTTGGAACTGATGCAGCAGGCCGAGCTGCCCTTGAGCGCGCTGGACGCCATCTGTTTCGGCAGCGGACCGGGCTCGTTCACCGGGCTGCGCACCGCCTGCGCGGTGGCCCAGGGACTGGCCTTTGGCGCTGGGGTGCCGGTGCTGCCGGTGGCGTCTTTGCTGGCGGTGGCCGAAGAAGCGCGGTTTGCGGCTTTGGCCGATCAGCCGAGTGGGCAAGTCACCGCCTTGCTGGACGCCCGCATGGACGAAATGTACGCCGCCACCTATGCCTTTGAAGGATCGCAATGGACCGAGCTGCAAGGCAGCTGCCTGCTCCGTCCGGAAGACTTGCCTGCGCGTGTGGGGCGCACGTACTGGGCGGGCAATGTGTTCACGGTGTATGCCGAGCGGCTGGCGGGCGTCCAGGCGGGTGGGATGGCGGCCGTGGGCGCGGTGCAGTGCATCGCCGCCTTGCCCAGTGCACTCGCCATGTTGCGCCTGGCGCCCCAGTTGCTGGCCCAGGGCCTGGCGGTGCCCGCCGAACAGGCCTTGCCGGTCTACATCCGCGACAAGGTCGCCAAAACCACGCTGGAGCGCACGGCCGAAAAAGCCCAGGCCCAGGGCCTGGCGGCGGCACTGGCGCACTCCAGCCAGGGATAAGCCTATGCAGTCCCTGACCGAGTCCGTTGAAGTGCAGTTTGAACCCCTGCTGGCGCCCTGGCTGGACGTGGTGCTGCATGTGGAGCAGCGCGCCTACGCCCACCCCTGGAACCGGGCCAATTTTCTGGACGCCCTGCATTCGGGCTACCAGGCCCAGGTGCTGGTGGCCCACCAGACGGTGCTGGGCTACTTCGTGGCCATGAAGGGCGTGGACGAGGTGCACCTGCTCAACATCACCGTGGCGCCCGAGCACCAGGGCCAGGGCTGGGCCAAGGTGATGCTGGACGCGCTGACCCTGTGGGCGCGCGGGCAGGGCGCCCAGTGGCTGTGGCTGGAGGTGCGGGTCGGCAATGCGCGCGCCCTGCAGGTGTACGAGCGCCACGGCTACCGCCGCATGGGGCTGCGCAAGCAATACTACCCGGCGGGTGATGGCCAGCGCGAAGACGCCATTGTCATGAGCCTGAAACTGTAAAACCTTGTGGGACAGACCGCAGCGACGCCACAGCGGAGCCAGCTCTGTCCCCAACTGACCAGATGAAACCCTGAATGGCCCTTGAACTTGACGACCGCCAACGCGCCATGCTGCAAGAGATGGGGGTGCGCGTCTGGCTGCCCGGCACGGCCTTTGCCGCCGAGCCTGCGCTGGAAGCCCCGGTGGCGGTTCCGCTGGCAGTGGTCGCTCCAGCTCCCGCTGCTGCGCCCCGTATGCCGCAGCCCGCCGCACCCGGTGCGACCGGTGCGCCGCCACCCCTGCCCCCAGCATCTGCAGCGCCACGGGCGCGTGTGGCACCGCCAACGGCCACCGCACTGCCCACAGCGCAGGCCGCCGCGCCGGGCATGGAGGCCGTGTCCGCCATGGACTGGCCCCAACTGGCCGCCACCGCCGCCCAGTGCCAGGCCTGTGGTCTGTGCGCCGGGCGCAAAAACACCACCTTGCAGGTGCCTGAGGCCGTGGTGCAAGCCGACTGGATGGTGGTGGGCGATCCGCCTGACGAAGCGGAAGACCGCCTGGGCCAGCCCTTTGTGGACCAGCCGGGCATCCTGCTGGACAACATGCTCAAGGCCGTGGGCGCCAGCCGCAACGGGTCGGGCGCCGCCGGGGCTTACCTGAGCAATGTGGTGAAGTGCCGCCCGCCGCACGGCCGCATCCCGCAGGCGCAAGAGCTGGCGCAGTGCGCCGCCTACCTGCAGCGCGAAATCGCCCTGGTGCAACCCAGGGTCATTCTGGCCATGGGCCGTTTTGCCAACCAGCTGCTGCTGGGCGCACAGCCCGCCCTGGCCAGCCAGCCGCTGGGCAAGCTGCGCGGCACGGTGTACCACTACCAGGGCGTTCCTGTGGTGGTGACCTACCACCCCAAAGTTTTGCTGCGCGCCAGTGCCGACAAGGCCAAGGCCTGGGCCGATTTGTGCCTGGCCCTGGCCACCCTGGAGCCCTCCCTACAATAAACCCATGAATACGCCCCTGACATTCCTCGACATGCTGTGCGCCGCCGAGCGCAAAAACGCTTCCCTCCTGTGCGTGGGGCTGGACCCCGAACCCGCCAAATTCCCGCTGCACATGCGCGGCGACGCTACGCGGATTTACGACTTTTGCGCCGCCATCGTGGATGCCACGGCCGACCTGGTCATTGCCTTCAAGCCGCAAATCGCCTACTTTGCCGCCCACCGCGCCGAAGACCAGCTGGAGCGGCTGATGGAGCACATGCGCCGCACGGCGCCCCAGGTGCCCATCATTCTGGATGCCAAACGCGGCGACATCGGCAGCACCGCCGAGCAGTACGCCAAGGAGGCGTTTGAGCGCTACGGGGCCGACGCGGTCACGCTCTCGCCCTTCATGGGGTTCGACTCGGTGCAGCCCTACCTGAAATACCATGGCAAGGGCGCGTTTTTGCTGTGCCGCACCTCCAACCCCGGCGGGGATGACTTCCAGCCGCAGCGCCTGGCGGACCTGCCCGGCCAGCCCCGCCTGTACGAACACATCGCCGCCCTGGCGCAAGGTCCGTGGAACCTCAACGGCCAGCTGGGCCTGGTGGTGGGTGCCACCTACCCGGCGGAAATCGAGCGGGTGCGCGCCCTGGCGCCCACGTTGCCGCTCCTGATTCCCGGTGTGGGGGCGCAGGGCGGGGACGCCGTAGCCACCGTCTCGGCGGGCTGGCGCGCCCACCAGGGGGACACCACCGCGCCCATCATCGTGAACTCGTCGCGCGCCATTTTGTACGCCTCCAGCGGGATCGATTTTGCGCAAGCGGCCCGTCTGGAAACGCTCCAGACACGCCATGTGCTGCACGCAGCAAAAACCGGCGGAACACTGTAGGCGCAGCCAAGCACTTGTGCTAAGGTCGTAGCGCCTGCAGCGGTGCATTGCAGGACGTCTGGAGCAGACCGTTATGGGCATTCGGCTCAAAATACTGTTGGTGTTTGGTGTGTGTTTTGGCTTGATGGCCGGGGTCACCCTGTATTTGCTGCGGCAAAGCGTGAACGACAGCTACCAGACCATAGAGCGGCGCGAGCTGGTGGCCCACATGGGGCGCGTGCTGCAAGGCCTTGAATCGGTGCAGGCCAGCCTGGGCAGCCAGACCCGCGACTGGGCCGAGTGGACCGACCTGTATGAATACGCCCGCAATCCCCCGGCACACCGCGCTTGGGCGCGGGCCAACCTGGTGCCACAGTCGCTGGAGTCGGCCAACCTCTCGCTCATTGTGCTGCTGGACGCCAAGGGCTCGGTGCTGTCCAAGGTGGCGCCATCGGGCGCGGTGTTGGACATGGTGTCCGCCGCGGGGAAGGCCATTCCCATGGGGCACTTCAAATCCAAGGGTCGCGACTCACGCTGCGGTCTGGTGGCCACCACCATGGACCTGATGGCCGTGTGCTGGGCGCGCATCACCCGCAGTGATTTCAGCGGTGCGGACGTGGGCTCCGTGGTGATGGGACGTTTGCTCACCGCCGATCGGCAAGACAAGCTGCGGGCGCAGACCGGGCTGCCGTTTGAAATGCAATTGCGCTCGGCGCGGGGACTACCCGAAGGCGTGGCCTATTGGCCCGACGTACTGGCGGCCAATGGCGTGGGCGCACGGGGATTCTGGACTGCGCACGACAGCCAGCGATACCAGCTGTACTACGCCTTGCAGGACATCCTGGGCCAAGACCTCGGGCAAATCACGCTCACCTTGCCACGCGACGTGCACCTGCAGGGCCTGCTGCTGTACGCGCAGGTGCGAAGCCAGCTGGTGGCCATGCTGCTGGGTACGGCCTTGGTCCTGGCGCTGGCGCTGGACGGCTTGCTGCTGGGGCGGTTAAGGCGTTTTAGCGCCCAGCTGGTGCGTGTGCGGCAAGGCTCCGCCTGGGACCGCCGCATCCATGTGCACGGGGGCGATGAACTGGGCTTGCTGGCAGCCGAGGTCAACGCCATGATGGGACTGATCGAGGCCCAGATGGCGGGCCTGACCACCTTGTCCATGACCGACACCCTGACCGGCCTGCCCAACCGGCGGGCCTTTGATGAACGCCTCACGCTGGAGTTCGCACGCCAGCAGCGCTCGGCGCGCGCCTTGGCCTTGCTGGTGCTGGATGTGGACTATTTCAAAGGCTACAACGACCGTTACGGCCATCCGGCGGGCGACGCCGCGCTGCAGGCTGTGGCCCAGGTGCTGCGCCAGGCCGGTGCGCGGGCGTCGGACCTGGCCGCACGCACCGGCGGCGAGGAGTTCTCCATCCTGCTGCCCGAAACCGATGCCCAGGGCGCCCAGGACATGGCCCGGCACATCCAGCTCCTGTTGCAGGCGCAAGCCCTCAGGCACGAAAACTCGGCGGTGGCCGAGGTGGTGACGCTCAGCATTGGCATTGCCGTCGCCCGCGAGGAGTCGGCCCAGGAATTCGTGCAGCGCGCCGACCGTGCGCTGTACCAGGCCAAGCAGCAGGGACGCAACCGGGTGTGTGGTGATGACCTGCCAAAGCCCACCGGGGCGGGAACACTTTTGCTATAGTTTTGATAGCTGCTTGCGCTTGTGTTAAAAGGGCTGGAGCTATATTTCGTGTTCATTTTTTGGAAGCCCCAGCCATGATTGACCTGTACACCGCCGCCACGCCCAACGGACACAAGGTGTCGATTGCGCTGGAAGAGCTGGCGCTGCCCTACACCCTGCAGGTGCTGGACCTGTCCCAGGGCGAGCAAAAAGCGCCCGCCTTCCTTGCCATCAACCCCAATGGCCGCATTCCCGCCCTCGTGGACCGGGACGCGGATGACTTTGCGGTGTTCGAATCGGGCGCGTGCCTCCTGTACCTGGCGGAAAAAACCGGTCGGCTCCTGCCCACCGAGGCCAAGGCGCGTTCGCGCGTTATCCAGTGGCTGATGTTCCAGATGGGCGGCATCGGCCCCATGATGGGCCAGGCCAATGTGTTCTACCGCTACTTCCCCGAAAAAATCCAGCCGGCCATCGACCGCTACCAGGGCGAGAGCAAACGCCTGTTCCGCGTGCTGGACGGCCACCTGCAAGACTATGAGTACCTGGCCGGCGACTACTCCATTGCCGACATCGCCAACTGGGCCTGGGTGCGCACCCACCGCTGGTCAGGCGTGGAGGTGGACGATCTGCCGCATTTGCAGCGCTGGCTGGAGGCCATCCGCGTCCGCCCGGCGGTGCAGCGCGGCCTGCAGGCGCCGCCCTCCACGCTGGAGCTGCGCCGCGACAGCGAGGAGAAGGCCCGGGAATTTTCCGAAAAAACCCGCTCCATGGTGGAGATGGGCCAATCCAAAACATCGGCTTAAGGAACATCGCCATGAAGCTTTACACCGCCCACCGCGCCCCCAGCCCCCGCCGGGTGCTGATGTTTTTGGTGGAAAAAAACATCAGCGGCCTGGAGATGGTCCATGTGGACCTGAACCAGGGCGAGCACCGCGCTGCGGAATACGTGGCCAAAAGCCCGCTGGCCAAGGTGCCCGCACTGGAGCTGGACGATGGCCGTGTTCTGACCGAAACCCGCGCCATCTGCACCTATCTGGAGGGCCTGTACCCCGAGCCTAACCTGATGGGCGTGGATTTTGAGGAGCGCGCCTTCATCGAAATGGCCGACCGCCGGGTTGAGCTGTATTTGCTGGCCGGTATCGCCAACTGCATCCGCCACACCCACCCCGGTCTGGCGGTGCTGGAGCAGCCCCAGTTTGCCGACTTCGGGCAATCGCAGGGCGAGAAGGTGCGTGCGCTGGCGGTCTGGTTTGACCAGTTGCTGCAGCAACAGCCCTGGATGGCGGGCGAGCGTTTCACCATCGCCGACATCACGGCGTTTTGCGCGCTGGAGTTCGCCCGCGGCCTGATGAAGTTTGTGCCCGGCGAGGCCGGTTTGCACGCCTTGCAGGCCTGGCGCGACCGGGTCAATACCCGCCCCAGCGCCTGGGTTTAGCTGCCCCCACGCTTGCCGCTACGCGTGCTGCGCTGCCCCCCGAGGGGGCCATCGTCGCCTTGGGGCGGCCCGGCGGCGACTTAGCTGCCCCCACGCTTGCCGCTGCGCGTGCTGCGCTGCCCCCCGAGGGGGCCATCGTCGCCTTGGGGCGGCCCGGCGGCGACTAGACGGTCGGGGGCGCGGTGGTGCGCAGGTAGTCTTCGAAGGCCTGGGTTGTTAAGGGTTTGCTGAAGTAGTAACCCTGGGTTTCGGTGCAACCCCGGGCGCGCAGGAAGGCCAGTTGGCCTTCGGTCTCCACCCCTTCGGCAATCGTCTTGAGTCCCAGGCTGTCGGCCATGCCGATGATGGCGCCCACAATGGCCCGGTCGTCAGGGTCTTGCTCGATGTCGCGCACAAAAGACTGGTCGATTTTGAGCTTGTAGACCGGAAAGCGTTTGAGGTAGCTGAGGGACGAATAGCCGGTGCCAAAGTCGTCGATCGACAGCTTCACGCCGCGCCGGTGCAGGTCGTCCATCACGGCGATGGCCTTGTGCGGGTCGGTCATGGCCACGCCTTCGGTCAACTCCAGCTCCAGCAGGGCCGGGGGCACGCCCGTCTCTTCCAGGATGTCGCTCACCAACTGGGGCAGGTTGGCATGGCGAAACTGCACCGAGGACAGGTTGACCGACAGGGTGATGGGTGCCATGCCCTGGCGTATCCATTGGGCCAGCTGCGTGCAGGCCGTGCGCATCACCCACTCCCCGATGGGCAAAATCAGGCCGCTGCTCTCGGCAATGGGGATGAACTCCGCCGGGGAGATGGCGCCCAGCTCGGGGTGCTGCCAGCGCAGCAGGGCTTCGGCGCCCACGGTGCGGCCGCTGGCCAGCGCAATTTGGGGCTGGTAGTGCAGGCTGAGTTGCGTGCGCTCCAGCGCCCGGCGCAGGGCATTGCCCAGCAGCAGGGTGCGGTCGGTCAGGGCCTGGATGTCGTGGGTGAAAAAGCGGTAGCTGTTGCGCCCGTCTTCTTTGGCACGGTACATGGCTGCGTCGGCGCATTTGGACAGGGTGTCCAGGTCCGCGCCGTCCCGGGGGTACAGCGCAATGCCAATGGAGGGGGTGACGGTGAGCTCGTGTTGCTCCAGTTGAAAAGGCAGCAGCGCGGCCTGCAGGATTTTGTCCGCCACCTGGGAGGCGCCATAGGCATCGGTATCGGGCAGCAGCAAAATGAATTCGTCACCGCCCAAACGGGAGACCGTGTCCTGATCACGCACGGCCGATGTCAGCCGACCGGCCAATTCCACCAGCACCTGGTCCCCGACGCGGTGGCCCAGGGAATCGTTGATGTTTTTGAAGTGGTCCAGGTCCAGAAACATCAGGGCGACCGACTGTTGCTGGCGCCGAGCCATGCTCAGGGCGTGCTGGCAGCGGTCCTGCAGCAGCACCCGGTTGGGCAGGCCCGTGAGGGCGTCGAAATGGGCCAGTTGCTGTATGTGGGCCTGTGCCGCCTTTTTCTCCTGGGCTTCCTTTTCCAGCGCCAGGACGGTGTGGCTGAGCTCCTGGGTGCGCTGCTCCACCAGCTGTTCCAGATGGATGCGGGCTTGCTGCAGCTCGGCTTCGGCCTGTTTGCGCGCCGTGATGTCCAGGCCGATCCAGATGGAGCCCCGGCTCAAATCCTGGGAGTCGATGGCCTTGGCCTGCACATGGCAATACATGGGCGATCCATCCTTGCGGCGCAGCACCATTTCTTCGTTGAAGGTGCGCCCTTGGGCCAGGGGCGCATAACAGCGCTCGGTGGCGTCCGTCCAATCCTGGTCGCTCATGTACCAGGTGCGCGAGGAGGCGCCATGCAACTCGCCCACCGCGTAGCCCAGCATCAACTCGAAGCTGGGGGTGCAGCGCGTCACCTTGCGGTCCCGCAAAAACAGGATGCTGACCAGGGCGTTGTCCAGGATCAGGCTTTGCTCGGTCAGCAGGGCCTGCAGCTGGGCTTGTGCGGACTTTTGCTCGTCGATGTCGTCGATGATCCAGATGGACCCTTCGTCGGTGTTGGCCGGGTTGACCAGCTTGCCGGTCAGATGCGCCCAAAACAGTTGCCCACTGCTGCGCTTCATCAAAACCTCGGACTTGTACGCCAGGCCCTGGGCCATGATGGGATAAGCCGCTTCCCCCAGCGCATGAAAAGCGGTCTGGTCGGGGTACAGCGCCACATTGGGGCTGTTCAACAGGTCTGCGGTATCCGCGTGGCCAAAAATCTGCGCAAAACGCAGGTTGCAACGGATGACCAGGCGTTGCTTGATGAACACAATGCCGACGCCTGCGGTGTCCAAAATGACCTGTTGCTCACGCAGCGCAAGCTGCAATTGCTCCATGGGGTCGCGCAACCAGGTGTGCGGCACACGGTGTGCAGCGCTCAGGGGCATATGCGTCCTTCCAGCGCCACCGCAATCTCTTCGGCAAAGCCGATGCCGACAAAGCCGCCCGTGGCCACAGTGTCGCCGCTGTGGACCAGGCGGACCGCCTCGGCGGCGCTGACTACCTTGTTGCGCCGCAGGCCTGCGGGGTGCAGATCGTGGAGAGGAGTGTGCATTTTTAAACTATAGCCTGCCCGTTCGGCGGCCGGTATGGTGGAGAACCCGGCCCTGGGTGCTTTGTGCGTGAAGGTTTGCCCCAAGTCAAAAGGTAACATTTTGCAATGTTTGCTCGCGGATTTGTAAGGCCGCGATGACCCTCGACGCCACCCGCCCTCCCTTTTTTCTGGGGCCTTCCCTATGGCGTTCGACCTCTCCGATGCCGAAATGGCGGGCATCCTGCCCAACATCGTGAACTTTGGCGCCAGCGCGGGCCGGCCAGACTACCCGACGGATTTGGGGCTCATGCTGTAAGCGGTGGCGTCATTGCTTTTGCTACTATTTTTGTAGCTGCTTGCGCAATGGTTACGGGGGCTGGAGGCATATTTCATTAGAAAATAGTGCACCAAGCGTAGGCGGAGATGCGGAAAAGCTTCTAAAATTACAAATTTAAAGCCAAACTTTGGATTTGTAAGAATGATCCCTCGCCAAGCCGTTTCCACCCTGCACCGCCTGGCCCAAGGCTTTCCGGTGCTGGCGATCACAGGGCCGCGCCAGTCGGGCAAAACCACGCTGGCGCGGGCCCTGTTTGGAGCCAAACCCTATATCTCGCTGGAGAACCCGGACGAACGCGAGTTCGCGCAAACGGACCCCCGGCGCTTTCTGGTGCGTTTTGGCGATGGGGCCATCCTTGACGAAGTGCAACGCTGTCCCGCGTTGCTGTCGTGGTTGCAGCAACTGGTGGACGAACGCCAGCGTATGGGCGACTTCATCCTGACCGGTTCGGCCCAGTTTGACCTGCTGGCAGGCATTACCCAAAGCCTGGCGGGGCGTGTGGGGCGGGTCGAGTTGCTGCCCCTGAGTGGCGCCGAACTGGGAGTGGACCGCCTGCCCAACGCGCTGGACCAGTTGCTGTTCACCGGCGGCTACCCCGCACTCTATGACCGCACGCTGGCACCTACCGACTGGTTCCCCAACTATGTGGCCACCTACCTGGAGCGGGACGTGCGCCAACTTCTGGCTGTGCAGGACCTGAGCCAGTTCCACCGCTTTGTCCGCATGTGCGCGGCCCGCTCCGGGCAGTTGCTCAACCTGACGGCCCTGGGGGCGGATTGCGGTGTTTCCGCCGTCACGGCGGGCAAATGGTTGTCGGTGCTGGAGACCAGTTACCTTGTTATGCGCTTGCCACCGTACCACCGCAATTTTGGCAAGCGGCTGGTCAAAACCCCCAAGCTGTATTTTCTGGACGTGGGCCTCATGGCCTGGCTGCTGGGTATTCGCGATGCCAGCACCATCGAGACCCACGCCGCGCGTGGCGCCTTGTTCGAAACCTGGGTGGTGTCCGAACTGGTCAAGCAACGCTACAACGCCGGGCAGGGCGCAGAGCTTTTCTTTTGGCGTGACAACGTGGGGCATGAGGTCGATGTGGTGCTGGAAACCGCGCAGGGTCTGCAGGCCATCGAAATCAAATCGGGCAGCACCTTCGCCAGCGACTGGCCCCAAGCCGTGCGCAAATGGGCCAGCCTGGCCGACACCCCCACCCTGACGCCACAGATTGTTTACGGCGGCGCAGGCCGTTATGCGCGGCAAGACTGCGAGGTGCTGGGCTGGCGGGAGTTTGCGCTGGCACAATGCCCCGGCGTGTTAGATACCCCTATTTGAGAACCTTGCCCCTGCTGGCCGCGCCACCGCATTACCCACGCGCCGTGCGGGGAGGTGGGATCAGTCGCTTTTCAGCCCGAACTTGTCCAAAATCGCTTTGACTTCACCGCTCTTTTTCATGCCTTCCAGCGTTTGGGTGAAGGCGGCGAAGGTTGCTGCATCCACGCTTTTCTTCGAAAACGCGGTGGTGAAGTTCTGCGCGCCAGCGCTCAAGATCATTTCGAGTTCCAACTTGGCTTGCTTGGCCTCGTATTCCAGGATGGCATCGCCGCCAAAGATGGCGCCTTTGTCGCCATAGCGGTCGCCCTGCAGCTTTTTGACCATGGTGTCGTTGTTGACTTCCTCGACGACCACCAAACTCGGCACCTGTTTCTTGTGTTCCAACACCATTTTGGAACTGGTGGAGGCGCGCGCAACGCCGATGCTCCAACCGTCGAGTTCCTTCAAAGTGGCGACCTTTTTGACCTTTCCCTTGGCCCCAAAGTAGGCCAGGGTGGATACCACCAGGGTGGGAGAAAAGGTGGCGAAGGCCGCGCGCTCGGCGCTGGGGATCAGGCTCATCACGCCATCGGCACCCCCATCGGCGCTGCCGTCTTTGAGCATCTGGACGGCGCGGGCCAGCGGAACAATGCCAAATTTGCAGTTGAAATGCAATTTTTCGCAGGCTTTTTTCATGACTTCCACCATCCCGCCTTTGACTTCATTGCCTTCGGCCCAGTTGAAGGGCGGGTAGTCCTGCCCCACAAACACCAGGTCTTTCGCCAGCCCAACAGTAGGACTGCCGACCAACAGAGCCACCAAAATCGCTGCGTATTTCATAGGGGTATCTCCAGTCGTTGTAGTGTAGAAACGCCGGGACGATGGTGCGGGATGCGCTGGGCACTGTCAAGCCCACAACGCCCGCATGGAATTGTGCGGCGCTGTCCTATCCAGGTTCAGTAAAAGTGCCGCAGCAGCACCTGCACCACCTGCTCCTGCTGCAAGGCGCCGAACTCGCTGCCGGGCTTGCCGCTGTGGCGCTGCCATTGCAGGGCCAGGTCGGTATGGCTCCAGTGGTAGCGGGCTTCCAGCCAGGCCAGTTGGCTGTGGTCGTCCAGGTTGTGGCGCAGCATGGCGTTGAAGTCGAGCTGGTTGACGAGGGTGTCTTGCCAGCTGGCGTACAAAAACAGGGACTGCCGGGTGGGCAATTCCATTTGGTTTTGTGCCCAGGCGCGGTACTGTGCATAGGCCTGGGGTGCTTGCTGGCCGAGCGTGTCCCAGGCCTGGGCGTCGGGCGCCGCGCCATTGAAGTCGTATTCCACGGTGAACGAGAGTTTGTTTGCGGTGGTGTACGTCAGGCCGGTGGCCCAGCGTGCGCGAAAGGCGGAGTCGTCTGCGCCCTGCAGCGCCTGCGCCAGTTGCGAGGCGCTGCGTCCGCCCGACCACTCCACATAGGCCACGGTGGCCTGGCCCAGCACGCCCGTGAGGTTGAAGCCGAGCTGCGGTGCTTGGGTGTTCTCGCCGTACAGCAGCCACTGGGGCGTGAGCGTCTCGCCCAGTGGCTGACTCAGCGCCAGCAGCCAGCGGTCCTGGCGGTTGGTGGCGCCCAGGTCGAGGCTGAAGGCGGCGTCGCTGGGCTGGTCCGCCAGGTGGGGCGAAGCGATGGCGGTGAGCGAGCCGCCGCCCCACAGCGCCTGGCCGCGCAGCATGACGCTGCCCTGGCGGTTTTTTTTCAGGCTGGCGGGATCGATGGCGACGATGGAGCGGTTGGCGCCGCTGCGGAAATAGTCGGTGGGGTTGTAGCCGGAGGCCACGCCGTAGCGGGCGTTGATGCGCCCCACATCCAGTGCGCGCTGGGGGCTGGGTTGCCAGCTCAGGTAGGCCTCTTTCAGCGTGTTGGTGGAGCTTGCATCACTGAACTGGTACTGCCAGCGCTGGTCCAGCTGGTTGGACAGCACGGCGCGCCAGCCTTCGCTGAACGCAGTGTCGATCTGCAGGTCCAGCGACAGGCGCTGGTGTTGCAGCTGGCCTTTGCCGTAGCGCTGGCCGGTTTCGCCGAACGCGCCCTCCACCGACAGTTGCCAGTCTTTGGCGCGCTCGGTGGCGGTGGTGGCTTGGTCGGCCAGCATCAGCGCCGCGTCCTCGGTGTCTGGCGTGCCAGGCACGGTTTGCCCCAGCGCCGACTCGACTGCAAGCGCAGCCAGTATTGCCAGCGCTGACCGCAGAGCCCAGCCGCCCAGCGTGTTGCACCCTTCAGGCCACTTCATTCCAGGCCGCTTCATTCGGCCTTGAAACGCGGCAGGTAGTCGCGCTGCAACCAGGCCTCGGGCACGTCACGCCAGACCCAGTCGGAGTAGCGCATCACGGTCACCCAGTTCGGGTCCAGGCCGTCGATGATCACGGTTTCGGTGGGGCGGTCCGCGCCCAGTTGTTTTTCCACCTTGCGGTAGTAGGCGGTCTTGAGCAGCCGGTCGCTCTCCGAGTAGTACTTGCCCTTGACGGGTTGTTTGGTGGCGGTGTCCACCCACAGCTCGATGCGGTGGTAGGTCACGTCGGGCGAGGTCGCCGCCAGCGCCAGTTTGTAGCAGTGGCGGGGCTTGCGGTCGCCGTCCTGGATGTCTTCTTCGCCCGCCAGCGTGGCCTGGTAGTCCTGCGCCAGGTTGACGGTCACCACGTCGCCATTGGCGGCCTGCCCCAAGAGGCGTTGCTGGGGCGACATGCGGATGCTGGCCTTGCTGGCGGGGTCGTAAAACCAGAGGTCGTTGCCGCTTTTGAGCATCAGCTTGTTGGCGTCGCGCACCGGGGTGACAAAACGCACCAGGTTGCGGAACTGGCCGCCGCTGGCCTCGGCCTTGGCGTAAATGGCCAGGCTCATGTTGGCAGTTTCCTTGCCGTTGCGGTATTCCACCAGCCGGGTCAATAGCCCAAACGGTTGGGCCGGGTTGCGCACGGCGTCGCTGGCGGCCAGGATGTCCTGGGCCTTGGGCGGGGTGGCCGCAGGGGCCAGGCCGGCCAGGGTGAGCAGCAGGACGCTGGCAAGAACACGTTTCAGAACACGCATGGTCGTTTCCTTACACATGGCGCAGAGCGTCCACAATCGCCAGCCGGGACGCCCGGTTGGCGGGCCACCAGGCGGACACGATGGCCACCAGCACCAAGCCCACGGCGCTGCCGAGGATCAGTTGCGCATCGCCCCACACCCGCACGCGCAAAGGGTAGGCGTACACATAGCCGGGCGGGGTCCAGGTCAGGCCGCTGTGGTTGATCAGGCTGGCCACGCCCAGGGCAATGCCCACGCCCAGCAGTGCACCGATGCTGCCCAGCAGCATGCCTTCCACCATGAACAGGCGGCGGATGCCGCTGCGGCGCAGGCCGATGGCCCGCAGGGTGCCGATTTCCACGGTGCGCTCCACCACCGCCATGCTCATGGTGTTGCCCACGGTGAACAGCACGATGACACCAATCAGCGTGGCGATGAAGCCAAAGACCGAATCGAAAAACTGGATGGTCTGGCCGTAAATCGGGGTCAGGGTGGCAAAGTCCTGGACCTCCAGTTGGGCGTCTTTCAGGGGGCCTGCCAACAGTTCGGCCAGGCGGGCCTTGGCTTGCGGTATCTGGTGGGTGTGCTGCAGCTGCAGCTGGATGGCCGTGACCTGCGGCGCGGTGCCACCAAAGATCAGCTTTTGCGCCTGCGCCAGGTGCATTTCCATGAAGATGTCGTCCAACTCCTTCAGGCCGTAGTTTTCCGCCTTCACCACATTCAGGGCCGCCACATTGGGCACGCCGTGGTCGTTGGCCGCCAGCAGCTCGATGTGGGTTCCGCTGGCGGCGGCCTCGGCCGGCTGCTCCAATGCCGACAGCGCGGTGATATCGTCGGGCGCTGCCTGGCCCGTGCCCTCTGGCTTGGGGGGCGCAGCCCGGCAATTCGGTACCTGGAGCGGCCCGCACAACTGCAGCAAACGCGCCACCCCGGTGCCGATCACGGCGGACTCGGGCGGGGTGCCGGTCAGCGCCAGAGGGCGGGAGTAGCTTAGGCTGCCGTAGTCATTCCACTCGCGCATTTTGTTTTGTTCGTCCACCACCACCCCGGCGGCCAGCACCGTCTTGGACACCCCGGCGGCAAAATTGCCAGCGATGCCGCCCAGGTTCAGCTTGGGTGTGACCACGGTCAGCAGGGGCTGCAGCACCGGGTCGGTCTTGACCAGGTCGATGATGCGCTGGTAGTCGGCAATGCCATAGGCCGCCGGGTTGCCGCTGCCGTACAAAAAGTAGTCCTGGCGCTGGATTTGCAAGTGGCCCACCACCTGCACATAACCGGTTTGCATGGCCAAAATGGAATTGCCGCTGTAGCCGCCAAAGAGCAGGGTGGCGGTCAGGCCGATCACCATGGCCAGCAAGGTGGTGAGGGAACGGCGGCGGTTGCGCAGCAGGTTGCGCAGGGCCAGCATCAAGGTTTTCATGCGGCCACCTCCAAAGTGTTTGTGCTGCGAACCACCGAGGTGATGCGGCCGTCTTTCAGGTACACGGTGTCGTCGGCCTCGGCCTGCACCATCGGGTCATGGGAGGAAAACACAAAGGCCACGTGCTGCTCGCGCTGCATCTGGCGCATCAGGGCGATGATGGCCGCGCCGGTCTGGCTGTCCAGGTTGGCGGTGGGCTCGTCGGCCAGCACCAGCTTGGGTGCGGGGGCCAAGGCCCGTGCAATGGCCACGCGCTGGCGCTGCCCGCCCGACAACTGGCCGGGGCGGTTGCGCGCCTTGTCGGCCAGGCCCACCGCGTCCAGCAAGGCCAGCACGCGCTCGCGTCGGCGTGCCTCGGGCATGCCGGTGAGCAGTAGCGGGTATTCCACGTTTTCAAAGGCGGTGAGCACCGGCAGCAAATTGAAGTTCTGAAAAATGAAGCCCAGGTGGCGGGCGCGAAAATCCGACAGATCGTCGTCCGACATCTGCTGCACCTGCTGGCCCGCCACGGTCACCTCGCCCTGGTCGGGCCGGTCGATGCAGCCGATCAGGTTGAGCAAGGTGGTCTTGCCGCTGCCCGAGGGGCCGGAAATCACCGTGAAGCAGTTGGCTCGGATGTCGAGGGTGATGTCGACAAGGGCGGGCACCCCGACCTGGTCGAGGTGGTAGATTTTGTGGACCTGTTGGAGGATGACTGGATGCATGGTGCGTGCAGTGTCCCACGGCCCGCGTGGGGTGTATTGAACGATTGCGACATGGCGCGCGCAGTAGACTCCGGTCCATGAGTGTTCTTGCCGACAACCCGCCGAACCCGGTCGCCACGCCAATGTCTACGCACAGTGCCTTGATCGCACCCAGCCTGGCCCTGTCGTCCTGCGTGCGGGCCTATATCACGCGCAGCACGGTGGGTGCGGAGCTGCCCCCGGACCAGCGCCTCAACTATCTCCCGGCCACGCCGCTGTGCGGCATCTACTGGCTGCTCCAGGGGGAGGGACGCATCGTGCGCCGGGGCGATCAACCGGTGGATGAGCCGGTGCCGTCGATGTCCTTCGCTGGCCCGTATACCGTGCCCACCGTCACAGTCAATCCTGGCCCGGTGCGTTTGTTTGTCTTGGGGCTGGTGCCGCACGCGCTGCAGGCCCTGGCGGGGGTGCCCATCGCGGATTACGTCGACCGCGTGGTGCCGCTGCACGAGGTGCTGGACCTGTCGTGGCAAACCATGGCGCAGTCCGTGCAAAGCGCCCACGACGATGCCGAGCGGGTGCGTTTGATTGAGGCCTTCCTGGCCCCGCGCTGGAGCCCCTTGAGCCATGCGACCGTTCCCAGGGTGGAACGCGTGCGTGACTGGAGCGAGGCGCTGGCGCTGCGGGCGGCCACTTCCGGTGCGGGCAGGAGCGTGCGGCAAATGGAGCGGCGCATCAAGCAGTGGGCCGGCCAGCCCTTGCGCGAACTGCGGCGCATGGGGCGCGCCGAGGCTTCGTTCCTCCAGGCCCGCGCCGACCCCGCCGCCGATTCGTCCCGGCACATGCCCGATTGGGTCGGCATCGCCGCCGATACCGGCTACGCCGACCAATCGCACCTGTGCCGGGAGTCCCGCCGCATCACCGGCCTGAGCCCTGTCGAACTGAGAAAGGCGGTGCAAGAGGATGAAGGCTTTTGGATGTACCGCTTGTGGGGGTGAGCGGCTGTCATTCCATTTCCATATCCATGCGATATGTCGTTGCCCCTCCTTGTCGTGCTAAAGCACTGCCTGCGTCGGGGCGCCTCATCTCTCATTGATCTGAAAACGGAATCAGAGGGCGCGCTAAACCATCCAGTCTTCGAGCTTCAAACCCGGCACTTTTTCGAAGTGGCGGGTGTTGTGGGTGACCAAAATCAATTTCTCTGCCAGTGCGTGGGCGGCGATTTGGGTGTCCAGTTCGCCAATGGGTGTGCCTTGGCGTTTATGCAAATCCTTGATCACGCCGTAGTGGTCAGCCGCATGGCTGCTCCAGGGAATGTTGGGTAGCCGCAAAAGGAAGTGGTCGATCAGGCCGCGCCGCCGGTCTTCAGCAGCCATTCCCCATTGGCCAAACCGCAATTCGGCACGCGTCAGCGCCGAGATGGCCAGGGTCTGCGCTTGCAGCGCGTCGCTCACGCGTGTTTCCAGTGCGGGCGAACTGCGCCGCAGGTAGTAACTGACGATATGGGTGTCCAGCAGATAGACGGCACTCATTCCGGCCAGCCTTCCAAGGGGCTGGGGCGTGGGGCGTCATACTGTTTCTATTTCACCCGAAATACCTGCACCGAACGCGCCAGTGTGACCGTGCTCAGGTTCAGCGAATCGGTCGCCGCTGCCGATTCCTTGACGAAGGCGGCGTTTTGCTGCGTCACCTGCTCCAGTTCGTGCACGGCATCGTTGATCTGCACGATGCCGGTGGACTGTTCGCGTGTGGTGGCGCTGATCTCATGGATCAGCGTACTGACCTGCGCCACCGTTTGCACCACCTGCTCAATCGTCTGGGCGGTTTGCTGCATCTGCTGGGCACCCTCGTTCACCTGCGACACCGAGGTTCCGATCAGGACCCGAATTTCGCGGGCTGCCGCGGCACTGCGCTGCGCCAGGCTGCGCACTTCAGAGGCCACCACGGCAAAGCCCCGGCCCTCCTCGCCGGCCCGTGCCGCCTCCACCGCCGCGTTCAGCGCCAGGATGTTGGTCTGGAAGGCAATGCCTTCAATCACCGAAATGATGTCGGTGACCTTGTTGGACGATTGCTCAATGGCGCTCATCGTTACCCCGGCCTGCTCGACGGCCTGGCCGCCGCGCGCCGCGACAGCATTGCTTTGGCGGCTCTGCTCCGACACCTGCTCCGCCGCCTGCGCCGTGTGCTGCACCGCATTGGACAATTGGCGCATGGCGGTGGTGGTGTGCTCCAGGCTGGTGGCCTGGGAGACGGTGCGTTCGGACAGGTCGTGGCTGCTGCGCGAGACCTCTTTCGCCATGAGTGAAATGCCATCAATCTCGGCACGCACATCGCCAATCACGGCACGCAAGTTGAACTGAATCAGCCACAAGCGGCGCAATAGCATGGTCATCTCGCCGGATCCGCCCAGATCCACCGCGGAGGTCAGGTTGCAGCCCGCAATTTCGCCCGCCAGTACGTCCGCCCGGTCCATCGGGGCCTCGATATTGGTGTGGAACCACCACAGCAAGACAACACCGATCACACCCAGCGTGCCCATCTGGGCCAGCAGAGCCGCCATGCCTGACATCCCCACCATGAACGGAAGCAGCAAAGATGCCACCATCAGTGCCAATGACATGGCCATGCGGGTGGTGAACGACAGCCGGTAGATGCGGTTGGGCCAGTCGCGCCAGCCCAGCTTGCGCACATGGCCGGCGTGCAGTTTGAACGTGGCGCGGCCGCTGCTGCGCTGTGCCTCAATGCGCCGGTACAAGGCCTCGGCCTGCGCCACCTGCTGGCGTGTGGGCTTGAAGCGGACCGACATATAGGACTTGGGTTTGCCGTTTTGCATCACCGGGGTGACGTTGGCCAGCACCCAGTAGTGGTCGCCGTTTTTGCGGCGGTTTTTGACAATGCCGGTCCAGGGGCGCCCTCGGCCAATGGTGGCCCACAGGTCGCGGAAGGCCTCCTCCGGCATGTCGGGGTGGCGCACGATGCTGTGCGCTTCTCCGAGCAATTCGTCGCGGCTGTAACCGCTGGTGGCGAAAAAAGCGTGGTTACCGTGGCTGATGCGGCCCTGCAGATCGGTGGTGGAAACCAATACGTCATCGGCCGGGTAATCGTATTCCTGGCCTGTAACAGGCAGATTGACTTGCATGCAAACGTCCGAATAAGTTGAACAAGCAATGCACATTCAAAAGAAGTGCGTGCAAGGCATCTTAACGTGCGTCACGGCGAAAATGCGGACTGCGTACAAGCGATCTGGCTCCGCCCACGGCTTTGGGTATGTGGTTTGGTCTTTGGCCCCTCCTTGGGTACAGTGGCACAAGTTCAAAAAACCGAAAAGGGGAGCGGAAAATGCCGAATTATTTCCAAGCGTTCAAACGCTGGGCACTGACCATCTTCGGTGACATCAAAGTATTTGGATGGCCGCTGTTTGTGATTTACCAGCCCACCTCTTTTCGTATCAAAGGGGCGGATACGCGGGAGGTGATGGCTATTCTCCAACCGGGCGATGTCATCATGCGGGCCTATGACGACTACCTGGACGGCTACTTTATCCCCAAGGGGCAGAGCGGGTGCAGCCACAGCGGGCTGTACATTGGCAACAACACCATCGTGCATTCGATCGCCGAAGGCTCGACCTTGATCGATGTGATTGATTTTTGCCGCACCGACAAAATCATCGTCCTGCGCCCGGATGGTTTCCAGGAGCGGGCCATAGAGCATGCGAAGAAATGCGCCGACGCCAATACCCCCTACAACTTCGATTTTTCCCCAGGGCCTGGCAAATACTATTGCCATGAGTTCACGGCCTCGTGTTACCCGGACTTGCACATTGAAACCCTGAGCCGCAAAGTGCTGGGGCTGTTTGCCTCACCCAAGGCATTTCTGGCGGATTCCTTCTACACCAACCGCCATTTCACCCCAATGTATTTTTCCAGGAAACGCTGACGGTTGCGCGGGCATGGCTCGGCAGGCGCCTTTGGGCGTGCCCTCGGGCGGTAGCAGCTGGTTGAGGATGCCAAGCCAATTATTCTTCCGCCGTGCGGGTCAGAGATACGAGTTTGTTGTCACGGACGTTCTTTTGCACCGTCACCGCGCTATAAAGCGCCAAAACAAAGGACATGGCGTAGTAGCCTTTTTCCGAGAGCAGCAGCGTCGCGTTCCAAAGGCCGGTGGTCAATAACAGCAGCGACAGGCCGACGGCTCCGTAGCACAAGCCGTAATAGGCGCCGGATACGGGGATGCCTTCGGTGCGGTCGCGCACGCATTTTTGCAGCGACACGGCGGAAAAGAGGCCAAATGCCAACAGGGTGAAGTAGTAACCTTTTTCATTGAGCTGCATTTCCGCGTTCCACAACCCCAAAAGAAACCCCAAGGCACCGAGCCCCAGACAAACATAGGTGGCCGCAATGTATGCGCCAGACGCATTGGGGAGGCTCAGAGACGATTTCATTCAGGGGTATCCTCGGGTGGTTAGGTTGCCAACGCAATTGACAATGGGATTGCGGTCTAGCGCCACAATTTTTGGGCATTATTAACCACTTTCACACGGGAGCGACTGCTGTGCCTCCAATCCAACGCTTTAAGGACATTTGATGCGTCTTGGTCTTTGGCGTGTTTGCGCCGTAGGGATACCTGCCTGGCTGTTGGGCGCAGTGGCATGGGCCCAACCCCCCATCCAGTTCAACAATACCCAGGAGGCGCTCAGGCTCTACGAGAACAGCACCCTGGACAGCTTGCGTGAGCGCTGCGCCGCCAAAAAATCGGCCGACCTGTGGGCGCGCGAGGAGTTGCAAGCCCTGCGCAACGGCTATGTGCTGGTGAATGAAACCATGGCGCAACCGGGGCGGTACGAAGTTTTTGCGTTCGACCGGGACAAGCGCACGTTCTACCTCATTGACGGGCAGAGCCTGGGGCGAAACCATCGACTGCTGCTCAAGCTGGCCTTGCCGCGTGACTACGCGCGCTGTCGCATCGTGCGCGCGAGCACGGGGACAGAGCAGCTGGAAGTGGTGCATATTGAAAGAAACTACCCCAGCGAGTCGCTCAAAGCACAACGCCTGCTGGACGAACTTCGCGACCTTGCTGCCGAGGGACCCGCCGACACCCTGCGCTCTGCGCAATGTGCAGTGCGCACCGGTCCGGGCGCCCCATTGAAGGACCGCGTGGTGGTGCAGGGCCAGGAGGTGCCGCAGCCGGACTGCGGCGAAGTGCAGCAGTCTTTGCGCGAACGATTGGGCCGCATCCTGCGCAAGGTGTACGAACGCTGATGCCCTGAAGCCAAGCGCTCAGGACAGGGCACGATGGCAGAAGCAAACGATGTGCATCCTTTGTGATCTTGGTAAGCTCTTCCTAACGACCCGCCAATCCACTTGGGAGAATGTTATGAGCCACAAGCACCAGACCCTGTTGCGCGCGATTTTTCATGATCCGCTGCCCGCCAACGTCCACTGGCGAGAGCTGGAATCGCTGCTGAGCCATCTGGGCGCGACCTTTGAACCGTCCCATGGCGCACGCTTCAAAGTGACGCTCAACCAGGCCAGCGATTTTCTGCACCATCCGCACCACAACAGCGAGTGCTCCCGTGACCTGGTCAAGCAGGTCCGCGAGTTTCTGACGCAGGCGGGGGTCAGCCTGTCCAGTGACGACGCTGCAAAGGACTGACTGGCCCGAACACCGCTTCAGTGGGCCTCCAGGGCCAGGTGAACCATGGTCTGGTTCATCAGGACATAGGCGATTTCACCAAAGGTCATGGGCCCTGTCACATGGCCGGTGCGCTTGCCCTCCAGCCCCGAGTACAGGTAGTTGAGCACGCAGTTGCAGGAGAACCCGGCCTGCTGCGGCAGGTTGGCAATGGCTTGGCCGAACGAGGTTTCATAGCTGCCAGAAAAAGGCTGCGCCAGCCGGTAGGCGACGTGCGGAAACACCGGTCCATAAAACGCCACCTTGTCCTGCACCGCGTCCACGGTTTTCAGGCTGACATTGATGTTGGCGCCGCTGTAGTCGGCCACCAGCGGCAGGCGGGTGTCGTGGCCGATTTTTTGGAGGTACTTGGCCAGCGAGGCGGTTTTGCCGTTCACCAGGCAGGTCGTGGCTTCAAAGCCGCTTTCCAGGAACTCGATCACGTCACCATGGCCCTGGGTGAACAGATTCACGATGTTCACATTGGCGCTGATGTTTTCCGGCAAGGGCACATGCATCACCACTGCCTGGTTCTCCATCATGGCCTTGGTGCGTCCGTCACATACCTTGGGGGTGCTATGGCCCATGTCATCGAGGTGAATACCGGCGACCCACCCCACCAGCGGCTTCATGAACATGTCTTCGTACATCGGGGCATGCTGCGCATATTCAAAATGCACTTCGGAAAACGCGGGCAGGATGATCACACTGAACCCGTTGGCGGGGGCTTCCACGCACACTTGCGACAGGGAGGCGGTGTCGTAGCGTTTGATGAACGGCTTCAAACCCGGATACAGCGACAGTGGGGTGGCAAACAACTGGTCGCGCGTGGTGACGCCGCCCTCCGGTCCCATGAAATAGGGAATCGTTCCGCCGATCCAGTTGCCTTGGGGCAGCGCCGCCAGCACGCTTTCATCACCCGCGATGGCCAGCGTGGCGCCGCTGAGGATCAGGTCGGCTGCGATTTCGGGGGATACCAACAATTGCTGCAGGGTGTTCATGCCGACTCCGCTTGGGACAGTTCCCTGAACTGGCGCAACTCATGCGTCAAACTGCGTTTGTTGCGCTCGACGTAGCGGTGCAACTCGCGCATTTTCATCAGTTTGACTTCGTCGTTTTGCTGCAGGCTGAACTGCTGGCGCAGCTTGGTGAACATGAGTTGCAGGCTCAGTGTCTTGATCTGAACGTTGAGTTCACCGGTGATCAGGCGTTCCCAGATCGGATCGGTCACATCCGGCACGGTGCTGGAATTCGCTGATCGCATGAACTGCGCGGGGGCAATGGCCGCCGCCGGGCCGGTTTTTTTCGCCGGCGTGTAGTCAAACTGCACCAAGCCTTGGTCGAGTGCATATTTGAACTTCCACAAATCGGCAAAGGGAATACTCAGCATGTCACAGATGGCGCTCATTTCAACGCCTTCCGCCAGACAGGCAAAGACCTGGCGCGACAGCAGGTTGGAAAATGGCAAGCCGGGCTGACCCAACCAGGGTAGTTCATGGTGACGCTGGTCGAGTAGATCCGCGGTATGGATGTGGCAAGTGAAATTCATGAAGTTGAGATGACGCCACTGCATTTCCGGGCCGCTGGCGGGCGCCTGGGTGCGGGACGGGGCTGCATTCATACTGAACCAGTTGCGTTTCTTTTCTACCGTGGGTAAGGGGTGCATGGTGATCCAGAGATGAACCATTTTTGTCACTTTGTCCATGCGGTATTGGCTCGCCCGCCACGGATGCGGGATGCCTGCGGCCTGCGCCAGATAGTCCGCGATGGCGGATGAAAAAGGTGTTTCCATATTGCCAATCTCCAAAAATAGGACAAATGCCGAACCCGTTGACATGCAGGGCGGATGGGGGCTGCCATGGTGGAGCCGTCCGCCCGGTGCGGATTCAAAAGCAGGCGCACCAGGGAAGCCGCATCGGGGAAGATTTGGCGATTACCGTGGTGCGCTTGCCCACGGGCTTACTTTTTCGCCATTTTTCCGGCGATGAATTCGGACAACCAGCCGAATCCGGCACCGAGCATGATCGAAAGAATCGTCGGCAGAATCGCTTTCTCGGGGGACATGTCCTTTCCGAGCAGAATCAGCCCCGCCACGCTGGCGAAGCCATAGACGCTGGACGGAATGGTCGAGAGGATCGGCAGGTGGGCCGCCAGGACAATCACTGCGGCGCCGATGCCGACTGCCACCGGAGCCGCCATTCCCCCCAGTGCGCCCAGCGGGCCGACGAGCATGACCGAAGCCATGCCCACCAGCGCGCCAAACGTCATGCAGATCGCGGTCTTTTGCAGACCGTCAGACTTTCCTCCGTTGTGAAAGTGGCTGGCCCAGGCGATAAAGGCCTGCCAGATTTGCATGTTGAATGCCGCCAGCGGACCCAGAAAGAGCCAGGTGGCGGCGACTGCCAGCAGGCCGATGGAAATACTGAGCGCAATCAATAAGGACATAGTTGTCTCCTCGTAGTTTTTTGAAAAATAACCATGAAACCGCCCTCCTGGTCAGGAGTGCGGTACTGAAGTGCCGCCAAAGACTGTTGCGAAAACAGGCGCTGGCGTCACCGGCAGTTGGGTTGGGAAAAGTCCTTCGGGGCGGGGGGTGCCCCGGGATCACCGGGCCATCAAAGCCCGCCAAGCCGGTAGTGTTCGCGCAGCAGGTTTTTCTGCACCTTGCCCATGCCGTTGCGTGGCAACTGGTCCACGAAGTACACGGCCTTGGGGATTTTGAAATCGGCGAAGGCGGTTTTCAGCGCCGAGGTGATGTCGCCCGCCGTGGGGTGCGGCCCCGTCCCTTTGCGGGCCACGACGGCGGCCACATTGGCGCCGGTGATCCGATCCGGCAGGCCGATCACCGCTGACTCCACGACGCCCGGCAGGAGGTCGATGGCGGTCTCGATCTCCTTGGGGTAGACCTCCTGCTCGCCTACCTGGATGACGTCCTTGAACCGGCCGACGATGGTCAGGTAGCCCTGCGCGTCCATGCGCCCCACGTCCCCGGTTTTGAAAAAACCGTCGGGGGTGAACTCGTCGCGCGTCTTCTGTGGCATGCGCCAATAGCAACTGAAGAGGTTGGGCCCTTTGATCTGGATGTGGCCGATCTGGTTGGGCGCGAGCGTGCGGCCCTGCTTATCGATCACCCGCGCCTGCACGCCGGGCAGGGGGAAACCGACGGTGCCGCAACGGCGCTCTCCTTCCAAGGGGTTGGACACCAGCATGCCGCCTTCGGTCATGCCGTAGCGCTCCAGAATGGCGTGGCCGGTGCGGTGGCGGAATTCCTGGAAGGTGCTTGCCAGCAGCGGTGCCGAGCCCGAGATGAACAGGCGCATGTGCGCGCAGGCTTCCAGATTCAGTCCCGGTTCATTCAGCAGCGCGGCGTAATGGGGCGGAACACCCATGAGAACCGTGGCCTGCGCCAGCAATTGCAGCGCCCGTTGGGCGTCGAACCGGGGCTCCAACAGCAAGGGGCTGCCATTGAGCATGGCGCAGTGGGTGGCCACAAACAGGCCATGGGTGTGGTAAATCGGCAGCATGTGCAGAATCACATCGCCCACAACGAAGCCCCAGTAGGCATGCAGGACCAGGGCGTTGGACGACAGGTTGCGGTGGGTCAGCATGGCCCCCTTGGGGCGGCCGGTGGTGCCCGATGTGTACATGATGGCCGCCAGCGCATCCGCCGCGCAGCGCGCCGTGGTGAACGTGGTGGGTTGTGCGCGTGCCGCCTCGGCCAGTGAGCCCTCGCCGTCCATCCCCAGGGTGAAGACGGTGCTGGCAGCGCTATGCCAGGCGAGTTGCCGGGCCTTCTCCAGGAAGTCCGGCCGGCAGACCAGCACGGCGGCATCGGCGTCGTTGAGAAAGTAGTCCACGTCCTCGCTCTGGCATTCCGGGTTGATGGGGACGTAGGCCAAGCCCGCGCGCACACACCCCAGGTAGAGAAAAATTGCCGCCGCGGACTTGTCCACCTGCACGGCCACGCGGTCGCCTTGCGTCAGGCCGCTGGTGATCAGCACATGGGCGTAGCGAGCGGTTTCCTGTTCCATCTCCTGGTAGGAATACCGTTTGCCATCGGGCAGGATCAGGAAAGGGGCGTCCGGATTTTGCGGAAAACCGCGCGCCAGGATGGCGTAAATGTTTTCATTCATGGGGTTCGGGTCCAGGTGGTTGGATGGGGAGAAAGACCGGGCATCACAGCGCTGGCGCTTTTGCCGGGGCCAGCCGGGCATGGACTTCCGTGCGGTAGCGGTGCACGCGGTCCTGGTGGATCTGCGCACTGATCCTGGCTTTCTCCTGTGCGTCCTCGAACTGGTCTGAAAAGTAGCCCACAGTCTTGTACTCAATGGACTCGGCGGTGTTTGCGTACAGCAGCAAACGTCCGCGGGTGATGTTGCGTGCCGTCTGGTTGAGCGCGGCAAATTGCTGCACCACCTCGGTGTCGTTCAGCGCCACGCCATGGCGGAAGTAGGCCAGTATCGGCTTGGTCACGATGGAATGCTGGCGAATCAGCGAGGTGATCATGCGGATGTGCAGGTTCTGGCCTGCGCCGATCTCTTCCAGCACCAGCGGCGCAATCAGGCGGTCACTCAGCATGTAGTTCGAGCGCCGCATGAAACGCAGGCGCTCCATCAAGGACTGGTAGGGGCTCTCCAGTCCCTCGCGGTCCACCGGGTTGAAGGTCACCGGAACGATCACGTCGGCATCCCGGAGCGTGTCGTAGACGCTTTGCATGTCGTCATCGCGCTTGGTGATGATGCAGCGTGAATCCTTGTCCACGCCCACGGTCGCGGGGCAGATGTCGCAAGCCTGGCAGGAATGGATTTTCAGCTTGGTCACATCAATGAGGGTGACTTCGGCGTGCGACGCCTGTTGCGACAAGGCCTGTGCATACCGCAGCGCCACTTCGTCCTTGTCCTGGGCCACCAGGAAAACCAGGCGATGCTTGCCCTGCAGCTGGTGGTCCTCCCCCATGCGGTTCATCAGCGCGACGGTTCCGACCCTGCGCCCCACGCCTGCGGCGGTATCAATGCCTACGCTGTCGCTGGCCATCATGCCCACATCGCCGGCGTGGCAGGTGCCACCGTATTGGGCGGTGGTGCGCCAGTCATTGCCGACGCCCAGAAATCCAATGTCGAGCATGTCCATGAGCTGGTAAATCAGCGAGGTCTCTTGGCCGCCGTTGCGCTTGGCGGCCACGGCAATGCCGCCCATGATCTTGCCCGCCAGGGCCGCTTTCAGCTCGGCATCGCCGCGGATCAGGTCGATGAGATTGCCAATGAGCAGGCTGCGGTCTCCGAAATAGACCGGTGTCGCCAGCACCAGGCCGTCCGCGCGCAACAGCAAATCCTTCAATTCCTTGAGCTTAGCCGGGCGGGGCGTGGGCAGGAAGTAGCGGTTGAGTTGCACATGCAACACCTCCGCACCCGCTTCCTTGGCCCCGTACAGTGCTGCGGCCAAGGCCACTTCGGTGTTGCTGAAGGTCGTGTCGCGTTTGGTTTTTTTGCGTTCGTTCTTGTAGAGATTGAAGCCATCGCCATGCCGGATGCCGAGCTGTTTGACATGTTTTTCCGCGTCAGGCGTGTCGTCTTCGGAGAAGGCCTGGCGCAACTCGGCCTCGCTGTGCGAGCGTTTGACGATGTCAATGATGGTGCCCTGTCGCGGCTTGCCGGAAATGCTGCGGGTGCTTCCGGAAATGCCGATGACGACAGGTTTTCGCGCGATGGCGTGCATGAGATGTCTCCTCTTATTTCTATAGTTGTTGGCACTGCGCGGTGTACGGCAGTGGGGTGAGCGTGAAAAATCAGTGCCGGGTGCAGTTCCGGGCTTTACCGGTGCAGTCCGCTGAGTTGGGCCTTGAGCACGGCGTTTTCGTGCTCCAGTTCGTTGATGCGCAGCTCCAGGGGGTGGCGCATGGCCGACACCTCCTCCTGGGTGGCCATGATGGGGATGTGCCGGGGGCAGTTCATGTCCCAGGCTTCGAGCGTGAACACGATGGCCTGTTCGGCTTCGGCCGGGTAGCTGTCCACCAGCAGCCGCCGTTGGAGATCCGGGTCGTCCTCCACGACCCGGGCGCTGCCCCACAGCTTCACGCGGCGGCGGCGGGCGTAGTCGATCAGGAATAAAAAGGCGCGCGGGTTTTCTGCCAGGTTGCCGGTGGTGAGGTATTGCCGGTTGCCCGTGAAGTCGGCAAAACCCAGCGTGTGTGCGTCCAGCACGCGCAAGAAACCCGGTGGTCCCCCCCGGTGCTGCACATAAGGCTGGCCGCTCGCCGTGGCCGTTGCCAGGTAGCAGGTTCTGGTGTGCGCAATGAACCCCGCGAGACTGGGCGTGATGCTCGTCGCCCAGCCGCCCTGTGCCTCTTGGTCGGCAAACTCGGACCGGGAGCCTCGGCGCTCCTGCGTCGCTTTGACCGACGCGGTGAATGCAATATCGCTGGAGGGAGAGCCGGGCACATTGTTCATTCTGAGTTTTGCAGTGTCACGTTGTTCCAAGGGCACCTGGCCGCCACGGGTATCGATGGCGGCCAGGTGTCGCGCTAGATGGCAGGGACCCCAGCCATGCTTAGAAGAAGCCCAGGGCGTCCTCGGAGTAGCTCACCAGCAGGTTCTTGGTTTGCTGGTAGTGGTTCAGCATCATCAGATGGTTCTCGCGGCCGACACCGGACTGTTTGAAGCCTCCAAATGCGGCGTGTGCCGGATAGAGGTTGTAGCAATTGGTCCAGACCCGGCCCGCCTGCAGGCCGCGCCCCAGTTGGTAGGCGTGGTTGATGTTGCGTGTCCACACACCGGCGCCCAGCCCATAGGAGGTGTCGTTGGCGATCTTGAGGGCTTCTTCTGCCGTTTTGAATGGCGTGACCGACACCACCGGGCCAAAAATCTCTTCCTGGAACACCCGCATGGAGTTGTTGCCCTCCAGAATCGTGGGGGTGACGTAGTAGCCGTCGTTGAGGCCTTCACCGAGGCGCGCGCGCGTTCCGCCGGACAGCACCTTGGCGCCTTCTTGTTTGCCAATGTCGATGTACGACAGAATTTTGTCCATCTGCGCGCTGGAGACCTGCGCACCGATCATGGTCGAAGCCTCCAGAGGGCTGCCCTGTTTGACCTTCTGGGTGCGTGCAATGGCGCGCTCCATGAATTTGTCGTAGATCTTGGCATCGACCAGCGCACGGCTGGGGCAGGTGCAGACCTCGCCCTGGTTGAGCGCGAACATGGTGAAACCTTCGAGCGCCTTGTCAAAGAATGCGTCATCGGCGTCCATCACATCGGCAAAGAAGATGTTGGGTGACTTGCCACCCAGCTCCAGCGTGGCGGGGATCAGGTTGCCTGCGGCGGCCTGCGCGATCAGGCGGCCGGTGGCGGTGGAACCGGTAAAGCCCAGTTTGGCGATGCGTTTGCTCTGCGCCAGCGGCATGCCCGCTTCACGGCCAAAGCCGTTGACCACATTGATGACCCCGGGTGGCAGCAGATCGGCGATCAACTCCATGAACGCGAGGATGCTCAGAGGCGTTTGTTCCGCGGGCTTGAGCACCACGCAGCAACCGGCGGCCAGCGCGGGTGCCAGCTTCCAGGCCGACATCAGCAAAGGAAAGTTCCAGGGGATGATCTGCCCAACAACGCCGATGGGTTCATGGAAATGGTAGGCAATCAGGTTGTGCTCAATCTCCGACAGGCGCCCTTCCTGCGCGCGGATGGCGCCTGCGAAATAGCGGTAGTGGTCCACCACCAGGGGCAAATCGGCATGCGTGGTTTCGCGGATGGGTTTGCCGTTGTCCAGGGTTTCGATCAGCGCCAGGGCGTCCAGGTTTTGCTCAACGCGATCGGCAATCTTGTTGAGAATTCTGGCCCGCTCTGCGGCCGATGTCCGGCCCCAGCTGTCGCGGGCTGCATGGGCCGCGTCGAGGGCGGCTTCGATATCCGGCGCCGAAGAGCGCGCCACCTTGCACAAAGTCTGGCCGGAAACCGGGCTGACGTTGTCGAAATAGCGTCCTTCCACGGGGGCCATCCACTTGCCTCCGATGAAGTTGTCGTATTGGGATTTGATATTGGCTTTGGCGGCGGCGGAGCCGGGAGCTGCGTATGTCATCGTGTGTCCTCGTTATGGGGTGTGGGTCAAAAGTTGTCCCTTGCGGGCATTCCTGCTTATCAAGACCCGTGCCAAGTGCGCATGGTGGTCTGCACCCTTGATTTCATTGGGTTTTTTTATCGGAAGAAGCCGCCTGGGGCGACCGGGGCCTGCGGCGCAACGCTCCAGAATGCAACAAGTGTCACAAAACGGTACAGTTGGGCGTGTGAGGCCTGCAAGGCTATTGCGCCCGTTTGCCATGTGTTTCTATACTGTCCAAAAAACGGGGCGCAGACCCCAACCGGCCCAAATTTCCCCGCGCAGGAGACAACATTGCGTACCATTTCGCCCACCCTGGCGCTGCGCCAGGCGCGTTTGCATCTACTCGAACATGGCAACTGTCCGACGGGGGCTATTGACGAGCGCCTGGCCCGTTCCTGGCGGCGCAGCCTGGAGGCCGGGCTGCTGCCCACGGGGCGGCTGGTGCCCACCGAGAACGCCAGTGGCGGCCATTTGCGCCAGACCCTGGCGGGCAACCACGAGCTGCTGGCCCACTCCCGCCCGGTGATGGACTACCTGTTTGAGCAAGTACGGCACAGCCAAAGTGTGGTGGTGCTGGCGGACAACCGGGGCACGCTGATGCATACCCTGGGCGATGCCTATTTTCTGGGACGGGCCGAGCGGGTGGCGCTGGCCTGCGGGGCCTCCTGGCACGAAGAACACCGGGGCACCAATGCCATCGGCACGGCACTGGCCGAAGCCAGCGGGGTGGAAATCCACGGTGCCGAGCATTTTCTGGAGCGCAACAGTTTCCTCACCTGCGCCGCTGCCCCCATCCTGTCGGCCACCGGCAGCCTGTTGGGCATTCTGGACATTTCGGGCGACCAGCGCAGCGGCCACCCCCACACCCTGGGGCTGGTCAACACCGCCGCCCGCATGATCGAAAACCGGCTGGTGATTGCGAGCTGCAGGCGCAACATCCGGCTGCATTTGCACGCCCATCCCGAGGGCATTGGTTCGGTGGCCGAAGGCATCGTGGCCGTGTCAGCAGACGGTTGGATTGTGGGTGCCAACCGCAGTGGCCTGGCCTTGCTGCGCCTGGGCGCGGCAGACCTGGGTGCCACGCTGCTGGAGCGCACCCTGGACCTGCGCCTGGACGCGCTGCTGAGCCGCCACATGCGCCGTCCGCACCAAAGCACCCAGGTGCATCTGCATGACGGCACGGTGCTTTTTGTGCAGGTCCACGTCGACCCGGCTGCAGTGACTGCCGTGACCCGGCCCGCCCTGGGCGCAGGGGGCGTTGGAGCCACACCGCGCGCCACCTCCGATGCCCTGGCCCAATTGGACACCGGGGATGTGCGCTGGCGCAGCGCCGCCGACAAGGCCCGCCGCGTGGTGGACAAACCCATCCCGCTGCTGCTGCAAGGCGAGTCGGGCGTGGGCAAAGAGCTGTTCGCCCGCGCCTTCCACGACAGCGGGCCACGGCGCGGCGGACCGTTTGTGGCCATCAACTGCGCGGCCCTGCCCGAGAACCTGATCGAGTCCGAACTCTTTGGCTACGCCCCCGGCGCCTTCACCGGTGCACGCAAGGAAGGCAGCCTGGGGCGGCTGCGCGAGGCGCACGGCGGCACGCTGTTTCTGGACGAAATCGGCGACATGCCGCTGCCCATGCAAACCCGGCTCTTGCGTGTGCTGCAAGAGCGCAGCGTCACCCCGGTGGGGGCGGGCAAGCCGGTGGCGGTGGACTTTGCGCTGGTGTGCGCCACCCACTGCAAGCTGCGCGAAGAAGCCGAGCAAGGGCGTTTCCGCAGCGACCTGTACTACCGCATCAATGGCCTGACGGTCTTGCTGCCCGCCTTGCGTGAGCGCACCGACTTCTCCGCGCTGACCGACAGCTTGCTGGCCAGTCTGAACCCCGAGCGGGATGTGCACCTGGCACCTGAGTTGCTGGACCGGCTGGGCCAGCACCCCTGGCCCGGCAACCTGCGCCAGTACGCCAGCGTGCTGCGCACCGCCTGCGCCATGCTGGGACCGGACGAGGATTGCATCGATTGGCCGCACCTGCCGGACGACCTGGCGGAGGAATTGCAGGCCACGGCCCGGCCCATGCCCGCACCCGCTGTGCCCCGTGAGCCGCAAAACCTGCAGGAAATGTCGCAGGCGGCGATCCGCCAGGCGCTGGAGAGCAGCCGCGGCAACATCTCCCTGGCCGCCCGTACCCTGGGCATCAGCCGCCAGACGCTGTACCGCAAGATGAATGCCTGAGGGTAGATGCGGTTACTGCACTTTTGCTATTGAATTGGTAGCTGCTTGCGCACATTCCACGGGCATTGCGGCCCTGTTTGGCTTAGAAAAACCGCGACGGATGGGGCTGGCCGTGTGGACCGCTATTGAAGCAGTTCCCGCCGTAGCGCCAGCAATTCGCGCATCAGCTCCAGCGTGCGTCAACGTGGTTTTGCACCACTTGGTGCGGATACATTGCTGCAAATCCTCCACGCCATGGAAGATTTGCAATCTATAAAAGCCGCGCCAGGTACTTGCCGGTGTGGCTCTCCGGGTTGGCCGCAAGGTCTTCCGGTGTGCCCACGCCCACCACGGTGCCGCCACCGGCACCGCCCTCGGGGCCCATGTCGATCAGCCAGTCGGCGGTTTTGATCACGTCCAGGTTGTGCTCGATCACCACGATGGTGTTGCCCGCGTCGCGCAACTGGTGCAAAACCTTGAGCAGCAGGTCGATATCGGCAAAGTGCAGGCCGGTGGTGGGTTCGTCCAGGATGTAGAGTGTGCGGCCGGTGTCGCGTTTGCTCAGTTCCAGCGCCAGCTTCACGCGCTGGGCTTCGCCGCCCGACAGCGTGGTGGCGGCCTGCCCCAGGCGGATGTAGGACAGGCCCACGTCCAGCAGGGTCTGCAGCTTGCGGGCGATGGTGGGCACTGCTTTCAGGAAGTCAAACGCGGCCTCGACGGTGAGTTCCAGAATCTGCGCGATGTTCTTGCCCTTGTAGAGCACTTCCAGCGTTTCTCGGTTGTAGCGCTGGCCGACACATACGTCGCAGGGCACGTAGACATCGGGCAGGAAATGCATCTCCACCTTGACCATGCCGTCGCCCTGGCAGGCTTCGCAGCGGCCACCGGCCACATTGAAGCTGAAACGCCCCGGGCCGTAGCCGCGTTCGCGCGCCGTGGGCACCTCGGCCATCAGCTCGCGGATGGGGGTGAACAGGCCGGTGTAGGTGGCGGGGTTGGAGCGCGGGGTGCGGCCAATGGGCGATTGGTCCACGTTGATAACCTTGTCGAAATGCTCCATGCCTTCAATCGCCGTGTGCGCCGCCGGCTCTTCGTGGGCGCGGTAGAGCTGGCGCGCCACGGCCGCGTACAGGGTGTCGTTCACCAGGGTGGATTTGCCCGAACCCGACACCCCGGTCACGCAGGTGAACAGGCCCACGGGAAACTCCACGTCCACGCCCTTGAGGTTGTGGCCGCTGGCCTTGCGTACCCGGATGGCCTGCAGGTCGCCTTGCGTGGCCAGGTGGATGGCGTGGCGCTCGGCCCAGGCCTGGGCAGCTTTGCTGGGCGGCGTCTTGGAGGCGGGTTTTTTCTCGGCAGCCACCGGCGCCACGGTGGGCAGCCAGGGGGTGCGGCGCTTGGGCACGGCAATTTGGAGGGTTTGCGCCAGGTACTGGCCGGTGAGCGATTCGGGGTTGTCGCGCACCTGCGCAAAGGTGCCTTGCGCAATCACGCGCCCGCCGTGCACACCCGCGCCCAGGCCCATGTCGATCACATGGTCGGCGGCGCGCATCATGTCTTCGTCGTGCTCCACCACCAGCACGCTGTTGCCAATGTCGCGCAGGTGCTGCAGGGTGCCAATCAGCCGGTCGTTGTCGCGCTGGTGCAGGCCGATGCTGGGCTCGTCCAGCACGTACATCACGCCGGTCAGGCCCGAGCCGATCTGGCTGGCCAGGCGGATGCGCTGCGACTCACCGCCGCTCAGGGTCTCGGCGCTGCGGTCCAGGCTGAGGTAGTTGAGTCCCACGTCGTTGAGGAACTTGAGGCGCAGGCCAATCTCGCGGATGACCTTGGCCGCAATCTCGCCCTTGGCCCCGGCCATGGTCAGCTGGTTGAAATAGGCGTAGCTGTCGCGTAGCGTGGCGTGACTGACCTCAAAAATGGCCCGGGCCTGCGCTCCTTCGCCGATCTTGACGTGGCGGGCTTCGCGGCGCAGGCGCGAGCCGGCGCAGTCGGTGCAGGGCTGGGTGCTGCGCAGGCGGGCCAGGTCTTCGCGGACCACGGCCGATTCGGTTTCGCGGTAGCGCCGCTGCATATTGGGGATGATGCCCTCGAAGGGGTGCTTTTTGCTGATCTTTTTGCCCTGCGAGGCGCCAGACTCCAGGGTGTAGCTGAACTTGATCTCTTCCTCGCCCGAGCCTTGCAAAATCGCGTGCTGGATGGTTGTTGGCAGGGACTCGAAGGCCTGCTCCAGGTCAAACTTGTAGTGCTGCGCCAGGCTTTCCAGCAGGGAAAAATAGTAGCCATTGCGCCGGTCCCAGCCCTTGATGGCGCCGCTGGCCAGGCTCAAGGTGGGGAAGGCCACCACCCGGCTGGGGTCAAAAAACTCCTGCAGGCCCAGGCCGTCGCAGGTCGGGCAGGCGCCCACCGGCGAGTTGAAGGAGAACAGCCGGGGCTCCAGCTCCTGGATCGAGTAGTTGCACACCGGGCACGCAAATTTGGCGTTGAACAAGTGCTCTTTAGGGTCCTGGCCCCCGTCCTCATTGCGTGAGTAGCTATCCATTTCATAGCAAATGGCGCGCCCGTTGGCCAGCCGCAGGGCGGCTTCAAAACTCTCGGCCAGGCGCTGCTTCATGTCCGGGCGGACCTTGACACGGTCGATCACCACGTCGATGTCGTGTTTCTCGGTTTTCTTGAGCGCGGGCAGGGCATCAAACTCGCAGAGCTGGCCATCCACCCGAAAGCGCACGTAACCCTGGGCCTGCATGTCGGCAAACACCTCCAGGAACTCGCCTTTTTTCTCGCGGGCCACCGGCGCCAAAATCATCAAACGCGTGTCCGGCGGCAGCGCCAGCACGGCGTCCACCATCTGGCTCACGGTCTGGGCCTGCAGGGGCAGGTGGTGGTCGGGGCAGTAGGGCGTGCCGGCGCGGGCGAACAGCAGGCGCAGGTAGTCGTGGATCTCGGTGACCGTGCCCACCGTGGAGCGCGGGTTATGGCTGGTGGCCTTTTGCTCGATGGAGATGGCGGGCGACAGGCCCTCGATCATGTCCACATCGGGCTTGTCCATCAGTTGCAAAAACTGGCGCGCGTAGGTGGAGAGGCTTTCCACATAGCGCCGCTGGCCTTCGGCGTACAGGGTGTCAAAGGCCAGGCTCGACTTGCCGGAGCCGCTCAGGCCCGTGATGACGACCAACTGGTTGCGCGGGATATCGAGGTCGATGTTCTTCAGGTTGTGCGTGCGGGCCCCCCGGACGCTGATATGTTGCTGTTGCAGGGCTTTGGCCAGGTAGGTGCCGTCAGGGGAGGAATTCAAGGTGGTCGCCGGTGAAGAGAAACCCACCATGATAGTGAAAGACGGCGGATCAGGGACAATGGGCGTTTTTTCGCCTTCATGTGGGAGGCGGATTTCTGATTAAACGAGTGCCCACTTGGATCAATCTACTTCTTACGCTGCGGGTTCTGCTGCGCCTATGACGAGCCCTTCCAACACATCCTCCGGCTCTGCCTCCTTGCCATCGACCACCATGACCGCGCTGGAGCGGCGCTCCAGCGCGTCTTTGGCCTTGATCTTTGCCCTGCGCATGCTGGGCTTGTTTTTGGTGGTGCCCGTGTTCGCCCTGGAAGCGCGTAAATACCCGGGCGGGGACGATCCCGCGCTCATTGGGTGGGCGATGGGAATTTATGGTCTGACCCAAGGGGTTTTGCAAATTCCGTTCGGCATGGCGTCGGACCGCTTTGGCCGCAAGCGCGTGATGGTGGTGGGCCTGGCCATTTTTGCGATGGGCAGCGCCATGGCCGCCTGGGCGCCCACGTTGGCGTGGCTGGTGGCAGGGCGCGCCTTGCAGGGCGCGGGCGCCATCTCAGCGGCGGTGACCGCTTTGTTGGCGGACCAGACGCGTGACGTGGTGCGCACCAAGGCCATGGCGATGGTGGGGGCCAGCATCGGCCTGATGTTTGCCGTGTCGCTGGTCTTGTCACCCTTGCTGAACGCAGTGGTGGGCCTGGGCGGCTTGTTTGCCGTGACTGCCACTTTGGCGCTGCTTGGTATCGCCGTCGTGGTCTGGTGGGTGCCTTCGGAGCCCTTGGTGCATGTGGTTCAGGCCCGTGGCCGTTTGCGCGATGTGCTGCGCCACCCGGCCTTGTTGCGGCTGAACTTTGGCGTGTTTGTGCTGCACGCGGTGCAGCTGTCCATGTGGGTGGCCTTGCCCGCCATGTTGGTGCAGGCGGGTCTGCCCAAAGAGCAGCACTGGTGGATCTACCTGCCCGCGGTGCTGGCGTCCTTTGTTGTCATGGGGGCTACGCTGTTTCCCCTGGAAAAACGGGGTTATCTGCGCGCGGTGTTCCTGGGGGCGGTCGGATTGATCGGCTTGGTGCAACTGGGCCTGTTGTGGATGGCGAGCGGCACGCCCACCGTGACAGGCCTGGCCTTGGTCCTATTCGTGTTTTTTTGCGGCTTCAACGTGCTGGAGGCCAGCCAGCCCAGCATGGCCTCGCGTGTGGCACCCGTGCAGTCCCGTGGTGCAGCCCTGGGGGTGTACAACTCCTTGCAGTCTTTGGGCTTCTTCACCGGCGGTGTTCTGGGCGGCTGGTTGGTGAAACACATGGGGCCGCAGGGACTGTTTACCGCCTGTGCGGTGGGCATACTGGCCTGGCTGGTCGTGGCCTGGCCCATGCGTGCGCCGTCGGCACCCGGCGGGCATGGCGCAGAGGCGGTGCCAAAGGCGAGATAATGCCCCTACTAATCTGGAGAAAACCATGGCATCCGTGAACAAAGTCATCCTGGTCGGCAACTGCGGCCGCGACCCCGAAATCCGCTACCTGCCCTCGGGCCAGGCGGTGGCCAACGTCAGTGTGGCTACCAGCAGCCGCCGCAAGGACAAAAACACTGGCGAAAGCATTGAAGACACCCAGTGGCACCGCGTCACCTTCTACGACCGTCTGGCCGAAATCGCTGGCGAGTACGTGCGCAAAGGGCGCCCCATTTACGTCGAAGGCCGCCTCAAATACGGCAAATACACCGACCAGTCGGGCATCGAGAAAAACACGGTCGATATCATCGCCACCGAGTTGCAACTGCTGGGCGGCCGCGAAGGCATGGGCGGCCCCAGTGACGGGGAAGAAGGCGGCGCTCCACCGCCACCCCGGCGCATGGCCCCCGCACCTGCGCCGCGCGCCGCTGCCCCGGCTCCCGCCCCGCGCCAGGCACCGCCCCCCCGCCCCGCCAGCGGTTTTGACGATATGGACGACGATATCCCGTTTTAGGGCCTAACTAACCGGAATTTCTAGACCAAAAAAAAGCGACCGCAATGCAGGTCGCTTTTTTTATGGGCCATTCGCAACTTAGAAGGTGCGGCCTTTGGTCACCGTTTCACGGATGATTTTCCACTGCCCGTTGACATATTCCATGGCCAGTGTTTTCTCCACAATGTCGCGGTAATTGTCGGAGGCGTATTCCTGGGTGAATGTGACTTCGGAGGTTTTGGCGTCGCAACGGCTGGGCTTGATGTTTTTCAAGACGGTGGAAAACCCTCCTTGGTTACCCACCCGTTTTTTGCGCAGGGCTTCCCACTCGGAGCGTTTGAGGCCCAGGGCTGGAACAAAGGCATCGCTGTAGGACGCAAAGTAGCCATTGAGGTCTTTCTTGTTCCATGCGGAAATCCATTTTTCGACGGAAGGCGCAACGCCCTCGCAAATGGCATGGGTCGGTGCCGGGCGGGCAGCCGACGTAGCAACAACCGGAGCGGGCGCTGGTGCCTGGGACACGGCTGGAGGAGGCGTCAAGTCATCTTTGTCCAGTGCCCGTTGTGCAGGGAGTTCGGTGCTGCACAGCAAGGCATCGTCACCTTCTTCTGCACCGTCCTGTGCAGGGGGCGCCTCCTGGTGCAGGGGGCGCAATTGCAAGGCACCCAACAGCGATCCATTGACGGCCAGGACCCGTACTTGGGCCAGTTGGTGGTCTTGTTCGGTGTTGACCAGGTTCCGGCGGGCCTGGTACAGCTCATTTTCGGTGTCCAAAAGATCGAGCAAGGTGCGCTGGCCAATATCAAACTGCTGCCGATACGCCTCACGGGCTTTGGATGTGGACAGCTCGTGCTGGGACAGCAAACTGATTTGTGATTCCAGCTTGCCGACGTCGTTGAGGGCGATCAAAGCCGTTTGGCGCACGTCGCGGCAGGCTTTGTCGCGCAGGTCGAAGGCCGAGCTGAGCTTGGCGGCATATTGTTGAATGCGTGCACTGTCGCTGCCTCCCCGGTACAGGTTGTAATTCAGCACGAGTCCCAGCGTACTGTCGCGGTAGTCGCCGGTGAGGCCGCTGCGGTTTTTCTCCAGGCTCTGGCTGGCTCTCAATTCCAGCGTCGGGTAGTTGGGGGATTTGCGCAGGTTGGCATCGGCGCGGTAGGCGCGGATGGTTGATACGGCCCCAAGAAAATCCGGATTGCGGCGAACCGTGTCGCCGATGTAGTTTTCACGCGGAGGCAAAAATTTGACCATGGCCGGCGGGGGGGCCAGCACAGCCGCCGGGGCTTCGCCGACCAGGCGCTGGTAGCGCGCCGTGACATCGTGCAAATTACTGGATTCCGTCAACCAGTTGGATTCCGCCAGCGCCATGCGGCCAGCGGCTTGTTCCAGGTCGACCCGTCGGCCCACGCCCGCTTTGGTGCGGCTTTCCAGTCGGTTGTGCACGTCGGCATGGGTTGCATAGTTGTCGCGCGCCAAGGTCACCAGCTCCCGATAACGCAAGACGTCAATATAGGCGCGAACCGTCTCCAAAGCGATCTGGTCGCTGGCCGACAGAAGCTCGTAATAGGCGGCCCAACGGGAATGGCCAAGTCGGCGTACTTCGTTGCTGGTGGAAAAGCCGTCAAACAAGGTTTGGCGCAGTTGCAGGGTCGTGTCCGAATGGCTGTAGTCAACTCCAGGCGTCAGACCCGGGCTCAGCGAGTTCCTGCGCCCGGCACTTGTCTCCAGATCAATTCTGGGGCGCCAGCCACCTTTGGCCGCATCCTGTTCGCTGCTCACCGACATCAGGTTCTGGTACTTGAGTTTGACTTCGGGGTTTTTGAGAATGGCCCGTTCTACCGCCTCTTTGAGCACGGAGGCGGATTGCGCCCAAGCCGGGCCGGTCAACAGGACGGCGCTTGCAGTGACAATGAATAAGGAGCGTTTGTACATGTTCTGTAGGTGCCTTTGACACTAGATATTCCAAATGTGCTCCGGTCACCGCGGTTGCGGCTATCCTTGCGGCTAAGGAGCTCTGACTTGGGCATTCTAGTTTTTCCGAAGTTCGTTCAATGGCGTTTTGTGTGACAAATTCCCGGATATAAGGATTTCAATTGAAGCGTTCGCGTTTTTCCTGCGACGGAGTTGCGTTCTAAGGCGATCATTGCATGCAGGCAATCCGACGCTACTTTGGACGATCTGCGGTCAGGCTTTTGTGCTTGTCCATGTGGGTTGTTTTGAGTGTTCATTCCGCCATCAATTTTGACCAGCTGCTGGCATCGTTCACCCCCCGTTGGGGCGCTGTTGGCATGTCCAGATTCAATGCGTGGCGCGACTTCGTGGTGTCCGGGGCGGTCGGCAGTGATTTGGAGCGATTGAAGAAAGTGAATGAATTTTTCAATCGCACCATTGTTTTCGGAGACGATGCGGCGGTATGGGGGCAGAGCGACTACTGGGCGACACCTCTGGAAACCCTGGGACGTGGCACCGGGGACTGTGAAGACTTTGTCATTGCCAAGTACTACACCTTGCAAATGGTCGGTGTCACCCCCGAAAAACTGCGCCTGACCTATGTGTATGCCCGCACGGGTTCTTCTGCAGGCGCCCCCACCCAGGCGCACATGGTACTGGCGTACTATGCGCGCCCCGATGAGGAACCCTTGGTGCTGGACAACTTGATCAGCGATGTCCGTTTGGCTTCGCGGCGTCCGGACTTGTCCCCCGTGTTCAGCTTCAACAGCCAGGGGATTTTTGCGGGTACTTCCGGTAAAGAGTTGGCACCCGCAGTCGGGTCTGGACGCCTGTCCCGGTGGGAAGACTTGCTCAAGCGGGTGCGTGCCGAAGGCTTTCAATAGATTTTGAGAATTGAGGAGAGAAGAATGTCCCTGTATCGCCAGCTTTGGCTTGCTATCGTTATCAGCACCTTGCTCGCCTTGGGGGGCAGTCTGCTGGCGTCCTTGTTCAGTGCGCGCGCATATCTGGAGTCTCAACTTTCCATCAAGAACACCGACAACGCCACGGCTTTGGCCTTGTCGTTGAGCCAAGGCAACCCGGACGCGGTGATGGCAGATCTGGTGGTCGCCTCGTTGTTTGACAGCGGGCATTACGAACTGATCCGAATCACCGATCCCATGGGGGGGCTGATTGCTGAGCGTATTGCCCCCGCTGGGGATCTGGACGCGCCAGCCTGGTTTGTAGATGCATTGCCAGTCCACGCCCTTCCAGGCGTGGCGCAGATCAGCAGTGGCTGGAAGCAATTTGGCGCGGTCACCCTGGTCAGTCACAGCCGGTTTGCCTACGGTGCGCTGTGGAAGAGTGCGTACGAGATGGTGTTGGCATTGGCGCTTGCCGGTTTGGTCGGCGGTTATCTGGGATCCCTGGTTTTGTGGCGTTTGCGCGGTCCGCTGAATGCCGTGATCGAGCAAGCCCAAGCCATCACGCAGAGACGGTTTGTGGCAATAGAACTTCCGTCTGTGCCTGAGTTGCGACAACTGGCCATAGCCATGAACACCATGGTGGCGCGGCTCAAAGCCATGTTTGACGACGAAGCCGTGCGTCTGGAGGCTGTGCGTCGCGAGGCCAACTTTGATGCTCTCACCGGCCTGGCCAATCGCAGCTACTTTATGGCCCAGCTGGGTCAGACGCTGGTGGCTGAAGACGCCGCCGGTGGCACATTGGTGCTGGTGCGTTTGTGTGACCTGAGCGGTCTGAACCGGCGCAGGGGCCGCGCTGATGCCGATCAGTGTCTGCAGCGTGGCGCTGACACGCTGCAGCAGTGCGCGCAGCGCTGGGGGGCTGGATCGGTTGCGCGGCTCAACGGCAGCGACTTTGCGTTGTTGCTGGGGGCGCAAGTAGACGGTGCGAGTTGCTGCCAGGACTTGATGCACGTTCTGGTGCCGACGTTGGCGCCCTACTTCGAAGGGGTACCCACAGCCTCCATGGCGCATGGCCGCTTTCATTCGGGTGTGTCGCTGGCTGAGTTGCTTGCCAGCGTGGATGCGGCGCTGGCGCAAGCCGAGTTGGACGGAACCGATGCTGTGCGCGAAGCTGCCATGACCGGGTTAGGCGACATGCCGCGTAGCGCAAGCCAATGGGCCAGCATGATCCAGCGCGCGCTGGACAAACGGTGGCTGCGTCTGATTTCCTTCCCGGTGGTGGAGTTGTCGGGGCGGCTGTCGCACCGCGAGTGCCCATTGCGCCTGATGGCCGACGAAAACGGTGAATGGCTGGCCGCCGGGCGTTTTTGGCCCTTCGCCGAACGGCTGCGCCTGACCCCCGCGTTGGATCTGGCGGCCGTCTCGCTCGGCTTGCAGGAACTCGCGCGCCAGCCTGCATTGAATGGCCTGGCCATCAATTTGTCGGCCAGTTCACTGGAAGATTCCCGGTTTGTTGAGCGTTTGCTGGCGCTACTCGCTGAGCACGCACCGGCAAGCAAACGACTGTGGCTGGAGATGACAGAAAACGGTGTGCTGGCCCACCTGGAGCAGTTCAAGCCGCTGTGCCATAAACTCAAACGGCTGGGCTGCCGCGTGGGGTTGGAGCATTTTGGCCACCAGTTCAGCCAGATCGGCTTGCTGCATGAATTGGGACTGGACTATCTCAAGGTCGATGCCAGTTTCATCCGGGGCATCGACAGCCATGTTGGCAATGCCGCCTTCCTCAAGGGATTGACTGGCATTGCCCACAACATCGGTTTGCAAGTTTTGGCCGAGGGCGTGACCAGCGATGCTGAGTTCGAAGCCTTGCGTGCGCTGGGCTTCGACGGCGCCACTGGACCTGCGATTGAAGCGCCAGTGGATTCTTGATCGGACGACCGGGCCAGAGAGCGCGCTGGAAATGAAGCTCCCCCTGGCCGGGGCGATCAATCGGTCACCAGTTTCCCCTTGTTGAGCAGATCCTGAATGATCGCCGCATCGGCAAGCGCGCCACCACTCGTCAAATCGACCCCTGCCAGGACAATGCTCTGATCCACCTTCGTCGCGCTGTAACCCGACGAGAAGCCGCCGCCGCTACTGATCTGAACCACGGTATCGCTGCCTGAATGCTCAAAGTGTAGATAGTTGCCGAGATTGCCCACGCCGGTCGTGTGATTTTCGCCTTGCAGCAGATCGTGCAAATCCAGGCGGTCTCCCCCCGAGTTATAACTGGCCGTATTGAAATCGGTGATGCGGTCGCTGGCGGGCGTGCCGACCGCGCCCTTGTCAGCCAGAGTCCAGCTGAAGGTGTCGGCCCCCAGTCCGCCAACGAGGACATCGTTCCCGGCGCCGCCGTCGAGGCGGTCGGCACCCGCGCCGCCGTCCAGATAGTCGTTGCCGCCACCACCGTGCAGCACGTCCCGCCCGGCGCTGCCCCGGACATTATCGGCGTCGGTAGTTCCGGTGAACTCCTGCCCGGTGCGCAGCAGGTACTGGCCATTGACTGACGGATTTTCGATGATGTCCTGCAATTCGGTCAGCGTCGGCGTCTCGCTCGGCTGGTAGAGCGCCAGGTTGTCGGTGCTCATCGTCAGGTAAGTTGCCGACCCGGTCGGCCGGTACCAGGCCTGGAAGACCGACTCGCCGCCCTGATCCCAGTACAGGATTTCCACCGTATGCAAGCCCTCGCCGAGCGCAACCCCGGTCACCGCGCTGGTCGTCGGGCCCTGAACCAGGTTGCGGGTGAGCACATCCTTGCCATCGATCCGGAGGGTAAAGCCGTCATCGGAACGCGCCTGGAAATCGTAATTCCCCGCCGCGAAGTACGCGGCACCCACCCAGCGGACGATGCCGTCGGAGGTTGGTCCGAACGAACTGGTCGCCTTCAGCGTGCCACGGTCGGCGGCATTGATGAAGGTATAAAGGTTGCCCGACGGAATCGCCGACCCCGGAATGACGTTCGGGTTCTGACCCAGCGAGGAGCCGCCCACATAGTTGCCGACCAGGTTGGTCGACACCCAGGTCGCATCGGCAGCGCTGTTGCTGGCGGCATTCGCCGTCCCGGTGACCGTGCTGCCCTGGCGGGCGTTGATGACCGACGACACCTCGGCCAGGTTGTCAAGGTTGCCCACCGAGGTATCCGCCGTCTGGATGACGCTGCCTTCGTTGTAGCCGTAATACTCGCCGCGCAGGCCGGAATTGCCGAGCACCGAAGTCGAGGTGGTGAGCGTCGTCCCCACCCGGTCGCGGAAATCGGCATCCACGCTGAGCGGCACGGCGTTGGAACCGTCGGCGGCCAGCGTTGCATCCTTGGCCAGATCGATGCTCGTTGCCGTGCGGTTGTGGTCGGCGGCGGTATAACCGTCGCTGACCGTCCCCTTCTCGAAGATGTCGAGCAAGCCATCGCGGTCGGTGTCGGTAGTCGACGTCACCGAGGTCGGTGCGCCGTCGCCGCGCTCGGCGATATCGAGCGTGCCGTCGTTGTCCGAATTGGTATCGATGACATCGGCCTTGCCGTCGCCGTCGGTGTCGACCGGCTTCAAACCATTCGTCCCGGCATAGGCGGTATCCAACCCCTGGGCATTGACGCTGCCGACGGGGGCGGCAAATCCCTTGGTGGCCTGCGCCTCGACATTGTCGGTAATACCGTCGTTGTCGCTATCCACATCCAGCCGGTCAACAATGCCATCGCTGTCGGTATCGCGGTCGAACAGCGCGGTATCGTACAGGCCAGTCAGGCTGGTCGGCGTGATGCCGATGTTCTGGATATTGACCGAACTGTTGGTGAACGCCGAATCCAGGTAGAAATCGGTATTCCCCGCCGTGTAGGCCACTGTCGAGGTATAGAAAGTGACACCGTTATGCTGGTAGGTCACCACGCCGTTATTGGCCGTCACCGAGAAGATGTCGCCCGTCGCATAGGTGCCGAAATTGCCGCGGTGGGTGCCGTTCTCGTACACCGCCAGGGTGCCGTTATTCATATAAATCGCGTAGTCGATATCGGTATAACTGGCATTGCTTTCGACCTTGCCCAGACCGACCATGGCATAGCCGGTGGCGCGGTCCACCGTCCAGCCCAGGGCGAAGTTATCCTTCAAGCCGAGCGCCGACATCGGCTGGGCGGTGGCCTGCGCCGTTCCCCAGCCACCGGTGCCGGTGTAGCTGATCGAGTTGGCGGTGGTGGTGACTCCGGTTGTTGCCGTCCAACCGGCTGGTGCCGCTGCGTTGATCTCCATCACGTCGAGGATGCCGTCGTTGTCGTCATCCACGTCGCTCAGGTTGCTCACGCCATCCCGGTCGGTATCGGTGTAGTCGCGGAAATTGACATCGCGTTCGAGCGGCACGGCGTTGGAGCCGTCGGCATTGAGCGTCGCATCCTTGGCCAGGTCAATGCTCGTTGCCGTGCGGTTGTTGTCGGCGGTGGTGTAGCCGTCGCTGACCGTCCCCTTCTCGAAGATGTCGAGCAGGCCGTCATGGTCGGCATCGGCAGTCGAGGTCGCCGAAGTCGGCGCACCGTCGCCGCGCTCGGCCACATCCAGCGTGCCGTCGTTGTCCGAATCGGTATCGAGCACGTCGGTTCTGCCGTCGCCATCGGTATCCACTGCCGCCAGCCCGTTCTGGTACAGCGCCTTCACCTGATCGGCGCTGAGGTCGGTGTTGAACACGCCGACCCCGTCCATCGCCCCACGGAATTGCTGATCCACCGCCCAGTTCGAGGTGCCGATGTAGTTTTTGGTCCAGGTCGAGAAATCCGGCAGGGACGACAGGGTGGTCTGCCCCCTCACTACGCCGTCAATGTACAGCGACAGCACCTTGGTCGGGCCATCAAGCGTTACCGCGTAGTGGTGCCAGGCGTTGGTGCCCACTTGTCCGGAGAGGAAGTTGGACAAGGTGATGACTTGACCGATGTTTGTCGAACCACTGTATACAGTGATTGCAAGATTATTGGTAATGCCAACCCGGTGCAGAATCAGATTGTTGTTTGTAGTACCGCCACCGAAGTCGAAGATACGTTCGTAACCTTGACCGCTGGTCGCCACGGCATCCCAGCGCGCCCAGGCGTCAAAGGTAAAGCCGGTGCTGGCGCTCACCCCGGAAATGGTTCCCACGCTCGCCTGCGGCGTCGAGCCGGTGGCGTTCTGGGTGAACACCAGGCCATTCGAGCCATCCCGGCCCTGTCCGGCCTGCACCGTGGCAAAGCTGCTCAGGCTGAGCGCATTGCCGCCCGCGAAGTCGGAATCAATCGGCCCGGCGGTATCCACGTCGAACGAATACCCGGCCACCGCGCCCATCGATTTGAGCATGCCGGCATGGCGCGTCGCCTGGTAGGCGTCGTCCAGTCCGTTGCTGTCGGCATCGCCCAGCGAACGCTGGGTGAAATCGGCGGTGCGCTGCGCCTCGATATTGTCGGTAATACCGTCGTTGTCGCTATCGACATCGAGCCGGTCGACGATGCCGTCGCTGTCGGTATCGCGGTCAAAGCGCGTGTAGTCGGTCGTGCTGCCGGTACTGTTGAGCTTGAGGCTGACCTCGGTGAGTTGGGTGGCGTAGCCGGTAAACGACGTATCCATGTAGAAATCGGTGCTCCCCGCCGTGTAGCCCACGGTGGAGGTATAGAAGGTGGCACCGTTCTTCTGGTAGGTGATGACCCCGTTGGTCGCCGTCACCGAGAGCACGTCGCCCGCCACATAGCTGCCAAACGTGCCGCGATAGGCGCCGTTCTCATAAACCTGCAGCGAACCGAGGGCCATGTACACCGCGTAGTCGATGTCTGTGAAGTCGCCGGAGCTTTCCACCTTGCCCAGGCCGACCATGCTGTGATCGACGGTGGTGGTTACCTTCCAGCTCAGGGTGAAGTTGTCCTTTACGCCCAGAGCCGAGAATTTCTCCGAATTCACCTGGCCGCTCCCCCAGCCGGCCGGAGTGATGTCCTTGCTGATGGTCGAACCGCTGGCCGTGGCGCCAGCCTGGAGGTTCCAGTTCAAGGTGGCTGCGCCAACTTCCCGCACATCGGCGATGCCATCATTGTCGTCGTCGATGTCGTTGAGGTTGTGCAGGCCATCGCTGTCGGTATCGGCGTGGTCGCGGAAGTTCACATCGCGTTCGAGCGGCACGGCGTTGGAGCCGTCCGCCGCCAGCGCCGGATCCTTGGCGAGGTCGATGCTCGCCGCCGTGCGGTTGTGGTCGGCAGTGGTGTAGCCGTCGTTGGTCGAGCCTTTCTCGAAGATGTCGAGCAGGCCGTCATGGTCGGCATCGGCGGTCGAAGTCACCGAGGTCGGCGCCCCGTCGCCGCGTTCGGCCACGTCCTTGAGGTAGTCGTTGTCCGAATCGGTATCGAGCACGTCGGCAACGCCGTCCTTGTCGGTATCCAGCGGCGTCAGACCGTTCGCTCCCAAATAGGCGTTGTTCTGTCCCTGGGCATTGACGGTCAACGAAGGCGCAGCGTAACCTGCCGTCGCTTGCGCTTCGACGTTGTCGGTAATGCCGTCGTTGTCGCTATCGACATCGAGCCGGTCGACGATGCCGTCGCGGTCGGTGTCGCGGTCGAACGCCCAGGTTTCGGTCAAACCGCTCAGGGTGGTCGGCTTGATGGCGATATTCTGGATATTGACTGTGCTGGAATAGAAGGCGGAGTCGAGATAGAAGTCGGTTGTCCCGGCGGCATAGGTCACCGTCGAGGTGTAGAAAGTCACCCCGTTATGCTGGTAGCTGATGACGCCGTTGTTGGCCGTCACCGAGAACGTGTCGCCCGGCGCGTAGGTGCCGAAGCTGCCCCGGTAAGTACCGTTTTCATAAACCTGCAAGGAACCGTTGCCCGCCGTGTAGATGGCATAGTCGATGTCGGTATAGTTCGCGCTACCTTCGCTCTTGCCCAGGCCGACCATGGCGATGCCGTTGTTGCGGTCGACTGTCCAGCTCAGCGTGTAGTTGTCCTTCAGGCCGAGGACGGACATGGGTTGTGCCGTAGCCTCAGCCGTCCCCCAGCCGCCGGTGCCGCTGTAGCTGATGGAATTGGCCGTAGTCGTCACGCCACCGACCAGTGTCATCCAGCCGGCAGGCGCAGCGGCGTTGATCTCGTTGATATCAAGGATGCCGTCGTTGTCGTCGTCCACATCGGTGCGATTGGCGACGCCATCCTTGTCGCTGTCCAGTGAATCGACAATCGTGCCAGGAATCATATGCACCGTAGTCTCACCGATGTTACTGGTGAGTTTTCCGTCACTGACCACCACATCGATGTAGCGGTCGGCGGAGAAGAATTGGGATGTCGAGGTATTGCTGAAAGTGACGGCGTGGATGGCCGATTGATAGTCGGCCAGCGACGCCGCGCCGGACAGGGTGACGACGGTGCCGCCGCCGCTCACCACGGCGGTGATTCCCCCCGCCAAACCGCCGACCGAGAGGACATCCCCGGCGTAGGCGTTGGTCAGCGTGATGGTGGCGCCTTGCAGTTGCGTACTGTCGGCATCGGTGATGCGGATGTCGGTATCGGAAATGGCAACCGGCGTCCCTTGGGAGTAGGCCACCGCGTAATCGGCCTGGTGGTCGACGCTGTCGGTTCCCGGCGTCGCCACGATCACGTTGCCGGTGATGTTGTCGACCCGGAGTCCGGCCGGCCCGCCATCGTTCTTGACCACAAACTCGATGGTATTGGCGCCGCTCTGGAACTGGGCATTGCCAGCATCGAGAACGTAATGCCGCAATTGGGTGAACTCGTTGGCATTGATGCCATGCAGCCCGGTGGAAACGCCATTGACCTTGATATCAAGCAGCCAGTTGTCGGCCCCGACATCCATGTTGATTACCGCCGTCTTGGGGTCGGCGCCCGCCTGCATGGTAAATGTCGTTCTGAACGTCGCCGTGCCGACCGCGCCGGAGGCACTGGCAGTACCGATCCAGGCCGAGTCCACATCAGCAGCCACCCAATTGGGATCCTGGGCGACGCGGTTGCCCCACGACCCGGACAGTTCCGTGTAGTGGCCGTCAGCGGTTCCAGACCCCAGCGCCGTCCGTGCATTGCTCTCGCCGGTATTAAACAGACCGGTGATGGCCTGCCGTGAGAGGGTGACCGTGTTGTTGGAGTTGTTGGCATCCAGGTCGAGCACCGGCACCACGCCCAGTCGGTCGGTATCGATCGCTGCATTCCCTGCCAGGTCGGAAACACTGGCCTTGAAGCTGTAAACCGTGTTGGCTGTAATCCAGCTCGCGTTGGCCGACACCGAGGCGCTCCAGGAGCCATCGGCGGCAACAACGCCCGTCACCGTGCCGACCACCGCGTTACCGCTGTCCAGCACATTGACCGTGACGGTGCGACCGGCTTCAACATCGGTGCTTACGCCACTGACGGTGAATCCGGCGGCCAGGTCAGCCGCGCTGACGGCGGCATAAGCATCCGCATCGGTGGCGAGCGGCGACTGGCTTTCACCAGCGATGGTTCTTATATCAACCGAAGCCGTCAGGTCAACGGTGAGGTTGAGCGGCGCCGAGGCCGCGCCGGTGTTGCCCGCCGCGTCGGTGGCGGTGGTGGTCAGGCTGTGTGCGCCTTCGCCCAGCGGGGTGGCCGGGGTGAAGCTCCAGGTGCCGTTGGCGGCGACCGTGGTGCTGCCCAAGAGCGTCGTGCCGTCGTAGACCTGGATGGTCGCGCCGGCTTCACCGGTGCCGGTCAGGGTCGGGGTCTGGTCGTCGGTCTTGGCGCCGTTGGTCAGCGAGCCTTGCACCGCGCCAACGTCGTCGCTGGCGGCGGTGACCACCGGGGCGTTCGGGGCGGCGGTGTCGACCGTGATGCCGAAGGCGGCCGTCGGGGCGCTGACCGTGCCGGCGGCGTTGGTGGCGGTGGCGGTGAGGTTGTGCACGCCGTCGGCCAAACCGGCCGCCGGGGTCAGGCTCCAGGTGCCGCTGGCGCTGGCCGTGGTGCTGCCCAGCAGGACGCCGTTGTCGTAGACCTTGACCGTGGTGCCCGCCGGGGCGGTGCCGTTGATGGTCGGCTGGGTGTCGTCGGTGACGCCGTCTTTGGCGACGCCGCCCAGGATCGCACCGATGTTGTCTGTCACGCCGCCGATGGTCGGGGCGGTGACGGCGCTGGTGTCGACCGTGAAGGCGATGGCGGCGCTGGCCGCGCTGGTGTTGCCGGCCGTGTCGGTCTGGGTGGCGCTGAGGTTGTGCGCGCCGTCGGTGAGCGCCGTGGTCGGGGTGACGCTCCAGGCGCCGGCGGCATCAGCCACCGTGCTGCCAATCAGGGTCGCGTTGTCATAGACCTTGACGGTCGATCCGGCTTCGGCCGTGCCGGAGAGGGTCGGCGTGGCGTCGTCGGTGATGGCGCCGCCGGTGAGCACTCCGGTGACCAGGCCGACGTCGTCGGTCAGCGTGACGCCGCTCGGGGCCGAGGCCGCAGCGGTGTCAATCCGGAAGTCGTAGATGCCGGTTTCAGGGCTGACGTTGCCGGCCGCGTTGGTGGCGGTGGCGGTGAGGTTGTGGGTGCCATCGATCAGGTTGGCCGCCGGGGTGAAGCTCCATTGGCCGCTGGCGTTGGCCAGCGTGCTGCCCAGCAGCACGCCGGAGTCGTAGACCTGGATGGTGGCACCGGCTTCGCTGGTGCCCTTGATTTCGGGTTGGGCGTCGTTGCTGATGCCGGTGCTCTTGGCGACGTTGCCGGTGACGCTGCCGATGTCGTCAATGACGTTGGTGATGGCCGGAACCGCCGGGGCGCCGTCGCCGATCAGGGTGAAGGTGAAGGCGCTGGTCGCGGCGCTGGGGTTGCCCGCCGCATCGACGGCGACCGCCGTCAGGCTGTGGTTGCCCAGCAGCAGCGGGGTGGCCGGGGTGTAGCTCCAGGCGCCGCTGGCGTCGGCCAGCGTGCTGCCCAGCAGCGTCGTGCCGTCGTAGACCTTGACGGTGGATCCGGCTTCGGCGGTGCCACTCAAGGTCGGCGTGGCGTCGTCGGTGGTGGCGCCGTCGGTGAGCGCGCCTTGCACGACGCCGATGTTGTCGCTGACGCTGTCGAGCGTCGGTTTGACCGGCGCCGTCAGGTCAACGGTGAGGTTGAGCGGCGCCGAGGCCGCGCCGGTGTTGCCCGCCGCGTCGGTGGCGGTGGTGGTCAGGCTGTGTGCGCCTTCGCCCAGCGGGGTGGCCGGGGTGAAGCTCCAGGTGCCGTTGGCGGCGACCGTGGTGCTGCCCAAGAGCGTCGTGCCGTCGTAGACCTGGATGGTCGCGCCGGCTTCACCGGTGCCGGTCAGGGTCGGGGTCTGGTCGTCGGTCTTGGCGCCGTTGGTGAGGGCACCCTTGACTTCGCCAACGTCGTCGGCTGCGCCGCCGATCACCGGAGCGGCCGGGGCGGCGGTGTCGATGGTGAAGTTCACCGGGCCGCTCGGTGTGCTGATATTGCCCGCCACGTCGACCACCGTTGCGTTGATGCTGTAGCCGCCGTCTCCAGCCAGCGGCGGTACCGTGACCGTTGCCTTGCCCGCCGCAATCTCCGTCGTCGTGATGGTGTGATTGGTCGTTTGCTTGCTGCCGTCCGGTGCTGTCACTTCAATCTTGACCGTGTCTCCGGCTGCGCTGCCTGTCGGCAGGGCCACCTCCACCTGTACGCCGTCCAGGTTTTCTGCTGCCGAGACGCCGCCTGCGGCTTCCGCAATGCTGAGCACCGGCTGCGGCGTGGCCGTGCCGGGG
>MESI01000008.1 GCA_001770935.1 Burkholderiales bacterium RIFCSPLOWO2_12_FULL_61_40 | reverse complement strand
CGTACTCGCCATTGCGTTGCTTGAGCACCGTCACCTCGCCCGCAATGACGACGTAAAACGCACTGCCCATATCGCCTTCTTTGAACACCGGTTCGTCGGCCTTGATGGGGTGGTGGTCCGCGCTGCCCAAGGTCTGCAGCAGGCAGTCGTGGCTCATGCCCCCAAACACCGGCACGCGCTCGGCAATTTTTTGCACGATCGCCGGGTCGAGCTTGAGCCCGCTGGGGCGCGGCAGGATCTGGGCACGCACATTCTCGGCAAATATTTGAACAACGGCAGGATCAATTTTCAGGGCCATGGCGTGGGGTCTCCATTTGCTTTTGCCGTGGGTCAGCCGCGCACATCGGCCACCGGTTGCTCACCAAAATCGGGCCGCGCCAGATAAGCCAGCACCCGGCGGGCCGCCTCTGCGGGGCTGGTTAATTGGCCGCGCAAGTGCAGATTTTCAAAACTCTCGCGGTCCGGGAACCGGGCGGCATCCGCCTGGCGCAACTGTACTTGCATGTCCGTGTCAATCACGCCGGGGGCCAGCGAGCACACCCGCGCCCCATGGGGACTTTGCGCTTCGTCCAGCGCCATGCAGCGGGTGAAATGGTCCATGCCCGCCTTGGCGGCGCAGTAGGCGGACTGTGACGCCATGGCCCGGCGCCCCAGACCGGAGGAAATATTCAGCACCTTGCGGGGAATGCGCCAGTGCTGCGTGGCGTTCAGGAAGGCGCCGCACAGCAGCAGGGGGGTCTCCAGCCCGACGCGCAAGGCTTGGGCCAGTTCGGCCGGGTCAGAGTCGCTTAGCGGCGCAATGGGGGGAATGAGCCCGGCGTTGTTGATCAGTGTGGCGCTGGCGAACTGCGCTGGCGCCTGGTTTTGCAGCCACAACTGCAGGCGCTGCGCCGCCGCTACGCTATCAGTCAGGTCCAGCGTCCATTGCTCCAGCGTGGCGCCGCATAGGGTGGCCCGCTGTGCCAGGGCCGGGTTGGCGTGGCGGGAAATGCACAGCAGCGTGCTGCCGGGGGCCAATAGCTGTTCTGCCATGGCCAAACCCATGCCGCGCGAGGCGCCGGTGAGGAGGGTGAGGTGGTGGGTCATCGGGATTAACGGAAAGTGGGTGCTGTGTGTTGCTATAAATTTAGTAGCTGCTTGCGCATATGTTACGGGGGCTGCGGCCTGTTTTTGCTTGAAAAATGGGAGGGGCTGGCGGTGCCTTGTGCACGATGATGCCAGTGTAGGATCATTTGGGACTTCAAAACCCAGGCGGGTCACAACCACGGTATCTGGGCGAACCGCTCCACCAAAAAATCCAAAAGTGCACGCACTGCGGGTGACAAATGCTTGCGCGAGGGGTACAGCGCATAAATGGCCATGTCGGGTAGCTTCCAGTCCGGCAAGACCGCTTGCAGGCTGCCATCACGCAGGTGCGGATTGGCCAGGTACGTGGGTTGCAGGGCCACGCCACCGCCAGCCAAAGCGGCCTGCAGCAGGGCGGTGGCTTCGTTGGCACTGAAATGGCTGCCCACATGCACCTCCGCACGCTCCGCCCCTCGCTGGAACTTCCACACGCTTTTGCCAAAATTGGCATAACTCAGGCAGCGGTGCGCCGCCAGGTCGGCCGGCAGCTGCGGAACACCCTGTGCCCCCAAGTAATCGGGTGACGCCACGAGCACCGAGGTACACGGTGCCAGCACACGGCCAATCAGCATCGGGTCCGGCTCGGCGCTGATGCGAATCGCCAGGTCAATGCGTGCCTCCACCAGATTGAGCGCACCTTCGCTGGCGTTCAGATCAAGCTTGAGCTGCGGGTGCCGTTTCAAGAAATCCACCACCGCCGCCGCCATTTGCGCATAGGCCAGGGACATGCTGCAGGTGATGCGCAACTGCCCGCGCAAGGCGCCATCGTGCTGGCTGCTTTCTTCTTCCACGTTGTCCATCAGCGCCAGCATTTGCTGGCTGCGGCGCAGGCAGTTTTCTCCGGCGTCGGTCAGCGTTACGCTGCGGGTGGTGCGCTGCAACAGGCGCGCGCCCAGCCACTGCTCCAGCTCGCCCACGTAGCGCGTCACCATGGCACGCGACATGTCCAGCTTGTCGGCCGTGGCGCTGAAGCTGCCGCTGTGGGCCACTTCCACAAACACCTGCATGGCGGTCAATCTATCCATTATTTGCGCATTATGTGAAACAGTAATGCCCGAATTATGCGGTTTATCTGCGCGAATATTGAAACTACAGTTCATCCCAGCGCTACCAAGCGTTCTTTCAAACCACACAGGAGCTTTTTCCATGATCCGCACTACGGTTATCGCCGCCTCACTGGCCATCGCCTTCTCCGCCCAAGCGGCCCCGCCGCTGACCGTCAAGGTCTACAACGCGGGGGCTGCCAGCTTCAACGTCAACTCCACCCTGGTCTACGGCGAAAAGGAAGCCATGGTGATCGACGTCGGCTTCACCCGCGCCGACGCGCTGCGCATTGCCGCCAACGTGCTCGACAGCGGCAAGCAGCTCACCACCATCTACGTCAGCCAGGCCGACCCGGACTACTACTTTGGCGTGGAAACCCTGAAAGAAATCTTTCCCCACGCCGACGTGGTGACTACGCCCGCTGTGCTGGCCAAGCTGGCCCCCAAGCTGGCGGGCAAGGTCGCGTTCTGGGGCCCCAAGATGGGCGCCAACGCGCCGCGCACACCCGTGGTGCCCCGCGCGCTGGAAGGCAACACCTTGACACTGGAAGGCCAGACGATTGAGATCCGCGGCACCCAGGGCGTGCTGGCGCACCGCCCCTACGCGTGGATTCCGTCCATCAAGGCCATCGTCGGCAACATTGGCGTGTTTGGCAATATGCATGTGTGGACGGCAGACACACAAACCCCGGCCCTGCGTGCCGCCTGGGTGGCGCAGCTGGATGAGATGGCGGCACTCAAGCCCGAGTTGGTGATTCCCGGCCACATGAAGGCGGGCACCCAAGCCGCTGCCAGCGCCATCGGCTTTACCAAGGATTATTTGCAGACCTTCGAGAAGAATCTGGCCGCCAACAAAACCAGTGCCGCGCTGATCGGTGCCATGAAGCAGTCTTACCCGCAGGTGACCGACGGCGCCATGTCGCTGGACATTGGGGCCAAGGTCAATACGGGTGAGATGAAATGGTAAGAATGAATCGGGAAGAAGACAGCACCATGCGCACCACCGTTACCTATCTGTTCGATCCCCTGTGCGGCTGGTGTTACGGCGCCTCGCCCGTGATCCAGCAACTGGCGCAGCAAACCGGCATCCAGCTGGAGCTGGCGCCCACGGGCTTGTTTGCAGGCGGTGGGCGCACCATGGACGCCGCGTTTGCAGACTATGCCTGGTCCAATGATGTGCGCATTGCCAAGCTCACCGGCCAGTGTTTCACCGAGGACTACCGCCACAACGTGTTGGGCCGCCACGGAAGCCGCTTTGACTCGGCCGCCACGACACTGGCATTGACTGCCGTGTTCTTGACCGCGCCGCAGCGCGAGCTGGAAGCACTCAAGGCGTTGCAGGAAGCGCGCTACGTGCAGGGTCTGGATACCTGCGACGTGCTGGTGGTGGAGACGCTGCTGCGTGACCTGGGCCTGGCAGTTGCTGCGGATCGCTTGGCCGAGAACGATGTCGAGCTACTGGCGGCCAACGCCGCGCGCATTCAGAAGGCACAGGGCCTGATGCACACCTTTGGCGCGCAGGGTGTGCCAGCGCTGGTAGTCACCGACGGCCATGGCAGTCGGCTGCTACCCGGCAATGCGCTGTACGGCAGCCTGGACAGCGTGCTCAGCCACATTGCAGCGGCCTGAAGAGAGGATCGGCATGCCCATGGTGCCGTTACAGCAGCCTGCGCGCATCAAGCCTGTAACCCGGGTGGAGTCCATGCCTGAGATGCTGGCCATTCCACGGCATGTTGCTCCTGATTGCTATCAAATAAATAGCTGCTTGCGCATGTGTTGCGGGGGCTGCGGCCTGTTTTGCCTATCAGTCAGGCCTGCAAAATGGGTTCGCGCCACGTCCAGCCCCTTGCTGCAGTCAATCCAGACTTCCTGGGTGCTTGCTGGCCTAAATGGCTTAGTAGGCAGGAAGAACGACGACTGCACCAACACACACCACCATTTCTAGCAGAGATTGAAATACTGCGCGCCAATGCCGTTTGTATGCAAACCAGAGCAGCGAACCGAAGGCCACGACAAAGCCAAAAAAAATGACATCCGCAGAAAAATGGTAGACGACGAAATTGAAGGTGGCCGCGACGAGCCCTTTTTCGTCAAGAAAGTTGGGACGGTCGAAGAAGTAGGCCGACCATGGCAAGAAAATCAGACCGAAACACACGAGGGCCGTGCTGACACGAAACCGAAATTGCGCAGGGATTTGAAGATTGCCATTTAACGTAGAGCTAACCGGCGCTGCGCGGCTTTATCGCGTAGCGTCCAGCGACCGAAGGGAGCGAGGTTGAGCGCCGGGTTGGGCATGTCATGTGAGAGCCAAGTCCGCAACAAGTGTTCCAAACTGTGACTTAATAAACTCAAGGGCAACCGAGTCATCCATCAGTAACTTTCTGACTGCATTCTCGTACTGATCTCGGGTTTGAAAACCCAATTTGCGAACTATTTCTGTAAGCAATGGCGTCTCGCGCACAGGATACCGGGAGATAATTTTTTCAAGATTTCCGTCAGCGATGGTTTGGTTCAACGCAGTGACTTCCTCATTTACTGTAGCAGCGACATCAATTGTGATGTTGATCTGCCGGCCCGCTGAAATCTCTGCTTGCTTTGGCCAATGCTTGTCAAGTTCATCTCTTAGCGTTTTCTCAACCGCCCGCTCGCTAAGGCGTTGCACGTGCGGAGCAACCGCTGCAAGAGCTGCGTTCTTGGCAGCGATTACAAGAGCATTTGGGTCTTCTCCGGTTACGGACGCATGGCGAACAGCAATTTTTCTCTGAATTTCCGGGTGGTAGTAGAGCGACTCAACAGAGTAAACCGATACCGCATAGACGCCCTTGCCATTCAGACGAACAATGTCCTCGGCTGTCCGTCGGTCGTTATCTACAATCCCAAAGGCACGAAGCCAATGAAGATCCGTTGCGCTTCGAATGCCTAAAACAGCGTGTTCCACGTCACGACAGCTCGACTTCGCTACAACTGTCACATTCGGGAATACAAGGCTATACAGAGGTTGATCAAGGCTTCGATCGTCGCCTTCAATAAATATCAGTGTTCTGCGTGACCCGAGAATATCTTTCTTCAGTTCCTCGTCGATATTGGACTCGGACGGAACCAAGTCTGCATCCCACGAGGTAACCGTTGATCCGTTGTAAGTGCATCCACGAATTAGCATGGTGCGCGCACTTGGATTGTCGAGAGGAAGCATTACATCGTGTGTAGAAACAATGAAAGCGCAATCAGGTCGTTTAGCAAACAGCAGTGTTAGTAAAGGGGAGATAATTGATCTGTGTAGATGGCGCTCAGGTTCGTCAATAAGAAGCAAGGTTCCCGGCTTGACGGTGAGTACGCTAGCGGCGATTAACAGCGCATTACGCTCACCGTCAGAAAGTTCGGCAACGCTATAAGGCGGGCTTCCCGACTTGCTCGCAAGAACTTGTTCGTTCTGTTTTACCGAAATCTCAATTGGTATGTTCGATAAGCGAAGAAGCTCATTGATGATTTTGATTGGAGCGTCTTTCTTCGATAGGGTTTTTGCCAGATCAATGTTGCCGTTATCTACCGCTCCTGCGATTGTTCGTGCGCGGACGTTTTCGGCATCAATGAGGTCGTAAATTGCGATGTTTGCTCGCTGTGCAGCATAGTCATCTTTCCAACGAGACTGAGCGCCTGTATCGCTGTTTGAAATGTTTGTTTCGGTGTTTCGCTTTTGCTCTGGCGATAACGTTACTGAACTAGAAGAAAACCAAGTCTGACGATGTGCAGATATTCGCTGTGCGGTGGCGTGGTGTGCGTTATAAAACTTGTGCATTAAGCTCGACTTGCCTGTTCCGTTTGCACCAAGTACAAAAATGCACTGTCCGATGTCTAGCGTTACCGCTAATGGTGTTCCGCTCGGCTCTGGAATCGTGAATGCAAAACTCATGCTGTATATAGCCCTTGGATTAGATGAGGCGTAACTCGTTGTCGAGTGGGAATGCCCAACGTGATGTAGATAGGCGGATATCCTGGAATCCCAGAATATCCGCCGAGATATACCCGAATTTCGCCCGCTGACGCCGATGATCCGTCAAGCGGGAAGGCCCATGCCGCCGGGGTTCGTAGCCGTTTTCACTAAAAATTGATGTCATTTCCGTCCCTTTAAAACCTGTCGCCTATCCTGGCAAATTTGGGTCAACGCCGATTGCACTCTTTCGGCGTTTCATTGAATTCGAACTATAGCCCAGCCGGTTACGCGCCCAAATGTCGGTTCTCGCTACCAAGCATTTGCTATCAAATGCATAGCTGCCTACGCACATTCCACGGGGGTTACAGCCCTAAAATGCTTAAACCTCCGCACCCTCGACCAAAAACCGCACCCGCCGCACCCCGTTCCATTCATCCGCATCCAGCCGAAAGGCCAGCGTCACTCTGGCGGGCAGCGGGTCGGTGTGGCCGAACCAGATGCCGTCGACCGGTTGGCCCTGGTGTTTGAGCTTGAGGGCCAGGTGTTTTTCACCGACCAGCCGTTGCGACACCACTTCCACCTCTTCGCTGAAGGTGGGGGCGGCGAAGCCCTGGCCCCAGACTTCCTTGTGCAGGGTGTCGACCAGGTCCACGCGGCGGTACTCGGGCGCCAGCGGGCCGTCGGTTTCCAGGCGGCGGGTCAGGGTGGCGGCGTCCAGCCACTCCTGGGCGACTTCGTTCAGGCCTTGCTCGAAGTCGTCAAAGTGTTCTTCGGCAATGGTGCAGCCCGCCGCCATGGCGTGGCCGCCAAAACGCAGCAGCACGCCAGGGTAGCGTTTGGCAACCAGGTCCAGTGCGTCGCGCAGATGGAAGCCGGGGATGGAGCGCCCGGAGCCTTTGAGTTCGTGTTCCTTGCCCGGTGCGCTGCTGGCGGCAAACACAAAGCTGGGGCGGTGCAGCTTGTCCTTGATGCGCGAGGCCACGATACCCACCACACCTTCGTGGAAGTCGGGGTCGAACACACAGATGGCGGGGGGGGGCTCGTCGCCCTCGTCAAACAGGCCTTCGACGATGTTCATGGCCTGCTCGCGCATGTCGCCCTCGATCACGCGGCGCTCGCGGTTGATGCCGTCCAGGGTTTTGGCCAGTTCGTCGGCGCGGGCCGGGTCGTCGGTGGTCAGGCATTCAATGCCCAGCGTCATGTCGCTCAAGCGGCCTGCGGCGTTGATGCGCGGCCCCAGGGCAAAGCCAAAGTCGAAGGTGGTGGCCACGGCAGCCACGCGCCCGGATGCTACAAAAAGGCTAGCGAGCCCCGCAGGCATTGCACCGGAGCGCACCCGTTTGAGGCCTTGGGCGACGAGGCGGCGGTTGTTGGCGTCCAGGCGCACCACGTCGGCCACGGTGCCCAGGGCGACCAGGGGCAAGAGGGTGTCGAGTTTCGGCTGAGTGGCGGCGTCAAACACCCCGCGCGTGCGCAGCTCGCTGCGCAAGGCCAGCAGCACGTAAAACATCACGCCCACCCCAGCGATGGACTTGCTGGCGAAGCCGCAGCCGGGCTGGTTGGGGTTGACGATGACGTCGGCGTTGGGCAGCATGACCCCCACGCTCGGCACTGACGTGTCCTCGCTGCCCCCCGAGGGGGCTGTCCCCGTCTTGGGGCGGCCCGGCGTCGGGGCTGCTGCGGGCAAGTGGTGGTCGGTCACCAGCACCTGCAGGCCCAGGTGTTTGGCGTGGGCCACGCCGTCCATGCTGGCAATGCCGTTGTCCACGGTGATCAGCACGTCGGCACCCTGGTCTTTGACGCGCTGGGCAATCGGGGCGGTCAGGCCGTAGCCATCGACCACGCGGTCGGGCACCAGGTAGCTGACGTGTTTGGCTCCCAGGAGTTTGAGGCCGCGCAGGGCCACGGCGCAGGCGGTGGCACCGTCGCAGTCGTAGTCGGCCACGATGCACAGTTTTTTGTCCTGCGCCATGGCGTCGGCCAAGAGGGTGGCGGCGCGGTCAATGCCCAGCATGGAGCTGGGTGGCAGCAGCCGGGCCAGCGCTTCGTCCAGCTCGTCGGTACCGGTGACGCCGCGCGCAGCGTACAGGCGCGCCAGCAGGGGGTGGATGCCGGCCTGTTCGAGCGCCCAGACGGCGCGGGGAGGGATGTCGCGGGGAAGGATGTTCATAGGGATCGCAAGAAGTCTTGTGCTTGTGGGGGGGCGATGCGGCGCATCAGGCGTTGCAGGGGACGCAGGGGGCGGTGCTCCAGCGTGAGCGCCTGGGTGTCGCTGCACAGGGTGACTTGCAAAGGGCCGCCTTGTTGCAGGCGTTCTAGGTCGTGGGCCAGGGTGGACGCATCCAGCGCATGCCAGGCAGCGGTCCAGGCTGCTGCGTCATCGGCCAAGGCGGGTTGGCGCAGGGCGTCACGCACCGAACAGGTCGTGGTCGGCTGGGGCACGCCGTGGGGGACATGGAGGGTGCCGGTGCCGCTGACCCAAAAGGCGTTGACTGCGCTGAGGTGAAAGGTTGCGCGCTGGTCGTTCACCGGGTGGGTGTAGAGCAGCATCTGCATTTCGTTTTGCAGGCGCCGCAGCGGCTTGGCCTGGGGCTGGCGCGGCAGCCAGGCGTCGACCCCATGGCCTGCCACCCGGTCCAGCGACGCGGTGGGCAGGTTGGCAAACACGGCGCCGTGCGCCAGCCAGCGGGTATGGGTCTGCCCCTGCGCATGGGCGAACAGGGTGATGCCGTCTTCGGCGAAGTAGGGCTGCATCGCCAGGTACAGGGTTTCGGCGTCGCGGGGCGTCAACGCCAGGTGCTGCGGGTCGGCCATCTCGACGTGGTCGGACTGCACGGTCCAGTGGCAGGGTGTGACCCAGGCCCATCCTTGGGGGCCATGCAGGGCCGTCAGGTCCAGGCGCTGGGCCTCTTGCGCGGCCCAGGGGATCAGCCCATCGGCGCCCTCCAGACCTTGCGCCTGGGCCTGCACCCGCTCATGCACAGGGGTCAAATCCGTGCTTTGCCCTTGCAGGCGTGCGCCAGGGCTCAAATGCCGCAGCAAGCGGCCCAGGTTGGGCAGCACCAGCTGCGGCAGAGCCGCTTTGCAGTGGGGGCCAGGCGGGGCCGCGTAGGTGATCAGGGTGTGCATGGGGGCTATTGTCCGTGAACGCAGGTCGGGGCGCTGCGCAGGTGCCACAATTCAGGGGTGAAACAAATCCCTTACGAATTATTGATTGGCTGGCGCTATACCCGCGCTGGCCGGGCCACCCGGCGCAACGGGTTCATCTCCTTCATCTCCGGCGTCTCGATGCTGGGCATTGCCCTCGGTGTGGCAGCGCTCATCATCGTGCTCAGTGTGATGAACGGTTTTCAAAAAGAGGTGCGCGACCGCATGCTGGGCGTGGTGTCGCACATCGAGGTCTATGCCGCAGGCGGCCAGGCGCTGCCCGATGCCCAGCAGACGCTGGCGCAGGCCAAGGCCCACCCCGAGGTCATTGGTGCTGCACCTTTTATAGCAGCCCAGGCACTGCTGGCGCGCGGTGAGGACATGAAAGGCGTGATGGTGCGCGGCATTGATCCGAGCCTGGAGCAGGACGTGACCGATCTGGCCGCAGGGGCCCAGTCGGCCGTGTTGAAGCAGCTGGCGCCTGGTGGCTTTGGCATGGTGCTGGGAGCTGAGTTGGCGCGCAATTTGGGCGTGCGAGCTGGCGACAAGGTGACGCTGGTGGCCCCCAGTGGCCAGGTCACACCGGCCGGTGTGGTGCCGCGCCTGAAACAAATGACGGTGGTGGGGGTGTTTGACTCCGGCCATTTTGAATACGACTCGGCCATGGCGTTTACCCACTGGGAAGACGCCGCCAAGATCTTCCGGCTGGAAGGCCCTTCCGGCGTGCGCCTGAAACTGCGGGACCTGCACCTGGCCCGCCAGGTGGCCGACGAACTGAGCCGCACCCTGAGCGGCGAGCTGTACATCCGCGACTGGACGCGCCAAAACCGCACCTGGTTTGCTGCGGTGCAGGTGGAAAAACGCATGATGTTCATCATCCTCACCCTGATTGTGGCGGTGGCCGCGTTCAATCTGGTGTCCACCCTGGTGATGACGGTGACCGACAAGCGTGCCGACATTGCCATATTGCGCACCCTGGGTGCCAGCCCGGGCTCCATCATGGGCATTTTTGTGGTGCAAGGCGCCATGGTGGGGGTGATGGGCACCCTGGCCGGGCTGCTGCTGGGGCTGGGCGTGGCCTTCAACATCGATGTGATCGTGCCGGCGTTGGAGCAGGCACTGGGAGCTTCCTTTTTGCCCAAGGACATTTACCTGATCAGCCGCATGCCCAGTGACCCGCAGCCGTCCGACATCGTGCCGATTGCGGTGATTGCCCTGGTGCTGGCTTTTGTGGCCACCCTGTACCCGAGCTGGCGCGCCAGCCGGGTCAACCCGGCGGAGGCTCTGCGTTATGAGTGATATTAGAAATGCCAGCCCCACGATTCCCCCCGCTTTGGGGGCTGCGCAGTACCGCATGGTGGCGGAACTCACGGCGGCGGAGCGCCCCAGTCCGTCCACCGAAACGGTGTTGACCGCCCAGGGCCTGACCAAGCGTTTCACCGAAGGGCGGCTGGATGTGACGGTGCTCAAAGGCGTGGACCTGCAGGTCCACCGGGGTGAAACCCTGGCCATCGTGGGGGCCTCGGGCTCCGGCAAAAGCACCTTGCTGCATTTGCTGGGCGGCCTGGACGCGCCCAGCAGCGGTTCGGTCGATCTGTTGGGCCACAAGCTGGTGGGACTCAGCCCGGCCGAGCAGGGACGGCTGCGCAACCGGCACCTGGGTTTTGTCTACCAGTTTCACCATTTGCTGCCCGAGTTCAGCGCCCTGGACAACGTCGCCATGCCATTGACAATTCGGCGTCTAGCCCCCGCAGAATGTGCGCAAGCAGCTATGAAAATGCTAGCAAAAGTGGGCTTGCAAGACCGCATGCACCACCGCCCGTCCGAGCTGTCGGGCGGCGAGCGCCAGCGGGTGGCGATTGCGCGGGCGCTGGTCACCAACCCCGACTGCGTGCTGGCCGACGAGCCCACCGGCAACCTGGACCGCGCCACGGCGGACGGCGTCTTTGCGCTGATGCTGGAGCTGGCGCGCGAGCAGGGCACGGCCTTTGTGCTGGTGACCCACGACGCCACTTTGGCCGGGCGCTGCACGCGGCAACTGCAACTGGTGCAAGGCCAGCTGGCGGGTGCGTAGTAACTTACGCCAAACTTTCGGTTTACTGACGACGGCGGCTCTTCCCCCTTCTGGCTAAGGGTTTACCGGGGGGGCCAAATGCACTGGGGGTCTTAAGCTTTTAGGACATTTTTGGAGAGCAACATGAACGTGCGTTGGTGTAAACAGGTCTTTTGCGCCCTGGGCTTGGTGGCCATCGCGGGCGTGGCAGGTGCGCAGGTGGCCAAACCTTTGCGCATCGGCCTCATCGGCCCCTTCACCGGGCCGTCTTCGGATTTTGGACTGCCCATGCGCAATGGCGCCATGCTGGCGATTGACGAAATCAATGCCGCCGGCGGTTTCATGGGCCGTATGCTGGAGCTGGTGGTGAAAGACGACACCGCCACCCCCGAGGTGGGCTTGCAGCGCTCGCAAGAGCTGATGCAGGAGCAGGTGGCTGCCACCATCGGGTTTTGCAACACCGGTGTGGCCATGCAGTCGCTGGAGGTGTTTCAAGCCGCCAAGTCACCGCTGATCGTGCCCTGCGCCACCGGCTCCCCCATCACCACCAAGTACCCGGCACCCGAGAGCTATATTTTCAGGACCTCGGCGCGCGACGGCATCCAGGCGCCCTTTGTGGTGGAGGACATCGTGGCACGCGGCTGGACCAAAGTCGCCATTTTTGCCGACAAGACCGGCTATGGCGAGGCCGGCATGCAAGACGTGGTGAAGGCCCTGGCCAGCAAGGACCTCAAGCCGGTGTTCATCGCCCGCTTTGACCTGGGGGTGAAAGACCTCAAGAGCGAGGTGAGGGCCGCGCAAGAGGCTGGCGCCAACGTGATCTTCAGCTACACCGTGGGGCCGGAGGCCGCCGTGGTGGCCAAGGGGCGCCAGGCCCTGGGCTGGAAAGTGCCGCAAGTCGGGGCCTGGCCTTTGTCGTTTCCGCTGTTCATCGACGGCGCCAAAGAGGCCGCCGAAGGTGCCTTGATGGCGCAAACCTTTGTGGCCGAGCCCAGCAACGAGCGCCGTCGCTCGTTTCTCAGCGCCTACGCACGTAAGTACAAGACCCGAAAAATCACCGTGCCCATGGCCGCAGCGCAGGCCTATGACACGGTGTATCTGCTGTCCTACGCCATTTTGTCCATCCGCAACGGGGATTTGTCGGGGCCTTCCATCAAGGCGGCCCTGGAAAACTTTCCCCGGGTGTACTACGGCGTGACGGCTACCCACGAGCACCCCTTCAGCCGGGAGGACAAGGATGCCATGACCAGCAACATGTTGGTCATGGGCATGGTAAAAAATGGCGCTGTCACCTTTGCCTACGCTGAAGACAAAACCCGCAATCTGTTTGTGCAGCGCAAAAAGTAGCTCCTGAAATTGGCACCCACCCCATGCCCTGGATAGACACCCACTGCCACTTGGACGCCCCGGAGTTGGCGGGGGATGCGCTGCAGGTGCGCCAGCGGGCCAGGGCGGCAGGGGTGGTGCATTGCGTGATTCCGGCGGTGGAGATCGCCAATCTGGACGCCGTGCGCACCCTGGCCCATGCGGGCGGGGACAGCTACTGTCTGGGCATTCACCCGCTGTGTGTGGCGCGCGCCGGTGACGGCGATCTGGCCGCGCTCGACCAGCAGCTGGCTGCCCACCGGGACGCCCCCCGGCTGGTGGCCGTGGGCGAGATTGGCCTGGACTACTTTGTGCCCGCGCTGTGCGTGAGCCCCTTGCGCGAACGGCAGGAGCATTTTTTGCGCGAACAGCTCCAGCTGGCCCGCAAATACGATTTGCCGGTGGTGCTGCATGTGCGCCGCTCGGTAGACCGGGTGCTCAAGGCCTTGCGCGATGCCGGGCGGGGCGGCAAGCCCTGGACCGGCATTGCCCACGCCTTCAATGGCAGCGCGGTGCAGGCGCAGGAATTCATCAAGCTGGGCTTCAAGCTGGGGTTTGGCGGAGCGGTCACCTTTGATCGGGCGCTGCAGCTGCGCCGCCTGGCCCAGATCCTGCCCCTGGAGGCGCTGGTGATGGAAACCGATGCCCCCGACATCCCGCCCCATTGGATCTACACCACGGCCCAAAGCCGCAGCCTGGGAACGCCCCAGGGCCGCAACGAGCCGGCCGAGTTGCCGCGCATTGCCGCGGTGGTGGCCGATTTACGCGGGATCGCTTTGGAGGCCTTGGCCGATGCCACGGCACGCAATGCCTGCCAGGCTTTGCCGCGGCTGGCTGAACTGCTCAGTCCAAAAAAACCTCTTTGAGCATGTTGGTGCAGTGCGTGATCGCCGCCACCACATGCGGTATGGACTGCGCTACCTCCGCTTCACGCCCGATGACAAACTCGGCAGTCAGTATCAAGCGCTGCAGGCGGTCATAGGGGTCAGCCACCTGGCAGACCTTGGCAAAGTCCAAGAGCCCTTGCCGGGCTGAGAAAAATGACTTGTGGCCGCACAAGTCCAAGGCCAGCACATCCTCTGGAATGTAGGCCGTGGTGTTCACCACATCAAATACCGGTGCCAGGCGGCAGTCGCTGGTGGTGGGGTCGGTGTAGAGCAGGCCAAAATTCTTCAGGTGTGCGTCTCCATTGCCCACTACACACGACAGCGCCACCATGTCGAACAGCGCCTGCAAAGAGGAGGTGACGTGGGAGCCAGAGGCAAACGCCTCGACCAGTTTGGCCACATGGGTGTAGCTGGTTTTGTATTTCTCGCGCGATGAAAATCCTGCCAGCACCGCCATGTCCTCAAACCCGAGGGACGTGCCCTCAGGCGTCCGGTCGAACCGCTGCATGACGAACAGTGCTTTGTTTTTTGACAAGTGGAACTCTGGCACCTCCAGGCCCGACTCCTTGGCAATGCTCATGCAAAGAAACTCGTTGGCCGCCAGGCCGGGGTATTCCTCGCGGCCACTTTTCACGATCAGATCCTGCGTGAGTACCGTGGCTTTGGAAGGCGCGGGCGCCATCACCTGCGGCACCAGCACCTTGGGGCTCACGCCAGAAATGCCGGTGCGGTAGATGTACTTGTCCACCAGCTCGGTGAACAGATTCTCGGTGCCGTCCCAGGCCAGGATTTCGCTCAAACGCTCGCCTTGGCCCTGCTGGCGGGCCAAGGGGTTCACAAAATCTGACTGCACTGCCACGCGGCCAATGGGCGACTGCCCGCCTGACAGGGCCAGCAGCACCATGGGCTCCAGGTTGACGATTTTGGCCAGCCGGTTTTGCAGCGCTTCCAGCAAAAAACCCTCGGGCAAATTCATCTGGAAGATGGGATGCAAAGCGGCATGGGCGTATTGCGCCTTGCGCACCGGCATGGTCAGGCTGATGGCAGCCGCCGCGTTGGTCGTTTGGTAGCCAAACAAATACTGGCTCTGCTCGTGGCTTAACTCACCGGCATCGCCCTGGGGGGTGCTTACACGCAGCTGCTGGGCGCTCATTGAAAGTCTTTCAGTTCATCCAGCGTGGGCCGGGTGCGGGGCAGCAGGGTTAACTCAGCGCCCAAGGCACCGGCCAGCCTGGCGTGGCTCTCGATGGCGACCGAACTGCGGCCCGCTTCGATGGCAATCACCTTGAGCCGCGTCACCCCGGCCAGCCGCGCCAGTGCCTCCTGTGTCAAACCCCGGTGGGTGCGCATGGTTTTGAAGGTTTGGCCCAGTTTTTGCAGATGAAATGATTGATCCATGTATTGATAGTAATACTTTTATGGAAAAATGTATGAAATTCAATACATTTTTTGGCGATTGAAGCGCAATGCTTGCCAGGTCTTTGCCCAAGAGTCCCATATGCACCTCCTTTTGCATTTGCAATGGTGGCTCCTTTGGAAAAATCAAGCCTCTAAAAAACTACTAAAAAATGGGCCCATAATCCGGCTGCCGTAAATAACAAATGACAAAGAAGAACAAAGCATGCAGGGAGTGCATCAGGGCATTGTTGCCAATTCGGAAGAACACGTAGACACGCCAGCCGCGCTGTGGCTCCTGGCGAGCCTGGCCGGTTTCTATCGCCAGCCGTTCGATGCGGAGTTGGTGATCAAACGTTTTCCGCCGCCATTCGATCTGCCCGCGCTGATCGAGGCCTTGGACGCGCTCGGCCTCAAGGCCGGTTTGGCGGCCTGGCCCGAAGCGGGGCTGTCGGCATTGCCGCTGCCTGCCGTGGCGCTACTGGTCGCACCAGCGCCTGAAACCACGCACGCGGTCACAATCGAAGCGGCAAGCACCGCTTCACCCCAGACACCATCCCGCACCACACTTACACCCGCACTTATCGTTCAGCATGGTAACGACACCCTGGCTTGGGTCAAGCCCGGCCAGTCCGCACCGGAAACACTCGCATTCGCCGCCGCCCGTGCCCAAGCCGCACCGATCCTGCTGCTGGTGGCACAGGCCGAGCCGCCGGTGTCGGAATCCGTCAGCCGCAGTGAATCGCCCGAGACCCAGAAAAAGCCCTTCGGCTTCTCCTGGTTCGTGCCCGAGTTGCTGCGTCACAAGCGCATCTGGCGCGACGTGCTGCTGGCCAGCCTCGCCATCCAGCTAGTAGTTCGTTTCATCAATTGAGTTACAAAATGGCCGATAATTGCAGCGGTTCATTCGCAACTCTTGGTGGAGACGCCCATGACAAGGAA
>MESI01000007.1 GCA_001770935.1 Burkholderiales bacterium RIFCSPLOWO2_12_FULL_61_40 | reverse complement strand
GGGGAATGTTCGCGGCCAGGCGACTGACGCGCTTGTTTCCATCGGCAAAGGGTTGCAGATATGCAAGGTTGAGCCAAAGAAAGAATGCCGCCTCAACGGGGTTTTTTATCAGTCGGGCTTTGCTGATGATGCTCGTCAGCATCTCCTCCAGAACCGTCGGTACCTGAGACGGCACATAGACGGTGTCAGAGATGTTGACCACCTTGTTGCGTATGGTCCCCAGGTCATCGACGTCCGGTAGCAAGTCGCGCATCAGCACGGAATGCAAATTGCGAATCAGCCCCATGGACAGTCCGTAGGTGGGCACGGCATCCATGAGAAACTCAATGGCACTCTTGTGATTGAGCAGCATCACAGCATCGACATTGCCATCGGAGACGCCGCTTTTGAATAGCTCTTCGGTGGCTAGCAGACTGTAGGTATTGCCCTCCAGCCGTGACGACGACCAGGACAAATCAATCAGCAGTTGTTCCAACACCTTGCGGGCATAGGTCCCTGCCGGTTGCTGTCCGTGCATGCGTCCTAACTGGGCGAGCTCCTCCGACAGCTTTGCCGGAAGAAGCGCGGACCCATTGGGTTTGTAGTCCTCGACAAAGCCGCGGTGGTAAGTCACCGGCTCACGTGTGCCCAACGGTGCACTGAGCCGCTGCAGAAGTTGCACGCTGCTCTCAGACCATTGGGGCCCTGCAACCGCTGGCGCAGGGGTATCTGCCCCGCAAGGCATTGCGACCTGCACTGCCAGTGCGTAACGCGTTGCGCGTGCTCGCCCCTGCTTGACCAACTTGTTGGCAGTCAAAAGCCTCTCAAGCATGCGCTTGACCGTTGCAGGACTTCCTCCCGTTTCATTCACGAGTTGCGTGGAAGTGACCATTGCCTGCCCGGTCTGGGCAAGTTTGCGCACGGCCTGCATCAGCGCTTCTTCAGTCAGTTTTTTTGTGGCGCTCATAAATTGGCTCAAAACAATCACTAAATTGAGTCAATTATGCGATCTATTGAGCTGATTTTGAGCCGATAGTCATTCACAAGAATCAGAAATGGGCTCCCCAAAGTGCATGCTCCGACTTGGCAAGATGGCATAGAAAAGTAGCTCCCACCCTAAGAGGGGAATTTGAAGACAATTTTTATGCCAACGGGTTGCGATAGGATGTGGGCGTCTCGGTAGCTGTCGCCGTGCAGGAATGCAACTCTCACTCCTGGATGGCTGCCCGGCGGCCTCAACAGCTACGGTTGCACCTGATGCTGGCCATTGGCACACATCCGTCTTCGAATGAATGATCTGGACTTACCCCGCATCAATCGACCACGGTGTGTCTCGCTCAAAAATCTACGTAAGGAATCCAATGATTCTGTTTTTAGACTTCGATGGCGTACTGCACCCTGAAGGGGTAGGGTCGGACTTGGAGTTTTTTTACCTGGATAACTTTCAGCAACTTCTCCGACAATTCCCGTCTATTCGCGTGGTCGTTTCCTCCACATGGCGGCTTAGTGAACCGCTGGACGTGTTGAGACACTACTTTGCACCGGATATCCGAGAACGGATCGTCGGCGTGACGCCCGACATCCAAGCCTCAAATTCTCGTCGTCAGCCTGGAGGCCGCCAACGAGAATGTGAGGCTTGGATTGAACAAAATTGCCCCCAGACACCCTGGATTGCCATTGATGATCGCGAAAGTTACTTCGATCCAGGCTGCGAACACCTGTTCCTGGTCCCACATGTCTATGACGGCGGCGTTGGGCTTGACAGTGCGCAAATAGAGCTTTTACGGTCTCGACTGCTTTAGCTTTGATACTTGAGGCGATGGAAGGGTGTGGCTTGTCCAGAGAGGTCTGATCAGGACCATGCCCCAGTAATGCGGGTGCAAATAGAATGCATAAACATCCATTTACTCTTTCTCAATCCCCCCGGTTTAGTGGGGGGGAAACAAGCTTGTGCATTTCTGCACACATTACATTTTTTAATCCCTGCAAAAGCAGGGAAAACTAACAACTGTCCAAGCCACACCAGAATTATTGAGCACCAACATCCAAGCTTCAAGACCTTTTAAAAAAAAGTTTCTTGCACTCGGTTTAAAGCACGGCAAACACCCTTTCACTCTAGCAATGATCGAGCGTATGTATGTAGTAATTGTGCAACATGGCTGCCCCAAATAGCCTCGCCGCAGCCGAACTGATTCAGCCCCACGAAGGCTTGGCAAGCGGGACCCGAATGCTAGGAACCATCGAAAGCGGGGCGTACCAGTAATTCCCGTTGACGTGGGAGCAGATGGGCTTGGATGAACATGGGCCTTGGTCCAGAAAGAATGGTTGACCATGCCCCTGAAAAACCTACTGCTTTGCTGTGGGTTGGATATCGGCCAACTGCCCACCAATCCATGATGGGTGTGGTGGCCATCACGCAATTCAAGGCATCACAGCGACCCTGCGCTTCTTGACGATAACTACCAGTGCAGCGGTGTCTTTGCGGGGCACACGCCAGGGTGGGAATTCACTTGAAAACGCTGGATCGAATGCTGCAGATTCCTTGGGTGCATTGGCAAGCGCCTTTGCAATCTTCTTGGTGTTCAAGGGCGTGATGTGGTCTCCCACCACTTGCACATACTGGTCTTCAGCCGTCAAGGCAAGGCACCGACCAGCATCCCCTTGCTCACACTGCCCAGCAGCTTCAGCGCGTCACCTTGCGGGCGCTCATAGGTGTACCTGGACCAGGCTGTTGACGCCGACGCATTTTTGAGCCACCTGCCGGGATTTCATTGATCCAGCTCCGCACGTCAAAATCGGTGCTGCATATGGGTTTGCAGTTAATTAGGGTGGATCAATTCACCATCGGCACCTGGCTCAATACGGCATCGGCGACAACAACCAGCCATTCGCGAATACCCGCTTCTGGCCCTTATGGAACGATTTCCATAAGCAGCGTAACCAGGCGACCACCAATGCCCGCTTCCTGGACGTCAGTCTGCCGTGCTACCCCTCCTGTGAAACCACCCAAAACAAAGTATTCACTACAAGAAAAGTAACATATGTGTTACCATAAAACTTGGCGATCAAAGTCGAAGAGTACATCCGTGAAGATGCATCCAACCCGTACAAGCAATGGTTTGACGGCCTGTCATCGCAGGTCGCTGCGAAAGTGACCGTTGCCAAGCTGCGAATGGAGTTGGGAAATACGTCAAGCATCAAGTGGTTCGATGGCATGGGTGAATACGTCATCGACTGGGGGCCTGGTTACCGGATCTACCTCGCCAAAGATGGCGACACGCTCATTGTCCTGTTTGGTGGCGGCACTAAACGGGCTAGCAACGGGACATCGAAAGAGCCAAGGAACTGTTGGCTGAGTGCAAGGCCCGCAAAAAGACGATGAAAGCCAAATCAAACAGCAAGCACAAGGGGTAAATGCAATGGCACTGACCAGAAATTTCAAAGAAACCGTCATCCAGCGCGTGCAGAGTGACGCCTCATTTGCGCAGGCTCTTTTGGACGAGGCAGCGACTCTGTTCCTCAACGGTGAGCCAGAGACCGCTCGCCTGATCCTGCGTGACTTGGTGAACGCCACCATCGGTTTCGAGCAACTCGCAACGCTGACCGCCAAGCCAAGCAAGAGTTTGCACAGGATGTTGTCGCCAACGGGCAACCCCAGTATGGACAACCTGGCGGCCATTTTTCGAGCAGTGCGCGAACGGCTACATGTCAGCCTGTCTGCGCACTCGGTAGCTGCCTAAAGCGGTTGGAAAATCAAATCTCTGACTACTACGGCCGTTGGTTCTCATCACCCAACAAAGCCTGATCCCCTCCCTCCACGAAATCCGAGGTCGTGTGCGATGGCATTGCCTTGGCCAGCGCAATCCATACCGCAAACGGCAATTCTTTGGCCGGCCGCCTGGGCGCCACGCGGACAAGAGTCAGGGCATTGTTCTCGCAAACCATGACACCGCACTCCGGTGGAACTTCCTCGGACTTGGCAATGGGCCGGCCTTTGGCATCGCAGCCCAGCACATACCAGCACTGGCCACCCAGATCCAGATAGGCATTGCGCTTGTCGGCCCTCTTGAGGTCTCCCAGCAAGTCTGCCCGGCTGACCTTGATCTCATGCACGACGGGCTCCAGATAAGTGGCCACCGAGCTGTTGCGAATCGAAAACACGTCAGGTTTGCACATTTTCCACTTGCCTGGGGTAGTCCCCACCGGAGGCAAAAAAACGCGAAGACTCAGGCCCTTCCACACCAGGCGGCCATCGCGCGCCATTGTCCGTGCCACCTGGTCCACCAGCGCCTCATGCGCGGAAAAAACCTTGCGGTTGTTTTGTGCGGCACAGGCCAGGTACTTGATCCCGGCGTCCGTGACCCGTACCCGTTCATGCCCCGAAGGCGAGACCAGCCGCTCCAGCAGGCCCGCAGCCAGCAATTCGATCTCAACCACATCCTGGCAAGGCCACCCGGCCGAGCGGTACACCTCCCGCAGGCGCCGGGCATGGATGCGCTGCAACGCTACAGCGGTCAAATGGCTGTCATGGGTATTCGTCTCTGGATGCTCCATGGTTTAGGCTCTCGCCACTGGCATGTCGTCCACACAGGTGGTGTAGCCTGGCGTTTTGCGCTCCTGCTTCATCGACCAGGCCCGGCGCTCACCCGCCAGTCCCGCGCTGGCCATGAGTACGGTCCCCCGGCCAAACCGCTGGTTCAGCCCGTCCAGTGCCGACATCAGTTGCCCCCGCTCAGCCTCCTGTCCGTCATCAAAATCAAGTTCCCCCTGGTGTATCGCATCGGACTGCAGGTCCAGCAGCATCACTCCCGCCTTGATCAGCTGGTAGCCGGGTCGGTAAATGGACCGCAGGCCTGCCAGGGCCGCAGAGACAATGCAGGCTGTATCCGCACTCGGGCGCAACAACGGTACCGTCATGGAACGACTGTACTGAAGGCCCTGGCGAAACGGGCTGGTGTGGACAAAGACCATGACCTGCGCGGTGGTGCTGCGCTGCTTGCGCAATTTGACCGCGGCCCGGCTGGCGAACTCGGTGACCGCCTCCAGCAGGGGCGCCAAATCTGATACCGGATGGCCGAAGGAGCGGGTGCAGGCGATTTCCTGTTTGGGTGCAGGCGCATGGTCCAGGTCGATGCAGGAGGTTCCTTGTAATTCCAGCACCGTGCGCTCCAGCACCACGGACCATTTTCGTCGGATGGTGGCCAAATCCAGTTGCATCAAGTCATGGACGGTATGAATGCCGCCCTCGGCGAGTTGCTGGCTAATGCGCGGACCCACACCCCACACTTCATGGACAGCCGTGCTTTGCAATACGGCTTGCAGCTCATCCCATGCCAGGCCGGACAGGTTGCACACCTGGGCCAGGTGCGCGGGGTAGCTGCCGGGTTTTCTTTCGGCAGTTTTGGCGATGTGGTTGGCCAGCTTGGCCAGGGTTTTGGTGGCACCGATCCCCACGCAGCACGGGATGCCGACCCACTGCAGGATGCGCGAGCGGATTTTGTGGCTGCGCTCGACCAGGTCACCGCGCACGCCGGTCAGGTCAATAAAGGATTCATCAATCGAGTAAATCTCCTGGCGGGGACCCAGACCCGCCGCCAGGCTCATCATGCGGTCACTGAGGTCGCCATACAGCGCGAAGTTGGCCGACAGTCCGACCAGTCCGGCGTCCTGCTCCAGATGTTTGATCTTGAACCAGGGCGCTCCCATCTTGATTCCGAGTCCCTTGGCTTCGTTGGAGCGCGCGACGGCGCAGCCATCGTTGTTGCTGAGGACCACCACGGGGCAGCCATTCAGGCTCGGGCGAAAGACCCGCTCGCAAGAGACATAAAAATTGTTGCCATCGACCAGTGCGTACATGGCCCATCACCACAAAGGAACGATCTCAGCGATGCCACCCAGAACGGGGCGGCACAGGATTTTGTAGCCATCGGCATCAAACCCAACCGCCTGGCGCGCCAGCGTTTGGGCTTGGGCGGGGTCATCGACACTGCCCAGATAACTCCAGTGGTGGATCACATGCATCTGGTAGAGGTCTTCATGGCGCTCAATGAGTCCGACCGCACCGGGATAAGGCCAGCAATGCACCTGCAGTGCTTCCAGGCTGCCGAGCAGTCGGGCCTGGTGGTCTTGCAGGCTTTCCCGTGCGCAGCAGACACCGGCGCACTGGTGCAGCATGGCCCGAAAACAGGGCTTGTGGGGAATGCGCTTTTCCAGTCCGAGCTGGCCATAGCAAAGCTGGTGCTGGTCCGCCAGGGCGCGCAATGCGTCCAGCGCCGCATGGCGGCTGGCATACAGACCATACAGGCCCGCATGGGTGGCAAAGTTCACATCCTTGGAATACACCAGCTCGGGCACTCCGCCCTGCAAGCTCCATGCACACAGCTGGCGGGTGCGGCGCAGTTTCTGGTTGAACAGGGGCTGCAGCTGCTTGATCATGCTGGCTTCCAGCAACAGGGCGCCGACTTCACCCGCCGTGCGGATATGGCTGATGCGCCGGGTCTGGCGCAGCATGCGGGCCTCGTCTTCGTTGCGCAAATGGGAGAGCACGCGGTGGCGCAGGTTCACGCTTTTGCCGATGTACAAGGGCAAATCGCCCTCTTCCGCATGAAAGATGTACACCCCGGGCGCCATGGGCAAGTCGTCCAGATGGTCACGCAAGTGCTGGGGGTAGGTGTAGCACCGCGCTTCTTCAAACTCCGGTCTACGTTTTCTGGGAACATGCATGCTCAGGCTCCAAACCGTTTGATGCTGGCCGTCACCACACCCCAGATCTCGATGGTCTGGCCCTCCTTGGGAACGATCTCCGCAAAGGTCGGGTTGGCCGCCTTGAGCTTGATGCGCCCGGCCCGCTGGTAGAGGTATTTGACCGTAAAGTCGCCGTCCACAATGGCCACCACGATATGGTTGTGCCTCGCCTTGACAGCCCGGTCCACCACCAAAATATCGTTGTCAAAGATGCCCGCCTCGATCATGGAGTGGCCACTGGCGCGCAGAAAGTAGGTGGCTTGCGCATGCACCACCAGCATTTGCGTCAAATCAATCCGTTGGGCTCCCTGGTCTTCCGCAGGTGAAGGAAAGCCCGCACAGACCCGGTTTTTGAGTAGCATGGCCATGAGGGGTGCCTCGGAGATGCGCACCGGAAGACTGGATGAAATAACACTGTTCATTTATCCAGTATATTTCAGGACAAGGATTTCTCCAATGTGCAGCCACTACCAAACCATTCAAAACCAGGAACGCTACCAGCGCCATTTTGGCGTGGCAGCGCCGCCCGAGCCGACCAAACACGATCTGTGGCCCGGTTATCTGGGTTCGTTCATCCGGCGCCACCCCCATGCCGATGTGGGGGACGAGGCGGTACCACCCCTGGAGGCACTGGGCGGGCTGTTTGGTCTGGTGCCCCACTGGGCTACCGACACCACGATCACCCGGCATACCTTCAATGCCCGCAGTGAGACGGTGGCCCAAAAGCCCAGTTTCAGGGAAGCCTGGAAGCGGGGCCAGCACTGCATCATTCCAGCGGACGCCTTCTTTGAGCCCGACTGGCGCAGCGGCAAGGCCATTCCCACCCGGATTGCCCGCGCTGACGGCAAGCCCATGGGCATCGCCGGGCTGTGGTCCCTGTGGAAGTCGCCTAAGGGCGATGTGTTCAGCTACACGATGCTGACCATCAATGCCAGTATCCATCCACTCATGAACCTTTTTCACAAGCCGACGGATGAAAAGCGGATGATCGTGATCTTGCCGCCCGAACGTTATGGCGATTGGCTGGCGGCACCGGTGGAACGCAGCATGGAGTTTTTGCAACCCTGTCCGGCGCAGGAACTGCAGGCCGAAGCTGCCGTCTAAGCGCCAGTCCTCTCTCGCCTCCGTCCCAAGATTTACCACCTCCGCCATTCCTCATCCATGAACCCGTCTTTCATCTTGTTTTTGTACTTGGCCAGGCGCTGCCGCAGGCACTCCGTGGTCAAAGGGGGCCTGCAGCCGGTCAAAGCATCCGGTTCGTTCATCTCCCGCAGGCCACCCGTCTGGCCTGGCGTTTTGCTGGGCCTACTGATGCAGGGACTGCCAATGCCCAGCTTGGCTTGGGGCACCCAGGGCCACCAGGTCATTGCCGGCCTGGCCTATGCGCAATTGACCCCTGCCGCCCGCAAAGAGGTGGACCGGATGCTGGCGAAGGAGCCGGGCGAAACGCTGGAGTCCATTTCGACCTGGGCCGATGAGCACCGCAATCCCAGCACGGGAGCCTGGCACTACGTGAATTTTCCGCGCGACTCCTGCACTTACGATGCACAGCGCGATTGCCAGGATGGGCGCTGCGTGGTGGGCGCGATTGAGCGTGAATTGGAGGTGCTGGCGTCCAACACCTCAGATGAGAATCGCCTGAAGGCCTTGAAGTATGTCGTGCATCTGGTCGGGGATGTGCATCAGCCGCTGCATGCGGGGTATCTGGACGACAAAGGTGGCAATACCTATCAGCTGCAGGCGTTCATGCGGGGATCCAACTTGCACGCGCTGTGGGACACGGGTTTGATCCGCAACCTGGACCAGGATACGGACACCTTGGTGAAACGGCTGCTTCCCCACTCAAGGGCAGCGGCATCCAGGAATGGCTCTGCCGTTGAGGCGGCGCAGGAGTCGTGCCGGATTGTGGGCACTCCCGGTTTCTATCCGGCTAGAAAAGTGGGTATGGACTACATCGAACATTTCACGCCGACGATGGAGCAACGGCTGGCACAGGCAGGAGCCCGGTTGGCAGGTACGCTGAACCGGATTCTTCGGTAGCGCTGAACATCAACCTTCACACACCCTTCGCAGTATGAAAATCCAAGACGTCAAACTGGTTTCTTTCACCCACACGATCCGATGCGACAAGTGCGGCAGTGAGAAACAGCATGATGAACCCGGGTTTGAGGAATTCACCAGCATTGAGCATCACTGCGGATACACCACCGTCGAAGACGATGGGAAGCACATTGAAATTGATTTGTGCTACCCGTGCTTCAAGGAGCTGCTGGGGCCGTATTGGCGAGTACGGTCCAACAGGATTGACAACCTCCAAGCCAAGCAAGACAACCCGGAATTGCCGGGTGAATTTGTCGATGATGTGGTGGCGTCCATGAAAGAGTGTCTTGAACAAAAGCTTGAACGCTATGAGCCAGGAAAACATGAATAAAGCAGTCATTGCGGGAATAGGCTACGTTCTACGTGGCGTATGAAAAATTCAAGGGACCCAAAATACCCAAAATTCAGTTTTAGCAAAGACGAATGCAAACTCATTGCATCCTTGATGCTTTCTCTAATTTTGCGTAGTTTTTAACCGTGAAAATGACTGACTTGTATAGCGATAAATTGGTGCGAGAAGCGATTTGGACCGAGGTCTCTTTGATCGTTCGTTTTTTCTTTCCTGATCAACCTATCGGTTTTGGCGACCTGTGCAGGGAGGATGATGGATCCTGGACTGCATCTATTCATACAATTGAAAACGGCGTACGCGAGACATATGAGCTTGGAATGCTTTTCAGCGACCCGTGCCATGCAGAGCCAATCTTTCATATCATTGCCGCGTGAATTGCTGAGGTTTTATGGGATGAGGCTTGGTGTTTTCACTCCAAAGGTGAGACTCTACGGGGATAGAAACGCGAAACCTGGCTCAGGGCATGCCCACGGCGCCAGTACAACGGTCACCGGCAGGCTTTACCCGACCTGGCGGCCACCAAGTTGATTCCCATGGCGAAAAAACGCTCCAAAAGTCCATGGCTTGCACGCAAAGGTGAGCTTTTACGGGGATTGAAACCCGATACCTTCTCAAATGCGTATTCCGGAAATCAGTAACCATAGATCCCGGAAACGCTGACCAGTTCGCTTGAGCTGCCAATCAGACTGAGTTTGGGAGGCAACTGGTTGTCATTGAATATCCGGCAAAGCACCCGCAGTGGGCCAGTTGTGGTCTTCGTCCTGTGACCGCTATCAGCCCCTCGGTTGACAGGCTCCCTAGCGGGATACAGTCATCAAAGTCAATGGCGCAATGGCTAACCTGAAGCCAACAGAGGCGTCTAAGGCTGGTAAAGCACTTCATAATCAAGACCTGCCCCCCGCTTTTCGAGATGCCTACTTTTCATCATGGATAAATTCTTACTGCAGCAGCAGGTGCTGGAGCGGCTCGCCGAAGACCTGCTGCAAGCCGAACAGGCAGTGCGTGCGGCCCATGAAACGGCGACTCACGAAGAAAACATTGCCGAAAACAAATACGACACATTGG
>MESI01000006.1 GCA_001770935.1 Burkholderiales bacterium RIFCSPLOWO2_12_FULL_61_40 | reverse complement strand
CGCCGAACACGCCAAAGCGGGCCAGAAAGAAAAACTCACCCAGCTCACCGCCCCGGTCTCGGGCACGGTGCAGCAGCTGGCCGTGCACAGCGTGGGCGGGGTGGTCACCAGCGCCCAGGCGCTGATGGTGGTGGTGCCCGACAGCGCCACGGTCACCGCTGAAGTGGCCATCGCCAACCAGGACATCGGCTTTGTGTATGCGGGGCAAGCGGTGGAGATCAAGCTGGAGACTTTCAGCTACACCAAATACGGGACGGTCCAAGCCACCGTGAACAACGTGACGGCGGATGCGGTGACGGATGAGAAAAGGGGTTCGTTTTATCCGGCCACCTTGACGCTGCAGCAAAAGGACATGCTGATTGACGGCAAGCGTATTGCTTTGAGTCCGGGCATGAATGTGACGGCCGAGGTGAAGACGGGCAAGAGACGGGTGATTGAATACCTGCTGTCTCCGGTGCAAAGGGCGGGGAGTGAGAGTTTGAGGGAGAGATGATGCCAATACGTTTTGCGACCGTTGAAGATATTCCGGGCATGGTCAGCCTGGGCCAACGCATGCACGCCATTACGCGCTTCAGGCAATTTGTGTTTGACGGGGCGCGTGTGGCACAAGCGCTGCACGCCGCGCTGACCGACGGTAAAAGCCGTTATGTATGCCTCGTGGCCATCGACAGCAAGGGCAAGCTGGTCGGTGCACTGCTGGCGGTGTTGGAGCAACACATGTTTAGCAGCCAGCTCACTGCCAGCATCATGCACTACGACGTATTACCCGAGAGCCGCATGGGTGGCTGGGGCGTGCGGCTGCTGCGTGCCTTTGAGCAGTGGGCCAAAAACCGCAAGGTATTTGAAATCAGCTTTGGCATCAACAGCGGCACCGAGCAGACCACAGTAGGGCGCTTTGCCAGCAAGATGGGATTTGAGAAGGTTGGGGAAAACTTTGTGAAGGAACTGGGGTGAATATCAATTTTTTGACGAGTGCCAAACATGGCTATGAACTGGAGAAATGCGCCATGACGCGCCCTTGTATTCGTTCGACCTGGAGCTTATCCATGGCGACTGCGTTTCCCGCCTATTTGTTTGCAGCCTGTATGGCTTTTGCCGCCATGCCTACGCTGGGCCAAAGCGTCGAGCCCACCAAATCCATGACCCAGGCCGAGGTGCAGGCGGCTTACCAAAGCTGCCCGGTGGGCTACTACAGCGGACCGCGACCCGGCAAAACCCGCTACACCAAGGACGACTACCTGTGGGTGGTGACACTCGAGTTCGCAGCGGCCTACTGCATGCCGCCCGAGTTCATCGACAAGACCCTCAAGGGCGCGGAGGCGATTGCCTACAAGCTGGTGTACGAAGGTTCAGAAAACTGTGGATTTGGCGGCAACAAGGAGGCCTGCGGCAGGCGTACCGCGCATGGTTTTGAGATTTACTACAAATCGAGTCTGCAATTGCCTAGCGTTTCCAAAACGAAATACAACTACCGGGCGTTCTACATGATTTCGAGTTCCAAGCATTTGCTATCTGGACACAAGATAAAGACACCTGCTGAGGCGACGGCAGAAGTGGCGGAACGTCCAGGCGCGCAGGCTCGCTTCAGCACCCAAGGAGGTTGGGGCCTGGTCGGCGTTAAAGGCCCCAAACCGGTTTGGCCCATCACTGCCTTGCGCGAGATTCAATACATCGAAGACCTGCTGCCCGGCTATAACTACCTCAGCGTGGAGGGGTCGATGGGTTATTTCTCAAATCCGCGCGGTGAAAAGATGGGCGCGACGCAATTTGTGCTTGTGCTCGACAAGCTCGGTGAAACCCGGAAGGACGAAGAACGGGACCTGCGCACCGACTACGGCCACGTCATCTATCTGCCCGAGCCTTTTGTCGTCAAGATTCGCCAGGTGGATAAGCAAGGCGACCAGGCCTTCCGTGCACTGCTCAAACAAGCCTTGCCTGAAGCGTTTCGCGAACCCACACCCAAGTAATCCTTTCCACTCGTTTAGCAATAACCAATCTCAGGGATCAACACCATGACCAACGTGACAGACAAGTTTCTCGACTACGGCGTCAACGCCAGCACCGCCTACGGCACCAACAACTCAGCCACCGCCCCGGTGGTCAATGGCTGGAAACCGGTCGAAGTAACCCGTTTTACTGCCACCAGCACCGGCTTCGCCGCCCAGCTCTACACCGATGGTGCGGGTCACTACCGGGTGGCCATGCGCGGCACGGACGGCAAGGATGATGTTCCCCCTGACTGGGCACTTGCCACCGGCCAATGGCACCCGCAATTAACTGACGCGGTACGCTTCATGGGCGAGGCGATTTTGCAAATCAAGCGCAGCGATGCTGGCCGCGATTTGACCCTTGATCAAATTCGCGCCAATCTTGACGGCTCCGGCCACTCCCTGGGGGGTGCGTTGTATGAACTGTCCGCCAAGTTCTGGGGCACTGCTGGCATGAACATCGACGGCCCCGGTGTCACAGCGCAAATTGGACGCGCGCAGTTTGCAAATCTCAAGACCGAGTTTCGCGACAAAGGGTTGAGCGAGTTGCAAGACAACTACGACTGGCAAGCCGGTGAATTTCAGGCGCGTCAATACACCATGATTGGCGACGCCGGCACCCACTTGGTAGGCATGGATGTCTACACCACGCCGAAATATGCCGAAATCCGACGTGCACTCGAAGAACCAAGCGGCCTCTACAATTTGGGCGGATTTCCTGGTTACTACGATTTGGGTGCACCAAGTACTGCTGCCGTTTTTGCAACCCTTTCAAATACGGTGAAGGCGCATCCGATGGCCTCGATTTTCAATGTCGAAGGTTATGCAAACCCATTTGGCGCTCTCTCAGAGCAATATGTCGCGCAAAACCTCGCCAAGGGACTTTCCGCTTCCGGCTATTCAAATGGGTCCGTGCAGTTTGAAAACCTCGGAAGTACCGGCATGGCGTTCCAGGTTACGGTGTATCGCGATGATGCGGGCCGCATGGTGGAGGTACGGGTGCCCGTCCGACGCGGCGTTGACAGCTTTGAAGTACTCGGTGCACCCGTCATCAGCGTTTCCACCGTTGCCGGGAAAATCGAAGTCCTCGGTGTTGGTGATCCAACCACTGGAATCAGCACCCCCCACGTAGACAGCGTCCCCGGCCTCAACACCCCCACCCGCAACAGCACCGACTACATCACCAACAACGGCGCCAACAGCCACACCGTCACCGTAGGCAGTGGCGGCACCATCTCCGACATCTGGCTGCTGCAAAGCAAAGCCGGCAACACCTTCACCCTGGAAGAATTCGGCAAAGCCATTTTGGCCAACAACCCCGACATCACCGACATCAACTCCGTGTTGCCGGGCCAAGTCATCTACGTCCCGCAAAAACAAACCGACGGCAGCGTGACCTACAGCTATGCCAACGGTGCCAGCATCAACACCAGTGCCAGCGGCAACGAATACCACATGGTGGTGCCCAACGGCGAAGGTGGGCAGACCATCTACAGCCGCACCTCCGAAGAATTTGGTTACCGCGTCAAACAAGTCAACACCAATGCCACGGGCCGAGTCACCTATGCATTCACCGGCTGGCAAGACACCGCCAACTCCGACATCAAGAGCCTGAGCGTCTACAACCTTGACGGCCAGGGCAACTACGACGCCACCGCCAGGGTGGGCGACACCACGGTGGACTTTGGTGCGCAATACGACCCCGCCAAGGGTGAATTTGCGGCCCATGCGCTACGCGTCATCGACAACGAAATCATCGCCAACGGGGGCTATGCCCTCAACGGCGACGACCTGCTGGCCCTGGGCCTTGATCCAAACCAACCTATCACCGCCCAAACCGCCAGTAACCTGCAAGCGCTCAAGCCCAGCACATTGGCCACCACCGGCCAAAGCGCCCCCGAAATCACCACCACCGACGAAGGCGGCGGACTGCGCGTGCGCACGGTGGAGCTTGGCAACGGCACCACCCTCACCACCAAGAGGGAGGGTGACCGCATTGTCAGCATGACGCAGACCGTATCCACCAGCCTTTATGAAGCCACCACCCAGACCTGGCAATTCAACGATGACGGGCAGCAAATCCTGCGCAGCACCGTTACCAAAAAATATGGCCTTGATGGCGTTGGCTACCAAGGCACGGAAGTCGACCACGTCGAACGCAAGATCTACAAACTCAGCGCCAGCAACAGCGGTGTGACCCGCACCCTGGATGAAAGCGCCACCGGCAACCTGCAACGCAGCGACCTCGCCACCATAACCCAAGACCTGCTCAACTTCCACAACACCCTGAACAGCAAAGCCCCCGACGCCTACAAGTTTGCCAGCGGGCTGGTGCTGCTCAACAAAAACTTCAACACCGACGCCGCAGGCCAAGTGAGCTACGCCAACCTGGGCACAGCGGCCACCGTGGCCCAGGGGGCCATGAGCCTGTACCAGCTCGACCAGGCTTTCAACGGATCTGGCAACGACCTCTCCAAATTCTCGGCCACCGGCAATGCACTGAACTTTGCCAACCAGACCTTCCTCAAGAACAGCAGCTTGGGCTCCACGCTCAACGGCAGCGGCTTTGCCAATGGCGGCGTCACGAGCATAGGGGTGCTGCCCGCACTGGGCCTGATCAGCGCCATCAAAAACGACGACCCCATCGGCATCGCCCAAAGCGCCATCGCGCTGTACAACCCAGCGCTCCTGTTCACCAGCGGAGCAGGTTTTACCCCGCTGGGCTGGTTCTTTGTGGGCGCTTCCATCCTGCAAACCCTGTTTGCCGACCACTCCGTACCCAAAGCCTGGGGCGTAGCCAACGTATCCTACGGCGCCGGTTTTGAAAACCTCCACCTGCAAGTCAACGCCAGCGGCGACAGCTTTGGCACCGAGCGGGCTCGCGCTAGCCTGCAATCCACTGTGGACTACCTGCAAACCCAGGTGGTGGACAGCTACAACGCCAGCCACAACCCAGACCAGCAAGTCGGCCTGATCGCCCAGCGCATGCCGGGGCTGGCCTGGCGCGCCAGCGATGCGGGCGACCCCGGCTTCAAAATCACCGAGATCGACCCGCTCACCGGGGCGCAAACCTACCCCTACCGCCGCTTTGACGACAGTGGCGTGCCCTTCAGTTCCAACCCCGGCGCCTACCAGGTGGACCCCAGCGACCCCAACCAGCGCGGTGAATTCGGCCAGGCCATGCTCATGAGCGCCTTCAACCGCCAGGCCATCGCCCCGCTGTGGGAGGTCAAAACCGCCAAACTCCAGGGCGAGGCGGGAGAATCCAATGCCGGCTTGACCGAAGAAGAACGCGCCGCCAAGGCGGGCCTGAGCGCTACGCTGGATACGGCCTATGCCGCCAGCCACAGCACGGACGCCAACGCCAAAAACAAACGCGTGGGCAGCTTCATGGCCGTGGGCCTGGACCTGGACGGCTCCAACACCATCAGCACCCAGACCCTGGCGCAGACTGCCGCGCACAACAACGGCGCGGGCCTGGCCTTTGACTGGGATGGACAGGGCTACCAAAAGCGCGTAGGTGGGGTCAATAGCAACGACGGCCTATTGGTGCTGGACCGCGACTTCAACCAAAGCGTGGACAACGGCACAGAACTGCTCTCCAACCCGCTGGTGGCAGACGCCGCCAAGGGCTTGCGAAGTCTGGCCACCTGGGACACCAATGGAGACGGGCGCATCGACGCCCATGACCCCTTGTACCAGCAGCTCAAGGTCTGGCAAGACTTTGATGCGGACGGCAACAACACGCATTTTTTAAACGTGATCGATGCCAGCGGCCCCCGCAGCGTGCTGGCGCAAGACGAGAGCAACGGGGTCAAGGAACTCCGAAGCCTGGCGGAGTCGGGCATCACGGCGATTGACTATGCGAACAACCGCTATGAGTTTGATAGCGGTTTGCGCACTACCGGTGTGGCCTCGGGGCAGATTTCGTATGCAAGTGTGCAGACCGTGAAGCTGGAGGCCGAACAAGAGGGGGTGCGCTACACGCCGGTGGGGGCGGGCATTCAGGTGGAGGCTACCGATGGCAGCAGCCTGATCCAGATCACGCAGGTGTACAGCGAGCAGGCAGTGTACGAAAGCCTCACCCTGGCTGCGGCGGGGGAAACCATTGGTACTGCTGATGCGCCTTTGTTTGAAGACGGGGTGTACAGCGCCTGGAACCCGGATGCGCAGGGCTACAAGACACAGGTGATTGATGCAGCCAGCCTGCTGGCCAATGACACCTGGCACGGCAAAGCCGGGCAGGATGCGAACTTGCGCCTCACGGCTGTGGCCAATGGCAGCCATTTGCAAAGCTGCGTGCTCAACGCGGACGGCAATGTGGAATTCCAACTGGAAGCCAATTTCAGCGGTGTGGCGGGGTTTGACTACGAGGTCACGGCGCCGGACGGTTCCACCGCGGTGGCGCGGGTGACGCTTAATGTCACTGCGGTGAATGACGAACCGGTTGTTTCGGTCAGCGCAGCGCCAGACAGGGCGATTTATGGTTACAAAACCATCAACTACGTCTACCAGTATGAGACGCCACGCACTACACGGGAAGGTAATGCAACGGTCATAACGCACAACCTGACCACGCGCGGGGATGCCTACTATGCGCCGTACACGGTGTACATCGCGCCACAGCCTATTTACGGGGATTTTGATGGATCCCCCTACATTGCTGGATATACGCCGGCGCAGACCATAGGACACGACACGGTCATTGCCTACGACCACGCGCCTACGGGGAGCATCAACGCCAGTGATGACAGCGGTGGCGCATTGACCTACTCCATTGTGCAGAATTCCTTGTATGGCAAAGCGGTCATCGACGCCTCAGGCAATTGGAGTTATATGGGCAGGCGTCCATCGGGTTTTGCTGTAGGTGACGTGAATTCCTATGGCGGGACGGATTACGTGGACCCAGATACCAGCACGCTGTACCTGAGCGGGGCTGGATACGTTGGCGATATCAATATGGACTCCAACCGCTACAGCCCGGATGAAGGCTCCTTTTTGGACCCCTTTGTCGTGCGTGTCACGGACGCGCAGGGCGCTTACAAGGACGTCACTGTCAACGCCACCCATTACGGTCCCCCTCCTGCCACGCAGGTGGCCAACTCGGGCGGGGGCGGTAAAAAGCCGATTGCCATTGATCTCAATGGCGATGGTTTTCACTTCACGGATGTGGATGACAGTAACGTCTTCTTTGATGTCAACGGCGACGGTTGGAAGCGCCGCATGGCCTGGACCAGCCCGGAAGACGGCTTGTTGGTTTTTGACAAAAACGGCGACGGCAAAATCGACAGCTTCGATGAAATTGGTTTCGTCCCTTACGCCAAAGACCAGTTGTCCGATTTGGCCGCGCTGAAAACGGCGTTTGACACCAATGGCGATGGCGTTTTGGATGCGCGTGATGACAAATGGGCCAGCTTTGGTGTGTGGCAAGACGCCAATAGCAATGGGGTCACCGACGCGGGTGAGTACAAGACGCTGGAGCAGATGGGTATCAACGCCGTCAATCTGACTACGGACGGGCAGTTTCAGGTGGTAGACGGGCAAACCGTGCACGGGGTTGCCAGCGCTGCCAAAACCGATGGCTCCACCTTTGCGCTTGCGGACGTAACGCTGCGCTACAAGAACCAGACCCAAGTCACCACGACCAATACCGACGGAACCACCAGCACCAGCGTTGTGGATATTTCCTCCTCCCAAAAGGGCCAGGATTTTGTCGGCACCACAGACAAAGACCTGGTGTTTGGCACCGATGGAAATGACCACTTTGCCACGGGTGAGGGCGACGACGTGGTTATGGACGACAAGGGGGACGATCTGGTGGAGGCAGGCGCGGGCAATGACATTGTCTACGCCGGCCAGGGCAACGACATCGTGGACGCGGGCGTGGGCGATGACACGGTGTATGCCGGTGCGGGTAACGATTTGGTTTTTGGCGGCGATGGCGCCGACCTGCTGATGCTCGAAGACGGCAACGATGTCGCCTTTGGCGGTGACGGCAATGACTTTATCAGCGGTGGCGCGGGCAATGACGCACTCAGCGGCAACCTGGGTGATGACAAATTGTTTGGCGAAGAAGGCTGGGATGCATTGTTCGGCCAGGAAGGCAATGACGAACTCTACGGCATGGCGGGCAACGATGCGCTTTACGGGCAGCAGGGCAATGACTTGCTGGACGGAGGTGCGGGGGACGACACCATGGAGGGCGGCGCGGGAGACGACACCTACGTGGTCGATAGCGTGAACGACGCCGTGACAGAACTGGCAGACGAAGGCAATGACACGGTACGCGCCAGCGTCAGCTATACCTTGGGTGCCCATGTTGAAAACCTCACCCTGACGGGCGCTGCCGCGCTTGCCGGAACGGGCAATGCGCTGGACAATTTGCTCATTGGCAGCGATGCCAACAACACCTTGACGGCGGACGCCGGTGACGATGTGCTGGATGGTGGCTGGGGCGCAGACCTGTTGGTGGGCGGTGCGGGCAACGACCGCTATGTGGTGGACCATGCGGGCGATGTCGTTTTGGAGGCCGAGGACGAAGGCTTGGATACGGTACGCGCCAGTGTGGCCTATACGCTAACGGCCCATGTTGAAGACCTCGTTTTGCTGGGCACCACTTCCATCGGTGGAATCGGTAACGCTTTAAATAACACATTGTTTGGAAACTCTGGCAACAATATTCTGGATGGGGGTGCAGGTGCGGATACTTTGATTGGTGGCCTCGGGATTGACACACTGATCGGTGGTACGGGCAACGACACCTACGTTGTGGATAACACGGCGGATGTTGTGGTGGAAGCGGCCAACGAAGGCATTGATCTGGTTCAAGCCAGCGCCAGTTACACGCTGAGCGCCCATGTTGAAAACCTGACCCTGACTGGCGCAGATGCCATCAACGGCACCGGCAATGCGCTGAACAATGTGCTCACCGGCAACGCCGCCAACAATACTCTGGACGGCGGTGCAGGGGTGGACACGTTGCAAGGGGGCGCAGGTGATGATCTGTACCTGGTGGACAACAGCGCCGATGTGGTGGTGGAAGCCAGCGACGAAGGCCTTGATCTGGTTCGCTCCAGTGCGAGCTACACGCTGAGCGCCAATGTCGAGAACCTCACATTGATAGGAACGAACGCCATCAATGGCACCGGCAACACGCTGAGTAATGTCCTCATCGGTAACACTGGCCACAATAAGTTGGACGGCGGCGCAGGGGCGGACACCTTAGCCGGCGGCATGGGCAACGACACTTACGTGGTGGATAACACGGCGGATGTGGTGGTGGAAGCGGCTGATGAAGGTGCCGATCTGGTCCTGTCCAGCGCCAGTTACACGCTGAGCGGCGATGTAGAGAACCTGACCTTGACGGGTGCAAGCGCCATTGACGGCACGGGCAATGAGGAGAACAACACCCTGATTGGAAATGTTGGAAACAATATCCTGGATGGTGGCATAGGTGCGGACAGCCTTCACGGCGGTGACGGCGACGATACCCTCCTGGGCGGAATTGGCGCAGACCGTCTGTATGGCGGCGACAACAGCGACACCTTGGATGGTGGCACAGGCAACGACACCTTGGATGGTGGTGCGGACAACGACACGCTGGACGGAGGTGCAGGCAACGACACGCTGAACGGAGGTACAGGTAACGACACGCTCATGGGCGGCACGGGCAACGACACCTTGAACGGAGACGACGGCAACGACACGCTGGACGGAGGTGCAGGCAATGACACT
>MESI01000005.1 GCA_001770935.1 Burkholderiales bacterium RIFCSPLOWO2_12_FULL_61_40 | reverse complement strand
GGACTTCCTTGTCATGGGCGTCTCCACCAAGAGTTGCGAATGAACCGCTGCAATTATCGGCCATTTTGTAACTCAATTGATGAAACGAACTACTAGTGCTGCGTGATCAAGCATGAGAGCCCGTCGCAACAAGATCCGGGTGTCCCGGCTTTTTTATGGGCGCTTTCATAGCCGGTTCATCTGGCAGTCCGCCGAGGACATCGCCTGGGAGCGCATGGCCTCCGTGGGGCGTGAGTTCGGCAGCCCGGATTTCGATCGTTTGATGCAGGAAGACTATGACAACCATGAAGGCGTTTTCTCGCTGCAAGACTTGCCCATGGGACAAGGTGATTCTGTCACCCGCCTCAAAGGCATGTTCGGTCCCGGACCGAAGGACGCAGTGACCATCGAGGACATGAACCCGGGGAAACCCGGCTCCCGCTACGGCGGCCACGGCAGTTAACGGACATGCAATCCCACGCTTCCCCATGAAAACCATTGCCCTTGACGCCGACGGCGTATTGCTGGACTACAACGCCGCGTACGCCCACGCCTGGCAGCGCGCGTTTGGCGAATTTCCCGCGCTGAAGAACCCGAACGGCTATGGCCCCATGGATCGGTGGTCGATATTGAAGTTGACGGGGGAGCCCTTGGATAAGCTGCGTGCCGTTTTCGACGAATATTTCTGGAGCACGATTCCGGCCATTCCAGGTGCCTTGCAAGCCTGCGAACTGCTTAAAGACGCTGGTTACGAACTCGTGTGCGTCACGGCAGTGAACTCGCGCTTCGCGGACGCGAGAACCCGCAATTTGCAAAGTTTGGGATTCCCGATTGCGCGGGTCATGGCCACCGGCAACATCGTGACCTCCCGCAGTCCCAAGGCCGATGCGCTGGAGGCGATCAAACCGGTGGCCTTTGTCGATGACTATGCCCCCTACCTGACAGGTGTCGATCCAGGCATCCACCTGGCGCTCATCATGCGCGATCCCGATGGCAGCCCCAATACAGGGGAGTTGGTGCAACCTCCGGACTCGCGGCATGCGGATTTGCTGGACTTTGCCAGCTGGTGGTGCGACTCCCGCAAATAGCGGGAAGTAGCCGTATTCCTTGCGGGCCTGCATCGGCGCTGCGAGCCCATCCCAACCGGGCACATATCGAATTTGTATGCGACATGAGGTAGTACTCAGAGCTGCACATTGGGCGAGGTCATCTTCCCTCCCCAGTTACCGGCAAGGGGGCAACCAACTCCACAGCCGTAAGACCATTTCGAAATAGGCACCGACTGACACTATCGCGTTCGAAAAGAATTTGCCGACATTTGTTAATGGCTGGGCCAGCTATTGGTTCAACTCCTTCACTTGCAAGGAACGCCGTAATGGAACGCGAAGATCGCCCGAGAGTCTGCGCTATGTCACGACCAAAAACATATTGGCGCTCGAAATTTTTCAGCGCATCTGTCGGAACTCTCTGCTCAGTCCGGCGACCAATTTTTCGCATGGCTGTTTGAAGTAGACCGATGCGCACTAATGCGTATGCGACCTCTTGCTTGACCCCGATCCGTAGAGATACTTCAGGAATTGTCAATTCAGAACAAGGCACCTTTTGCTTGCCGGAAAACCAAGTTTTAAGCTGACTGGTTTCTAGTATGAGTGAGCCGATGCCATTGATAGATTCCAATCTGCCGACGGGCACAATTTTCGAATTCAAAATATCCGTCAACAGATGTCCGATTTGGCCATCAGTCCAAGGCCAGTACCGTAGCAAGTGCCCCAATGAAACGGACTCTGAATCGACTAGCGCTACACAGGTATACGACTGAATTTGTGCTTCCCACCCCTCAAGCCAGGTGATGGGGATTGCCCACGGACATCCTTGTTCGCCGAGTTTTTCGGCTTGGGGGCAGATGATCGGCAAAAGAGAAAGCAGCCTTTGCTTCTTGAAACCCAGTCGACGCGCGACATCCGATAGCGGAACCCCATCATCCAACGTGAGAGCTAGGTTTTGGACCTCAGAGCGCTTCACCACGATGAATATACGGTTGCCAGCTGTGATTCGTCTATCCGCTTGCAGTCTTTCCTTTTCGATCAATCCATTTAGACGGCGCCTCGACACGCCAAGTATCTGGCAGGCGTGGTTGGCGGGAATCCATGCCAAGGAATTTAAAACACGGATATCGAGGCGCCGGTTGCGTTTCCCAATGGCGCCGGCCCAATGTTCTGCCACATAGTTCTCGAAAGCAGTTCGGAGAAAATCAAACTCGACCTCTTTGAATCCCCTGTAAAGAGCAGAGTAAAAACCACCAAACGCCTTGGGCAGCTTGCCTTTCTGGTCGACGCATCCTTGGGCGTGCAACCTCTTCAAAAAGCTTGAAATGCCTGTTGGCCAACTGTTAAGGATCTCTGCGGCGATGCTCACTATTGGCCAGGAGACAGGAAGTGTGTCGACTTGGGATACCTTTTGTGGCATGGCACGCCCGTCAGCGTTGCCATAGGTGCCCAGAAGTCGAATCAGGCGACCGCATTGTCCAAGATTTAAGCCATTGAGTATCGGTATTTCAGTAGGAGGCAATCCCAGTGCGACACATTGGAGCGATCGGCTCAGGCAAAACATGGCGGACGGCGCGGTGTTGGACACCTCCAGCGTCAGGCTTTGACCGCAATTGCAGCGTAGCAAATCGTGACGGTTCCATGAAAGTCGTTCACCACACTGACTGCAAGTATCAATTAACCATCGCCCGCAGGCTGGACAAACGTCGACAAACAATATCTCCCACCCAAGTAGCCACTTTTTGCGCATTGATAAACAATGAGGGCAAAAGCGCGAGAAACGTCGCACCCATGGATCGAAGCAGCCAGGATCTGATTGGAGGTCACTGCTATGTGGGAAAAGTTGACCCGCTTCGCCGGTAAGTTCGAGATCAATCAGGTGACGATAGGACAGACGATTGGCGGTAGCAAGACGCAGGCGATAGCCCGACGATCCCTCGTCGGTACTGCAAGGCGGGTGGACAAGAAAGCCCATCAATAAAGTTTCGTTGGCGTTATGGGTGGAAGAGGGGGCTTGTAGCTCGGACGCCATGTAATGCCACCTGGATCACTTGCCCTTTGCCTTGATCGCAGGCGTCCCTTGTGGTCGAGTGTTGAGGTAAATTTGACCACCGCAGCCTTTGGAATATCGACCACTTCGGGCGCTTCGACGTCAGCCGGAATGTCTACCTCCCAGTTCAATTTCCATAGGCAGGTATGAAAAAATAGGTCCTCTAAGCAAGGTCCAAAATACAGTTGGAGATCCGCAGATAACAGCCCCGGTTGCAACGCCTTTCCCATGGTTACGGGGTCTTTCGCCGCATGCAGAAATAACGTCTCTCGGAGATGATCCCGATATGGCTTGTCGCCCAACATGGTTGCGATCAGTTCATCTTGCTTCCCTGCTCCAATTGGCCGTGGCGAGGTCAGATGTAACTGAAAGAAGTGCGGAAGAATAAGTGCTTCTGCGAATGAAATTAGAAGAAGCATCCAATCAATTGCGGGAATCTGGCTGATGTTTCCAGGCAGATTTTGGCTTTGATTGTTCAGTGTTTTCCGCATCGCGTCGGCGAGCAATTGGCAGAATTTTTGACGGCTTGGCGCCGCTTTCCCCATATGGGACTTAGCAATCTGAAAGCCACAGACACAAGTCTGGCAACTGGGAGAATTCCAGGAGAGTGGTCGCTGACATGCACCGCATGTATCAATTAGATGGCATCCATGGTGGCAGCAAACATCGTATCGCCGCAGCTCCCAGGTACAGCGAGAGATGCCATCTTCCGAAAGACAGAGTGGGCACACCATGCGCTGTCGAAACCGCACTTGATTGCTGGACAGAATGATGCTGCCAAATTGCAAACCGGGGCGGTGCGACCAGTCGTTGCCGACAACTGCCCCCCTTGCACAGAGGTCGGATTGGTTGCTACCTGTCAGGCCGCTGACTGCGGGTATCGCAGCTGTCGCGGCTGACAACGATGAGAGCATGGGCTTGAACAGCGCCGGTGACAGGTTTCGCTCCGCTGCGCGAGCGATGTACCCGCGCAAACTTTCATCCTCAGCCAGGGTCGGGCGTATGAGTAATTGACTTTTCATAGCAATGCTTTCGTTTGGCTGGTGCCCGCTTTTCCTTTTTTTCGGTAACCAGACGGCGATGTGTACTGCGTAATCTCATCCCATATGTCGAACGGTTCGAGATGCCTGTTTAATAAGCGCAGCGTTGCTTTCTCCATGAAGGGGTTGAGCATGTCTGGAGCATCGAACCAAACAGAACGCTTAAATGCGAGTGCGAGGTCGGGCTGAGTCACCTGCCCACTCGGGCCGCTGCCGCCACGGGATACCGCGTCGTCAACAATCTTGACTACATAGTCCAAAAGGCCGTGGGTCGCGTAAAAGAACCTCTGGGCAAGGTTGGCTTCAAACAAGTCGACACACGGGACAGGCAGAGCCAATTGGATGCCCTTCAGGACCCCACGGAATTCCCTTTGCTCAAGTGACGTGTCGAACCCGAATGGCGCCATGTAGAAAGGTGCCCCAAACCTTCGGCGCAGTTGCGGATTGCTGTTTACCACCGCGATGGCCCGCGGCAGTCCGGCCAGAATGACCGGAATGCAAACCTTATTGATTAAATTTTTGAGCCAGTCCGTTACTCTTTTCGATTCAGATGGCTTATTGCCATCAATGAAGTGCTGGAATTCGTCTATGAGGAGTAGCTCCACTCCACACTGCTTGCAATAGTGAATGATCCTGACGGTCTTTTCTGAGGCAGTCCCCTTCGCTGCCCCGGGATCACCCATTGCCAGCAGGATCGCCTCGGCAAGGGTCTTCACTGTGGGTGATTCTGGGGTGTCGACCCGCAGAACTGGAATTTTCAAAGTCTCGCGAACAACAATGCGAGGGAATCTGCGTTCATAAAATTCCAAGGCTGTTGTCTTCCCTGAGCCGGTTTGCGCCACCAAAAGCATTCCCTCTGCGATTCCGGACCGCTGCCCACGTTGATGAAGGCGGGCGATTTCTCGGATGGCCGCAGTGAAACGCGGGTGTTCGATTATCTTTTTCCGTAATGTGAAGTGGAGAAAATCCTGGGAAATATCAGGCTTGTCAGCGTCTGAAATGCCAAGTCTTAGAAGTTCATTTAGTTTGTCATGTGCACTCATGCCGCGTGACCCTCATTGATGCGTTTAGACTGGTGAAATTCAGGCAATTCATCGTCCATTCCAGGGGCGATTGGCGTGCGGGGTTTAGGCGTTGGATCTGACTGTTGGCATGCGCGCTTGAGAGCACTGGTATCTGTGCCATCGATGATTTGTTCACTGTCGCTGAGGGCCATTGAAGCTCCCTTCTTCCGATTCCCCGCCTTCTTCCCCCGGACCGCTTCGTCAACAATGGCTTGGATCTCACCCTTGACATTGAGCAATTGATCATTCGTCCATGAGTCTCCAAACCGCAGCCGAACCTCAGCGCACACAAGCTGATGAACATATCGGTTCACCCCAGCCGAATACTCCTGATTGACCGCCGGTACATCAATAAACTCTTCCAAAGTGGGGTGAAATACTGCGATGTAGCCAACATCGTGCTCAAATGCACGCAATTGCAATTCTCGTGTCCCTCCACCAGGCTCACGGAGCGCCTGTAGCGTGGGCGAGTTGTATCGTAGGTTGCCGAATTCCAGCCCATAATGGAATAGTGTGCGAGTGGCTTCGAGCCCTATGATTGTTTCAAGTTGTCGTGGAAACGCGGGAAGTTCGATGGTGGCTGTTTTCTCACCGTTTTGCCAGACAGAAAGCGGGGTTCGACCGCCCAGGCCGCGGTGTGGTGTCTTGTGGTACTGGTCCGCAATCCACTTGACCAACAGATGGGTCAGTACCTCGATGTCAATGGCTGCGTGCCCCTCCGAATCGTAATCACCACGTTGTTCGATATTGGAAAACGTTGTGCCAGGCAAGGTATGAATCAAGCCACGGTTGACAGTGCCGATCATCCGTTCGATGGCTCCCTTCATTTCAGGATGCGCCACGCCACAATAATGAAGGTTGATCCCCATTTCCAAACTGACGGCTTCGACCGCATGTGAATGGAGTTCCATGCCGTTGTCGGTCACGATCGTGTCGGGCAGGCCACGCGCCGGCCAAGGTCCCTGCACATCTGGAAAGCGGGCAAGAATGTGTTCCTTGGGCATGATCATCATGCGCAGGCAGTACAGTACCGAGGTTGAGGATGGTGCGTGGAAACTGATGTAAAAACCAGTAATCATCCGGCTGTACCGATCTATCGCCAAGGTCAGCCATGGGCGTCCCAGAATTAGGCGCGTGACCATACAGATAACCACAATGTCCAGTGGCGTGTGATCAAGTTCGATGCGTTCCAGGATTTGGCTAACCTTGACCCGACCGATGGCGCGTCGTAGCTCTCGGGATGTCGCTGCCCGGCCTTGCCGGGCATTCGCGACGACCTGGTAATACAGCATGTCAAGCCAGCGGTAAATCGTTGCCTGGCTGGGTTCGCGTACGCGTTCACTCTCGCGCACACTTTGATTGATGCGCCTGATTTTTCGTTGAACTGCCTCAACCACGGCCTTCCTTGGCAACTGTTGTGGTGTGAGAAAGACCTCGGCTACTGCTTCATCGAAGACACTTCGTTGAGTGGAATCGTATCGCCTCCCCGCGCGGCGGGCGATGACTAATTTGGTGATGCATTTAGTCGGCGCGAATTTTCGCCACCATTTCCAAAGGGTGTTGGGCGACGGAGGTGAACTGTCGCCAAGTTCTGCAGCGACTAACGCGATTTTTGGCACCAATTTATCGCGGGAAGAAACCAGCCGAAGTCCCTCATTCTCAAACATCTCCTTGATTTTGCGCAGGTACTCCATCCTTCGCTTTACATCCAGTTGATCCTGAGGTGGAAGGGATTTCAGGTCCTGTGGGGTGGTGAAATAAAAGACATTGCTTGATGGTCCCAAGCTTTCTTCATCAATTTGCCACTGCCCTGAGATCCATCGTGAATGGATCTCGGCTTCCGTCAGGCTACTGATTTCCCCAGCCTGATCTTCAAGTTGAAAATTGCCATTGGCGAGCCTGCGTAGCAATGTGAAGATTTTGGATGTCTGAAGGAAACGAAGCCCTTTTTTAAATGTAAAACGAACCATTGCAGCCTCCATGTGCATCTGCCAGCCAGACCTCGGTGTCATCTGACAGACTGGCTTCAAGATTTACCCGCAAATGTTTCGAGCGCACCAGGCGTAAGACTTGACCGATACCTAGCAGTTTTTTACACAGATCTGAAAGTGTCCAACGTGGACCACCCGACAATGTTTTTATCATTTGCGTGTCTGGCTCAATCTGAGCTGCACGTTTGCTACTTTTGTGAATTTGTATCAGGTTTGCAAACAAGGGCTGCCGACGAATTTCAACTTCTGTCATCACCCGGAATTGGCGCGCTTGCTCTTCGAACCGTGTAGCGACTGCCTGTAACTTTTCCTGCACTTTTTTAGTTGCCAAAAATCGTGCTGGCTTCACTTCAATATAAATTTCGCTGCCATCCATGAGGTTCAGTCTGAAATCTGGAAAGTACCTGTGCTGCTTACCAAGGGCGTCGTAATAAATTTCGATGGAGGGTTGCTCCTGGTAGCTAATGACCAACGGGTGATACTCAAAGTGGTAGATAGCATCCCGTTCCAAAAGAGATTCCCAATGCACCATGCGGTTTAGTTTTCTGGAAGGGAATTTCCCGCGGAAGCGCTTGCCGCTTCGGGTGACAACTTTTCTGACTCTCATGTTTATCGTCTCGTAATGATTTGCAAGCGCAAAGGGGATTCCCTGACTTGCACGTCATGAATGTTTGAATGAATATTGCTGAAATTGGGTGTGACAACACCCATCGCCGGGCTTGAGCTGGCGATCAGAGGTCGTAGTAGGTTGGGATGACTTGACGAGACGATTGCGAAACGCGATACTGAAAGCCTCACTAGTCAGTATTGGTCGCCACGGCGGTCACCAAAACAGGGCAAACCGCAGGGTTTGTCCTGTTTTTCATTTAGCCTACGCTTTGCAGTGTTTAAATGATAGTTACTAGTTCATGTTGATCGATCTATATAGGTCATGTTGAAAAATGACGTATCGGGCATGCCTCCATTGTTGAGAACGACAAAAGGCGCGCGTCACTGTCACTGCATCTTGTCTCGATTTGTATATGTGCGGCGCTTCTTGATCACCACAACAGCCGTTTTTAACGCGGTTGATGACCAACGGTTCTGCCAAGTTTCCAATGCTTGCGCAAATTCCTCGGGGCCAGATGGCGCGGCGGAAGTTGACCTCTGTTCACCACTGATCGACAAATACCAGATGCGCGGCGAAAGCTTGCCAAGCCCGGCCATCACTTCAGGCCCAAAAGTTGATTGCATTCGATCCATCCAGAGTTCAAGTCCTTCTGATTCATCCACGGGCGTGACACTTGGGCGGGCGGTTTTGGACAATGTGATCAACACATGAAAATTTTTGTAACCATGGACAATCGATAATCTGTCAAGCGCTGTGGAGTGGGTCAACCCGTGATACTTTTTCAATTTTGTCGCCAGTTTTTTGAATTGGCTAAAGTTCAAAACAGGTATTAAAGTCAAGACCCTTCCCCCAATTGTTTTGATTGAAACAATTCGAGAAAAATAGCGCGTGCCAATTCATCCCAATTGGCTACGACGGCAGGTATTGTCGAATTTCTCACCTTGGTCAATTCCAAAAGCGTCACGGTTCTTTGCCCGTGACGCGGAATTAAGCCCAGGAAGCATCGCCCCAGGTGGTTGGTCGGTCTTTCAAGTTTCATTTTTTGAACCCTCGGGTGCACACAGGCGAGCCAAAGCGATTAGCCGGTGCAATTTATTATTTTGTCGGGGTGACCATTGAGATCAAGACTAAGAGTCTCACCAGTCAGTAGTGATCGAGTTGGCGGTCGCCCAAACAGGAAATTTCTCGCTGCTACTCTGATTTACATGGGGCCTCCGTCATTTTTTGACGTCGAATACGGGTGGGTTGCTCCGGTGGCCGCTCAGTCAGCAGATCGTCATATTTGAGGAGGTCGTGCAAACTATCCAACAACACCGGATGCAGCCGCTCGATCTTTTCCCACAAATCTGAGCAGAACAAAAATGTCTTGGTTGACACCTCTGGGGACAAAGTGAAATGACGCTTCGACTGGTTGACCACCAGTGCCAATTTCACTTGTTCTTTTTCACTGACTTTCAGGGCAGCTGTCAACTTGTCCAGGTACTCCGTGCTCGGATTTTTCAGGCCCAGTTCAATGGCCGATACATATCCTTGCTCATAACCAAGCTCTTGGGCCAATCGAAGTTGCGTCAAACCTGCGCGCAGTCTTAATTCGCGTAAAAAAATGGAAACAGGACTGCTCATTAAAAAGCTTTTAAATGGTTGTTGGAAGGTACTTTTTAGGAGTTTATGAGGAAGTCAAAAATTACGCAAGTAGTTGATTTAATTGAATAAATGTCAATTTCCGCACAAATATGAACACAAATATGAACAAAGATTAGATCTGTAACACAACACTGAAACAGCTCTACGGAATCAGTTGAAATTAGTCATCTTTCACATACTTTCGTTGGGGATGCCATTTCCGATTCGATACGGAAAGGAAATTGCATGTCCAAAATGCAAAATGCGTTCTGGTGGTGCTTGGCGGTAGTTTGTTGAATTCTCCTTGGGCACCCCTATTTCTAGGAGGAGGTGCTTTCGCCATGACGACAAGTCATTCTGGTTCTCCTGCACCAGAACCCCTTGAAGCCTATGGGGTGCAGTTTGATTCTTTGTTTCATTCTTCGGCCCAACGCCAGAGTTTTCGCACCTATCTGGCTGGCTTGTTGCTGCCGCGCGAGCGCCCCAAGACGCTGACCGCACTGGCGGGAGTTGAACCGCTGGTTCAGGCGCGCCGTGGTGTGCTTGGGCGCGGCTGGGCGCCTGTCGAGGCAGCCCGCTCGTTCAAGGATGCGGCGCAAGAGGTGCCGATACGAGCGTGGCAGAAGGTGGTGCGCCGCTTTCGTGATGGGCACATCGAACGCTGGGGGGCCGCTGAACTGACGCTGCTCTGCTACGGCCCGGACAAGCCGGTCAGGGCGATCTGCGCCACGACGGATCGGCGCGCGCTGCCCATCTTGTCGACTTGGTTTCTGACTACGAATTTGTCACCCGAGCAGGCACCGCTGGGAGAAATCGTGCGCTTGTACGGACTGCGCAACTGGATCGAGCAAGGCTACAAACAAATGAAGGATGAGCTCGGCTGGGCTGACTTCATGGTTAGAAGCGACCGCGCGATCCGCCGCCACTGGGCGCTGGTGTGCTGTGCGTTTTCCTTTTGCTGGTGGCATGCGACGCTCCAGGCCCGCATGGGTGAGCCGTCAACGCAAACCGCTGCTGTATCGGTTGCGCCACCCAAGGCGCGGAAAAAAACCAGCAGCAACAACCCGCTGCCGTGCTGGCCCCGCCTGCTTCGCGCGGTACGAGCTTGGTTGACCCCGGCACATTGGCTTGCGCGCTGCTGGAGCGCCGTCGCCGACACGCCTGTCAGGACCGAACTCGCCGCGCTGCTCGGCGCACTGATGGCCGGCAACGGGAATAATCTCTCTCTCAGGCTATAACAACAAACTATCGCTAGTCTCACTTATTCACATCTCGGCACCGAGCCGATGCGATATTTTCAGCCTTACCGAGTAGGCTGACTACTGCGCCGACGAGTTCATTCGTACCTGACATTGGGCTGCCTAAAATTTCAAGCTCCGCGGTGCAATCAATTCCAGGCAAATAACGTTCGGGCGCTATGCATGCGGCCTTCCAAACCATTTCCGCAGCATGACCCGTTTTTCCAATCGGGATTACAGGCTTGCCTAGTTGGAGCGCGATTTGAACTTCTTCCTGAACTCCTGCAGAAAGAATTACATCGCCGCTGTCGGCCAGCTTATTGCCACCAACTACTATCAGCGCCCCGACCTGTGAAATGAGGTCTTCGCGATGGCGGCGAAATATCTCGGAACGCCGTGATAAAGGTGCGTTTCCGGGGAAGGGGCGGATGAGCACACGTTCTGCCGGCTGACGCTGAGCGCTTTCGTATATCGCGCGAAAAGCTCCAAGAATGGTCTGTTCGGCAATCCCGATACCAAAGCCGGAAACCAAGTTGTATCCGGATTTGATGATCTTAGTACCGAGAGCTCGACTCAGTTCATTCAGTTGGTCCCATTCCAAAGGGCTGGGGTCATGGGCAGCACCAGCCACGAATACACCTTTGCGGGTGACATACGCTTCGAGGGCAAGCAGCAGTTTGGGAATATCAAAGTATTCGTCGACCCAGATCGTCTGGATTCCATACCGTTTCAGATCGTCGCTTTGCAAAGCTGCTTTTCGCCGCTCATACTCCATTTCATCTTTGGTGCGCTTCCCTTGCGGGCATGTTTGCGGTGGACGACGCGTGATCCAATAGTGCGTTCGCTGATTCTGTCCCAGTTGCTCACGCACCTTTGCAAGAATGCGCTCGACGTTCGGATCGGAAAAACTGAAGCCAAGAAACAGGAGCGTTTTCTCAATGAAGTCGCCCTTTAGGCTGTCTGTGAACAAACGGCGTGATTGGTCGTAGATTTCATAATCCTGCTTAGTGAGCACAGCGTCGTGGGGCTGGGTCACGCACCCGTGCATCTTGTAGATCGTCACATCGCGGCCACGGCGGGCTTGCGCGAGATTCTGGATCGACAGCTTGACCTCAACCGTTCGGCCGCTTTCCTCATACGCTTTCTCCAGCAATCGGTCATAGTTGGTGGTCCACACCGTATCGATGGGAAGACGAGCTAGGACATCGTGAACCTCGGTCCGCTCCGCGTCCCGAATGAATGCATCAAGAAGCTGTTGATTCAGTTCGCCGCGGCTCCCGTGACCATTGACGTGGTACTGAGCGAGAGCTAGCAAATCATGTTCTTTACCAATGTCCAGATCGAGCTCGATAGCGACATCTGTAAGCAAGGCTTTCCAGTCCACAAATCCAGCGCTTCTTGATACGCCGGCACCAACGAAGAGGGCAGCCTCGCCATTTATAGCTTTGTCACCAAAGCTTGCAATGAAGCGACGCTGCTCCTTGGTCGCAGTCCATTGGGACGCTCCGGTACTCAATTCTTGCCCCGAATGGTGATTGCCTCTTCAATCCACTTTTCGAGATTGTTCTTGATGTGGTTGTACATATCAGTGCTTGTCAGGCCTGGCGGATCGTAGGTCTTAACAATGGTCGAGAGCTTTTTGCCGCTTACGCCGTGCGTGATGTACTCAAATGGGTTGACACCTTTAGCTGATGTCTTGCCATCACTGTTTTTAAGATTGTGAATGTGGACGCCAACCACGCCCTTGCTGTCATTCCAAGCCCTGATAATTTCGTGGTTGATCCACTTGCGATTAGCCGTGCCGGCGCCAATCAATATCACGGCACAAGAGCGTCCACTCATTTGATCAGCGATCCATTTCTCAATCGCTTTGTCACCACCTTTGGTGACCGTTTCCCAGTCGTTGTCCTTGGCGGGTTTGTTGTCCTCGATAGCGCCGATATTCCGCACTTGCGAAACACGCCAGTTGTCAGGGACGTAGTGAAAACTGTAGAAAACTTTGCGCGTCATTGATTGACATCCTTTCGTTGCTGTGAGGCGGATTCGCCCCGGTGGTTATTGGCGATCACTCTCACGTATCGCCTGCACTAAGGATTGCGAATTACGTGCCAAACAAGAAATTCAATGAAATCAATGGGTTACAAAAATTCTTTTATAAAAAATTCAAATGTATGAAATAAAAATTACCTTTATGTAAAAAATATAACGGCCATACTTGGCTTTTAACTCGACAGTTGCCAGTCAATGCAGCGTGCAGCAGGGTCTCCTTACAGTTTGGGCGATGTAGAGTCGCAGGCGGTAGATAGGTCAGGTTTTTGCTGTCTTTGACTCGCTGCTTGCTGATTGACGTGTACCCGTCGCCATCGAAAAACCCGGCTGCCCAGCCGATGGAAATGTCGTTTTGAGGCATTCGCTTTGCCTCGAGATCACTCATGATGGTCATAATGTGCCTTTAGCTGATCAACACAATCAGCTTGTTGACACTTTAGTAGGCAAAAATGATCAGCTACACGATCATTTTGTTTAGCTTATTGTTGTTTTACAACGAGGCATCTTATGATTCGGATCCACCTGTCGCGATTGATGGGCGAACACAAGGAAAAGCTGTCGGACTTGATGAGGTCGACTGGCTTAGCGCGGAACACGTGTTCTGGGCTGTATCACGAGACGACAAGCCGGCTGGACATTGAGACGCTGAATGCGATCTGCAAGCACTACCAATGCCGGATCTCTGACTTGTTGGAGTACATACCTGGGGGGCAAAGTGAGAAGGGAGACGGAGCACCAGACCTTGCACCTTCGTCTGGTGACGATGGAGCAACTGAACTGTCCAGGGCCAAATAATAAGGAAAAAGATAAGCATGTCAGCAGCAGAAACTGTCACTGAACTTCGTGTTCTGGTCGGATGTTTGGGTGAGAAGGGGCAAGCCAATTGGTGGGGTAGCGACTTCTTCAGCCCAACGGCAGGTGCCTTCCTGGCGCCCATTTTTACGCGATCGATCTTTCTGGCGCAGTACAACGGCGTTATGGCCGCCGCTGCCAAGGTTCATGACGAGGTGATTGGCGTGGGGCGGACCATCCACCTCTTCCGGCTGCCCATCGAGTTGGAGCAGTCCTGCCAAGAGGTGGCCAACAATCCAGCATTCGTAGCGCGCGTCCAGCCGCATCTGGAAGATCGTCAGAAAGCCTTGATCCGGTTGACGGATCTCGCCTCTGCTGCCCAAGAAGCCGGTCCTGGTCCCGTACTGCTGGGCCTGGTGGGAGATGACATCGCCATGGATTTGGCTCGAGCGGCCGGGGTGTACGCGGCAGCCTTTCAACAGCAGGTGCAATCCTTTCCCTATTTGAGGGAGGCTGCGTGAGCGATCAGCAGCGCTACTACACGACCCAGCTTCAGGCCGGGTTGGGGTTGATTGACGAGACCAAGCAGCTCTTAGAGGTCTACCAGCCCGGGATGTCTGTGCCCGGCCTGTACGACGCAGCCCTGGCTTCAGGGCGATTCCCGTTGGTCACGGCGCGCCGCCTGCGCAACATCGTCGTTGAATGTTTTGCCCCCCGTTACCTGCGCTCCGTGGGTGTCGCATCTCAACTGCAAAGGTTGGCGGGTCGGCTTTCAGGTCCTGAGCTGGTTCAACTGTTCTTTCTCTACACGGCACGGGCGAACCAGGTCTTTGCCGACTTCGTTCGAGAGGTCTTCTGGAGCCGCTATACGGCCGGCCGCAATGAACTGGAATTGGAAGACGCTCGGACCTTTGTGGGTAACAGTGTTCGAGAGGGAAAGACCCGTAAGCCTTGGTCCGATATCACGGTCAAACGTATCTCCTCGTACCTCATCGGCTGTTGCGTGGATTACGGCCTCTTGACTGTCACCGGTCGCCACAAGCGCTCCTTGGCCCCATACCGAATTCAACCCAAAGTCGCGGTCTATCTTGCCTATGAACTGCGGTTCAGTGGTTTGGGTGACAACCACATTGTTTCGCACCCCGACTGGACGTTGTTTGGCCTTGAGCCGCACGATGTTCGGGATCAACTCAAGCGCCTGTCTTTGCAGGGGCACCTGATATTTCAAGCGGCCGCCGATGTTGTGCACATCGGCTGGACCTACAAGACCATGGAGGACATGATCGATGTCATCGCTCAAGGCTGATTTCAACGAGCTCATGGAGCGTATCAAACAAGGCCGGGAATTTGGCCATGCCAGCTTCGAACCCATCTTCTACCTGGTCTTTCCACCCGGGCAGATCCTCAATGTCAAGCGCGAAACACCTGCGTGGATTCACCGCCTCAAGAACGAAGGCTGGGAGGTTGCAACCTTCTCCATCGCCGAGCACATCGCCGAGATCATTGAGACGGCCCCTTTGCGCAAGATCTGGGTGGCGGCTGATCAGAAAGCGCCCCAAGCTTGGGACAAGACCAATGCGTCATTGGCCAATGCCATCAGCAATGGTGCTTTGCAGGCCCGCATCGAAGCCAAGCTGACCGAGTTGGAAGGCAAGACCAAAGCCATTCTGATCGTCACCGACCTCGAAGCGCTGCACCCATACACCCGCATTGGCGTGATTGAAGGCAAGCTTCAAGGCAAGTTTCACGCGCCGACCGTGTTCCTTTACCCAGGTATTCGCACTGGCAAGACACGGCTGAAATTTTTAGGTTTCTACCCCGACGACGGTAATTACCGTTCGGTGCACGTCGGCGGATGATTCAGTCAGGGAAATAAAAAATGATAATCAAACAGCTCTTCGACCCATCCAAAAACATCCACCGAAGCATCGAGAAGGTCATCACCTACGGCGTCTCTCAAGAGGCTCGTCTCCGGTCTGAAATCTCTGAGTACGTGGTGACCGACAGCATCGACGAGCAGTTTGAAAACCTGCTGCTCAAGATGGAAGCCGCCATGGATGTGGGTGGCGAGAACGAGGTCGGTGTCTGGGTTTCGGGCTTTTATGGATCTGGCAAGAGCTCGTTCACCAAGTACCTGGGCTTGGCGTTTGACGACAGCATCACGATCGACGGCACCCCCTTCATCCAGCACTTGCAGGACCGTCTCAAGCGCAATAGCACCAAGGCGCTGTTGTCAAGCGTGGCCAAGCGCTTCCCCGCAGCGGTGTTGATGCTTGACCTGGCCAGCGAGCAAGTGGCTGGCGCCACCATGGAGGAAGTCTCCACCGTCTTGTTCTACAAGGTATTGCAGTGGGCGGGCTACTCGCGCAACCTCAAAGTGGCAGCTCTGGAGCGCAAGCTCAAGAAGGAAGGGCGATACGACGAGTTCCTTGCACTTTTCAAGGAAACCGCAGGCGGTGAGGAATGGGCGAACTACCGAAACGACGAACTCGTGGTCGACAGCCTCATCCCCGAAATCGCGCATAAGCTGTATCCCGTTCTGTTCAAGACGCCAGCCTCTTTCACCACCGAAGCCAGTGAAATCGTCGTTTTCGAGAACGACCGTGTGCGCGAGATGCTGGAGGTAGCCCGAGAAGCCTCTGGCAAGGAATACATCATCTTCATCATCGATGAAGTGGGTCAGTACGTCGGCCCTCGCCCCAACCTAATCTTGAATCTGGATGGCCTGGCCAAGAACCTGAAGAACATCGGTGACGGCAAGGTCTGGATCGTAGGCACCGCTCAGCAAACGCTCACCGCGGACGACACCAAAGCCGCGCTGAACTCGCCTGAGCTGTTCAAGCTCAACGATCGCTTCCCCATCCAGATCGCGCTCGAATCCAACGACATCAAAGAGATCTGCTACACGCGCTTGTTAGGCAAATCAGCGGCTGCAGAGGCCGAACTAGGCCAATTGTTCGACCAGTACGGTCAGCAACTGCGGCAAAACACCAAGCTGATTGACGCCCGCGTCTATGGGGGCGACGTGGACCGCAAGGCGTTCACCGACCTCTACCCGTTCCTGCCGTCGCACTTTGACATCCTGCTGCACCTGTTGGGTGCTCTGGCAAAATCCACCGGTGGCATCGGCCTGCGCTCGGCCATCAAGGTGGTGCAAGACATCCTGATCGATGGATCGGAAGGCCGGCCGGCCGTGGCCGAACAATCCGTCGGTTGGCTGGCCACCACTGTCACGCTGTTTGATGCGCTAGACAAAGACATTAAGCGGGCCTTTGCCTCGCTGTATGCAGGCGTGGAGAAAGCCACCAAGATCCGTTTTACCCATTCAGCACTGCACCAAGACATAGCCAAGACAGTGGCAGTGCTCCAGATCCTGGGTAATCTGCCCATCACGCGCCAGAACGTCACCAGCTTGATGCACGGCAGCGTCTCGGGCGCGGCGCAGGCGGACGCCATTGCCAAAGCCGTTGAGGAGCTGATCAACGATCCCATCGTGCCGTTCGGGGAACAAGAAGGCAACCTTTGCTTCTACAGCGAAAAGCTCAACAACATCGAGCAAGAGCGCAGCCAGGTGGCACTGCGCGGCGTCGAGCTACGCCGCATCATCAATGAGGCCTTGACCGGTGTGTACGCGCCCTTGCCCACCACGCAACTTCATGGCTCCTATGCCGTCTCCACGGGTTTGAAGGCCCAGTCGGTTGGCGGCATTCCTGCCTCGCTGGCAGGGGATCGCAACCCCATTCAGACGGTGGTCGAGTTGGCCGACCCCAAAGAGGTCGACAGTGTTCGCACCCGCCTGACAGACGAATCCCGCCACAACAATGCGCGTTTCAACATCTTCCTGGTGGGGCGCACCACGCCTGAGATGGACGAGCTCACCGCCGACATCTTCCGATGCCGTGAGATCGCCACCCGCTACCGCAACGATCCGGACCAAGAGATCCGCGAATACTGCAACGGGCAGGCCGACCGGGCCGAGCAACTGGCGACCAAGCTGCGCCTTCAAATCCAGCGCAGCTTGCTGCAAGGCTCGTTTGTTTTCCGCGGCCAGGTCGTGGCGGTGGACACGCTGTCGGCTGACCTTCTGGAAGCTGCGCGCAAACACCTCAGTGAGGTGGCCAATCAGGTGTTTGACCGTTATGCCGAAGCGCCCGTTCGCGCCGGCACTGACCTGGCTGAAAAGTTCTTGCGGGTGGGCAATCTTGCCGGCATCACCAGCGCTATCGATCCCTTGAACTTGGTGCAAACTCAAGGCGGGCGACATAGCGTCCGCACCAACCACCTGGCCATGGTCAGCATCCACGATCACATTGACCGCAACGGCATGGTCGAAGGCAAGCGATTGACCGATGTTTTCAGCGACGCGCCGTTCGGCTGGTCGCCCGATACGCTGCGTTACCTCATCGCAGCCATGTTGATGGCAGGCGAAGTCAAGCTCAAAGTGGCTGGGCGCGAGGTCCTCGTCAATGGTCAGCAAGCCATTGACGCGCTCAAGACCAACATCGCCTTCAAGGGCATCGGGATTGCCTTGCGTGGTGGTGATCGCCCGTCCAACGAAGTTCTGGCGCGCGCGGCTACTCGACTCACCGAGCTGACCGGCGACTCCGTCATCCCCCTGGAAGACGACATCAGCAAGGTCACCACCAAACTCTTTACCCAGCTGCAGCACCAGTACGGCCCTCTGTCGGAGAAGCTCCGTGCCCTGAGCCTGCCAGGTGTGGACCGCTTGCAGAACCTCACGCAAGAAATCAACGACGTTCTTCTGACCGATGCTTCAGACGCGCCACGCCGCCTTGGCAACGAAACCTCCGAACTGTTTGGCAGCCTCAAATGGGCCGCAGAGGTCAAGCTCAAGCTGGAGCAAGGCCTGGAGGCGTCGTTGCACGAACTGCGCAAGCACTGCAGCACCATCGCCAGCTTGCCCAATGTGGACTCAATGGCCGCTTTGAAAAATGAGCTGTCGGAAGACCTCAGCCTGATCAACGACCGCCTGCAACAAGCCGATTTCTACCGCTATGCGGCCGACTTCAACACCAGCCTCACCGCCATCCGCGGCCGTGTGCGAGACACCGTCTTGGCCATGCAAGGGATGATCAAGCAGCGCGTGAAAGATGCTGAGGTGGACCTGCGGCGTGTACCCGAGTGGACCAAGCTCACGCAGCAGGAGCAAACTGAACTGCTGGGCAGCCTCGACCGATTTTTGGTTGAAGCGTCCGCAGATTTGGCTGGCCTCACCATCATCCAGAACAAAGACTACGAGCTGCAGTCCCAGGTGCAGTCCCTCAAGCACCGTATTGAGAAGCTGGGGCAACAACGTATCAAAGAAGAACTGGAGGCAGATCAGCCGCCTGTGCCTGAAGGGACGCCCTCTGAGCCACGCAAGCCTGTGTCGCGCAGCGTCAAAGCCCGCCGTCAAATCACTCAGTTGGAAGACCTGGACGCGCTGATTGTCCAGCTACAGCAACTGCGCGGCGAGCTCAAGTACGCCCACGCGTTTGATCTGAAGCTCGAGCTGGGAGACGAGTGAGCATGGCGTTCGACCAAAGCACCCGAAGCCGCCTGCAAAAGCTGGTCAATGCCTGCCGCGCCTTGTTGAGCGAAGACTTCAGCATCCAGCTACAGCAGGTCTATGGCCTGGACCCCAATTCGGGCGATGTCACGCCTATCACGCGCCTAACCCATTTGGACGACCGTCAACGCCACACTGCCGAGGTGCTGCGTCAGGTGTTGGGTCACTACCTCGGCGCGGATGCCGACGATACCGCGCACCGCATCGACGTCATTGACCGCATGGTGCGCGAGCAGGCCTTCACTGTGCTCAATCGCATGGCCGCTTTGCTGATGATGGAAGCCCGGGGCCAGTTGTTCGAATCGGTTAGCAAGGGCTACCAGTCCCGAGGCTATCAAAGCTATGCGCGCTTGGCTGGCACAGCGCTGGGTGAGACCGGGCAGGCCTACCAAGCCTACCTATTCAGCTTGTTTGACGAACTGGCGCAGGGGCTCCAAGGCCTGTTCGATCGCTTTGCGGCCAGCGGTTTGCTGTTCCCGCGAGAGACCGCGCTGCGTAGCTTGCTAGACGAGCTGAACCACCCCGAGATTGCGCCGCTGTGGGCTGAGGACGAAACCATCGGCTGGATCTACCAATACTTCAACTCCAAAGAAGAGCGCAAAGCCATGCGCGACGCCAGCCAGGCGCCGCGCAACAGCCGGGAATTGGCGGTGCGCAACCAGTTTTTCACCCCGCGCTACGTGGTGGAGTTTTTAGTGGACAACACCCTGGGCCGCCTGTGGTTCAACGCCACCGGCGGGCACACCAGCCTGCGCGAGCGCTGCCAATACCTGCTAGTCAAGCCCGACGAGCAGCCAGCGGCCGCGCTGCGCCTGCGTGACCCGCGTACCCTGAAGCTGTTGGACCCGGCCTGCGGCTCGATGCACTTTGGCCTGTATGCGTTTGACCTGTTCCTGGTCATATATCGTGAGGCCTGGGATTGGGAGCAAACCCATGGTGCAGGCAGTCTGGACGTAAGTACCCAGCCCGGCGCTGGCATGCTACCGCTGTGCCAAACCTATGCTGACCAGCAGGCCTATCTGCGCGACGTGCCGCGCATGCTCGTTGAGCACAACATCTACGGCGTGGACATTGACTCGCGCGCGGCACAGATTGCCTCGCTGGCGTTGTGGCTGCGCGCGCAGCGCGCTTGGCACGATGATGGCGTCAAGGCCAAGGATCGGCCGGTTGTGGGGCGTGGCAACGTCATCGCCGCCACCGCGCCCCCGGCTGAGAAGGAACTGCGTGAGCAATTTGCTGCCCAGCTTGACGTCCTGGATGCGGAGCTGTTCATAAAGACCCTGCAACTGCTGAAGGGCGTGCCTGAGTTGGGCGTCTTGCTGCGGATGGAGCGCGATCTGCCTCGACTGGTGCGCGCAGTGTTTGGCGAGCACGGCAGTTTGTTCAGGGACACGGATGCGGAGCAGTGGCGCCAGGCCGAGACGAGGCTGCGAACTGGGCTCGTCGAGTTTGCGAATGCAGCCAAAGCCACATACCAAGGGCGACTGTTTGCGCAGGATGCCTTAGAAGGACTCCGACTCATTGATTTGTGCCGCGAAGTGTTCGACGTGGTGGTGATGAATCCGCCGTTTGGGGCGCTCGCCGCGAACACCAAGGACCTGCTCACCCAGGCATACCCGCGAAGCAGGAACGATCTGCTCGCAATCATGGTTGAGCGTGGTTTGGAGTTGCTACGGACGGGCGGAAGGATCGGAGCGATTACATCGCGAACTTGCTTCTTTCTGTCCAGCTTCCAACGGTGGCGAGAGGAGATCGTGCTGGGCATCGCTCACCCTGAAGTGATGGCCGACCTGGGCTTTGGCGTAATGGACGACGCGATGGTGGAAGCTGCCGCGTACGTGTTGGAGAAACAGTCATGACCACCTTCCTGCGGATACTGGGTGTTAAAGACAAGGCCTCGGCATTGATGGCGACGTGCATGGACTTACGTGCGGGGCAAAGCGACGAGCGATTGTTTGAGATTGAGCCGAAAGAGTTGCAGGCGGTACCCGGTACTCCGTTTAGCTACTGGGTCAGCAGAGCAGTCCGCGAGACATTCCAACGCCTCCCTTCCTTTGAGTCCTCCGGTAGGACCGCAAAAGTAGGTTTGGCAACCGCCGATGATTTCCGATTCCTGAGAACGTGGTGGGAGATAGATTCCACTCGCGGATCAGTGCATGAATTCCCCAGCTTTGCCAAAGGAGGAAGCCATTCACCATACTACAGTGACCTTTCGCTGGTACTGAACTGGAAAGAGGCCGGGGCTGAGCTAAAGCAGACGGTAATTGCCCAGCATGGGAATGCAGGGAAGCGGGTTTACAACGAGGAATACTACTTCAGACCAGCTATTACATGGCCCTTGCGGGCGCACAAGTTCTCACCACAAGCATTGCCTGCTGAATGCATCTTTTCTGTGCGGGGATACACGGCGCACACCGAAAACGGGGATCACCTCGGAATTCTCGGAATCTTCAACAGCGCTGCATTTGACTATCTCTTTAAATCCGCGCTGGGTCGTTTCGGCTATCCCGAATTCATAGTTGGGATTCTTCAACTAATGCCTTGGCCCACCGTTACAGGTGCGCAACTCAACCAGCTTTCAGATCACGCGCGAGTGATGTGGTCGAAAAAGCGAATTCTCGACACCACTGCGGAGGTGTCGCACGCGTTCACACTACCCACCCTGCTGCGCAATCGCGCTGGCCACTACGACCCGCCTGCCATCGGAGCTGAGCTGGCCCACATCCAGACCAAAATCGACGCCATCGCCTTCGATCTCTACGGGTTCAGCGAGGCCGACCGCGCGATTGTCCAAGCCAGCCAGGGAGCAATCAGCGACAGCAATGAAGAAGCCGTCATCGTAGCCGAAGGCGACGACGAAGATAGTGCGGTACCGGTCGACCATACCGATGGCCTGCTGTCCTGGGCCGTGGGTGTGGCCTTCGGCCGCTTCGACTGGCGCCTGGCCACCGGCGAGCGCGCCGCACCGCCAGAGCCAGAGCCCTTCGACGCGCTGCCCCCTAAGAGTCCCGGCATGCTGCCCGATGGCGCGGCGCCTTTCCACCCCCACGCGGGCATTCTGGTGGACGATGCCGGCCACCTGCACGACCTCGCGCACCTGGCCGAAGAAGTGCTGGTGCGTGTTGACTCGCCTGTACCCGCAGACCTTCGCCGCTGGCTGCAGAAGGACTTCTTCCCTTTCCACCTGCAGCGCTATTCCAAGAGTCGGCGCAAAGCGCCGATCTATTGGCCGTTGAGCACCGTGTCAGGCGGCTACACGCTGTGGGTGTACTACCCCAGCCTCAGCCACCAGACGCTGTACACCGCCATCAACGATTTTGTGGAGCCCAAGCTCAAGCAGGTGGGCGATGACGTGGCTGGGCTGCGCAGCAAGGGCAACGCCCGCACACGCGACGACGAAAAGCAGTTTGAGGCCCTGCAGACCTTGGCGCAGGAACTGAGCGACATGCGCGACACCTTGCAGGTCCTGGCCCACACCTACCAGCCCAACCACGATGACGGCGTGCAGATCACCTCCGCGCCGCTGCGCGCGCTGTTCCGCCACAAGCCTTGGCAAAAAGTGTTGAACGAAACCTGGACGAAACTGCAAAAAGGAGACTACGACTGGGCCCACCTGGCCATTGCCTACTGGCCCGAGCGCGTGCGCGAGAAGTGCAAGACCGACAAGAGCCTGGCTATTGCCCATGGGCTGGAAGACCTGTACATCGAGCCCGAAGCGGCACCGAAGAAAACTCGTAGGAAAACGAAGGCCGGGGGTGAGGAATGATCCAGGATGTCAAAGCATTCCCCGTTAGTTTTTACTTCAACCCTGATGGGGCGACTTCTTTCTTCATCCCCAAGTACCAGCGCGAGTACGTTTGGGGTTGGTCGAATTGGGACGCGCTGTTCACAGATCTGGACGAGTCGCCTTCTGGTCACTTCTTGGGATCGATTATCTGTGTCAACGGCCAGAAGGACTCGATGGCGGGTAGCAAGCTGGAGTTGATCGATGGCCAGCAGCGATTTACCACCATCAGCCTGCTGTTCTGCGCGCTTTACGACAAGCTGAAGTCGAACCAAGATCCGGATGACGACTTCAACGTCGAGATGGTGAACCTGAAGAACCGCATCTTCATTAAGGCGAACAGTCAGTGGCGGTTTGAGCCCAGCGAGCAGATGCAGAACAAAGCTGACTTCCAGCGGATTCTGAACGAGCTTTTTCCAAAGCTGGTCACCGCGCCCAAAGGGCTGGCCAACTTCGGGAATCGCCGTATCGCGAAGGCCTATAAGTATTTCCGAGAACGCCTTCTGCCATTAACTATTGCTCAGGCCATGGCGCTGTTGGAAAAGCTGAAGTCCGCCATCCTGGTCAAGATTGAGGTTCAAAGCCACTCAGACGCTTTCATGTTGTTTGAGTCGATCAACAACCGGGGCATCCCGCTGTCGGCCATCGACATCATCAAGAACAACTTGCTGGCAGAGCTCGACAAACGTCCTGACTACGGTATTGACCGGGCGTTTGATGAGTGGAAAGACTTGATCGACTTGCTGCCTGATCCGTCAGTGCAAGAGCGCTTCTTGCGGCAGCTGTACAACGTGTTCAAGTACCTCAAACGTGTGGAGGTCAAAGGCTGTTCAAGGGCGACTCGCTCCAACCTCATCACCATTTACGACACCTTGTTGCGCAAGCGCCCGGTATGGCTTTTCCATGCCCTGCAATCCCAGGGCAAGACCTATTCGGCGCTGCTCAATCCGGCGGCGGCCAAAGATCAATGGAGCGAGGGCACTGCGGCCAACTTGCAAGACCTGCAGCGCCTCGGTGCCGCACCCGCTTACGCGTTTTTGCTATGGGTGAGCCAGGTTGTCCGCAGTCAGACGTGGGATGAAAGCGAGGCGCTGAGTCAAATGGCTGCGCTGCTCACCAAGTGGTTCTTCTGGCGGAACCTTACCGATATGCCGCCAACCCGTGAGCTCGATCCGATGTTCGTGGAGTTGATTGGTGCGCTGTTGCAAGAGATGCGCTCGCAGTCAGTTACCGAGCTGGAAGAATTTTTGAAGCACGCCAGTGATTGGTTGCTGGCGCGTGCGGCCCCCGAGGATGTGTGTGATGCGCGCCTGAAGGGCGATGTTTACCTCGACAACTACGAGGCCACTCGTTTCATGTTGTGCAAGTTGGAGGAAGTGCACCAAACCCGCGAGACCAAGCGCGATTTGTGGGCACACGATGCAAATGATCGCCCCGTTTTCACGGTTGAGCACATCTTGCCAAAGACAGAAAACCTTGGACCAGGGTGGGTGGCTATGCTGGAGCTCAACAACATGCACACTGCTGACGCTATACGCCAGCGCTGCGCCCACCAACTCGGCAACCTCACCCTGAGTGGCTACAACTCCAAACTCGGCACGATGGAATTCATGAAGAAACGTGACCGCCAGAACGACAAGGCTGACTTCATCGGGTATCGCAATGGGCTTTATCTGAACGCTGATTTGGCTCCGCGCAACGACTGGAATGAAGCCGCGATGACGGCACGAACAGACAAAATGCTCAAAGAGGTGAAGTCCATCCTGAGCCTAAGGAACAGCCAATGAGTATTGCAGACTTCATCCAACAGCAAGTGCTGCGCCCACGTGTCCACAAGGCCGGCGCCTTGGTGGTGTACGATCCAGATCAGCGTTACCGAGAGGTTTGCGCTCAGCTGGCCGACGACAAATTGCTGGTTGTAGATGCCACCGCCAACAGCATTGAAAGCCGCTTGCGCGCGATGCAGGGGTTGCGAGACGTGGTGGGGCACCAGTTACAAGGCGTGCTGGTGTATGTGCCTGCGAAGGCACCTCAGAGTGAAGAAGAGAAGCAGTCAAACCCTTACTCGCCCGTTGCGGCTGCGGGTCTGGTGTTTCCTGAAGGCGACGGCGACGGCTTCGAGAGCTTGTGTTTGAAAGCCAAGCCTGACCATGTGTCCGCCATTCGGGCGATCTTTGCGCAGGATGCAAACCCGAGCTTCGCCGTGGTAGACGCGGTAGGCGACGGGCTGGGGTGGCCTAACTTGCGCGCGCTGTTGCATGTGGAGTCAGCGCGCGACATCTTGTTCGCTTTGCTGGCGCCCAGCCCTGTGCAGCTGGGGGCACTGAACGCCTGCGAAACCTGGGTGTCAGAGGTGAAGGACCTGCTGAAGAACAGCATCGGCCTGAGCCTGAAGACGCGAGGCAAGAAGTGGGACTCTGTTTCGGCTGAACTCTGGCGCTTTGTGCTTTTCAGCGAATTTGCGTTCGATCTTCCAGGCGAGTTGCCTAGTGCCCTGGCCGATGTACCCAGGGCAGCGGCGAGCAGCCAACCGCTGATAGATGACCTGTGCGAGCGCCTGCGCAATGACCGGCGCACGCAAAGCACCTATATCGACCACGCTGAAGGCATCGAGGCTGACCTCAAACTCGTCAAACTGTTTGAAAGCTGGTCCGACCTGGGCACAAGGGACACATTCCCGTTTGAAGAGCGAACCTTTTTGGCCCGCGCGATCGACGGCGTGTTGCGGGACGACATTGACCGCGCCCGAACCATTCTGGAGCAGCACCAGCAGTCTGTCTGGACGGGCAAAGGGGAAAGCCGTGCGCAGTGGGATTTGATTCGGGCGGCGGTAGAGCTCATTCAAACATGCGACGACATGGATCGCCAACTGGCCGACAACGCCCGCAACGCGGAGGCCTTGTTGGCGTTTTACACAAGCAGTTTGCGCGAAACCGATCGTTTGCACAGGGAGTTTGAGCAAGCAGTCAGCGATTACGACTGGAAGGACGCCAACGGATTGATGGCGCCCGTTAAGCACCAAGTCCGAAAGCAGTACGGCAGGTTGATGGAGAAGGTGCAGCAGATCTTTGTCCGCCACGTGGAAAAGAGCGGCTGGCCCTTGGTGGGCTACCTGGCCAACGCCGACGTTTTCGACCGTGTGGTTGCCCCCAAGCTGCAGAATAACGGCCACAAGGTGGCGTTTTTGATGATCGATGCGTTGCGCTATGAGCTGGGCGTGGCGCTGGAGCGGCAGCTGGCTGAAGACGGGCAGGTGAGCCTGCAGGCCGCACTTGCCCAACTGCCCAGCGTAACTGCAGTTGGCATGGCGAGCTTGCTGCCCTGCGCTGGGCAGCAACTGCGACTGAGCAACAGCGCCCAAAGCTTGGTGCCATTGCTGGGCGACCAGGTGATGGAGACGGTCGCGCAACGGATGAATGTGTTGAAACAACGGTACGGGCACCGCTTTGACGAGGTTCGGCTCGAGGACTTTGTGCGTGGCCGCGCCACGTTCTCTGCCGAGGCCGACCTGCTGGTGTTGCGCGCGGTTGAAATCGACAGTCATTTTGAAAACCACCCAGACACGGCGCCGGGCGAGATCATTCATGCGGTCAAACGCATTCGCGTGGCCATCAACTTGTTGAAGCAACGGGGCTTCCATGAAGTGGTGATCGCGACCGATCACGGCTTCTTTATGAACACGCACGCCGGTGCCGGTGATGTGTGCCCCAAGCCAGTGGGCAACTGGGTGGCGGTGCATGATCGGTGCGCTTTGGGCAACGGCGTTGGCGATAGCAACCACGTGGTCTTGCCGACAGAGCGCGTGGGCATCCGAGGTGATTTCGCCAAAATTGCGGTGCCAACCAGCTTGGCCGCTTACCGGGCCGGGTTGCTGTACTTCCATGGCGGGCTGTCACTGCAGGAATGTGTGGTGCCAGTGATCAGCATGCAGCTCAAAGCCAGCACGCAGCCCAGCGTGCACCAGGCGACGATTTCGATGACCTACCGGAACGGCGCAAAGGCAATCACCACACGGGTGCCGGTGGTTGAACTGAGCCTAGATAAGGCGGACATGTTCTCAGCCGAGAGCGGCTTCGAAGTCCTGCTCGAGGCACATGATGCCAAAGGCGATGTCGTTGGCGAAGCCAAGGCCGGTGGCGCGGTTAACCCCGCCACGGGCACATTGACATTGAAGCCGGGTGAGAAGGTGCAGGTGACGGTGAAGATGCAGATGGACTTTGAGGGCAGTTTCTCGCTCAAGGCCCTGAACCCGACCACCTTTGAGATTTATGCCCAGTTGAAATTGGCAACAGACTACGCAGTATGAACACCATGAACGAACTCGACTGCAAACTGATCGATACCTTTGATGGCAAGGTCCTGCGCAAGGATCTGCTTCATCGCATTAAAAAGGGCACCAATGTGCCCACCTTCGTGTTGGAGTTCTTGCTAGCGCGCTTCTGCGCGAGCGACGACCAGGCGGAGATGGACTCGGGAATGGAGGCGGTGATTGCCAGCCTGCAGGACAACTACGTCAAGCCCGATGAGGCGAACGCTGCACAGTCCAAGGTGGCGACCAAAGGCAAGCACCGCTTTATCGACAAGGTGCACGTTCGCTATGTCGAGAAGGAGAAGCGGCACTGGGCTTCGTTGGAAAACTTCAACTCCCAGCGCATTGCCATCGGGGAGAAGTTTTATCGGGATAACGACCGCTTGCTCGAAGGCGGCATCTGGGCCGAAGTGACGCTGGGGCACAACCCAATTGAGGACGACGACTACGCCTTCCATGTGGAAGACATGCGGCCGATCCAGATCAGCCGGTTTGACTTTGATCGTTACTGCGAGGGCCGCAAGCAGTTCACGCGAGATGAATGGGTATCCGTCATCCTGCGCACCGTGGGACTGGAACCGGACAAGCTGTCAAAGCGGGTACAGATGCACTTCATCGCTCGCTTGGCTGCGTTGGTGGAGCCCAACTACAACTATATTGAACTGGGGCCGCGCGGCACGGGCAAGTCATATTTCTTCAGCGAGTTCTCTCCCTACGCAACGCTTATTTCTGGCGGACAAGCCACAAAGTCAACCCTGTTTTACAACAACGCCCGGCGCAAGGTGGGCCTGGTGGGCTTTTGGGACACGGTGGCGTTTGACGAGGTGGGGGGCATCAAGGTCAAGGATCCTGACACGATCCAGATCATGAAAGACTTCATGGCCAACGGGCGCTTCTCCCGTGGGGCAGAAGTCATTGCCGATGCCAGCCTGAGCTTTGTGGGGAACTTCGACCTGTCCGTCAGCCAAGTGGTGAATTCAGTCAAACACGACTTGTTTCAGCCGCTTCCGGCTGAATTCGACTTGGCTGTGATGGACCGCTTTGCGGCCTACATCCCTGGTTGGGAGATGCCCAAGAACAGCAGCGCGTTCCTGACGAACAGCTACGGGTTCATTACCGACTACTTGGCCGAGGCTTTTCACCACCAGTTCAAACACACGAACCGGTACGAGGAGGTCTCCAAACGCATTCGCTTGGGCAAGTCGGTGGAAGGGCGGGACGAGAAGGGCATAAAGAAAACGGTGTGCGCCTTCCTCAAGATCATGCACCCAACTGGCACGGCCACAGACGAAGAGTTTGAGGAATACGTGGCCTATGCGGTAGAGTGCCGCCGCCGGGTGAAAGAGCAGATGAACAAGCGCAAGCCCGATGACGAGTTTGCGCGCATCAACCTTTCATACCTGCGCGTTGACGGTGCGGAAGTGGAGGTGTTCTGCCCTGAGTCGAAGGATGCAAGTGCCACGCAGCAGCCCGCCCGGACGTCGCTGAGCCCATCAGAGGCGGGTTCGTTGGTTCAAGGTGAGTCACACGGTATAGCAAGCGACCTTGCACCTATTGAGACGGCACCGTCGGTGGAGAAGGCCGCCGTTGATGTTGCCCCAACGTCTGCGATCGCTGCACCTGAGCCTGGGCTTGCCGAACAGCACTTCACCATCCTTTATGGGGACGCCGGTCACACGTACGAGTCGATCATGGGGCCTTATCTGAAGGGTGCCAAGATGGTCCAGGTGGAAGACCCGTACATTCGCATGCCTCATCAGATCCAGAACTTTGTGCGGTTCTGCGAGGCCATCATGAAGGCCGGCACGGTGCGCAAGATCTCACTGCTCACCAGCTTTGACGACACGACGCCCTTGGCCGACATGAACGACAAGCTCGATCAACTGCGTCAAAGCCTGCTTGAGCAGGATGTGGAGTTGGAGATCAACGTGAACCCCCACCTACACGATCGAGAAATCCGACTCGACAACAGATGGGTCATCAAGATTGGTCGCGGCCTAGACTTCTACCAAAAGCCTGCCAGCTGGTTCGAGATCGGGTCCATGGACATGAGCTTGCGCAAGTGTCTTGAGACCAAGGTCGACATCTACAAGGTCTGAACGATTGCCGGGTGCGGGCCACAACATCCGGCTGCGAATCAGGAGGCTGCGGCTTTTTTGAGTCTGCTGGCGGCTGGACTTCACGGCCGTATCGGTGAAGCTCGCCCACTGCAAAGGCCGGGAGCAGATGCTCTGGCTTGATGAGTGATTTGCTCAGCGTGGACTACTTTGCGAAAGCCGTGCCACCTCTACTTTTAGTTTTTTTGTTGTTCCGCTTCTAGTAGACAGGCAACTTGATTTGTTAATAAAACGCAAATGCTTGGCTGACGGGCCAATTTATGGTCTCTGATGTTCGGAAATTATTCCAACCATGAGGAGACAGGCATGCCCCAAAACGCACCCAACCATGACGTGGAACTCACCGATGAAGAGCAAGAGCACCTATTTGCCATCATCCATAAGGGCGTCAACAGCGCTCGCGTGATCACCCGCGCACGTATATTGGCCAAACTCGGCAATGGCCACTCCCATCAGGATATCTGCTCAGCCTTGGACGTTACGTTGCCGACGGTTTTGAAAATCCGAAAACGTTTTACCGAAGGCGGCCTGGAGGACGCATTGAGCGAACTGCCTCGCCCAGGCGCCAAACCCAAGCTTGATGCCAAGCAAGCCGCCATGATCACGGCCATTGCCTGCTCGAAGGCGCCTGATGGGCACGACCATTGGACGCTGCGATTGCTGGGTACCAAGATTGTGGAACTCGGTTTCGCTTCCTCCTACAGCCATGAAGGGTAACCGGCTGGGCACGGCACCTTGACCGTGCCGCCAATTCAGGTTTGCGGTTGCCAGCGGTGTGGCAGCAGTTCCTCGATGCGGCTGTTCATGTGCGTTGGCAATCTTGTCAGCACGTCCCGCAGATAGGCCCACGGATCATGACCATGCAGCTTTGCTGACTGCAGCAAGCTCATCACGACGGCAGCACGTTGGCCGGCCAGCTCACTGCCTGCGAACAACCAAGCCGGGCGCCCCATTGCCCATGGCCGAATCAGATTCTCAAGATGGTTGTTATCAATTTGGACGTTGCCATCGGCCAAGTAATTTGTAAGCGCTTGCCAGCGGTTCAAACTGTAGTCAATCGCCTTGGCCGTGGCACTGCCCTCGGGCAGCCGCTTACGCTGCGGTCTGGCGGAAGTGATGATGATCAGCCAGCCCGCGGCGGGCCTGCGCAAGTGCCTGGTGGTGACAGAGCATCGCAAAAAGGCCGATTTCGCTGGCGTGTGCAGTGAACTCGACCAGATGTTTCCCCAAGCGAAGAGGATCACGCTGGTGTGCGACAACCTCAACACCCACACCAAGGGCGCGCTTTACGCCACATTCCCGCCTGAGGAGGCACGCCGACTGGCCCAAAAAATCGAGATCAAACACACGCCCAAGCATGGGTCATGGCTCAACATCGCCGAACTGGAATTTGCGGTATTGGGCCGGACGGTGTTCAAGAAGCGGATCGCGGACAAAGGGCAATTGCAACGCGAACTCGATGCCATCTGCTCGCAGAGGAACGTCGAGGGCAAGCCGGTGCGTTGGCAATTCAACCTGAGCAAGGCGCGCCAAAAAAATGGCCTGGGCCTATCCCAAGATTGATCAAGAATCAAGTTGACGGTCTACTAGACCCAAACGCTTAATCCAATTGCCCAATGTCTGGTGATTGGCAAACCCCAGAAGCTTTGCGGCCAAAGTCCTCCGATCAGCAGTTTGCTTGAGTGCTCTATTCACGTAGTCTCGTGATATTTCGTCCAAAAGTTCTTGTAGATCAAACCCTTGTGAAAGCGGTCGCCCCATGACGTTGTCGCTTAGCCGTTGGATTTGCAACAAGGATGATCGAACATCATCAGACTGAATCTCTGCACCGGTTGACCAGATCGCGGCCCGAAGGAGCGAGTGATACAACTCGCGAATGTTGCCAGGCCAAGCGTAAGCGATAAGAATTTTTCTTGCATCAATGGAAAGTCTCTTATCTTGAGCCTCCGGTTTACCTCTCGCGTCAGCGTTGATTTGGTTAAGGAACGTATCAACCAGCAAATCAATGTCACCTTCTCGCTCTCGTAAGGGCGGTAACCGGAGAATGCCAACCGCAAGGCGGTGGAACAAGTCTTCACGGAAGTGACCTGTGGCTACATCGGCAGCAAGATCGCGATGTGTCGCCGCAATGACGCGAACATCAACCTTGATGGGTTTTGAGTCACCAAGAGGCGTAACTTCCTTCACCTGCAGTGCCCGGAGCAGACGAACCTGTGTCTCCAGCGGAAGGTCCCCCACTTCATCGAGAAACAGCGTACCACCGTGTGCCTCTTGGAAGTGGCCCTTGCGATGGCTCGCGGCACCGGTAAAGGCCCCCTTGACGTGACCAAACAGTTCCGAATTGGCCAACTCGGGCGCAATAGCTCCACAATTAACAGTGATGAATGGCTTGTCGGCCCGTTCGCTAGATGCCCTGATCGCCTCGGCAAAGAGTTCTTTGCCGGTACCCGTTTCGCCCAGGATCAGCACGGGAACGTCATGCAAAGCGATTCGCTGAGCCAAGTGGATCTGCTTTTTGACGGATTCACTACGGTGAACGATTTTGCTGAAATGCGGAGCGGTCTCTGTAGGGCCTTGAATTAGGCGGTCGATTCGCTCGCCGCTACGCTGGAGAAACTCGGGCAGAAAGTCGTTAGCGAGATCAAATGGAAAGTCTACGGATTCGAGTCCGCCCTTCTGCGAAGTTTGGATTAACTTTGCGGGAAAACGCGTCTTCGCCAGCATGATCCAGATCGCCACCATGGCTGGAGTGCCTGGACTGAGGTGGAAAGTCAGTTCAACATCGTCATGCGGCAACCCCAAATTCTTGAGGTGTTTGCTGACCTCGTTGTAAATCGACGCGTAGTGAATGGGACTAAGCAGATCGATCTCTTGCAAATCGACGGCGCTATCTAGGTAGCCGCACTTCTTTTCAAGCCAAGCACAAAAGGTAACGCCCCGCTCATGCCCGTAATTGGTCAGCAGGCAGATTCGGTCGTAGCGTACACCTCCGAGCAGAGCAGTCGCAATTGGACCGCTACCAGAACCGGAGGGATCTTCAGATGCGATGTGATCAGCGTTGCCAATCCAGGATATTAGCCATTGTTTATTTGCCACCGTTGAATAATAAACAAATGGACGTTGATGTAAGAATTTTTACCAAAAATTCATCGGGTTCTTGTGACGAAGGCGCACCTTATCTGAGCGGCAAAACTTTGCGCACGTCTACAAATTCTTACAGTAAAACTGAGAACCTACTAAATTCTCGTTTGGTGAGAAAGTTCTCGGCAATTGTGAGAACCTACACTCAAATATCGATGTTGCCGGCACGCAAGGCATTGGTTTCAATGAACTCGCGCCGGGGCTCCACTTCATCACCCATGAGCATGGTGAACACGCGGTCGGCCTCAATGGCATCGTCAATTTGCACTTTGAGCAAACGGCGCACGGTGGGGTCCATGGTGGTTTCCCAAAGCTGTGAGGGGTTCATTTCACCCAAGCCTTTGTAACGCTGGCGAGAGGTGGCATGTTCAGCTTGGGCAATCAACCAGGCCATGGCTTCGCGGAAGTCGCCCACTCTTTCTTCTTTTTGGCGTTCGCCTTCACCGCGCATGACTTTGGCGCCTTCGCCGAGCAGGCCCCGGAAGGTGTTGGCGGCTTCGGCCAGTGCGGCGTAGTCGGCACCGTGCACAAAGTCTTGGGTGAGCACGCTGCTTTTGACGTTGCCGTGGTGGCGGCGGCTGATGCGCAAGATGGGTTTGTCGGTGCGTACGTCAAACTCGCCAGCCACTTCGGCATCGGGCAATTTGGCTTGCAATGCGGCAGCAGAGGCTTCGGCATCTGCCACGGTGTCCAAATTCAGCGCGACACCATCGGCTACTGATCGCAGGGCTTCTGCGTCCATGAAGTTGCGCAGGCGTGCGATCACCGCTTGCGCAACCTGGTGTTTGCGCGCCAACTCGGCCAGGGTGTCGCCGCTGATGGTTGCCCCGTTGTCGCCACCGGTATGTACCGATGCGTTGACCAGTGCAATGCGCAGCAAAAAGGTGTCCAGTGCAGGGGCGTCTTTGAGGTACAGCTCTTCCTTGCCAGCCTTGACTTTGTACAGCGGGGGCTGCGCAATGTAGATGTGGCCGCGCTCGACCAATTCTGGCATCTGGCGGTAAAAGAAGGTGAGCAGCAAGGTACGGATGTGGGCGCCGTCCACGTCCGCGTCGGTCATGATGATGATGCGGTGGTAGCGCAACTTGGCGACGTTGAAGTCGTCATTGCCGGTGGTGCCACCGGCTTTGCCAATGCCGGTGCCCAAAGCGGTGATCAGCGTCAAGATTTCGTTGCTGGTCAAGAGCTTTTCGTAGCGGGCTTTTTCCACGTTCAAAATTTTGCCGCGCAGCGGCAAAATCGCCTGGAATTTACGGTCGCGGCCCTGTTTGGCAGAGCCTCCGGCGGAGTCACCCTCGACGATGTAGATTTCGCACATCGCCGGGTCTTTTTCCTGGCAATCGGCCAGTTTGCCGGGCAGTCCCATGCCGTCCAGCACGCCTTTGCGGCGGGTCATGTCACGGGCTTTGCGGGCCGCCTCGCGTGCGCGTGCGGCTTCAATGATTTTGCCCACAATGATCTTGGCGTCGGCGGGCCGCTCTTGCAGGTAGTCGTACAGCAGCTTGCTGACGATGTCTTCCACCGGGCCACGCACTTCGGAGGACACCAGCTTGTCTTTGGTCTGGCTGCTGAATTTGGGTTCGGGCACTTTCACACTCAGCACACAGGTCAGACCCTCGCGCATGTCGTCGCCGGTGACCTCGACCTTGGCTTTTTTGGCCACTTCCGTGTCGTCAATGTATTTGTTGATGACCCGGGTCATCGCGGCGCGCAAACCCGTCAGGTGGGTACCGCCGTCGCGTTGGGGAATGTTGTTGGTGAAGCACAGCACCTGTTCGTTGTAGCCGCTGTTCCACTGCATGGCCACTTCGACGCCGATGTTGGTGTTCTGGTCGCTCTGGCGGTCGCCCATGGCGTGGAAGATGTTGGGGTTCAACACCGTCTTGCCTTTGTTGATGAAGTTCACAAAACCGCGCACGCCACCGGCGCCGGAGAAGTCGTCTTCCTTGCCGCTGCGTTCGTCCTTGAGGCGGATACGCACGCCGTTGTTCAGGAAGCTCAACTCGCGCAAGCGCTTGCTGAGAATCTCGTAATGGAAATCGTTGTTTTCCTTGAAGATGTCGGTATCGGGCAAAAAGTGCACTTCGGTACCGCGCTTTTCGGTGTCGCCAATGATTTTCATGGGAGACACTTCAATGCCGTTCACCACTTCGGTGATGCGGTTCTGCACAAAGCCCTTGCTGAACTCCATTACATGGACCTTGCCATCGCGGCGGATGGTCAGGCGCAGCATTTTGGAGAGCGCATTCACGCAACTGACACCGACGCCGTGAAGACCGCCAGACACCTTGTAGCTGTTCTGGTTGAACTTGCCCCCTGCGTGCAGTTCGGTCAGCGCGATTTCGGCTGCCGAGCGCTTGGGCTCGTGCTTGTCGTCCATCTTGACGCCGGTGGGAATACCGCGTCCGTTGTCCACCACGCTGACCGAGTTGTCAGAGTGGATGGTGACCAGAATATCGTCGCAATGCCCCGCCAAGGATTCGTCAATCGAGTTGTCCACCACCTCGAACACCAGGTGGTGCAAACCGGTTCCATCCGAGGTGTCCCCGATATACATGCCGGGCCGCTTGCGTACCGCTTCAAGCCCTTCCAGAATTTGAATGGAGCCTTCGCCATAGGCTTCGGTCGCACCCGCCTGATTGGTATCAATGGTGGGCTGGAAGTTGGAGCTGTCGGAAGTCCCCTCGCCCGTATGCACGGTATCTTCACCGTTTTCGGGGTTTGGAACTGGCTTGTTTTCTTCGGTCATGGCTAACTTCTCTTGGCTAAATCTCAAACTCTTGAATGACCAAACCCGCGGTGAGTACCTGACTCATCGCGGGCCTTGGGTCCGGAAGGCCTGTCGTTTCGATGGCCTTAAATTCGCATGGGCATCACCACGTACTTGAAGGTGGCGTTGTTGGGAATGGTGAACAAAGCAGAACTGTTCCCATCGGACAGTTCCAGGGTCACCATGTCCTGGGTCATATTGGTGAGGGCGTCAATGAGGTACGTGACATTGAAACCAATTTCAATACTGTCGCCGCCATAGTCAATGTCCAGCTCGTCCATAGCCTCTTCCTGTTCGGCGTTGTTGGACGCGACCCGCAGCGTGCCGGGGTCAAGGTTCAGGCGAACCCCCTTGAATTTGTCGCTGGTCAAAATAGCAGTCCGCTGCAAAGTGGACAACAGTGCGGTACGACCCAGGGTGATGCTGTTTTTGTGGTTTTTGGGAATGACGCGGTTGTAGTCCGGGAACTTACCCTCGACCAGTTTGGTGACAAACTCCATGCCATCAAAAGTAAATTTGGCTTGGTTATTCGCGAACTGCATTTCAATCGCACCCTCGACGTCCGACAGCAACCGCTGCAATTCAATCACGGTTTTACGCGGCAGAATGACCTCTTGTTTGGGGACTTCCACATCCAGCGTGGCGGAGGCAAAGGCCAGGCGGTGACCATCGGTGGCGACCAGGCTCAACTGATTGCCTTCAGCAACGAACAGGATTCCGTTCAGGTAGTAGCGGATATCGTGCACCGCCATGGCAAACGAGACCTGGCTGAGCAGACCCTTCAATGTTTTTTGGGGGACGCTAAAGACAGGTCCAAAATGGGCGGACTCTTGCACCAGCGGAAAGTCCTCTGCCTGCATGGTTTGAAGGGTGAATTTGCTCTTTCCACCCTTCAGGATGACTTTGCTTTGGCTGGATTCCAAGGACACAGTCTGGTCCGATGGCATAGTGCGCAGGATGTCAATGAGTTTTCGCGCGCCTATGGTCGTTGTGAAGTTTCCAATGTCGCCACCCAACTCTGCGGTGGTGCGGATCTGGATTTCCAGGTCGCTGGTGGTGAGTTGCAACGAGGTTCCTGTCTTGCGCAGAAGTATGTTGGCCAAGATGGGCAGGGTGTGACGGCGCTCAACAATACCCGCCACGGATTGCAAAACCGACAGAATTTTGTCTTGCGTTGCCTTCAATACGATCATGTCAACCTCTTCTTTTTAAACTCGGTCACTGGAACGGCAGCAATGCGCGCCGCAATTTTCTGTGGATAACGCCATTTTCTTCTTTTTTATCAGGTACTTGAAGGCGGGGTGGTTTGTTTTTGCATTCAACCTTTCAACGTTTGCTCCAGCACATGCAACTGTTGATTGAGCTCTGTCAGTTGTTGACGCTCTCCGCCAATCTTTCGCACGGCATGCAGCACGGTTGTGTGGTCTCTGCCTCCAAACAATTCACCAATTTCAGGCAGGCTTTTTTGGGTTAACTCTTTGGCCAGGTACATCGCGATTTGGCGCGGCCGGGCAATACTGGCCGGTCGTTTTTTGGAATACATGTCCGCCACTTTGATCTTGTAGTAATCCGCAACAGTTTTTTGGATGTTCTCTACAGAAATTTGGCGGTTCTGGATGGACAGCAAATCGCGCAATGCTTCGCGGGCGAGTTGGATGGAAATCTCTTTTTGGTTAAACCGTGAATAGGCAAGAATCTTGCGCAAAGCACCTTCCAACTCTCGCACGTTGGAGCGGACATTCTTGGCTACGAAGAAGGCGACTTCTTCAGGTATTTCAGACCCTTCCGCATGTGCTTTGTTGATCAGAATTGCGACCCGCATTTCCAGTTCCGGCGGCTCAATGGCAACGGTTAAGCCCGAATCAAAACGCGATACCAGACGTTCATGGATGTCAGCCAGGCCTTTGGGATAGGTATCGCTGGTCATCACAATGTGCGATTTTTTGGCCAGCAAGGCCTCAAAGGCATTAAAAAACTCTTCCTGGGTGCGATCTTTGTTGGCAAAAAACTGCACATCATCGATCAACAACAAATCCAGAGAGTGGTAACGTTCCTTGAATTCATCGAAAGTCTTGCGCTGATAGGCCTTAACCACATCCGATACAAATTGCTCTGCATGGATGTAGAGAACTTTGGATCCGGGTTTATCCAACAGCAATCGATTGCCTACGGCGTGCATCAAATGGGTCTTCCCCAGGCCTACTCCACCGTAGATGAACAAGGGGTTGTAAAGATGCCCCGGCATGGTCGCCACGTGCATGGCCGCCGCCCGCGCCATGCGGTTGGCGGTGCCTTCCACCAAACTTTCGAATGTCAGCATGGAATTGAGGCGGTGTTTGAGGCTACCCGGATTTCTTTCCTCCCCAAGTTGGGGGGCCTCCTCCAAGGGAATAGTCTCTACCGGTCTTTGCACCATTGCGCTGCGAACAACAGCTTCCCGCGGAGTAATCGCTAACTCCAGTAAAACGGGCTGTCCGTAAAATTTTTCCAACAAAGTGGCGATTCGGCCACTGTATTGCGCGCGCACCCAATCCAGCTTGAAACGGTTGGCAACAAAAATAGTGACCTTTGACAGATCCTCCGAAACTTGTGCGCTCAGGGGTTTAATCCAGGTGTTGAACTGCTGCTCTGGCAACTCCTGGGCGAGCTGATCAATGCAGCTTTGCCAAAGAGTCTGGCCAATATCGAGGCCAGAAGGCTCATTGCTGTGTAGGGGGTGTTCCTCGGACATTTTTCTTTTCAGCTTCTGTGGATAGTTATAAATTGCTGCAGCATGAATTTTAACTTATCAATACCTTATCCACATTTACCCATGTGACCCACCAAGTTCTAGCATTACGCTGCATGTCCACCGTAAGGTGAGGTGTTGCCGGGCTTCAGAAAATTTGCGATAATCTCGGGTTGCCCTGATTGTGTTGGGGCGATTTGACCGAGATCCCATCGCTTGAATGCGGTTGGGCAAGAACCGAGCTAGCCAGGAAATCCAAATGAAACGCACTTACCAACCCTCCAAAATTCGCCGCGCACGTACCCACGGTTTTCTGGTTCGCATGAAAACCCGCGGTGGACGTGCCGTGATCAACGCACGCCGTGCCAAGGGCCGCAAGCGTCTGGCTGTTTAATACAGGCCTCGGGCAAGTCTCGGTAGGAGTGTGCGCCAGCAACGCTGGTGCGCAGTTTTCGTGACCTGAACGTGCTACGACTGAAGACACGGACCCAGTTTCAGGCGGCTTTGGCTGGCCAAACACTGGCCAGAACCACGCACTTTGCGTTGCACCGTTGCGCTTTGGAGCCGCGACCATTGCTGGACCAGCAGGTCGCGTTGCCACGTTTGTTCGCCGAACGCGGTGTATGGTTGGGGGCCATGGTTCCTAAACGATGGGCCAAGCGTGCAGTGACCCGCAACACCATCAAGCGCCAAATTTACAGCGTGTGCACCGAATTTGAACCCTCTTTGGTGGAGGGAGCGCATGTTGTGCGTTTGCGCACTGGGTTTGACCGTGCGCAGTTTATAAGTGCCACTTCCGACGCGCTTCGGTTGGCCGTGCGCATGGAGTTGCTGAAGTTGTTTGAGCGTGCGCTAACACCTTCCGTGCGGCAGACGGTACAAGTCTCTCCGCCATCTTTGGTTCCATGATGCAGTTTGTGCTTATCGGTGTCGTTAGAGCGTACCGGCTGTTTTTGAGCCCGTGGTTAGGCTCGTCTTGTCGTTTTGAGCCCACTTGCTCCGCGTATGCCTTGAAGGCTTTAGACGCCCATGGGGCGGCTGCAGGCAGCTACCTTGTATTATCCCGGCTTTCCCGGTGCCATCCTTGGTGTGCTGGCGGCCATGATCCGGTTCCCAGTGAAAAACCCTGGCTGTTTACACGGCTGGTCCCTTCTTCTTCTAAAAAGAATCCCTCATGAACGATATCCGCCGCACCATTTTGTGGGTGATTTTTGGCTTTTCCATGGTCCTGCTCTGGGATCAATGGCAGGTGTACAACGGTCGCAAGGCAACATTTATGCCCAGCGCCAGCCAAAATGCTGCCATGCCGGTCGGCGCAGCCACGGGTACGGTGCCTGGCGCAGTGGATTCAAGTGTGCCCGCCACTGTGGTCAAACCAGCGTCTGCTCCGGTTGGCGCATCGGTGCTTGCAACTCCCGCGGCGCCCAAAGAGCGCTTTGAAGTCACGACCGATGTTTTGAAGCTGACCTTTGACACCGAAGGTGGATCGCTGGTCCGTTCCGAATTTCTGAAATACGCAGATATGGCGGACAGGACCAAAAATTTTGTTTTGTTGGATGACAGCAAGGACCGCATCTATTTGGCCCAGACCGGTGTGATTGGCGGCGTGACAGCTGGCAGCTTCCCAACCCACAAGACACCCATGACCGTCAGTGGTGAACGTACGCTCAAAGAGGGTGAAAACGAATTGGTTATCCGGTTTACCTCCGCCGATGTGGGGGGTATCAAGCTCATCAAAACGTACACCATTCGCCGTGGTGCCTATGACATGGCGGTGAAGCATGAACTTACCAACGTCTCTGCTGCACCCATTGCAGCGCAACTGTACCTGCAACTGGTGCGCGACGGCAACAAACCTGTGGGCGAATCATCCTTCTATTCAACATTCACAGGTCCAGCCGTCTATACCGACGCCAAAAAATACCAAAAAGTGGAATTCAGCGACATCAAGAAAAAGAATGTTGACGTTGAAAATCAGTCAGCCAATGGCTATGTAGCCATGGTTCAACACTACTTTGCCAGTGCATGGATTTTGCCGGAAGGTATGCAGCGCACTATTTCCCTGGACGGGGTGGACATTGGCGCCACCTTGGCGGATTGTTGCTACCGTGTATCGATGATTGCACCCGTTGAGGCCATCGCTCCCGGTGCCAGCAAGACGGTCGAAGCAAAATTCTTCGCAGGTCCCCAAGAAGAGAAAATGCTGGAATCCCTGACACCAGGGTTGGAGTTGGTCAAGGACTATGGATGGCTCACTATTCTGGCGAAACCGCTGTACTGGTTGTTGGACAAATTGCATGGTTTGATTCAGAACTGGGGGTGGTCCATCGTGGCTCTGGTGGTCTTGCTCAAAATCGCTTTCTATTGGCTCAATGCCAAAGCTTACGCAAGCATGGCAAAAATGAAGGCCGTGAACCCAAAAATCACGGAAATGCGTGAACGTCTGAAAGACAACCCGCAGCAGATGCAGCAAGAAATGATGCGCATCTACCGAGAGGAAAAGGTCAACCCCATGGGCGGCTGTTTCCCGATCATGATCCAGATCCCGGTGTTCATCGCTTTGTATTGGGTGTTGTTGTCCAGCGTGGAGATGCGCAATGCGCCCTGGATCCTGTGGATCCACGACCTCTCCTCACCCGATCCCTTCTACATCTTGCCGCTGGTGATGACTTTGACCACCATGCTGCAAACGGCCTTGAATCCGGCGCCACCGGATCCCTTGCAAGCCAAGATGATGTGGTTTATGCCGCTGGCATTCAGCGTCATGTTTTTCTTCTTCCCGGCGGGACTGGTGTTGTACTGGATCACCAACAATATTTTGTCGATTGCGCAGCAGTGGATCATCAATACCCGCATGGGTGTGCCTCCGCAGTTCAATCTGCCGAAGTTTTCCTGAACCAGGCAAGGGTCGTCGCGCTATGCTGCCGCGCCAATGCGACCCTATTCTGGCAATCGCCACCGCGCCCGGTCGAGGGTCGGTGGGTATTGTGCGTATCAGTGGCAAAAATCTACGCGCGTTGGTGCAAGTGATTTTTGGCAGGAATTTGCAACCCAGAGAGGCAACATACCTCCCCTTTCCAGATGCCATGGGCCAGCCTATTGACCATGGGCTGGCGTTGTTCTTTCCGGGGCCGCACTCCTTCACCGGCGAAGATGTGCTGGAGTTGCAGGCCCATGGGGGGCCTGTGGTTTTACAACTGCTCATGGCGCGTTGCCTGGAAGCTGCGGCGCATGTGAGCTTGACGACCGGTGCACCTTGTTTGCCCGGCTTGCGCGTGGCGCAACCCGGTGAGTTCACCCAACGTGCCTTTCTGAATGACAAAATCGATTTGGCGCAGGCGGAAGCCATTGCCGATCTGATCGATGCCAGTACCGAAGCCGCTGCCCGCAGTGCCACGCAGTCATTGGCGGGCGTGTTCTCCCAAAAAATACACCGAATGCGCGATGCACTGATCCACTTGCGTATGCTGGTGGAGGCAACGCTTGATTTTCCCGAGGAGGAAATCGATTTTTTGCAGAAATCAGATGCCCAGGGGCAGCTGAATCGGCTGCAACTGGCGCTGGATTCGATTCTGCAGCAAGCATCTCAGGGTGCGCTGCTGCGGGAAGGCATCAAGGTGGTGATTGCAGGCCAACCCAATGCGGGTAAGTCGTCCCTGCTCAACGCGCTGGCAGGGGCCGAACTGGCCATCGTCACCCCGATCGCCGGGACGACGCGCGACAAGGTGCAAGAAACCATCCAAATCGAAGGGGTGCCGATCCATATCGTCGACACAGCAGGGCTGCGCCCCAGTGATGATGTGGTTGAAAAAATAGGCATTGCACGCGCTTGGGAGGCGATCGCAGGCGCTGACGTGGTGCTGTTTCTGCACGACTTAACCCGTGCTTTTGCTACGGATTACATAGCTGCTGACGCTGATATTGCGGTGCTATTAGCCCAAACGCTTGGTAAAAATGTTCCCGTTATTGAAGTCTGGAACAAGACCGATGCGCTCACCCCGCAGACGCTACCCCCTGGCCTTCTTTTGTCCACCAAAACGGGCGCGGGACTGGATACTTTGCGTCGCGCACTGCTGGACACTGCCGGGTGGCATGCCCCGGAAGGCGGGGTGTTCATTGCCCGGGAAAGGCATGTCCAGGCCTTGCGACGGGTGGGCGCGCATTTGGAGCAAGCGGCCGCACATCTCTCGGCACAGGCCCAATCGCTGGATCTGGTGGCGGAAGAACTGCGACTGGGACAGAACGCATTGGGTGAAATCACGGGAGAATTCACGTCGGATGATTTGTTAGGTGTCATCTTCTCGAAATTCTGTATCGGCAAATAGCTTGGATTACACTCGTTCGGTTGTTGAAATCGAAGGAAAGATGATGTCCCTGTTTCAGTGGTTTACTAAAAAATCATCCGCCATTTTACCCTCGGAGGTTGAGAGTTCGGGGCTCGCCCATGTCGATGCCACGGTCCCCTTTCCCCATTCGAGCCGAGGTCGGACCCGGGTTCCTGATGTGCCCGGAAGCGCCGCCAACCGCAAAAACGAACGACTGGAGCGACGTGAATTGCTGTACGGCATCGTGCGTGAGTCCATGACACGGGTGGGGGTGTTGTCTTCGAGCTACAAGTTCAAAGTGTTGTCCCTGGATTCGCGGGGGCGCCAGTACCTGATCATGATGGATCTGGCGAGGCTGCAGGCGGGCGAGGTCGCCCGCCTGGCTGAAATCGAGGGCCTGATCGCCAAGAGTGCAAAGTTGCGACACGATATTTTGGTGACGTCCGTGTATTGGCGCGTGAACGAACAGGTGACCGCCGGGGTCACAAGATCTCCGGTATCCGCACCCGCGCCCCTCAGTGCCAGCGCCTCTGCTGCGCCAGCCTCAACGCCGACGCCACCCAAGCCACACTACGAACCCTTGCATGACGATGAAGTGGCCGCGTTCAAGCAAGCACTTGCATCGCTGCCGACGCCCAAGACTCTTTCTTCCCCGGGAGAAATCATCCAGTCAGGGCGGCGTAACCCGGCACCCGAAATCCGCTTTGAAGACACGGAACTGGACGAACGCGTAGCGCCCTTAAGCGGAACCCAGTACGGCGATCTGAACTAGAGGGGTTCAGGCTGCGAAGGGCAGGCATTGCGACACTCAGTGCCCTGCAAAATCAACCAGGGTGAACAGGGGCAATCCGGATTCCTTGAGTTTTTGGGAGCCGCCCAGCTCGGGAAGGTCTACGATGGCGGCACCTTCCATCACCGTGGCGCCCTGACGCTCCAGTAGCTTTTTACCCGCCATCATGGTGCCGCCTGTGGCAATCAGGTCATCAATCAGCAATACCCTGTTTCCGGGTTTGACTGCATCGGTATGGAGCTCCACGGTAGCACTGCCATATTCCAGCTCATACGTTTCCTCCACGGTGGTAAACGGCAGCTTTCCCTTCTTGCGGATGGGCACAAAACCCACATTGAGCTCGTATGCCACGACGGCACCCAATATGAATCCACGCGCATCCAGTCCGGCGACCACATCCGGGCGCATGCCAGGGTCCATATAGCGGTGAACAAATGCATCAATCAAAATTCGAAACACCTTGGCGTCTTGCAACAAGGGCGTGATGTCACGAAACTGCACGCCCGGTGTGGGCCAATCGGGTACCGTGCGGATGTGGCCGCGCAGGTACTGGTTAACGCTCAAATGTTGCATGAATCATCCGTAAAAAAGGGGGGCGGCCAAACGACAATGGCAGCATCAGCCGGTATTGTGCCCTTTGAGCAGGCGCTGCTCCGCCTGCATCAACGCATCGGCCCTGCCCGACAACACCAGCGTGTCCCCGCTTTCCAGAACGGTGCCGCGTGTCGGGTCGCAGCTTTTGCCGTTGTGGCGCCGCAAACTGACCACACGCACATTCAGTGACTGAAATGCAAACTGGCCCAGGGTCTGCCCCGCTGTTTTCGATTGCACCGGCAAAGTGACGCAGGCCAGACGTTCGTGCTGCAATTCATCGACGGCACCATCATCGGCCCCATGGAAAAAACCTCGAAGCAGGTTGTAACGCGCATCGCGTTGGTCCTGGACGATGCGAATCACCCGGCGCATGGGCACGCCGACCAGAGCCAAGGCGTGGCTGGCAAGCATCAAGGAGCCTTCGATGGCTTCAGGAACAACTTCGGTGGCACCGGCTTCCCGCAGCCGTTCCAAGTCGTGGTCGTCCTTGGTGCGCACAATGACCGGAACCTGCGGCGCGTGGGTGCGTACATGGCCCAAGATCTTGAGTGCACTTGCCGCATCCAGGTGGGTGATGACCACAGCGCTGGCCCGCGCCAGACCCGCCGCCATCACCGATTGCAAACGGGCTGCATCGCCAAAAACAACAGAATCTCCGGCCGAAGCGGCCTGTTGCACCCGGTCGGGGTCCAGGTCCAGCGCCATGTAGGGAATGCCTTCGCGCTCCAGCATGCGGGCCAGGTTTTGCCCACAGCGCCCGTAGCCGCAGATGATCACATGCCGGTTGACGCTGATGGCCTTGCGTGCGATCGTGGTCATTTGCAAGGACTGTTGCAACCAGTCACTGGACACCAGTCTCATGACGATGCGGTTGCTGTACATCACGATGAATGGTGTTGCCAGCATGGAAAGCACCATGCTGGCCAAAATGGAATTCAGCAATGCAGGGGGCACCAGGGCATTGTTTTGTGCCAAGGTCAGGAGAACAAAGCCGAACTCTCCCGCCTGCGCCAAATACAGGCCGGTGCGCAAGGACACCCCCGAGGTAGCTCCCAGAATTTTGGAGAGGACGGTCACCAACGCGGCTTTGCAAAAGGTGGGGACCACCAGTAACAACAGCACCAACGCCCAGTGCTCCAAAACCAAACGCCAATCCAGCAACATGCCGATACTGATGAAGAACAGGCCCAGCAAGACATCGTGAAAGGGGCGAATATCCGTTTCCACCTGGTGTTTGAACTCGGTTTCGGAAATCAGCATGCCCGCAATAAAGGCGCCCAGCGCCAGACTCAAACCGGCCATTTCAGTCAACCATGCCAGCCCCAATGTGATGAACAGCAGGTTGAGCACGAACAGCTCTTCGCTCTTGCGTCTGGCCACCAGGGTCAGCCAACGGCGCATGACATGTTGCCCACCCACCAGGAGGACAAAAATCAGCACGCTTGCTTTCAGGGCCGCCAAACCCAAGGCACCGACCAACTGTTCGCCCGAAGCGCCCAGGGCCGGAATCAGCACCAGCAGAGGCACCACCGCCAAATCCTGGAACAAGAGCACACCCATGACACGTTTGCCGTGTTCCGATTCCATTTCAAGTCGCTCAGCCATGAGTTTGACCACGATGGCGGTGCTGCTCATGGTCAGCGCGCTGGAAAGTGCCAAAGCGGCTTGCCAGGACATGCGCCACATGAGCGGCAAAACCGACGCCACGCCGAGCGTCACCAGCGTGGCCCCCAGCATGGTCACAATCACCTGCAGCGCCCCCAGGCCAAACACATGGCGGCGCATGGCCCGCAACTTGGAAAGGTTGAATTCAAGGCCAATGACAAACATCAGGAATACGACACCAAATTCCCCAAGATGGCGTACCCCATCCGCATCCGGCGACAGTGCCAGGGTGTGGGGCCCAATCACCACCCCAACAGCCAGATAACCCAACATGGGCGGCAACTTGAGTGAACGGCATGCCACCACCCCCAGCACCGCAGCCAGCAGATAGAGAAGGGTGATTTCCAATGCGCTCATGCCCGTCATACTAGCAAGAGATCGGGCTGTCTATAAAATGCCCGCATGACAGCATACGCACCGCAGGAACCTGCAACACCGGCACAGCGCGCCATCGCGCTGGCACGCGAAACATTTGATATTGAGTCCGCCGCTGTACTGGGATTAAAAAACCGCATTGGCGAACCGTTCGCCCAGGCGGTAGCCCGTGTACTCACCATTCAGGGGCGGGTGGTGGTGATGGGAATGGGCAAAAGCGGCCACGTGGGGCGCAAGATTGCGGCGACTCTGGCGTCGACGGGAACCCCGGCCATGTTTGTACATCCGGGGGAGGCCAGCCATGGCGACCTGGGCATGATCACTGCCGCAGATCTGGTGCTTGCCATTTCCAATAGCGGAGAGTCTTTGGAGATGGCGGCGATTCTGCCCGTTCTGAAGCGCCTGGGCACCCCGGTGCTGGCGATGACCGGAAACCCCAACTCCACCATGGCCCGTCACGCAGACCTCTGGCTGGACAGCGCCGTGGAAAAAGAAGCCTGTCCCTTGAATTTGGCACCCACGGCCAGCACCACCGCGCAACTTGCCCTGGGCGACGCGCTTGCGGTGGCCTTGCTGGATGCACGGGGGTTTCGGGCTGAAGACTTTGCGCGCTCACACCCTGGCGGGGCGCTGGGACGCAAGCTGCTGACCCATGTCAACGATGTCATGCGTTCGGGAGACGCCGTGCCCCGTGTCTTGCCCGGCGCCAGCTTCAGTGCATTGATGCAGGAAATGAGTGCCAAAGGCTTGGGGGCCACGGCGGTCGTAGATGCCAACGACCAGGTGCTTGGTATTTTTACCGATGGTGATTTGCGCCGTCTGGTGGAGCAGGGAACCGACCTGCGGGCCAAAACTGCCCAAGAAGTCATGCACCGCGCGCCCTGCACCATTGCGGCACATTCCTTGGCGGTAGACGCCGTCGATCTGATGGAGAGCCGACGCATCACCAGTGTGCTGGTGGTGGATGCTGCGGGCCGTCTGTGCGGCGCACTCAACACCAATGATCTGATGCGAGCCAAGGTGATTTGATGCAGCCTGCTCTCCATATAGACCCCGCATTGTTGCTGCAAGCGCAGGGCATTAAGCTGGCTTTCTTTGACGTGGATGGTGTCTTGACGGACGGTGGGCTTTTGTTTTCCGAAGCCGGTGAGACTTTAAAGCGTTTCAACACCCTGGATGGCCATGGCCTCAAGCTGCTGCAAAAGGCAGGCATTACCCCAGCGGTGATTACCGGGCGTGATTCCAAGCCCCTGCGGCTTCGCTTGAAAGCGTTGGGAATAGAACATGCGATTTTTGGCACCGAAGACAAGCGCCCCGCCGCCGAACTTCTGCTGAAGGATCTGGGCCTGGACTGGAGCTCCGCCGCCGCCATGGGCGACGACTGGCCGGATCTGGCCGTGATGCGCCGGTGTGCTTTTGCCTGTGCGCCCGCCAATGCCCATGCGGAAGTCCTGGCGCTGGCGCACCACGTCACCAAGGCCCGAGGCGGCTACGGCGCGGCCCGCGAGTTTTGCGACCTTCTCCTGGTGGCCAGCGGACGCTATGTGGACCTGCTGGCAGAGTATCTGCAGTAATGTCTATTTACAAAAATGTGTGGGAGCGATTTTTGCTCTACCTGCCCATGGTTTTCATGGGCTTGCTGGCCTTGGGAAGCTATTGGCTGGTTCGCAGTACACCGCCGAACGATGGTCCTGTGCCTGCGCGTCCGGTGAGCCACCAGCCGGATTATTTCATGCAGAAATTTTCGGCCCGCACGTTTGATGCCACGGGGCGCATGCGTACCGAGGTACTGGGTGAAAAAGCGCGCCACTATCCTGACACTCCGTGGCTGGAGATTGACGGCATCCAAATCCGGTCCTTTGATGCGCAGGGGCGCCTGACGATGGCATCGGCGAAGCGTGGCTTGACCAAAGAAGACTCCTCCGAGGTGCAGCTGCTGGGCAATGCCGTGGTAGTGCGGGAAGCCATCACAGGCAAGCAAGCCAATGCTGCACCGCGTATGGAATACCGGGGCGAGTTCTTGCACGCTTTCATGAACACCGAAAAAATCAAGTCGCACCTGCCCGTGGAGTTGTTGCATGGCAATGACCGCTTTACCGCCGACTCCCTGGACTTTGACAATGCCGGACAAGTGCTCCAGTTACGTGGTCGCGTGCATGGCACCTTGGTGCCCAAACCACAATAAGCATCTTCGGAGCGGCGCGCCATGTCCAAGCTGATCTTTATCACGGGGGCCTCCAGCGGCATCGGGCAGGCCCTGGCCTGGCGTTTTTACCAAGCCGGGTACTCGCTGGCATTGGTCGCCAGACGTACCGAAGCGATACAGGCGTGGGCCAACACACGTGAATTGGAGGCCCATCGCTACCGCATTTACACGGCCGACGTGGCGGTGGTGGACAGCATCGTCCTGGCGGGGCAAATGTGTTTGCAAACCCAGGGTGTACCGGATGTGGTGATTGCGAGTGCGGGCTTCAGCACTGGAATGGATACGGCAGAGCGGGATGACCTGGACGTGATGGCGCGTACCTTTGCCACCAACAACCTAGGCATGGCTGCCAGCTTTCACCCTTTTATCGCCGCCATGGTGCAACGGGGCTCCGGGGCCTTGGTGGGGATTGCCAGTGTCCATGGCATCCGGGGTATGCCAGGGCACGGTGCGTATTGCGCCAGCAAGGCGGGTGTCATCAGCTACTGTGAATCCTTGCGGGGGGAGCTTCGGACTGCGGGGGTCAAGGTGGTCACCATTTGCCCGGGGTATATCGATACGCCCTTGACCCAGAACAACAGCTATTCCATGCCGTTTTTGATGCCGCCAGAGCATTTTGCCAACGCGGCCTATGCGGCGATTGCGGATGGGGCGAGTTACCGGGTGATTCCATGGCAAATGGGCGTGGTCGCCAAACTGTTGCGCATGCTTCCCAATGCAGTGTTTGACAAAGTGTTTGCCGGCAGGCCGCGCAAACCCCGCAGCCAAGCGAACTGAGGCAGCGCCGCCGGACCCTTTAAAGGCCATCCGACCAAAGAGTGGACAACAAAAAAGGACCCGAAGGTCCTTTTTTGCTTGGTAAATTACCAGGGAGCTGCTTAGTAGCTGCTACGGCCACCGCCGTAACCACCGCCACCGCTACGGCCGCCACCAGCGCCGCCGCCGTAACCGCCGCCGCCACCGCCGTAACCGCCGCCACCGCTACGGCCGCCGCCAGCACCGCCGCCAAAGCCGCCGCCGCCAGTGCGGGGAGGACGTGCTTCCATGGGACGTGCTTCGTTGACCACGAGACCGCGGCCACCGAATTGTTGACCATTCATGCCGTTGATAGCTGCTTGTGCTTCAGCGTCGCTGCCCATTTCCACAAAGCCGAAGCCTTTGGAGCGGCCGGTGTCACGTTCCATCATGACCTTGGCGCTGGTCACGGAGCCGTGCGCTGCAAATGCTTGTTGCAGATCTTCATCACGGAAAGAATAAGGCAGGTTGCCCACGTAAAGTTTGTTGCCCATGAAAGGACTCCTCAAAATAACTCAAAACGCGACGATAGAGTCCAAAACCGCAATCAACAAACCAATGAAGAATTAAAGCAGACGCGAAACTGACTAACCACCGCAAACTTGCACCACCGAAATATTGGCAATACCACACAATTATGCGCCACTTTGGAAAAAGTTTTTGATTTATTTTTCAGACGCCTTGACAGGGAAGTTCCTTCTTCGTGGGACTTGGCGGCTTGCTCCCATGGTGAAGGGGCCATCGGCAGCGCTGGCTTTTCTGGTTGGTTGACGACTTTGGGACCGGATATTTGTCCCTGGTCTACCTGCAAAAGCTGCCGGTGAGTGAACTCAAGATCGACCGCAGCTTCATCGACGGCACCAATGACCAGCCCGGCACCCAGCGCTGCCGCCGGAAAATCTCTACCGCAAACCTGCCAGAACGCTTGACAAGACGCAAATGCCGCAAAAATTTTTCAGAGATCATGCGGGCGTACCGGGCCAAAACTGTTTTGAACGCGATTCAGGTCTTTTTGTGCAACCTTTTTGCTGCGGGTACAGGGAGAAAAAGCATGCGATTTTATTTATTCGAACGACGGATTGAGGCCCACATTCGCAAATCCCGCGAGTATCTGGAGGAAGCCCATGTGCGCCGGGTGGAACACCAGGCGGCGGCCGAGCACCACAGCGCCTTGACCCAAATGTATGCAGAGCGAATCGCCCGCATTGAGGCGGAAATGGGCGAAACATTCCAGCACCGTGCGGACAAGATGCCGCTGGTGGAGGACGCTGGCAACGAAAATGTTCGCCTGAAGTCCGATTCGGTGTTGATCTATCCGTCGCGGGCGTCGCACGCCTGAATTTTTGGCAAAACAACGGCCAGGCCACGCAGGGTATGCGTGGTAAGCTATGAAATTAATAGCGTTTGCCGGGTTGTCGGCTGCCTCACCAGTTGGCTTCGCGCTCCGGCGTGGCGCTGATTTTGTGGATGGACAGATCGGCCCCGTCGTATTCCTCTTCCTGGCTCAGGCGCAAACCCAGCGTGGCTTTGAGGATGCCGTACACCAGCAGCCCCCCGGCCAGAGCCCAGGCCACACCCATGATGGTGCCGATCAGCTGGGCGCCGAGGGTGACGCCGCCCAGGCCACCCATGGCCTTGCTGCCAAAAATGCCCGCCGCAATGCCGCCCCAGGTGCCGCACAGGCCATGCAGCGGCCACACACCGAGCACGTCGTCGATCTTCCATTTGTTTTGCGTCAACGTGAACATGACGACGAAAATGCCACCGGCCACCGCCCCTACCACCAATGCACCCAAGGGGTGCATCAGATCGGACCCCGCACACACCGCCACCAGGCCGGCCAGCGGACCGTTGTGCACAAAACCGGGGTCGTTCTTGCCCAGCAGCAGGGCCGCCAGCGTGCCGCCCACCATGGCCAGGAGCGAGTTCACCGCCACCAGGCCCGAAATCTTGTCCAGCGTTTGTGCACTCATCACATTGAAGCCAAACCAGCCCACAGTGAGCACCCAGGCGCCCAGGGCCAAAAAGGGAATGCTGCTGGGCGGGTGGGCCGAGATGCCGCCGTCTTTGCGGTAGCGGTTGGCGCGGGCGCCCAGCAGCAAGACGGCTGGCAGCGCAATCCAGCCGCCCAGGGCGTGCACCACCACGCTGCCGGCAAAGTCGTGGAACTCTTCACCCGCCACGCCCTTGATCCAGGCCTGCACGCCGAAGTGCTGGTTCCAGACAATGCCTTCAAAGAAAGGGTAGACAAAACCGACGATCACCGCGGTGGCGATCAGTTGCGGCCAGAATTTGGCGCGCTCGGCGATGCCGCCCGAGATGATGGCCGGAATCGCCGCCGCAAAGGTCAGCAGGAAGAAGAACTTGACCAGTTCATAGCCGTTCTTGGCGGCCAACTGCTCCGCGCCTACAAAGAAGCTGGTGCCGTAGGCCACGCCATACCCCACGATGAAATAGACCACGGTGGACACGGAGAAGTCCACCAGGATCTTGACCAGCGCATTGACCTGGTTTTTGCGGCGCACAGTGCCGAGCTCCAGAAATGCAAAACCTGCGTGCATGGCCAGCACCATGATCGCGCCGAGAAGGATGAACAGGGTGTCTGCGCCCTGTTTTAGTGCTTCCATGAGAACCTCTTTGGGTGAAATGGGGAGTGAAGTGGTTGTTGTTGGTGCATTTTTGCTAAAAATTGCGAAAATGCACCAAACTAAAGCAAAAATCGCGCCAATTTTCAAAAACATTCCCACAAATGTGCAGAATTGACCGGTACGGCCTGATTCCATGCACCAAAGGACGGCGGTTACCATCCCTCCATGGAGGCTTTTCTCGTCTCAACCGGTATCGTGGCCCTGGCAGAAATGGGTGACAAGACGCAAGCCGCCACCGTGATGCTGGCCAATGCCCCCCGTGGCCTGGCTGGGTGAACGCATGACCCGCCTGGTGCCGCTGCGCACCGTGCACCTGGTGTCGGCATGCATCTTCTTCGGCCTGGGGCTGCTGGCTCTGCTGGGTTAAGTTTGCTGGATGTCGCTATAAAAAAAGTAGCTGCTTGCGCACTGTTTTCGGGGGCTGCAGGCTTGTTTGGCTTGCAAATTTATACGGAGGGCGTGCCCCCGTATGGGTTCGAGTGTTTTTAGGCCTCTGGCGCGAAGTTTTTATAGGTAAATACGGCCCCAGCCCTTATAGAGTAAGCGCAAGCAGCTACGAAATACATAGCAATTGAAAGATGCCCCCAGCCTGGTCATAATTCGACCCAATCAATGGGGTAAGGTTTCACCATGTGCCGCAGCATCAAGACCCTTTTCAACTTCGAACCACCGGCCACTGAATTGGAGATTCGGGATGCCTCGCTGCAGTTTGTGCGCAAGCTCAGCGGGTTTTCCGTCCCGTCCAAGGCCAACGAAGCCGCATTCGACGCAGCGGTCGAGGAAGTCGCCGCTTCAGCGCGTCGCCTCATTGCGGGGCTGGTCACGCACGCGGAACCCAAGAACCGGGAGGCTGAGGTGGTCAAGGCACGCGAGCGGTCCACCCAACGTTTTGGCACGGACACAAAATAAATTTAGCCGGAAATCCATCGCTCACCGGCCTGTTCAGGGCCATCACCGGGCGACGTCGCACCCCAACGCCACAACGGTGGTGTATTTCCCGAAGTCATCAACTCCATTTATACTTGCACGGCGCCGATTTGCTACAGCTTGCGGGCGCTTAATAAGTTCAGCTAAAGACGCCAGCCAACCCGGTTTCGCCTTTAGCGTTGCCGGGTTTTTTTATGTTTGCCACACCACAGTCCATGCATTTTGCCGATGCGCTGCCCTTGCAAAGCGGCGCGTCCTTGCGCGATTACTCCCTCAGTTTTGAGACCTACGGCACGCTCAATGCCGACCGATCCAATGCGGTGCTGGTCTGCCACGCGCTCAACGCCTCGCACCATGTGGCGGGCGTGTACGCCGGGCAGGCCAAGAGCGAAGGCTGGTGGGACAACATGATCGGCCCCGGCAAGGCGCTCGATACCAACACCTTTTTTGTCATTGGCGTCAACAACCTGGGCTCCTGCTTCGGCTCCACCGGACCCATGCACAGCAACCCGGACAGCGGCCAAATCTACGGTGCAGACTTCCCCGTGGTCACCGTGGAAGACTGGGTCGATGCGCAGGCCCGGCTGCTGGACGCCCTGGGCATCCAGACCCTGGCGGCGGTGATGGGGGGCAGTTTGGGCGGCATGCAGGCCCTGAGCTGGACGCTGCAATACCCGGACCGGGTGCGCCACGCCGTGGTGGTGGCCAGCGCGCCCAACCTGACGGCCGAAAACATCGCCTTCAACGAAGTGGCCCGGCGTGCCATCGTGACCGACCCCGATTTTCATGGTGGGCATTTCTATGCGCAGGGCACGGTCCCCAAACGTGGCCTGCGTATCGCCCGCATGATCGGCCACATCACCTACCTCAGCGACGATGTGATGAACGAGAAGTTTGGCCGCCAGCTGATTTCCGATTCCAAAGCGATGATCGCCGCTGCGCAGGGCCGCCCCAAGCAAGGCACGGCCCCCTCGGGGGGCAGCGTAGTACGCGAAGCGACAAGCGTGGGGGCTTATCTTTACAGCACCCTGGACGCCGAGTTCCAGATCGAGAGCTACCTGCGCTACCAGGGCGACAAGTTTGCCGAATACTTTGACGCCAACACCTATTTGCTGATCACCCGTGCGCTGGATTATTTCGACCCGGCCCGCGCGTATGGCGGTGATTTGAGCCAGGCGCTGGCGCGCGCCAGCTGCAAGTTCCTGCTGGTCAGTTTCACCACCGACTGGCGCTTTTCCCCCAAACGCAGCCGGGAAATCGTCAAGGCGCTGCTGGACAACCGGCGCGACGTGAGCTACGCCGAGATCGACGCGCCCCACGGACACGATGCCTTTTTGCTCGATGACGCACGCTACATGGGCGTAGTAAGCTCTTATTTTGATAGCATCGCCAAGGAGTTGAACGCATGAGCAACGACACCCATTTGCAAGCCATTGCCCGCCTGGTGCCCGAAGGCGCCCGCGTGCTCGACCTGGGCTGTGGCGACGGCGCCCTGCTGGACCATTTGCAGCGCCACCGCCAGTGCACCGGCTACGGCGTGGAGATTGCCGATGCCAATGTGCTGGCCTGCGTGCAGCGCGGCGTCAACGTGATCCAGCTCAACCTGGACGAAGGTCTGGCCATGTTTGACGACGCCTCCTTTGACGTGGTGTTGCAGATCGACACCTTGCAGCATTTGCGCAATGCCGAGGTGATGCTGCGTGAAACCGTGCGTGTGGGGCGCGTGGGCATTGTGGCCTTCCCCAATTTTGCGCACTGGCCCAACCGCCTGAGCGTGCTGGGCGGGCGCATGCCGGTGACCAAGCGCCTGCCCTACCAGTGGTACGACACGCCCAACATCCGGGTGGGCACCCACGCCGACCTGGCGCTGCTGGCCCGGCGCAACGGTCTCAAGGTGCTGGACAGTTTTGGCATCCAGGACGGCGCCACGGTGCGTTTTGCCCCCAATTTGCGGGCGGGCACCTCGGTTTACCAGTTGTCGCGCTGAAGGCCACGACTATGCGCTTTAGGGGCTTTCCTTGCGTGTTCCAAAGTTTGGTCCGATAATATGCCTGTGAAAATATACAGTAATTCAACATGCATTCTTTAGAGCTGTGCGCTGGTGCGGGTGGACAGGCCCAAGGATTGGAGCGTTCCGGCTTCGAGCATGAGGCGCTTGTTGAAATTGATGCCGCCGCGTGCAGCACCCTTCGATTGAACCGTCCGCAATGGAACGTGATTGAAGGTGATTTGAGCCAGTTTGATGCCCGGCCTTACCGAGGTGTGGATCTCGTGGCGGGGGGCGTTCCGTGCCCACCCTTTTCCAAAGCCGGTAAACAATTGGGGGGCGATGACGAGCGCGATATGTTTCCGCAGGCCATTCGGGTGGTTGATGAAACACGCCCACAGGCTGTGATGCTTGAAAATGTGCGTGGCCTGCTCGATGCAGTTTTTGTAGATTACAGAATGAACATCGCCAAGCAACTGCAGGCGATGGGTTACTGGACGGATTGGCGCCTCTTCAATGCAGCAGATTTTGGGGTTAGCCAGCTCAGGCCCAGAGTGGTGTGTGTAGCGGTACGGCAGGATATCGCGCCCTTTTTTCGCTGGCCGGTTCCCGGTCAAAACTTGCCTCCTACCGTGGGCACACTTTTGCACGATTTGATGCTGACCAATGGCTGGCGCGGGGCAGATGCCTGGCGTGACCGCGCCAATGCCATTGCGCCTACTCTGGTCGGTGGCAGCAAGAAACACGGGGGCCCTGATTTGGGACCGACGCGATCACGCGCAGCCTGGGCTGCTTTGGGCGTGGACGGACGTGGTTTGGCCAATGACGCCCCCGAAGCTGACTTCGTGGGTATGCCGCGGCTTACGGTGCGTATGTGCGCGCGTGTTCAGGGTTTTCCAGACGATTGGCAGTTCGCGGGTAAAAAAACGCCCTCATATCGGCAGGTGGGCAATGCATTTCCGCCACCCGTTGCACATGCCGTCAGCGCACAAATTGCCATTGCCATTGAGCAGGCTGCGGCGCACAGAATCATGAGACTGGCAGCTTGATGGCTATGCAGCAAGATAAAAACGCGCGGATGCCGAAAAGAATGGGTGCACGGGCAAAGCTAAGAGCCTATTTCCTTGAAAATATCGGGCGTGTCATGGACTCCGCCGAATTGCGCCCGATCGCTGGGGATACCAGTGAATGGGCGCGGCGAGTGCGTGAGTTGCGTACGGAGGAAGGTTTTCTGATCCTGACCCACAATGACCGGGCGGATTTGAAGCCGGGCGAATATTTGTTAGAAACCGCCAAGCCACAACCCGCGTTTGCAAGGGGTATTTCGAAAGAAACCAGGGCTTTTGTACTGGACCGCAATGGGTTTACTTGTCAGATGTGTGGCGCTGTTGCAGGGGAACCCCATCCGTACGACCCTACACGCAAAACTCGGCTGCATATAGGGCATATCATTGACAAAAGCATGGGTGGAAGCGATGAGGCGGGTAATTTGAAGGCCATTTGCTCCGTTTGCAATGAGGGGGCTGCCAATATCACGCTACAGCGCCCCGAACTTAACAAACTGCTGGTGCAAGTGCGACGGGCTACTTCGCTGGATCAACGTGAATTGCTCCGATGGTTGAAGAGCAAGTTCAAGGAATAAGGTGAGATAGCTTGCCAAGGCAGGGACCATGGCATGATTCACGGCTCCAATTCACGCGTCAGGATCTCTCCCATGAATGCCCCCGTTGCGCATGCCGTATTGAACGCCGCCCAAGCCCTGGACCAGGTCAGCCAGGCCTGGGACACCACCATTGTTCCGTCCCTGCAAGACTACATCCGCGTGCCGGCCAAGTCGCCCATGTTCGACGCCGACTGGGAAAGCCGGGGCCTGCTGGACAGCGTGGTGCGCAGCACCGCGGACTGGATCGAGGCGCAAAAGGTCAGCGGCCTGACGCTGGAGGTGATCCGCCTGCCCGGCCGTACGCCGGTGCTGTTTTTCGAAGTGGCCGCCACCAAGGCCCATACCACCCAGACCGTGCTGATGTACGGCCACCTGGACAAACAGCCCGAATTCACCGGCTGGCGCAGCGACCTCGGCCCCTGGACGCCCGCCTATGAAAACGGCAAGCTGTATGGCCGCGGCGGCGCCGACGACGGCTACGCGGCCTACGCCGCCATTGCCGCCATCCAGGCCCTCAAGAGCCAGAACGTCGAACATCCCCGCGTGGTGGGCCTGATCGAGACCTGCGAAGAAAGCGGCTCCTACGATTTGCTGCACTACATCGAGGTGCTCAAGCCCCGCCTGGGCGAGGTGGGGCTGGTGGTGTGCCTGGACTCGGGCGCGGGCAACTACGACCAGTTGTGGCTCACCAGCAGCCTGCGTGGCATGGCCAGTGGAGTGCTCAAGGTGGAAATTCTCACCGAAGGTGTGCACTCGGGCGATGCCAGCGGGCTGGTGCCGTCGAGTTTTCGCATCATGCGCCAGGTGCTGGACCGCCTGGAAGACAGCGCCACGGGTCGCCTCTTGCCCGCCAGTTTCCACTGCGAGGTGCCGGCGCAGCGGCTGCAACAGGCCCAGGCCACGGCGGCAATTCTGGGCGACGAGTTGTACAAGCGTTTCCCCTGGGCGCACTACGACTGCGGCGGTGCCACGGCCTTTGCCCTGCCCACCACCACCGACCCCCTGCAGGCGCTGCTCAACCGCACCTGGACCCCCACGCTGAGTGTTACCGGGGCCGATGGCTTCCCGGAGATGAAAAACGCCGGCAATGTGCTGCGCCCCTACACCGCCTTCAAGCTCAGCCTGCGCCTGCCGCCCCTGGTGGAAGCCGCGACCGCCGTGCAGCAGCTCAAAGCCCTGCTGGAGGACAACGCGCCCTACCAGGCCCGCGTCACCTTCGAAGGCCTGTCCAGCGCCACCGGCTGGAACGCCCCCGACACGGCCCCGTGGTTCGAGACCGCGCTGAACGCCGCCTCCCAGGCGCACTTCGGCGCGCCCTGCGGCTACATCGGCCAGGGCGGCACCATTCCGCTGATGAATATGCTGTCCCTGGGCTTTCCCAAGGCGCAGATGATGGTGTGCGGCGTGCTGGGCCCCAAGAGCAATGCCCACGGCCCCAATGAGTTTTTGCATGTGCCCTACGCCAAGAAGCTGACCGCTGCCGTGGCACAGGTCATCGCGCTGGTCCCTTGACTGCCGTCGAAACACCATGGTTGCCGATTCCACGCTGACCCCTTTTGTCGCCAGCGATGGCGACCACATCGTTATCCAGGACTGGCCGCTGGAGGCCGAGGTGGCACTGCGCGGTGTGGTCGTGATTGTGCATGGGCTGGGTGAACATGCCGGGCGTTATGAACATGTGGCGCGGCGCCTGAACCAGTGGGGCTTTGCCGTGCGCGGCTACGACCAGTGCGGCCATGGGGAATCCGGGGGCGTCCGTGGCGGTTTGCCCACCGATACCCGTTTGCTGGACGATCTGGCGGACATTGTGGACAGCACCCGTGCACACATGGCCAAGGGCACGCCCCTGATTCTGCTGGGCCACAGCCTGGGCGGACTGGTGGTGGCCCGGTTTGTCGCGCTGGCTGTCCGGCCGGTGGACGGCGTGGTCTTGTCTTCCCCCGCGCTGGATCCCGGTTTGAGCGGTTTTCAGAAATGGCTGGTGGCGGTGCTGCCCAGAATCGTTCCTGATTTGCGGGTGGGCAATGGCCTGAAGCCTCAGTTTATTTCGCACGACCCGGCGGTGGTGGCCGCCTACCAGGCCGACCGCCTGGTGCATGACCGCATTTCCGCCCGTCTGGCACTCTTCATTGCGACGACTGGCCCCTCCACTATTGCCATGGCGGGCCAGTGGACGGTGCCCACCCTGTTGTTGTACGCGGGGGATGACCGGCTGGTCAATCCCCAGGGCAGCCGCGCTTTTGCGGCAGCGGCTCCTGCGCAGTGGGTGCGGGCGGTGTGTTTTGACAGGCTGTACCATGAGATCTTCAACGAGTCCGATGCAACCCCGGTGTTTGACACCCTGAAGGCGTGGTTGGACCAGCGGTTTCGAGGCCCACGGTCCTAGGATCCCTATGGCATCTCAATGGCAGGTCTGAGCGGCATCGGCACATGAGCATCCTGTTCAAAAATCTGGGCCAGTGGCCCACCCGGTTGCGCCTGCGCTGGCGTGGTGGGATGCGCTTGCGCACCACCATGATGGCGGTAGTGCTGCTGGGGGTAACCACCCCCGCCCTGCTGTTGCTGGCAGTGGAGCAGCGTTTGGCCGAGGCCTTGCAACGCACCCAGTTGGAACGCGGCGAGTTGGCCCTGATCGCCATGGGCGGCGTATCCATGGCGGACCCTCTCTGGGTGGTGGACCATGCCGCCCTGAACAGTGTCGCGACCCACCTGCTGGAGAACCCGCAGGTGGTGGCTTTGCGCGTGGAAGAAAACCTGTCCAAGGTGCCTGTCCTGGAGCGCATGCGCCCTGCCTATTCCGCGTCGCTGGAGGGCGAAACCGCCGCCCAGAAGCTGAATCGGCGCACCCAAACCATTGTGCGCTCCGGTGAGCCATTGGGCACCCTGACGGTCTGGTTTGATGCGGCGTACGGACAAGGTGCGCTCCAGCAGCGGCGCTTGCAGATGTTGCTACTGGTGGCGGTCCAGGTGATCGCCAGTTTGCTGCTGCTCACGCCCGTGCTGGTGTCGCGGATCTTGAGGCCGATCGAACGGCTCAAGGTTCAGGCCACGGCCCTGCTCGCGCATGGGGAGGGGCAAGCGCAACCGGTGTTTGTCTGGAAGCGTCGCGATGAGTTGGGCCTGCTGGGGCGCCATCTGAGCCAGGTGCAACAGCAGTTGGCGGAACTGTTCGGGCAACTCGGGGCCAAAAATGCGCAGTTGCAGCAAATGGCGCTGTACGACCAACTCACCAGTTTGCCCAACCGCTCATTGTTCACCGACCTGGTGCAGCGCGAGATATTGCATGCGCGGCGCAGCAAACAGCGCTTCGGCATATTTTTTATCGACCTGGACCGTTTCAAGGCCATCAACGACTCCATGGGCCATGCGGCGGGCGATGCACTGCTGGTGGAAGTGGCGCGGCGGCTGCGCGAGACGCTGCGCGAGGTGGATGTGGTGTGCCGCCAAAGTGGGGATGAATTTCTGGTGCTGGCGCGCGACATCCAGCACTGGGAGTTTGTGGCCGACATGGCGCAGCGCGTGCTCAAAGCCATTGAGCTGCCGATGGCCTTGGCAGGTGGGACCGTCCGTGTGTCGGCCAGTATGGGGATTGCCCTGTTCCCTGACGACGCCGATGATTTTGAGTCCCTGGTCAAGAACGCCGACATCGCCATGTACCAGGCCAAAGTCTTGGGCCGGGCCCGGTACAGTTTTTTCCACTCGGAGCTCAATTCACGCCTGCAGGCCAGTATCGAGCTCGAAAAGGAACTCGGACACGCCATTGCCAACGGGGAACTGGTGCTGCACTACCAGCCCCAGGTGGACGCCAGCACCGGTGACCTGGTGGGGGTGGAGGCGCTGGTGCGCTGGCAGCACCCCCAGCGGGGTTTGCTGTATCCGGGCAGTTTCATCGGCATCGCCGAAGAGTCCGGCAAAATTGCCGAGATGGGCGTATGGACCCTGGGTGAAGCCTGCCGCCAGATGGCGCAGTGGAAGGCGCGCGGCTTGGATGTGGGCTGCATGTCGGTCAACGTGTCGGCGCTGGAGTTTCGCGACCACCGCCTGCTCGACAGTTTGCAGGCCGCGCTGGCGAGCAGCGGGATTGCGTCGGCCGATCTGGAAATCGAGATCACCGAGAGTGTGCTGATGGCCGAGACCGAAACCAGCCAGCGCATCATCGCGCGCTTGCGGGAACTGGGGGTGGGCACCGCCATCGACGATTTTGGAACCGGGTATTCGTCCCTGGCGTACCTTAAACGCCTGCGGCCCAACCAACTCAAGATTGACCAGTCCTTTGTCAGCGATGCCAGCACCGACAACGATTCGCGGGCCATTATCAAAGGCGTGGTCGGGCTGGCCAATGCCCTGGGCCTGACCGTGGTGGCCGAGGGGGTGGAAACGGCCGAACAGATGCTGTTTTTGCAGGAAAGCGGCTGCCACACGCTGCAGGGTTATTACATTGCACGCCCCTTGCCGGTGGACCGGTTGGAGGCCTGGATAGCCGAGCGCCATTCCGCGGTGGCGCTTTTTGCCTAAGCTGCTGCGTCGGGCCGACGCCTTAGCCTTGGCGCCTGGCTCTTTGGAGCGTGGCAAACCACACCAACGCCAGCGCGGTGAGGCCGACCGGGGCCAGGGAACCCCAATTCAGCGCCGTCCATCCCTGGGTGGTGATCAGCGCACCCGAGGCAAAGGAGGTGAGTGCGGTGACCGCAAACACCCAGAAATTCAAGGCGGCTTGGGCGCGGTCTTTTTCCTCGGGCCGGTAGGCGCCCAATGACAAGGTGGTGCTGCCGGTGAACAGAAAATTCCAGCCCACGCCCAGCAGGAATAAGGCCACAACAAACTGGTGCAGTTCCACCCCCGACAGCGCCACGGCAATGCAGGCCAGATTGAGCAGCACCCCCACGCCCATGATGGGCAGGGTGCCCCAGCGCTTGATGAGGTGGCCGGTAAAAAAGCCGGGGGCGAACATGCCGATCACATGCCATTCCAGCACCAGTGCGGCATCGTCAAACCCCAGGCCACACTGTTGCATGGCCAGCGGTGTGGACGCCATCAGCAGGTTCATCACCCCAAAGCCCAGCGCGGAACCGGCACCGGCCACAATGAACACCGGCTGGCGCATGATGACCCACAGGGGGCGGCCCTGGGCCGAGGTGCCTTGGCTCACCGCGTGTGCCGGAAAACGGATGAACGCCATCAGCACCATGGCCAGCAGCGCCACGGCTGCCAGGGCAATGTAGGCCCCTGCAAACGGGATTTCCAGCAAAGAACGCGACCGGGCCGCCAGGTTGGGCCCTGCAATGGCACCGATCAAACCGCCCGCCATCACCAGGGACACCGCTTTTTCGCGCTGGCTGGGCAGGGCCAGTTCGGCGGCGGCAAACCGGTACAACTGGCCATTGGCGCTGTAGTAACCGGCCACCACGGTGGCCGCCACCAGCAGCCAGAACTGGTGGCTGAACACCGCCCAGGCGGCCACACCGGCCGACGCTACCGCCACGGCCAGACCGATTTGAAAGGACGCCCGCCGCCCGAAGCGGGACTGTGTGCGCGCCACCAAGGGGGTGCTCAGGGCGGCCCCCACCACATAACCCATCACCGGCAGCGTGGCCATCCAGCCAAAAGGCGCCATGCTCAACCCCACCAGGCCATTGATGGCGATGAAAGTGACGTTGTTGGTGAGGAACAGCCCTTGGCACAGGGCCAGCAGCCAGAGATTGCGGTTCATGGACTATTTTCTATCTGGTTGGTTGACCTATATCATCGGATATATCCGCGGGTTCTGATAACTTCGCGGTTTTAAAGTTTGCCCACGTCCATCGACATGATGTCCCCCCCCCCTGATAGTTCCCTTGTGCCACCCCTGGCTTCAGGGGCGAGCACCCCGATGGAGTTGGTCTGTCCGGCCGGCAGCCTGCCCGCGCTCAAAGCCGCCGTTGACCATGGCGCAGACTGCGTCTATCTGGGCTTTCGCGACGCCACCAACGCGCGCAATTTTGCCGGCCTGAATTTTGACGAGGCGGCCATCGCCACCGGCATCCGTTACGCCCATGACCGGGGGCGCAAAGTGCTGCTGGCCCTCAACACCTATCCCCAGGCCTCCAGCCCCGAGGTGTGGCGCAAAGCCATTGACCGTGCCGCCCAAAACGGGGTGGACGCCGTCATTTTGGCGGACCCCGGCCTGATGGCCTACGCCTTGAAACACTACCCCGAGCTGCGCCTGCATTTGTCGGTGCAGGGATCGGCCACCAATTACGAGGCCATCAATTTTTACCACCGGCACTTCGGCATCGCCCGTGCCGTGTTGCCCCGCGTGCTGTCGCTGACCCAGGTGGAGCAGGTGCTGGACAAAACACCGGTGGAAATCGAAGTGTTTGGTTTTGGCAGCCTGTGTGTGATGGTGGAGGGGCGCTGCGCCCTCTCAAGCTATGTGACCGGCGAAGCGCCCAACACCAACGGTGTGTGTTCGCCACCCAAGGCCGTGCGCTGGGTCGAAACGCCCCAGGGACGTGAGTCGCGCCTCAATGGCGTGTTGATCGACCGCTACGCCGACGGTGAAAACGCGGGTTATCCCACGCTGTGCAAAGGCCGTTTTGATGTGGGCGAAGACAAAAACTACTACGCGATTGAAGAGCCCACCAGCCTCAACACGCTGGAACTGTTGCCCAAGCTCATGAAAATGGGGGTGAAGGCCATCAAGATCGAAGGCCGCCAGCGCAGCCCGGCCTATGTGGCCCAGGTCACCAAAGTGTGGCGCGAGGCGATCGACAACTGCCGCGACAACCCGCACCGCTACTCGGCCAAGCCGGCCTGGATGAGTGGTCTGGACAAGGTTGCCGAAGGGCAGCAACACACCTTGGGGGCCTACCACCGGCCTTGGAAATAATGAAACTCGCTTTAGGACCCCTGCTGTACTACTGGCAGCGCGACGCTGTATTCAGCTTTTATGACGCCGTTGCGGCAACGCCGGTGGACATTGTGTATTTGGGCGAGACGGTGTGCTCGCGTCGGCGTGAACTGCGTCTGGCCGATTGGCTGAGCATCGCCGCACGCTTGCTGGAGGCGGGCAAAGAGGTGGTTTTGTCCACCCAGGTGCTGATTGAGTCGGGCTCGGACGTGACCACTCTGCACAAAATCGCGGAGATGTCGGCCAATGGCGACTTCATGGTCGAGGCCAACGACATGGGCGCGGTGCACTGCCTGGAGGGCAAGGTGCCCTTCGTGGCCGGCCCGCACCTCAACATCTACAACGTGCCTACGCTGCAATGGATGGCCACCCTGGGCATCCAGCGCTGGGTGATGCCTTTGGAGATGGGGCGCGACGATCTGGCGCTGATGCAGCAAGGCCGCCCTGCCGGTGTGCAGACCGAAGTTTTTGCCTACGGGCGCATGCCCCTGGCGTTTTCGGCCCGCTGTTTCACCGCACGGCATTGCAACTTGCCCAAGGACGATTGCCAGTTCCGCTGCATTGAACATCCCGATGGCCTCATGCTGCGCACCCGCGAAAGCGAAGGATTTTTGGTGCTCAATGGCATCCAGACCCAGTCGGCCAAAGTCTACAACCTGCTGCCTGAATGGGGTGCCATGCGCGACTTGGGCGTGGATGTGGTGCGTGTCAGCCCGCAAGCACAGCACACGCCGGAGATTCTCACGCTGTTTCACAGTGCCATGACCGGGCAGACCTCTACTGACGCGGCCATGCAAGCCATGGCAGGCCTGATGCCCGACCTGGCCTGCAACGGCTACTGGTACGGCAAGCCCGGCCTGGAGCAATTGGCAACCCAACCGGAGCTTGTATGAGTACCAGCCAAATTTTGCTGCCCAAACCCATGGGCGACCTGCTGTCCCGCTTGCCCGCGTACCCTGGCTCGCTGCTGTTTGTCACCGCCTTGAATCTGGCACTGGCCAAGAGCCTGACACCGGACATCACCCAATTCTTGTTGGGAAAAAAGCTGCGGCTGCGGGTGACGGACGCCCAGTGGACGTTTGACTTTGCATGGGTCAACGGCCGTTTTACGGCCTGCCAGAACAAGGGGGCCGCGGACCTCACCATCAGCGCCAGTGCCCATGACTTTGTGCTGCTGGCGCGCCGCCAGGAAGACCCGGACACCCTGTTCTTCAGCCGCCGCCTGTCCATGGAGGGCGACACCGAACTGGGCTTGCTGGTGAAAAACACCATTGATGCCATCGAGCTGCCGGTCTTCCATCTGGAACGCTTCAAGCCTGCGCAGGTGCTGGAGCGCCTGAAGGCCAAGTTCCGGCCCCGCTGAGGCGTCAAAGTTCCTGCCATGCCAGCCGAAAAACGCCAACTGCCGCTGGTGTACTCCTGTTCGGGGTGCTCCAGTGCAGCGCAGCTCACCAACCAGGTCGCTTTGCAACTGGACCGGCGCGGCGCGGCGGAAATGTCCTGTATCGCCGGTGTGGGGGGCGACGTGCCCCACTTGCTCAAAATTGCCCAGTCGGGGCGGCCGATTGTGGCGCTGGACGGCTGCCCGCTGGTGTGCGTCAAAAGCTGCCTGGCACGGCACGGCATCGCGGCGGACCGCCACTACCAGTTGGCCCAGTACGGAGTGAAGAAGCGCTACCAGGAAGACTTTGACCCCGTGGAGGCCGAGCGGGTGATCGCCCTGGTCATGGTCGATCTGCAATCACCTCTCTCGGCCCCTGGCGCTGCCGAATCGGTTCACCCGTGACTTTCACCCCGTCCACCCCGCCCAAGCGGATCATTGTGGCCATCTCCGGCGCCAGCGGTGCCGTCTATGGTGTGCGTCTCTTGCAGAAGCTGGCCGAACTGGAGCATGTGCAAACCCATTTGACGGTGTCTGAGGCGGGTTGCCTGAACCTGCAGCAAGAGCTGGATATGGACCGCGCTCAGGTCGAGGCCCTGGCCGACGTGGTGCACCCCGTACACAATGTGGGTGCTGTGATCGCCAGCGGTTCGTTCCAGTGCGACGGCATGGTGGTGGCGCCCTGCTCCATGCGCACGCTGGCGGCCATCGCCCACGGCATGTCGGACAACCTGATTGCACGCTCTGCCGACGTGATGCTCAAAGAGCGTCGCCGCCTGATTTTGATGGTGCGCGAAACGCCGTTGAACCTGGCCCATTTGCGCAACATGACCAGCGTGACCGAGATGGGCGGCATTATTTTCCCACCGGTACCCGGCTTCTACCACCGCCCGCAAAGCATTGCCGAGATGGTGGACCACACCGTGGACCGGGTGCTGGACCTGCTGGGCCTGCCGCCTGTGGGTGCGCCCCGCTGGGGCGGGCTTGCTGCGCCTGAGCCGACCGACCCTCTTCTTTAACTGATACCACGCCATGGCCTACCGAGACCTGCGGGATTTCATCGCCCAGTTGGAACAACTGGGTGAACTCAAACGGGTGAGCGCATCCGTCTCTCCGCATCTGGAGATGACCGCCCTGTGCGACCGCACCTTGCGCGCCGGGGGGCCAGCACTGTTGTTTGAAAACCCCACCGGCCACAGCATTCCGGTGCTGGCCAACCTGTTTGGCACCACACGGCGTGTGGCCTTGGGGATGGGTGTGGCCGATGTGGCCGAGGTGCGCCAGTTCGGCCATGTGCTGGCCATGCTCAAGGAGCCCGAAGCGCCCAAGGGCTTCAAGGAACTGGTGGGCATGAGTGCCCTGGTCAAAACCCTGTGGAACATGGCGCCCAAAGAGCAGCGCAGCGCTGCCTGCCAGGAGGTGGTGTGGGAGGGGGCCGATGTGGATCTGGCCCGCCTGCCCATCCAGCACTGCTGGCCCGGCGACGTGGCGCCGCTCATCACCTGGGGGCTGGTGATCACCCAAGGCCCGCACAAGGCGCGGCAAAACCTGGGCATCTACCGCCAGCAGGTCTTGGCCCGCAACCAAGTCATCATGCGTTGGTTGCCGCACCGCGGTGGCGCATTGGATTTTCGGGAGCACGCAGCGCAAAACCCCGGCCAACCCTACCCGGTGTGTGTGGCGCTGGGCGCCGACCCGGCCACCATTTTGGGCGCGGTCACCCCGGTGCCCGACAGCCTGTCGGAATACCAGTTTGCCGG
>MESI01000004.1 GCA_001770935.1 Burkholderiales bacterium RIFCSPLOWO2_12_FULL_61_40 | reverse complement strand
ACTTCCTTGTCATGGGCGTCTCCACCAAGAGTTGCGAATGAACCGCTGCAATTATCGGCCATTTTGTAACTCAATTGATGAAACGAACTACTAGATCCGGCAAAAAGCTTGAGCGCCATGGTGTGGTCCTCCAGCTCAGGGCCGCCCTCGTAGCGCTGGTACTTGTAGATTGCGGTGCTCACCACATCGAACATGGGTGCCAGGCGGACATCCTCGACGCCGCTGTAAAGCACCCCGAAGTTCTTGAGGTGACCATCCCCGTTACGCACCATTGCCATGAAGGCGACCTGCTCGAAGAAGCGCGCCAGTTCGGCGTCCGGCAGGCTGATCAACTTCAGGGCCGACGCGACTCGCTCGTAGCTGCCGTGGTACTTGCGATCCGAGAGCGTGTCGCGCACCCGCTGCCCCATGAGCGAGGCCGCATCCTCAAACCCCAGACGCGAGCCATCGGGCGCAATGTCGAAACGCTCGATCACCAGCAGCGAACCATCTTCGGAAAGGTCGAACGGAGCCACCGCGATCCCCGCCGCGCTGGCAGCGTTCAGGCACATGAACTCGTTGGCGGACAGGCCGGGATAGCGTTCAGCCGCCATCTTCACGATCAGCGTGGGCACCGGCACCGTTGCCCGGTCAGGCACCATGATCTTGGGCTGGATGCCCGAGATGCCCGCGCCCGTGGACAGGTAGGCACGCATCAGGTCCTGAAAGAGGTCCGGGCCGTTGCCGCTGGAGAGCAGGTCGGCCCTGTTGACCACCGAAGAAAAGGTGGAGCTTGGCGTATCGGGAAGCCGGTAGCCCAGCCGCCCGATGCCGTTGTTGCCCATGAGGGCAAGCAGGTGCATGGGGGTCATGGCCTGCTTGGGGAAAAACTCGCGGATCTGCTGGAACAGATAGCCCTCGGGCAGGTTCATGTCCATGGCCGGGAACAGGACTCCGCCGCCATCAAAGTGCAGAATGCTCGCCGGCATGAGCAGGGACACGCCGGGCTGGCCCGGATCGTCGCGGCTGTAATCAAACCAAAGCTTTGTGGGACAGACCTTCAGCTCTGTCCCCAACTGATCAAGGGGGGATGCGTGCGCCAGCCGCCCGCTGTGCGAACCGTTCACATCCACGTCGAGCAAGCGGATGCGCTCAGGCAGCATCGTCATCATCCTCGTCTGCGAACCGGCGCTGCATTTCCTCCAGGGTCGGCATGCCCGCCTTCTGCAGGCTCAGGCAAAGGCCCATGGCGCGCAGGAAGTCGAAGAGAGAGGCCACCGTCACATCGTCCCCGCGCTCCAGCTTGTGGAGCACGGTTCGGCTGCGCCCGGCCTTGGCAGAGATGGCAACCGCGGCGAGTTTGTTTTCCTCTCGGTACTGGGCGATGGCTTTGCCGAGGTCGGCGGGGAGTCTTAATTTGTCCATCATGATGAACAGTATGACTATAAATACAAAAAATGTCTACGATGATGAACACGCAACCATCGGCATTGCTGCCGCCAGCACCCACGCAGGGGGAATCATGGGCACCACAAAGATAGCGGGCATGCCCACACCAAGCGCCCATGTGTCCTGAGAAAGTACTGATGGTCAAATCTGGCTGTAGCCCTTATGGAATATGCGCAAGCAGCTATTAAAACAATAGCAAATAGAAATACCGGATGTCATTCCGTTTTCAGATCCATGCGAGATGAGGCGCACCGACGCAGGCAGTGCTTTAGCACGACCAGGAGGGGCAACGACATATCGCATTGATATGGAAATGGAATCAGGCCATTGGCATCCCACAGGGCTGGCACGCAATCACCCCATTTCCCGCACCACTTCCATCGCCTGTTCCACCCGCTCCACCGCGTGGATGGTCAGGCCCTCGATGGGTTTTTTGGGCGCGTTGGCCTTGGGCACCACGGCCACCGTGAAGCCCAGTTTGGCGGCTTCCTTGAGCCGCTCCTGGCCGCGCGGCGCCGGGCGCACCTCGCCGGCCAGGCCGATTTCGCCAAACGCCAGAAAGCCTTTGGGCAAGGGCTTGCCGCGCAAACTCGACGTGATGGCCAGCAGCACCGCCAGGTCGGCGGCGGGCTCGCTGATGCGCACGCCGCCCACGGCGTTGACAAACACATCCTGGTCCATGCAGGCCACACCCGCATGGCGGTGCAGCACGGCCAGCAGCATGGCCAGCCGGTCCTTGTCCAGCCCCACGGACAACCGCCGGGGCGAGGGACCGCCGCTGTCCACCAGTGCCTGAATCTCCACCAGCATGGGGCGGGTGCCTTCCAGCGTGACCATCACACAGCTGCCGGGCACGGGCTCGGCATGTTGGCTCAAAAAGATAGCGCTGGGGTTGGACACGCCCTTGAGGCCTTTTTCGGTCATGGCGAAGACCCCGATTTCGTTGACGGCGCCAAAGCGGTTTTTGATGGCGCGCACCAGGCGGAACTGGCTGTGGGTGTCGCCCTCGAAGTACAGCACCGTGTCCACCATGTGCTCCAGCACGCGCGGCCCGGCCAAGGCCCCCTCTTTGGTGACGTGGCCCACCAGCACGATGCACACGCCGCCGGCCTTGGCGGCGCGGGTCAGGTGGGCGGCGCACTCGCGCACCTGGGCCACCGAACCGGGCGCGGAGGTGAGTTGCTCGGAGTACACGGTCTGGATGGAGTCGATGACAGCGATGTCGGGCTGCAGGGTGCCCAGCGTGGCCAGGATTTTTTCGAGCTGGATTTCGGCCAGCACCTTGACCTGCGAACGGTCCAGCCCGAGACGACGCGAGCGCAAGGCCACCTGCGCGCCGCTCTCCTCTCCTGTCACATACAAGGTATTTTTCCCCGAGCGCTGCAGCGAGTCCAGCGCCTGCAAGAGCAGGGTGGACTTGCCGATGCCGGGGTCCCCGCCGATGAGCACCACACCACCTTCGACAATGCCGCCGCCCAGCACCCGGTCCAGCTCTTCGTGCCCGGTGGGTGTGCGGGCCATGTCGACAGCGTCGATGTCGCCCAGCACCGCCACTTCGGCGGTTTTGGCCAGTGCGGCAAAGCGGTTTTTGGTGGGACCTGCGCTCTCGGCCACCGATTCAATCAGCGTATTCCAGGCGCCGCAGCTGGGGCATTTGCCCAGCCATTTGGGGCTGGTGCCGCCACAGTCGGAGCACACGTAAACAGTTTTTTCTTTGGCCATGAAGCTATGGTACTGTATAAAACAACAGATACCAACACACCCCAGCCCGGTGCGCCGCCCTATCGGCTCAGACCTACCTTCGCTTTACGCACCTTCTCCAGATTCACCGCCACCTTGACCTTGGAAAAATCCAGCGGCTCGGAGATGGCGTAGACGGGGTCGGCCGTGTCTTTGGGTTGGTACCTGGCGACCGGCATGCCCTTCTGGTCGGTCAGGCTGATGACCCAGGGCGTATTGGCCCGCGCGCCGCGTTGCACCGCCACACCGGTCTCTCCGTGGGCCAGCAGCACATAGGTGCCCGGGGGATAGAAACCCACAACCTGGGCAATCGCCGAACCGACACCAATGGCATCGCCTTCGGCGCCCAGCACCATCGCCCGGACAGCCTTGACGGCGGACTGCGCAGAGCGCGTCTTGCGTGCCGCCACCCGTGCCACAAATCCATCCACCAGGGCCAACAGTCGGCGGCCCGCCAGGGTCTGCGGCAAGCCCTCGGGGGCATTGGGTGCGTGATGCCAGCGCACGGTGTCCAGCTGCTCCGCATCGTCCACACCCAAGCCCCGCAAAATAGCCACGCTTTTTTCCGCGTGTTCGCGAATCAGCGTGCGTTGCCAGTCCGAGGGCCCGGCGTTTTGCCGCGCCAGGCTGTCCTGGTCCCGCGCCATGCCGATGTTCATGACCAGGGCGGCGCTGAACAGGGGTTTGCGCTGCGCCGGTTCCCAACCGAGCTTTTCCGCCGTCAACTGGCACACCACCGCGCACAGCAGGGCGTGGGTGGCGCAGTAGCCCAGGGTGTTGTCGGCCAGGGCCTGAAACAGGCAAAACAGCGCGTCATCGGCGTCAGCCTCCAGCAGCGCCAGGGCCCTTTGTTCGATGCCCGCCAAACGGGGGAGCGGGTTGATCGCCATTCCGCCCTGGTACAAAATCCCGCGCAGCACCTCCTGCAAGTCCAGCCAGCCCCCTTGGACCTGTTGGCTCACCACATAGTCGCTCTCGCGGATTTCGCTGGGCATGGGTGCGCGCGCAATGTCCCGCACATCCCTGCCATCGCGCAGCATGGCATGCACCATACGTTCGTAGCTGCGTTGCCAGGCCATGGCGTCCTGGGGCGTGGTCGAGGCCTCGTGGGCCCGCAACTTCTCGCGGTGCACCTCGGACACGACCGCCTGCCCCTTGCGCAGCAGCAGCTGCCCGGACGCATTCCACACATCGACCGGAAGCGGCTTACCCACCTCCAGCAGGGCCACAGGAATAGGAACGTATTTCAATCCGCCACCTCCACCGGCACCCTGGGTGCCAACGCACACATCAACTCGTACCCCACGGTACCCGCACTGCGGGCCACCTCATCAATAGGCAAGAGCGCGCCATGGGCCGCCCGCCCCCACAGAATAACCTCACTTCCCGGTCCACTATAGGGTAACGACCCCAGGTCCACTGTAATCATGTCCATGCTGACGCGCCCGACCGTGCGGGTGCGCACGCCGTCGACCAAAACCGGCGTTCCGGTAGGGCAAATGCGGGGATAACCATCGGCATAACCGCAGGCCACCACCCCGATGCGCATTGGATGTTCCGCCACAAAATTGGAACCATATCCGACCGTAGCCCCCGCGGGTATTGCCTGAACAGCTATGATTTTTGCAGCAAGCGTCATGGTGGGCTGCAAATCCCAATCCGCCGCCGAGTGTTCGGGAAAATCGGGGGCGCTGCCGTAAACCGCAATCCCTGGGCGCACCCAGTCCGATGTCACCCAGGGTTCCGGCGCGGCGTCCGTCTGAGTGGACGCGTACCGCAAAGTAGCGGCGCTGTTGCTCAGGGTGCGTTCCCCCGGCAGATCGCGCGTGACGGCGGCAAACACCGCCATTGGGTCGGCCACGCCCTTGGGGCCGTCGGCGTCACTGAAATGGGTCATCAGGGAAATTTCGTCCACCTGGGGCAAGGCGTTGAGCCGGGTCCAGGCCGAACGGTACTGATTGGGCGCAAAACCCAGGCGGTTCATGCCCGAGTTCATTTTGAGGAACACGCGGTGCGGCACATTGGTCTTGTGCGCGGCCAGCATGTCGATCTGGGCGTCACAGTGCACGGTATGCCACAAGTCCAGCCGTGAGCACAGCTCCAGGTCCCGCAGCTCAAACGCCCCTTCCAGCAGCAGAACGGGGCCGCGCCAGCCCAGATCACGCACCCGCTGGGCCTCGGCCAGGTCCAGCAGCGCAAATCCGTCGGCGCCCCGCAGTCCGTCAAACACCCGCTCAATCCCGTGGCCGTAGGCGTTGGCCTTGACCACGGCCCAGACCCGGGCGTCCGGCGCGGCGCGGCGCACACGGGCCAAATTGTGGCGAAGCCCCTGGAGGTGGATGGTGGCTTGGATAGGACGTGGCATGAAATGAAGTAGGGGATTGGAAAAAGCAGCCTGGATTCTGACATTGCAGGGCGTGCTATAACCGCAGCACGTTTGGAGACATACAACAACACCCCACGTATTAGCCCTGCTAATGCGCGCCACCCTGATACATGAAACGCGGTTTTTTTACCATCATGTCAGCGCAGTTTTTCAGCTCGCTGGCCGACAATGCGCTGTTCGTGGGCGCGGTGCAACTGCTGAGAACCGGTGGGGCCCCGGAATGGCAACAGGCGGCGTTGGTCCCCATGTTTGCCTTGTTTTATGTGATTTTGGCCCCCTTTGTGGGGGCTTTTGCCGATGCCTTTCCCAAGGGAAGGGTCATGCTGGCCAGCAACTTCATCAAAATCGGGGGCTGTTTGCTGATGCTGTTTGGCACCCATCCCCTGATGTCCTATGCCATCGTCGGCCTGGGCGCTGCGGCCTACTCTCCGGCCAAATACGGCATTCTCACGGAACTCCTGCCCGCCTCCCAGCTGGTCAAAGCCAACGGCTGGATCGAGGGGCTCACCATCACCTCCATCATTTTGGGGGTTCTGCTGGGGGGGCAACTGGTCGGGCCTGCGGTGTCTTCGATGCTGCTGTCGATTGATATCCCACTGATCACCACCAGCATCGATACCGCCCCCGAAGCGGCCATCGGTGTGCTGATCCTGGTGTACGGCCTGGCCGCCTGGTTCAACACCCGCATTCCACTGACCGACGTGCCCATGCGGCCTCTGCCGCGCAACCTGCTCGTGCTGCTGCCCGACTTCTGGCACTGCAGCCTGCGCCTGTGGCGCGACCGCCTGGGCCAGATTTCCCTGAGCACCACCACGCTGTTCTGGGGCGTCAGCGGCAATCTGCGCTACATCGTGCTGGCCTGGGCCTCGGTGGCACTGGGCTACAGCGTGACGCAGGCCTCGGCGCTGGTGGGGGTGGTGGCCATCGGCACGGCCGTGGGTGCGGTGGCGGCGTCGCTGCGCATGCGCCTGCACCAGGCCACCGATGTGCTGCCCCTGGGCATTGCCATGGGGCTGCTGGTCATCTTGCTGAATTTCATCACCAACGTGTGGGTTGCGGCGCCGTTTCTGGTCTTGCTGGGTGGGCTGGGCGGCTTTCTGGTGGTGCCCATGAACGCCTTGCTGCAGCACCGGGGCCACAACCTGATGGGGGCGGGCCGCTCCATTGCGGTGCAAAACTTCAATGAACAGGCCTGCATTCTGGGCCTGGGTGCGTTTTACAGCCTGTCCACCGGCATGGGACTGTCGGCCTTTGGCGCCATCACGGTGTTTGGTGTGGTGGTGGCGGGGTTCATGTGGGCCATCAAGCGCTGGCACCAACACAATTGCCGCGAGCACTGTGCCGACGTCACCCACCTGCTGGACATCGCCCGCAACGACAACCTGCATGGCTAACGTGCTGGCCGCCTTGGGCCTGATGGCGAATGCCTTCACCTGGGGCGTGTCCTGGTGGCCGTTTCGCCAGTTGCAGGGGCTGGGTGTGCATCCGCTGTGGGCCACCGCCTTCATCTATGTGCTGGCCCTGGTGGCACTGCTGGTATGGCAACCCTCGGCCTGGCGCGCGTTCGCACGCTTCCCCGCCTTGTGGGCCTTGTTGTTGGCCGCCGGGCTCACCAATGTCGGATTCAACTGGGCCGTCACGGTCGGCGACGTGGTGCGCGCGGTGCTGCTGTTTTACCTGATGCCCGCCTGGGTGGTGGTACTGGCGTGGCCGATCCTGGGCGAAAAACCCAACGCGGGTTCGCTGGCGCGCCTGGCCTTGGCCTTGGCGGGGGTGGTGATTGTGCTCAAGGCGCCCGGCTCCGCCTGGCCCGTGCCTGACACGTTGGCCGACTGGCTGGCGCTGATGGGGGGCATGTGTTTTGCGCTGACCAATATTTTGCTGCGCAAACTCCAGGATGTCCCCCCAGCCGCCAGCATGCTGGCCCTGTTTGCCGGAGGTGCATTGATGGCGACGCTGGCCGCCCTGCTGGGCATGCAACAAGGTCTGGTCAACATGCTGCCGCCGGTGGCCGTCGATTGGCTGGCGTGGGTGGGGGCTCTGTGCCTGTTCATTCTGGCGGGTAACCTGGGCCTGCTGTATGGGGCCACACGCCTGAGCGCCAGCGCGACGTCCATCATCATGCTGTCGGAAGTGGTCTTTGCCAGCGTGTCGGCGGTCCTGCTGGGCGCCGGTGCCCTGAACCAGCGCACGCTCTGGGGTGGCATGCTGATCTTGCTGGCCTCTGTGCTGTCGGCCCTGCCGTTTGGCAAAGGTCCGGCCGAACCCCACGCCCCCGCTTGAATGCCCTTATTCCATTTCCATATCAATGCGATAGGTCGTTGCCCCCCCTGGTCGTGCTAAAGCACTGCCTGCGTCGGGGCGCCTCATCGCCCATTGATATGAAAATGGAATTAATCGGCGAGGGACATGGGAATGCCCATAGGCTCCAGCGCCAGGTATTCGACCCGGTCGCGGCCCGATTGTTTGGCCACGTACAGGGCCTGGTCCGCGGTCGCATACAGTCCGTCGATCGACGCCCGCTGCGACTTTTTCAAGCCGCTGACGCCAATGCTGGCCGTGACCTGGATCGCAAACCCTTGGACCTGCAGCGGTTTTTCCCGTACCACGCAACGCAATTTTTCAGCGACCGCCAGGGCGCCTTCACAGTCTGTGCTGGGCAACAAGACAATGAATTCTTCGCCCCCCATACGGGCAATCACATCACTGGCCCGCACCCCATTTTTCAGCATGGCAGCCACCTGCTGCAAGACCTCGTCGCCTGCCGGGTGCCCGTACCGGTCGTTGATTTTTTTGAAAAAATCCAGATCGACCATCAACACACAGGTGTCCGACGGGAGGCGGGCGGAACGGACCAGCTCCATCTCCGCCAGCCGCATGAATTCCCGGCGGTTGTACAGCCCGGTCAAGGCGTCGTGGGTGGCTAAATATTCCAGCTCGGATTGCTTGCAGGCCAGCGCCCGGTTGCCCCGCACAATCTCGCGGCGCAGCAACACCGCCGACGCATACTGGTGCCACATGACGGTGGACGCCACAAAACTCATGAGCACCGCGCTCAGGCCGTGGCTGCGGGCCAGGGCCAGCAATTCAGGGTCGCGCTGCGTCAGGGCCAGGGCCTGGAAAAAAACAAGGTAGGTTCCGACAAACATGGCCAGCGCCCAGGTCGGGCGCATCAGGGACAGCATGCCCACCAGCAGGCAAATGGTGGCGAAGTTGGTGGTGTTGGTCGTCACCATCTGGTCGATCACGGACAGGGCCACGGCAAACGCCAGTGCGGTGCAGGCAAACAGGGTCTGCAATACCAGCGCCTGCGGACTGGCGCGCACATGGCTTTGGCAGAAACGGTGGATGAGCAGCCCCAGCACCGCCATGGCCAAGGCCATGGTGCCATGGGCCCAGCCAATGGCGCTGGCCCACCGAACATGCGGCAAGGAACCCTGGCTGCCCGTGAAAAACCCTAATTTCGCGACGTAGCCCATGTTCACCAGAAGGGTGAAGCCCGCAAAGATGCGAAACCGGCGCATCGTCTCCATGGTGGCTTCCCCCTGCACCGCCCCGTTGTCATGCACGACGCTGCGCAGCCATTGCTTCAAGGTGGCAAAGTACGGGTGCATCCAGGTCTATAGGTCCAAATAGTGGTTTGGGGTATCTTGCCACCAAAGGGAGGTACCCATACAGGGTTATTCAGAGGCAGCTGATGGTTATTTGATTTTTCACCCCAAAGTACCCACTCCATATCCACTTTTTCTGATTTGATATTGACATGACCACCATCTACGACTTTGAAGCCCTGCAAATCAACGGCAAGCCGATCGCCCTGAAAAAATTCAAGGGCAAGGCCATGCTGATCGTCAACACCGCCAGCGCCTGCGGATTCACGCCGCAGTTCGCCGGTCTGGAAGAGTTGCACAAGACCTACGCCGGCCAGGGCCTGGTGGTGCTGGGGTTTCCCTGTAACCAGTTTGGCGCGCAGGACAGCGGCAGCAACGACGAGATTGCCGATTTTTGCCAGGTGAACTACGGCGTGAGTTTCCCCATGATGGCCAAGGTGGACGTGAACGGCTCCAACGCCCACCCGCTGTACCAGTGGATGGCCCAGGAAGCCCCCGGCCTGCTGGGCAGCAAATCCATCAAATGGAACTTCACCAAATTTTTGATCGGCAAGGACGGCCAGGTGCTCAAGCGCTACGCCCCTACCGATACCCCCGAGAGCCTGCGCAAGGACATCGACGCGGCACTGGCGCAGTAATTCCGTTTTCAGATCAATGAGAGATTAGGCGCACCGACGCAGGCAGTGCTTTAGCACGACAAGGAGGGGCAACGACATATCGCATTGATATGGAAATGGAATAAGAGACGCCTGCCCGTCTGGGGCGTGCCCATGGCACTTCAGGAAAACTGAAATCAGGCGTTGACGGCGTCCTGGGAAAGCGCGGCGTCCAGCACCTCCACCCAGTGCTTCACCGCCACGGAGGTGCCGCTTTGCAAATGCGTGATACAGCCGATGTTGGCGCTGATGATGACCTCCGCCTGCGCAGCCTGCAGGTTCTCCAGTTTGCGGTCGCGCAGCTGGTAAGAGAGTGTGGGGTTCAGCACCGAGTAGGTCCCGGCAGAGCCGCAGCACAGGTGGGATTCCTGGCGGGCCAGGCGCACGCGAAAGCCCAACTCCGCCAGGTGGCTTTCCACGCCGCCGCGCAATTTTTGCCCGTGCTGCAAGGTGCACGGCGGGTGAAACACCAGTGCGGGTTGGCCGGTCGTTTCCACCTTGCCACGCAGGGCCACCACCAGTTCGGGCAGCCACTCACTCAGGTCACGGGTCAGCGCACTGACGCGCGCCGCTTTGTCCGCATACGCCGGATCGTCGCGCAGGATGTGGCCGTAGTCCTTGACTGTGACGCCGCAGCCCGAGGCGTTCATGAGAATGGCCTCCACGCCCTGGCCCGAAGCCGACTCAATGAAAGGCCACCAGGCGTCGATGTTGGCGCGCATCTCTGCCTTGCCGCCGTCCTGGTCGTTCAAATGGAATTTGACAGCGCCGCAGCAACCGGCCTTGGGCGCGACCACCGCCTGGATGCCGGCGGCGTCCAGCACGCGGGCGGTGGCGCTGTGGATGTTGGGGCCCATGGCGGGCTGTGCGCAACCGGCCAGCAGCAGCACCTGGCGTGCATGGCTGCGCCGGGGCCAGAGTCCGGCCTGCTGGCGGGGTGGCACTTTCACTTTCAGCACGGCGGGCAACAGGGGGCGCACCAGTTGCCCCAATGTCATGGCGGGGCCAAACAGCGGGGAAGGCAGGCCCTCCTTGAGCGCCCAGCGCAGCGCCTTCTCGGGCAAGGGGCGCAGCACTTTGGCGTCCACCAGTTTGCGTCCAATGTCCAGCAGGTGGCCATAGTCCACGCCCGAGGGGCAGGTGCTTTCGCAGTTGCGGCAGGTCAGGCAGCGGTCCAGGTGCATCTGGGTGGAGCGGGTGGGTGTGGCCCCCTCCAGCACCTGCTTGATCAGGTAGATGCGGCCACGCGGGCCGTCGAGTTCATCGCCCAGCAACTGGTAAGTGGGGCAGGTGGCGGTGCAAAAGCCGCAGTGCACGCACTTGCGCACAATGGCTTCGGCGGCCAGGCCGTCGGGGGTGTTCTGGTATTCGGCGCTGAGGGTGGTTTGCATGGGACTCAATCAGTTGGGGACAGGGCTTGCGCACTGCGTGGCGCGGCGGTCTGCCCCCCAAGTTTCAGAATTCCGCAAACAGGCGGCCGGGGTTGAAAATGCCTTGCGGGTCGAAGCTGGCCTTGAGGCGGCGCATGGTGGCCATTTCCGCCCCATTTTGTGAATCAAATCTGGCTACAACCCTTATGGAATGTGCGTGAGCAGCTACAAAATTAGTAGCAAAACCACCAGCGGCGCGTGCCGCCGCCTGCAGTTGTTCTGCCGCGTCGGTGGGTGCCCACAACCAGCGCAAGGCGCCATGCCACTCCACCAGGGGCGCCCAGGGCAAGTCCAGCACCGGCGCCGTGGGCGCCACGCTCAAGCGCCACAAGGCCCTCTCCTCGCCATGCGCTGCGGAAAAAAACGGCAACTGCTGGTTGCGGCACAGCGTCCAGTCGGCGCTAGCCTGCGCGCTATCCATGCGGCTGCCAGGCAGTTCTTTCAGCATGCTGCGGCAGGCCGCCTCCACGGCGGCCATGGCCCCGCGCAGGCGCACAAACAGGAGGTCGCGGGCCGCCACCGCCGGGTCGGAGTCGTCATGCACCCAGCAACTGGCGTTGAGCGGCAGGGGCTGGCCACCCCAGCGCTGCAACTGCTCCAAAGCGGCGGCCTGATCCAGCGCAAACACCAGGGTGGCCTCGGCCGGCGCCACCGGCAGCACCTTGAGCGACACCTCGGTGATCAGGCCCAGCGTGCCCAGGGCACCCACCATCAGGCGCGACACGTCGTAGCCCGCCACGTTTTTTATGACCTGACCACCAAAGGTGAGATGCTCTCCCTTGCCGTTGACCATTTTCAGACCCAGCACATAGTCCCGCACGCCGCCCACGCTGGCCCGCGCCGGACCGGCCAGACCGCTGGCCACCATGCCGCCGACGGTGGCCGGACCCTGGCCCGCGCCGGTACCGGACCAGCCGAAGTGCGGCGGCTCAAAGGGCAGGCACTGGCCCTGCTCGGCCAGCAGCGCCTCCAGTTCCGCCAGGGGGGTGCCCGCGCCCACCGTCACCACCAGCTCACTGGGTTCGTAGCTGACGATGCCGTTCAAACCGGTGCTGTCCAGCACCTCGCCTTGCAGGCTTTGGCCGTAGAAGTCTTTGGAGCCCCCGCCCCGGATGCGCAAGGGGGTGCCGTCGGCCCGTGCGGCCTGGATGCGGTCGGTGACCTGGGTGAGTGCGTGGTCTAAGGTGTGCATGGCGGCATCGTAAGCGCCCGCCCGCCACCGTGGCGTGAATTTTTTGAACGCCCAGGCTGCAAAAAATTAGTCGGCGAAGGCGTTCACCGGCAAACCTGGCACGTCTACCTGCAGGGCAAACACACAGCCCGACTGGGGATACGCCGCCAGCTCGGCGGCGCTGCGGCCGTGGCGCGCGGTGGTGAGGTACAGGGTTTTCAGGTCTTCACCGCCGAAACAGGGCATGGTGGGGCACTGGGCGGGCGTGGGGTATTCGGCCAGCAGGGTGCCGTCGGGGGCCAGCTTGCAAATGCGGGCGCCTTCAAACATGGCGCAGTAGTAGTTGCCTTGCACATCCACGGCTGCGCCGTCGGGTCGGCCCCGGTAGGCGGTGTGTGTCCAGTCCCAGCCGCCGGGCTTGGCCTCGAATTGGCGGAAGGTGCGGTGCGCCGCCAGGGTGTTGGCTTGCGAATCGTAGTCCCAGGCGTGCACCACGTGGCTGGGTGTGTCGGACCAGTACACGGTGCGGCCATCGGGGCTCCAGGCCAGGCCGTTGCCGGTGAGCGCGTCGCCGGCCATGCACTGCACCACCGGGGTGCGCCCGTCCCGGCAGTCGATGGAGTACAGCTTGGCGGCGCGGCTGGCCTTGGGTTCGTCGATGGTGCCCACCCAAAAGCGCCCCAAGGCGTCGCATTTGCCATCGTTGGCACGCACGGTGGCGGTGTCGTAGTCCAGGGTCACCAGGTGCTGCAGTTCACCGCCCCAAGTCCGTGCGCGAAACACCCCGTGGCGCAGCGCGATGACCAGGCCGCCGCTGCGGGCCGGTGCGATACAGCCGGGCTCGGTGGGCATGTCCCAGCTTTCCACCTCCCCCGTGGCGGGCAGCGAGCGCAGGATTTTCTTGCCCGGAATGTCCACCCAGTAGAGCCGCTGCTCCTGCGGGTGCCAAAACGGGGACTCGCCCGTTGCATAGGTCTGGGGGCTTAAGGCGTTCCAGGTCATGCCTTGGGCGCCTTGTCCAGTGTGCGTGCGTTTTTCATAGTCCAAATTGTGCCCTTGCTTGGCCCAAAAAAACGGCCCGGGAGAACCGAAGTTCTGCCGGGCCGGTGTTTCGACGCAAGTCGAAACGGGTACGTAATTTTCAGCGCAGGGCTTAGCGGTTGTAAGCGGTCTCGCCGTGGTACGTGATGTCCAGGCCTTCGCGCTCTTCTTCTTCACTGACACGCAGGCCCACCGTCAAGTCCACCAGTTTGAAGGCCACGAAAGACACCACACCCGACCAGATCACGGTGGTCAGCACGGCCTTGGCCTGGACCCACACCTGGGAGGCGATGGAGTAATCAGCACCCGCCACCATGGAGGCGGTGACCCAGTCCGCTACGTAGCCGGGGCCACCCAGGGCGGGCGAATTGAACACGCCGGTGAGCAGGGCACCCACAATACCGCCCACGCCGTGCACACCAAACACGTCCAGCGAGTCGTCCGCGCCCAGCAGCTTCTTCAGGCCATGCACACCCCACAGGCAGGCAAAACCGGCAATGGCACCAATCACCAGTCCACCGCCGATGCCGACATTGCCAGCGGCCGGTGTGATCGCCACCAGACCGGCCACGGCACCGGACGCCGCACCCAGCATGGAGGCCTTGCCACGCATCATCGCTTCACCCAAAGACCATGCCAGGACGGCGGCTGCGGTGGCACCGAAGGTGTTGATGAAGGCCAGGGCGGCAAAACCGTTGGCTTCCAGGGCAGAGCCGGCGTTGAAACCGAACCAGCCCACCCACAGCAGGGAGGCGCCCACCATGGTCATGGTCAGGCTGTGGGGCGCCATGGCTTCCTTGCCGTAGCCAATGCGTTTGCCCACCATGAAAGCGCCCACCAAACCGGCCACCGCTGCATTGATGTGCACCACGGTGCCGCCGGCGAAGTCCAGCGCGCCGCTCTGCCAGATGTAACCGGCCTTGGCATTCATTGCGTCCACCACGTCCGTGGCGGAGTAAGCGTCAGGGCCCATCCAGAACCAGACCATGTGCGCAATCGGTGCATAGCTGAAGGTGAACCAGATCACCATGAACATCAGCACCGCAGAGAATTTCATGCGCTCTGCAAAGGCGCCCACAATCAGTGCACAGGTGATACCGGCGAATGTGGCCTGGAAGGCGGCAAACACGATCTCGGGAATGACCACGCCCTTGCTGAAGGTGGCGCCATTGGCAAAGGTGCCGGCGACGTTGTCCCAGATGCCCTTCATGAACAGGCGGTCAAAGCCTCCTATGAAGGCATTGCCCTCGGTGAACGCCAGGCTGTAGCCGTAGATGAACCACAGCACCACGATCAGCGAGAAGGTGACCATGACCTGCATCAGCACGGACAGCATGTTTTTGCTGCGCACCAGGCCGCCGTAGAACAGCGCCAGGCCCGGCACCGTCATCAGGATCACCAGCAGGGTGGCAACCATCATCCAGGACGTGTCGCCTTTGTCGGGAACGGGTGCGGGCGCTGCCGCGGGGGCTGCGGTTTCAGTGGCGGCGGGCGCGGCAGCGGGAGCTGCTGCAGGTGCAGCGGCTTCGGCTGGTTTGGCCTCCTGCGCAGGCGCTGCGGCCGCCTCCGTGGCGGGCGCGGTGGCGGCGGGCGCGGCGGCAGTTTGGGCCACCGCGAAGGTTCCTGCGCTCAGCATACTGAAGCCCAGGGCGAGGGATACAAGCAGTTTTTTCATTTTTATGCTCTCTTAGGTGGTTTTACAGCGCTTCGTTACCGGTCTCGCCGGTGCGAATGCGTACGACCTGCTCCAGGTTGTAGACAAAAATCTTTCCATCACCAATCTTGCCGGTGCGTGCGGCGCCTTCAATGGCTTCGATCACGCGGTCGACCAGCGCCTCGTCAATGGCGGCTTCAATCTTGACCTTGGGCAGAAAATCCACCACATACTCTGCACCACGGTACAGCTCGGTATGGCCTTTTTGGCGGCCGAAGCCCTTGACTTCTGTGACAGTGATGCCTTGCACGCCAATGCTGGAGAGGGCTTCACGCACCTCATCGAGCTTGAACGGTTTGATGATGGCCGTTACGAGTTTCATGGTTTCTCCTAGGTGGTTAAGGACAGAGCTTCACAAGGCTCCGATCTGGGACTATCGGCTTCTCCAGAAATCGGGAGATGCAAGGGTCTATGCATGCTCCGTGCCAACTTCCATTTC
>MESI01000003.1 GCA_001770935.1 Burkholderiales bacterium RIFCSPLOWO2_12_FULL_61_40 | reverse complement strand
CAAGGCCGTCAGCGGCCTGCGCGAGTTCATGGTGCACCACGGCTTTCTGGAAGTGGAAACGCCCATGCTGCACCCGATTCCCGGCGGCGCCAACGCCAAGCCCTTCACCACGCACCACAATGCGCTGGACCAGCAGATGTTTTTGCGCATCGCGCCCGAGCTGTACCTCAAGCGCCTGATCGTCGGCGGCTTTGACCGGGTGTTCGAAATCAACCGCAACTTCCGCAACGAAGGCATCTCGGTGCGCCACAACCCCGAGTTCACCATGATGGAGTTCTACGCGGCCTACTGGAACTACCAGGACCTGATGACTTTTACCGAGTCCCTGGTGCGCGACGCAGCCTTGAAAGCCGTGGACACCCTGCAGCTCAGCTATGGCGGCAAACCGGTGGACCTGTCCCAGCCCTTCGAGCGCCTGACCATTGTGCAGGCCATCCAGAAATACACCGAGGCTGGCGACAGTGTGTTTGACGAAGCCTGGCTGCTGGCCGCCCTGCGCAAGCTGGGCCTGACCGAAGCCAAGCACCAGCTCTCCACCCGCAGCCTGGCCAGCCTGCAGGTCATGTATTTTGAAGAAACCGTGGAAGAAAAGCTCTGGCAGCCCACCTTCATCTGCGAGCACCCGGTGGAAATTTCTCCGCTGGCGCGCGCCAGCGACTCCAACCCCGGCGTGACCGAACGTTTTGAGCTCTACATCACCGGGCGCGAGTTCGGCAATGGCTTCTCCGAGTTGAACGATGCCGAAGACCAGGCCGCGCGCTTCCACTCCCAGGTGGCGGCAAAGGACAACGGCGACGACGAAGCCATGTACTTCGACCACGACTTTGTGCGCGCCCTGGAATACGGTATGCCCCCCACCGGTGGCTGCGGCATTGGCATTGACCGCTTGATGATGCTGCTGACCGACAGCGCCAGCATCCGCGACATCATCCTGTTCCCCGCCCTAAGACGAGAAATTTAAGCCAAATATGCCTCCAGCCCCCGTGGATACTGCGTAAGCAGCTATGAAACCTATAGCAACTGCACCGCTCAAATTTCTGCAGGGCTACCCGGACGACACCGTGGCACAGATCGGTGCCATGCTGGAGCGGGGGCGTTTGGGGGAATGGCTGGGCAAAAGATACCCCCAAGCCCACACGGTGCGCACCGACCGGGCGCTGTACGACTATGTACAAGACCTGAAACAGGAATACCTGCGCGGTGCCGACCCGGTGAACAAGGTGGCTTTTGACAGCAAGCTGCATGTGGTGCACCACGCGCTGGGCACCCACACCACCATTTCACGCGTGCAGGGCTCCAAGCTCAAGGCCAAGCGCGAGATCCGCATTGCCACCCTGTTTCGGGACACCCCACCCGAGTTTCTGAAAATGATCGTGGTGCACGAACTGGCCCATGTGCGCGAACGCGCCCATGACAAGGCCTTTTACCAGCTCTGCACCTATATGGAGCCCGCCTACCACCAGCTGGAATTTGAAGTGCGGGTGTACCTGACGCATCTGGACGCTTCAGGGGCCAGGTTGTGGGCGGCAGAGCCCAACTGACCACTCATCCGCTGATAGACACCGCTGGCGAAGCACATCAAAAATAACCCCCTGGTCAGTTAGAAGTTGTGTATGGTTCATAGTGTGGATCGGGACGCCCGAGAGCACGGGCATATTTATTCCAGTTGAATATTTTTCAAAGGCGGGTGAATATGAGAAAAATTCGCGGTTTTACCCTCATCGAGTTGATGATTACCGTTGCAATTGTTGGCATTCTTTCCGCCATCGCCATCCCGTCTTACAACGCCTACATCATCAAATCGAACCGGGCGATTGCCAAAGCGCAGATGCTCGACATCGCGAACCGGCAGCCCCAATTTTTGGTGGCCAACCGCGCGTACGCGACCAAGGCGCAACTTGAGACCAGTGGGTACGCCCTGCCCTCTGAGTTAAATGGAAAATACACCTATGACGTGACCGTAGGCACCGGCACCATCCCCAGCTACACCATTACCTTCACAGCGACCGGCGCACAGCTCAGCGATGGCAATCTGACGCTCAACAGCGATGGCGTCAAAACCCCGGCGGACAAATGGTAGCCAAGCCCCCATCCATGCCACGTTGGTCCAAGGCTGCTCCATGGCGCGGCGGCGCTGGGCCACGGGGCGTCACCATGCTGGAAGTGATGGTGACCGTGGCCATCCTGTCTTTCGGGCTGATCGGCCTGGCCAAGCTGCAGGTCAACCTTCAGGTGACCGAGATGGAGTCGTACCAGCGCGCGCAGGCGCTGTTGCTGGTCAAGGACATGGGAAACCGCTTAGCCATCAACCGCGCATTGGCCAGCGCCTATGTCACCACCTCGGCGCTGGGGTCTGGCATGACATGCCCGAGCACGACCGGCACATCCACACTGGCACAGGTGGACCTGGCCGAATGGTGCCAGGCCCTGCAAGGGGCCGCTGAGCTAGACGATACCAACAAGATGGGTTCGGTGATAGGCGGGCGCGGATGTATTGAGCAATTGACAAACCCCAACGAATACATGGTCACCGTGGCCTGGCAAGGCATGGTGCCGCTGGTGGCGCCAGCCAGCAGCCTGTCTTGCGGTTCGGGGCAATACCGCACCAGCAACGGCGGCGCGTGCGACGGGTCCGAACTGTGCCGGCGCACCGTGACCACGGTCATCCGCATTGATTCCCTGAGTTGACTATGCCAACTCCCCCCCTCCCCTCTGTAGGCGCACGCAAGCGCCGGTCTGCCGGGTTCACGCTGGTGGAATTGCTGGTGTCGGTGGCGCTGGGATTGGTCGTGATAGCGGGCATGGCCAGCATGTATGCCAATGTGAGCCGCACCAACACAGAGATGGCCAAAACCAATGGTTTGATTGAAAACGGGCGATTTGCCATTGACCTCCTGGCCGAAGACATTGCCCATGCAGGCTACTGGGGCGGCTATGTTCCCCAGTTTGACGACCTGATTGCCACCACGGCGCCTGCAGACACACCTGCCAGCGCACCCGACCCCTGCCTTGCCTTCAATGCAGCCAACTGGAACACTGCCTACCAAAATGCACTGATTGGACTACCGGTGCAGGTGTTCGGTGCAGCGCCAACAGGCTGCACCGACATCGTGACGAACAAGCAGGCCAATACCGACGTGCTGGTGGTTCGCCGCACCAACAATTGCGCCACCGGTGTGGGCAACTGCGAGGCCGACAACGCCGCCAAAGTGTATTTGCAGAGGTCCCTGTGCGACACCGAGATTGCCGCCAACAATCGTTTGGTGCTCGGCGTTGCCGGGTTCACGCTGAAGCTCAGGAACTGCACCAGCCTGGCCGAGAAGCGCAAGTTCATCTCCAATATCTATTACATCCGCAACTACGCCACCACGGCTGGCGACGGTATACCAACCTTGATGCGATCCAACTTTGACCTGAACGCTAGCAACACACCGGCCCACACCCCGCCGACCGCGCTGATCGAGGGCATCCAGGGATTTGCGGTGGAACTGGGACTGGATGCGCAGAGCCGCTGCGCCACGCCGGTCGACTACACGGCCGCCCCCGCCAAAGTAGACCCAGCCAGTTGCACGGTCAATACCATCAACGCCGATTTGAACACCACCCCGAGCAACCGCGGGGATGGTGTCCCGGAACTCCCCTTTGTGCACTGTACCGGCGCAGGTGGATGCACCTCCGCACAGCTGGTCAATACCGTCGCCGCCAAAATATATGTGCTGGCGCGCAGCAAGGAAGCAACGCCGGGCTATACCGATACCAAAAAATATGCCCTGGGCAGCACCCTGTTGGGCCCGTTTGGCGACGGCTTTCAGCGCCATGTGTTCCAGCTGACGGTGCGCCTGAACAATGTGTCTTCGCGAAGGGAGACCCCATGACCGCATTGCACCGCCACCGCATGCATGCCAGCCGCAGAGGTCAGCGGGGCATTACGCTGATTGTCGGAATGATCATGCTGCTGCTGATCAGCATCCTGGTCACCACCACCTTCACGCTCAGCACCACCAACGCCAAGTCGGTGGGCAATATGCAGTTTCGCGACGAGGCCATTGCCGCAGCCAACAAGGGCATTGAACAAACCATCAGCACGGTGCTGGACACCGGCTTTACCACCTTGCCCACAGCGGCCACCAGCTTCACGCTGGATATCAACAATGACACCACCGCTGACTACACCATTTCGATTGCCGTGCCAGCCTGCGTGCAATCCACCACAATGACCGGCAGTGGCGTCAGCGGTGGCAGCAGCGCCTCGCTGGGCGGCGCGGGGTTCACCGTCAGCGCCACTTACTACAACACCTTGTGGGAGCTTGTTGCCACCGTCACCGACGCACTCAGTGGCACGTCCATCGAGATCCATCAAGGCGTGCGTATTGCCTTGTCGGAGACGCAAAAGCCTTTGGTTTGCCCGTGAGCTTGTCATCAGAAAGCGAGTCAATCATGCACAACGATCAGGATCGCGCAACGCTACGTTCGATCAGCGTCAAGCGTTTATTCGTGTGGGGTGTATCGGTGCTTTTGGGGTGCTTGGCAATGCCGGTCCAGGCGGAAGACATCGACCTTTTTTCCACCCCCACCACGGCAACCACCGACACCAATGCGCCGGTATTGCTGTTCGTGTGGGACAACGGGGCGGGCTTTAACGCCAGTTCCCCGGAACTGTGCTCGCTGGGCACGCCATCCGAGGAAACCGCTGCCACTGGCGCCGCCACCGCCACCGCACTCAGCGGCAAAACCGGTGGCGTGGAACAGTGCGCCATTTTCAATGTCATTCAGGCCATGTCGGTCACCGCCACGGCCAAAATCAAAATTGGCATCATGGCGTGGAAGGGCGCCCAAGTCAAAGACTACAACGGCAATGACTGCTCGGGCACCCAGTCCGACGGCGGCTGCCTGCTGTACCCGGTGACACCGTTGACGCTCAGCACCAAAGTGGCCCTGCTCACCTTTATCAAGAGCTGGAAAAGCAGCAACTCCGGCTCAGGCATCCGCATCCTCGCCGACAACGCTTCACCCGGCCCGGCCACCAGCATGCAGGAAGCCTGGGCGTATCTGCATGGGAAGACCGGTTTTTCCGGGACCGACTACGCGAGCATCCAACCGCCCGTGGGTTGCTCCAAATACTTTGTCGCTTTTGTCGGGAACAACTTTGGCAACAACGCCACCATGCCCAAAGATGGCGGCAGCAACCCCTGGAGCGCCTTGAGCGGCACCTTCGCCACCACCGGGGTCAACGCCAGTCCGGCGGCTACCGCCTTGGAAACCACCCACATCAAAATCACGCAGAGTGACAAAACCACCTCCTGTAAGACCAGTGCAGGCCAGGCCCTCAGCACCACCGACTCCACGGTGAAAGAGGGCTGGTACGCGGACGAATGGACCCGGTACATGAAAGACCAGGACATCAAGACCTACACCATTGGCCTGATCGACAAATCGGTCACCCCCGCGTTGTGCGACGCCTCTTACGCCTGGGTCATGCGCAGCATGGCTGCCTATGGTGGGGGCAAATATTTTGAAACATCGAACACCGCCACGATCACGGATGCGTTTGAAACCATCATCAGTGAGGTCCAGTCCGTCAATTCGGTTTTTGCCGCCGTGAGTTTGCCCGTGAGCGTCAACACCCAGGGCACCTACCTGAACCAGGTGTTTGTGGGCATGTTCCGGCCCGACCCGGATTCGCTGCCCCGCTGGGTCGGCAATCTGAAGCAGTACAAGATGGGGTACCTCAACAACACCTTCCGATTGCTCGACGCCGATAGCGCAGCCGCCATATCGGCAAGTGGCTCCGACTTTATTGCCGAGTGCGCACGCAGTTTCTGGACCCCTGGATTGGATGCACCGGACGAATATTGGGCCAGCTATGTAGAACCCAATTGCCAGGGCAAAGACCCGCGTTCCAACACCCCGGACGGCAATATGGTTGAAAAAGGAGGCCAGGCCTACAAGTTGCGCGCAGCCAATCCCACAAATCGCACCATGTACACCTGCGAAGCAGGGGCCTGCACCGCGCTGATCAACTTCACCGCATCCACTTCGCCACTCAAAGACTGGCAACGGGGCTTCAATAACGGTCCCACAACCGGGCTCGGCGCGGAGCCACCCGCCACGATCGGCACCACGCCCATCACCAGCACCGACATGCGGCCGTCGGCCCACGGCGACGTGGTGCACTCCCGCCCGATTGCCATTAACTTTGGCAGCGATGCCACTCCGAAGGTGGTGGTTTTTTATGGCGGAAATGACGGCGTCTTAAGAGCCATCAACGGCAACCAAACTGCGAACATCGGCACGGTGACCCCTGGTTCCGAACTGTGGGCTTTTGTGCCCCCGGAGTTTTATTCCAAGATACAACGCCGGTACGACAACACGCCAGAGGTCAACAGCCCGGCGGTGGTTGGCAGCGCCAACAACAAAGACTACGGCATGGATGGCCCGGTGACGGGGTATATCGACATGGCCGACACCACCAAGCCGGCCTGGATTTATGCCTCCATGCGCCGGGGTGGCCGGGCTCTGTATGCCTTTGCGATTGACCGGACGACGCTGGCGGTGACTGCCAAATGGAAAAAGGGATGCGACAGCGCTGGCTGCACGACCGACTTTGAGCAGATTGGGCAGACCTGGGCGGCACCCACCGTGTTCAAGGCCTCCGGTTATGGGTCGGGTGACTCCCCCTTGTTGATCATGGGCGGCGGCTATGACGCCGCCTGCGAAGACCCCACTACATTCACCTGCACAACCCCCGCCAGCGGCACGACGAGCAGCGCCATAGTGCAGCCCACGGGGCTGACGGGCAACAGAATCTACATTCTGGATGCCGATACGGGCGAGCGGCTGAAAACATTCAAAACCTACCGAGGGGTCGTGGGCGATATCCAGATGCTCCAGGACGCCAGCGGCATGGCCACTTACGGGTACGCGGCGGACGTAGGGGGTGACATCTACCGTATTTCCGGCGCAACCGCCAACACCCCCATCGGCAGCACCGCACCGGCCAACTGGACGATGACACGGGTGGCCATGCTCGGGTGCAACACCCTGGCCAGCAATTCCGCCATTGCCGCCACCAGCGGGGCAGAGGCCTACGGCACCAATTGCACGTCACCGGCGAATCGCAAGTTCCTGTACGGCCCCGACATCGTGGTGGACGGCGAAATTCACTACCTGCTGATCGGCTCCGGCAACCGTGAGCAGCCGGTGAACAAACCCAGCACCGTGATCAACAATTATTTTTTCGTGGTGCAGGACAAACCCACGGATGCCAATTGGTTGCTGAATGCGAGCAATGGAAACAATTGCAATAGCAATGATGTCTTGTGCAAAACCATTGCCGCGCAAACCAGCGCCATGGGCACCTGCCTGACCACCGAGCAGGCAGCCAAGAAAATCTATGCCTACCCGCTGCGTGACTACGAGCAGGTGGTCACAGCGTCCATTGCGGCCTTTGGCACGGTGTACTTCAGCACCCATGAACCCACCGATGCAGCCGCCAACAGCTGCTCGGCCAATCTCGGCACCGCCAGAGCCTATGCCCTGAACTTCAAGACCGGGGGCTCCTCCACCAAGGCCTGCGGTGAATCGCCATTTACCACCCTGGCCGCAGGGGGCTTGCCACCGTCACCGGTGGTGGGCAAGGTCAAGCTGGATGACGGCACCGTTGTTCCATTTGTCATCGGTGGCACCGGCCCCTTGGAGGCCAGCAAGCTCAACCCGCCCTCGTCAACGCCGCCTTCCGCCAAAGTCAAGTCTTACTGGTATATCCAAAAATGATACCCACCCCTTGGTGTACGCCGCCGAAAGCCAGGGTGGAGCGCGGATTCACCCTGACGGAACTCATGACCACGGTTGCCATTTTGGCTCTGTTGATGGGTTTGGCAGCGCCTACCTTTTCAGACATTGCGCTGAGTTCGAGGTTGAAAGACGCAGCCAATCGCCTGGTGTCTTTTGCCGCCGTGGCGCGGTCGGAAGCGATCAAGCGCAATGCGGTTGTGACCCTGTGCATGTCGGCCGACGCGGCAAGCTGCGCCAGCAGCGGGGGCTGGGAGCAGGGCTGGATCATGCGCACCGCCACTGAAGTCTTGTTCAAGGACGCGGGTGCGCCCAGCGGCTACAAAATCAATGGCACCGTTGGCGCCATCAACTTTGACCCGGTGGGTGTGGGAACCACCCAGGCCACGCTCACCGTGTGCCGCTATAGCCCCACGGTCGGGGCACAAGAGCGGGTGGTGACAGTGAGCGCAACCGGAAAGGCCAGCTCCGCCAAAACAACGGCCGGCACCTGCGTCTAAGGATTTTCGGCCGCAAGCGCGCCCTTCATACGCCGCTGTCCAGGGCCTGCTCCAGACGCTCGCACACCCGCGTCAGGGCTTCGATGCGGGAGAACAGCTTGTCGTTGGAGGCCACCACATGCCAGGGCGCCACGTCGGTCGAGGTGCGGTCAATCATGTCGTGCACCGCGTGTTCGTACAAGGGCCATTTCTCCCGGTTGCGCCAGTCGTCTTCCGTGATCTTGAAGTTTTTGTGGGCCGTAGCTTGGCGATCCTTGAAGCGGCGCAACTGCTCGTCCTGGGTGATGGCCAGCCAGAACTTGACCACCACCGCCCCGCCCTGCACCAGTTGCTCTTCAAAATCGTTGATTTCATCAAAGGCGCGCATCCATTCGTCCGGTGTGCAATAACCCTCCACCCGTTCCACCAGCACACGCCCGTACCAGGAGCGGTCAAACATCACGGTTTTCCCCTGTGGGGGGACATGCCGCCAGAAGCGCCACAGGTAGGGTTGGGCACGCTCTTCGTCGCTGGGGGCGGCCACCGGGACCACGCGGTAGTGGCGGGCATCGATGGCATGGGTCATGCGCCGCAGCGTGCTGCCCTTGCCGGCAGCGTCCATGCCTTCAAACACAATGACCAGCGAACGCTGGGCCATGCGGGGGTCGCGGGTGAGCTGGTTGAGTCGGCCCTGCAGCAGTTCCAGGCGCTTGTCATAGGTTTTGGGCTTGAGCGCACGGCTGTAGTCAAAAGTGCCCAGCAAGCCCCGCCCGTCCAGGGGCGGTTTGGCCACAGGGGCCGCCACCGGCACCACCGGTGCAGCGCCCGCCAGCCGGGCCTGGAGGGCCTCCAGCAGGTAGTTGCCCACGGTGAGCGCGCGGTAGGCCGGGTCTTGCCCGTCCACCACCAGCCAGGGTGCTTCGCCGGTGCTGGTTTTGCGCAGGGCCTTTTCGGAGACCTGCACAAACTCGTCGTAGTGTTTCAGGTGGGCCCAGTCGTCGGAGGTGACACGCCAGGCGGTCTTGGGGTCGGCCTCCAGTGCCTTGAGCCGGGCCTTGCTGGCCGCTTTGGACAGGTGAAACCAGAGTTTGATGAGGATGGCGCCTTCGGCCACCAGCATGCGTTCAAACTGGCGGATGCGCTCCAGGCGCTGGGCAAACCGCGCCCGCTTTTCATGGCCCATGACCTGCGAGAGGATGGGGTCGGTGTACCAGGAACCAAACAGCACGCCGATATGGCCCTTGGTCGGCAACACCTGCCAGAAGCGCCACATCTGCGGGCGCAGGCACTCCGCTTCGTTGGGGGGGCCAAACACCTCGGTGCGGATATGGCGCGGGTCCATCCACTCATTGAGCAAATTGACGGTTTCACCCTTGCCCGCACCGTCCACGCCGTTCACCAGAATGATGACGGGGGTCTTGCCCTGGGCCAGCAAGGCGTACTGAGCCTCCAGCAAGGCGGAGCGCAACAGCGGCTCCTGTTGTTTGTAGTCTTTGCGGCTGATGTGGTGGCCAATTTCTGCGGATTCGAACATGCGCTGTGCTCCTTTTCCAAGGCCCCAGTGTGCCGCAGAAAAGCCTTGCATCGGCGTTTTGTTAGGGGTGGCGCAGGGGTTTGAGCAGATCCGACAAGCCGTTGTGGTCGATCTCGTGCATCAGGGCCAGCAAACGGCCTATTTCGCCCTTGGGAAACCCCTCGCGGGCAAACCAGTTCAGGTAGTCGCCCGGCAGATCGGCGATCAAACGGCCCTGGTATTTGCCAAAGGGCATGCTGCGCTCCACCAGCAACTGCAGGTCTTGGGGCTGCACCGCCTAGCCCCCCGCCCGCTTGACGGTGTAACCCTGCGCCTTGAGCGCTTCCATGACACGTTCGCAGTGGTCGCCCTGCACCTCGATCGTGCCGTCCTTGACGGTGCCACCCGAGCCACACAGGGCCTTGAGCTGCTTGCCCAGGGCAACCAGTGCCGCGTCGTCCAGCGGCACGCCGCGCACCAGGGTCACGCCCTTGCCGGCGCGGCCCTTGGTTTCGCGCGACACCCGCACCACGCCGTCGCCTGCGGGGCGCGCCGGGGCGGCCTTGCACTTGCAATTGCTGATGGGCAAGCGGCAGGTGGGGCACATGCGCCCGCTGTCGGTGGAATAGACCAGGCCGCCGGAGGCAAAACGGGATTTCATAGAAAATTCGGGGAAGGTTGGGACACCCTGCATTGTCAGGGAAGCCTGGATACGCGCATCACGCCCATGCCACGGGGATACGCGGACCCTGCAAGCGCCTTACTTTTGCTATACTTTTAATAGCTGCTTACGCAATGAATACGGGGGCTAGAGGCCTAAAACACCTGCAATTCCTATCACGCTCCGACTGCAACACAAACCCACCCATGGCAGAACCCCTTAAAAACCAATTCGGCGCCGATGTACCCCGCGCCATCGCCGCCATGGTGCAGGCGGTCTACCCCGCGTTCCAGAGCGAGGCCTTTGTGCGCAGCGCGCTGGACGGCTACGACGCCCTGGAGCTGATGCCACGCGGCAAGAAAATTGCCCAGGCCCTGCGCCAGTACCTGCCCGAGGACTACGCGCAGGCCGCCACGATTTTGATGGACTCGCTGCACCAGCCACATGGGCGCGACATGGGCCAGAGCCTGGCGTCGTTTCTCTTTTTGCCCCACACCCAGTTTGTGTCCGCCTACGGGCTCGCGCATTTCGACATTTCCATGCAGGCGCAACACGCCCTGACGCAGCGCTTTACCGCCGAGTTCAGCATCCGCCCGTTTCTGGAACAGCACCCCGAGGCCACCCTGCGCCAACTCGCACGCTGGGCCACCGACCCCAGCCCCCATGTGCGCCGCCTGGTGTCCGAGGGCAGCCGCCCGCGCCTGCCCTGGGCGCCGCGTTTGCGCAGTTTTCAGAAAGACCCCGCACCCGTGCTGGCCCTGCTGGAATTGCTCAAGGACGACCCCGAGCTGTACGTGCGCCGCTCGGTGGCCAACAACCTCAACGACATCGGCAAAGACCACCCCGAGCTGCTGGCCGAAACCGCCCAGCGCTGGCTGGCTGATGCCAGTGCCGAACGCCGCTGGATCGTCGGCCACGCGCTGCGCTCCGCAGTGAAACGCGGCGAGAGCGCGGCACTGCAGGTGCTGGGCTTTGGCGCAGCCGCCCAGGTGGCCATCACCGACGCCCGCATCACCCCCGCACAGGCCAGGATCGGAGGCAGCGTAGACATCGCCTTTGCCGTGCACAACCCCTTGCCCACCCCGCAGCGCGTATTGGTGGATTTTTGTGTGCACTACGTCAAGGCCAATGGCCAAGCCAAGGCCAAGGTGTTCAAGCTCAAAACCGTGGACCTGGCCGGTGGTGCCACGGTGCCCCTGGGCAAGCGGCTGTCCCTGGCGGAAATGACCACGCGCAAGCACTACCCCGGCTCTCACCGGGTGGAGGTGCTGCTCAACGGCCAGGCCCAGCCTTTGGGCGTGTTTGAGGTATCCGCCGCCTGAGCATTTGGGTTCATTTCCCATGGGCGTGTCGGCCGTTGACATTGCTCACTCCCCCGCTTCGCTCTCTGCATGTAATCAGCAGCCGTGAAGCTTTTTTGGGAGAGCGCTGCGCCATGAACCTGTCCATTTTTCTCGAACGGAAGACGCGCCACCTTTCGCACCGCGCCTGGCTGCGTTGGAGCGCGGGCCTGGTGCTTGCAGCCGCCTTTGGCCTCAGCACTGCAGCGGGCAAGCCCTACAGCTATTTCGTCACCGGCAACGCGCAGGCCAGCGTCACCCTGCCCGCGCCCCCGTCCACGCCCTCGTTGGTGTTGATGGGCGGTGGCCCCGATGTGGACGAGGCCTTCCGCTGGATGCTCGTCCGGGCAGGCATCCAGCCCGGCACCGGGGGGCGTTTTGTCGTCCTCTGCGCCACCGGCACCGAGGCCTACGACCCCTATATCTACTACAGCGACGCGGCCTTCAGCACCTCCACCACCATCGCCGCGCAATGGGTGGGCGGCGCGTCCCTGGGCCTGAGTTCGGTGGAAACCCTGGTCATTCCCAACACCAACGCCGCCAACGACCCCTTCGTCAATGCCGTGCTCGGCAAGGCCCACGCGGTGTTCATTGCCGGCGGCGACCAGAGCGACTACATCAAGTACTGGAAAGGGACAAAGCTGGACCAGACCCTGCGGACATTGATGCGCAACAACGTGCCCATAGGCGGCACCAGTGCCGGGCTGGCGGTGCTGGGGCAATTCGACTTTGCGGCGCTCAAAGGCACGGTCACTTCCGCGCAGGCCTTGTCCGACCCCTTCAACAAAACCATGACACTGGACCCCAGCCCCCTAAGCCAGGCAGGCGGCTTTTTAACGCCGCCTGCCTTGGCCAACACGGTCCTCGACTCCCACCTGGACAGCCGGGACCGCATCGGGCGATTGATCACGTTTGTGGCGCGGCTGGTGGCGCCCAGCTCTGGTTTCGGCTGCCCCGGCGGCATTCTTGCAGCGGGCACAAACAATTCAGTCACGGCGCGTGGCATCGGTGTGGACGTGGAGACCGCCTTGCTGGTGCAAGGCAACCAGGGCGCCCATGCCGCCTTCACCGCGCGCAGGGTGACCAATCCGTCCAGCGCCACCGAAAGCGCGGTCTACTTTGTGCGACCGCTCACGCCACCCACCGTGTGTGCGCCCGGGAAACCGCTGACCATGACAAGCGTTGAAATCAAAAAACTGGCGGACTCCGAGACCGTTTTCAACCTGTCCGACTGGTCGGGCCTGGCGGGGTACACCGTGGACGCCATCTCCGGCGCATTGACCTCTTCCCCGTATTGAGAGCGGGCATTCGCAGCCCTGCGAATTGGGGTTCCGGTGGGCTGCTCTAAGCCCGCGCCGCCCGGCGCTGGCGCACGGCCTGGGCCAGTTCTTCCAGCACCGGCACCGTGTCTTCCAGGGACAGGCAGCCGTCGGTAATGCTCTGCCCGTAGCGCAGAGGTTGCCCCGGCACCACGCTTTGCGCGCCGGCGACCAGATGGCTTTCCAGCATCACACCGATGATGGCCGCTTGCCCCGCCGCCATCTGCTGCGCCACGTCATGCGCCACCTCAGGCTGGCGCTCATACCGCTTGCCGCTGTTGGCGTGGCTGCAGTCCACCAGAATGGCGGCGGGTGCGCCGGCCTTTTGCAACAGCGCCAACGCCTGCGCGATGTGGGGCGCTTCAAAGTTGGGGCCCGAGCGGCTGCCGCCGCGCAGCACCAAATGCCCATGCTCGTTGCCGCTGGTGGTGAGCACGGCGGGCGCACCTTCGTGCGTGAGCGAGGGGAAGGAATGCGGGTACTGCGCCGACAAAATGGCGTCCACCGCCACCTGCAAATCACCATCGGTGCGGTTCTTGAAGCCCACCGGCATCGACAAGCCCGACGCCAGCTCGCGGTGCACCTGGCTCTCGGTGGTGCGCGCCCCAATGGCGCCCCAGGAAATCAGGTCGGCGTAGTACTGCCCCAGCGTGGTGTCCAAAAACTCGGTGGCAATGGGCAGCCCCACCTCGGTCACGTCCAGCAGCAGCTTGCGCGCCAGGCGCAGCCCCTTGTTGATCTGGAAACTGCCGTCCAGCCCCGGATCGTTGATCAGCCCCTTCCACCCCACCACGGTGCGGGGCTTCTCGAAATACACGCGCATCACCACCAGCAGGTCTGGGGACAAGTGCACCGCCAGCGGCTGCAGCTTGCGCGCGTACTCCAGCGCAGCCGCCGGGTCGTGCACCGAGCACGGCCCCACGATGGCCAGCAGCCGGTCATCCCGCCCCATGATGATGTCGGCCACCGCGCGGCGGCTTTGTTGAATTTGTACTTCACCACTCGGGGACAGAGGCAACTCCTCTTCCAGAATGGCGGGGGAAATCAGCGGGCGAACGCTGCGGATACGGATGTCGGAGGTGGAGGGCATGGGGGGATTGTATTTTTGGATCGGAGTGCCACGGTGTGGCAGGGCCTGTGCGCGCGGGTGGTTTCGCCTGCTTTAGCCGGAGATTGAGTCCCAAATATGCCTGTAGCCCTTTATTTATATGCGTGAACAGCTCTTAATTTGATAGCGAATTCTTGCGCATGGCCCACTGGGCTATAGTTCTGACCCAATGAAATGTCGAAAGAAGTGAGCTCGACATTCACCAAATTTCGCCAGGATAGGCGACACCGTTCAAAGGGATGGAAATGAATTCAGTTTCTAGTGAAATAGATCGAGGACCCCGACGGCATGGGCCTTATCGCTTGCGGGACTTCGGCGGCAACGGGTGGGGTTCGGGTTTATTTTGTCGTCTAGCTTTGGAATGCCAAGATAGGCGTACGGTTGCATTACGTTATATCCAATGAATGGGTGCGTGTTTCTCATCGGCACAAGTCATACCTACCAGTACGGTGCGGGGAACGCTTGGAGCAAGAAAGCGCCATGCTCACCTGAGGCCGATGAGGCGTTTCGCAATGTCCTGATGGCGGCTGTCTCAACGCACGCTCTTCGCGGCATCGCAGAAGAGATGAACGAACAGTTTTTGGCGGAAGCGAAAGTGACGGCGTCCGTGCCACAGCTCATTGCGAAGCAGCTTGGCTTGCCACACGCATTTTGTGAGCCCAACCGGCGCGAGCGTGTCGCATTGGGGATTGAGCAAGAGAACGAAATTCGCGTCTCTGCACGTCTGAATGGGCGGTCCGAAGAGTATGTGGCAAAGGCGCTGAAAGAACAATTTGAGAAGCGAGAATCGGTATGGCTCCAGAGAGTTGAGCGCCTTAACGCATGGCCAGTTCTATTTGTCTGCGGCGCAAATCATGTCTCCTCGTTCTCTGCGCTGCTCGCGAGAGAGAAAGTTTTCTGTGAGGTTCTTCATGCCGACTGGCAGATATAACTTGTCAATCGATACGGCCCCACAACAGCAGGAGGCGGCTTCGCCGCAAGTGTTGGTGTTCCGGTCATTTCTACGTTGGGGGTGCTCATGACATCACAAGATGCCGTTACGCTTTCTGCTGCATCAATCGGCTTCGTCGCTGCAGTATTTTTCTGCATTGGCAATTTCATGAATACCTCCGAGTCAATCTTCAAACAGTCACGTCCATTCCAAGACATAAGCAAACCTATCGCCCACGCACTATCCGCTCAACGAGCGCAGTACGTAGTTGGCGCGCTGCTTCTCGTATTCGCGTTTCTTCTTCAAGTGCTGGCAGTTGTAGCGTCCAAAGAAAACGCCGAATGTCTTCCTCAATGGTTTCATTTTTGGCCGTATCTCGTTCTCTCCGTAGTTTCACTATCTGCCGCCATTGGTTCCTGTATTTCACGGCTTCTCTATGCTGCCACCGTGAAGGGAGTAGCGCGGCTATACCGGCGGCAACTAAAAGAAGACCGAGAGAAATATGGGTGCTAGTCATACACCGCACCCTCAACCCGGCAGTCAACTGGACGTGCGGACAAGGCCGCCACGCCGGTTAGTTCTACCTTAACCCCTTCAGGCATTTCGCATGTTCAAGTTTGAATGGGATGATCAAAAGGCTGCGAGCGATTTGCTGAAACACGGTGTATCGTTCGACGAAGCGGTCAGCGTTTTGGGGGATTCCATGGCACTGATCTTTGCGGACACGGACCACATGGAGGTCGAGGAACGGAGTTGGGCCTACGGGATATGAAAAAAAATGCATCCATGAAAACGGCTGATCAAGATATCCCCGAATTGAAACGCGATGAACTGGGCAAGGGTGTGAGGGGCAAATATCTGAAGCACTTCCAACAGGTAGCAACGTTGTTCAACAGCGGGCAAGAGAAGCTATCCATCTCTCTCGAAAAACCCCGGGCAGCCCGCATCCGGGGGCGCCAACAAGCACCATCTGAACATCAAATCAACCTCCAGCCCCTGCAGAATAAGCGCAAGCAGCTCCTAAATTTATAGCAAAAGCAAGCCACGCACCCTGCCAATGCCCCAACCCACGCAAACAAAGTGCGGGTAGCCGCCCAGGGGCAGATCGGCAAACGCGCGAACCGGGGCGCTTTGGTTCTCTCACCGGGGCCATTCAGTCCTGAACTTCCGTCTGGTTCAATTCCGACCCACCCATCCAATAACAAAGCAAGGGCGCAGGAATGCGCATGATCTGTGTGGCCGTCTCGCCGCTTTGGGGCATTCCGGTCATCAGCCCAAAATCATCGAGCGACTTGGTCACGACGTAGCCACGCGTGATTTTCTTGAGCTCGCACAGCTCCACCAAGCCCTTGAGTTCGCGCGCACCGGTGTGCTGGGCGCGGTACTTGACTTCGAACGGGATGATCTGGCCGTCCACCTCGGCAACCAAATCGACCTCGCGGTCTTTTTTGCCGCGCCAATAGGTGAATCGAACGTTCTGTGCGTAGTACCGCGCAAAAAGGTGCTTGAAAACGGCGGTTTCGGTGGCCACGCCGAGCGCGCCGGGGTCTTCCAGAATGCTCTTGCCCTTAAGCATGACCGCGGGCGCAATGGCAGCGTCCGCCAGGTAGATTTTGAATCTTGCACGCAGCACGTCCTTGCCATAGCCAAAGGGGGGCAGCCGGTATATCAGATGGGTGGACTCCAGCAATTCGATGAAGTTTTGTGCCGTGGCGCGTTTGACTTCCAGGTTGGAGCACAGATCAACCATGTCCAACAGACCGCCGTCGTGCATGCACAGGTAGAGAAAGGTGTGCTCCAGGTCCAACACCCGCCGCACACCGAACAGCGCCGTCATGTCGCGCTTGAGCACCTTGTCGATGATGTCCTCGCGCAGCAGGCGTTGGGCCTGTGTGATGCTCTCTACTTGCGCAGTCTGTGGAAAGCCACCACGCACCAAGTATTCGTGAAAGTGGCCGACATAGGGGGCGGCCAATTCGGTGACACGGTAAAAGTCGGCCTGTGGCCAGTCAAACAGATCGCGCAAGGACTTGATTTTGGGCAAAGGCGGCAGCGTCAGGTTCTTGATCTGCAGGTATTCGTAAAAGGAAAGTGTGGTCAACCGAATGGTGTGCCAGCGGCCTACGCCGGATTCCTGCCCTGCTTCCACCAGCGGCATTGCGGAGCCGGTGAATGCGATGCGCCGACTTTTTTGGAAATCGACCTGGAGTTTGACCCAGGTGCCCCACTCCCGGATGAACTGCGCCTCATCCAGGAACAGGTACTCCAGGCCCTCGGCCTTGGGTTCGCGTTCGCGCCATGCGTCCAGCACCGCGTCAATGCCGGCAAGCTTCAATAGGGGATGGTCGAAAGTGGCGTAAAGGACGTTGCCGGGTGGCGTGCCCGCGCGCAGAACCGAATCAACCGCCTGAAGCATCAAGGTCGTTTTCCCGATTTGACGCGCCCCGGAAAGCAGCACCGCGCGTGGTGCGGGGGGATGGGTCGTCCAGGTGTGCAATTCCCGAAACGCGGCGCGCCGCCACTTGGGCAGGTCAGGAACGGCCTCGCCCCGCCACCAGGGATTGAACTGGGACAGAACGGCGATGAGCTCTTCTTTTGATACCTTCATTGCCAACAGTTTAGCAAAATTCGCAATTTAGTTAATGTATACATGCACTAAATTGGATTTTTTATACCGATTCCATATTTTTAGGACTCTTGGAAGAAACTTTGATCCCAAATTCCGCATACTGCAAAGCTTGAATTCTTGGAGCCAATCATGTCCATCTTCCAAACATCCCGAGAACTGTCTGCACCTCCAGAGGCCGTGTTCGCCGCCATCAGCGATCCGCAGCGCCTGGCCCGCTGGTGGGGGCCGGAGGGTTTCACGAACAGCTTTCACGCCTTTGAATTCAGGCCGGGCGGTCCATGGACGTTCACCATGCATGGGCCCAACGGTGCGGACTACGCCAACGAGTCCGAGTTTTCCGAGATCGTGGCCAACTCCAGGGTGGTGGTCAGGCACCTCTCCCAGCCCCACTTCGTGCTGACCATCACGCTGAGCCCGTCCGATGGGGGAACACGGGTTGCATGGGTGCAGGCGTTTGACGATCCTGCTGTGGCAGCAGCTGTACGGCACATCGTCGAGCCGTCGAACGAGCAGAACCTGGACCGTCTTGCACTTGAGGTGGGTTCCTATCCGAAGGTGTCAACCAACAAGATTTTTGCATCAAATCAGCCTCCAGCCCCCGCAGAATAAGCGCAAGCAGCTCTTAAATTCATAGCAAAAGCAAACAAAGCACCCAGCCAACGCACCACCGGCAGCCTTCAAACCCCCAGCGTTTGCACTCCCACCCAGCACTCCCCTGCTCCCAATTCACAAGCCCGCCCAATCTGCGCGGCCTCCACGCAAACAAAGTGCTGGTACCCATCCGATGGCATGTCGGCAAACGCGCCCGGTGCCGTCTGGCCGGGGTTCCAGACCACCACATCGCAAAAGCCTTGCTGCGCCAATGCCAGCGCACCGTGGTCGGACTGCAGAGCCAGTTGGCTGGGCATGTCGTAGTAAATGCGGTCGGTGGTGCCGTCGATGTGCAGCACGGCTTGGGGGTCGGCTGCACGCGGCCCATGGGCCTGGGTGGTGTCCTCAAAAACGCAGTTTTGCAAGCCGGAGAGGCGCACCGAGCCAATGGCGCCCACCGCCAAGTAGGTGTGCAGCGCGGCCTGAAAGCGCAGGGGCGCGGTGCCGAGGTTGCGGACTTCCAGGCGCATGGCCAGACGGCCGTCTTCCAGGGCCACGGTCAGCTCGCACCCAAAGGCATGCGGCCACAGTGCATGGGTGTCCGCGCTGCTGTGCAGGCGCAGGGTGACGCTGCAGTCTGCAGGCGCTTGCGGCGCATCCACCATGCTCCACGCCGCGGTGCGTGCAAAGCCGTGGCGCGGCAAGAGGCCACGCGTGCTGAACTGCGGAAAGATCACCGGCACACCGCCGCGTATGGCCTGCCCGGCTTCAAACCGCGATGTGGGGCTGAGGTACAGCCGCTCCAGCCCCTGGGCATCGGTCCACGACACCACATGGGCGCCGTGCAGGGTGATGGTGGCGGTGCTGCCGTCGGTGGCGCGTAGGCGCACAGCGGGCAGGCCGTGAAAAAGAAGCGTCTCGAAGTGGGGCATCGGGCCAGTTTAGCGCGTGCTCGTCACCTTCGACAAATGCCGTGGCCGGTCCGGATCCTGGCCCCGGGCGCGGGCGACGGCCTCCACCAGCAGGTAAAAACTCTGGATGGCGGTGATGGGGTCCAGGTCTTCGTGGGGGGCGGTGGCCAGGGTCAGGTCGCGGCTGGGCACGTTGGCGGGGGCGGCCAGCAGCACATGGGCGCCGCGCCCGCGCATCTCTTGCGCCAGTGCCACCAGGCTGTTTTGCGTGGGGCCGCGCGGGGCGAACACCAGCATGGGGTAGGCATCAATCACCAGCGCCATGGGGCCGTGTTTGACCTCGGCGCCGCTGAAGGCCTCGGCCTGGATGGCGCAGGTTTCCTTGAACTTGAGGGCCGCCTCGTTGGCAATGGCCAGTCCCGGGCCGCGGCCAATCACCATGAGCTTGTGGGCGTTCTTGAGCGGTTCGATGGCGGCGGACCAGTCTTGCTGGCAGGCTTCATGCAGCGCGTCGGGCAAGGCGTGCAGGCGTGCGATGAACTCATAGTGATTGCCCCAGTGCGCCGCCAGGCGGGCACCTGCCACCAGGCTGCAGATAAAACTTTTGGTGGCAGCCACGCTATGTTCGGGGCCGGCGTGCAGGGGCAGGGTCCAGCCGACCGCCTGGGCCAGGGGCGAGCTGGCGTCGTTCACCAGGGCCACGGTGGTGGCGCCGGCATTGTGCAGCACCTGCATGGGCTCCACCAGATCGGGGCTGCGGCCCGACTGTGAAATGGAAATGGCCAGCATCTGGTCCATGGCCAGCGGCGCCTGGTACAGGGTGAGCAAGGACATGGGCAAGGAGGTCACCAGATGGCCGCTGCGCGCCATGATGAGGTAGGCCATATAGCCTGCGGCGTGGTCCGAGCTGCCCCGGGCGATGGTCACGGTGCCGTGCGGCGGATGGGCGCGCAGGGCGGCGCCCAGCGCGGCATACCTGTCCTGGTCGGCAGCCAACTGCACGGCCACCTGTTGGGCAGAGGCCATGGCCTCGGTGTGCATGAAAGTGGGGGACATAAAAGTGGGGCGCATAGAAGTGGGGTTCACAAACGGTTCCTACGTTGATAACAAAGTTGCAAGGCGCCGTCCATGGCGTCGCCCGCGGGCGGCACCACACGCGCTTGCAGGGCGGCGCTCCAACGCGGCGCCAGGCGCTGGCCGATGCTGCCGCGCACGGCCAGCGGCAGCGTGCCTTGCGGGTCCAGCGCCCAGGCCAAGTCCTCCAGGGCCTGCACGGCCTCGCGCAGCAACTGCGCGGCGGCAGGGTCGCGGTCTTCGCAGTCAAACACCAGCGGGGCCAGGGTGGCGTATTCAAACTGGCCGGCATTGCAGCACCACTGCAGCAGGGCCTCGGGCGTGGTGCCGGTGGCGCCCAGCACCGCGTCGGTCAAGGCGCTGGGCGCACGCCGACCGTCCAGCGCGTGCTGCGCCAGATTGACCGCACGCAGGCCCAGTGCGCCGCCGCTGCCCTCGTCCCCCGAGGGAAAGCCCCAGCCACCCGAAGTGCGGCGTGTGCCATCGGACTGCAAGGCATGCGCAATGCTGCCGGTGCCCGCCACCACCACGGCGCCTGCGCGCCCTGCATGGGCGCCCAGCAGCGCGGTGAACACATCGCTGTCCACTATCAATTGCGTATAGCCCGGGTTGGCCTGCAGAAACTGGGCCAGCCACAGTGCGTTGTTGGCGCCCGCCAGGCCCATGCCCACCCTGCAGTGGTCTGGACGCACAGCACGCAAACCGTCCAGCCCGCCCGCCAGGGCCGCACGTTCAATGGCCAACTGGATGTTGCGCCAGGCCTGTGTCACACCCTGCCCCAGGCCCGAGGCACCGGCTTGGCCCTCGCCCACCAGCGCGCCATCGGCGCGGACGATGCGGGCGCGGGTGCTGGTGCCACCGCCGTCTACACCGACTAAAAACTGCGCGCTCATCGTGCGTGCGCCGAGCGCATATTGCCGGGGCGCAATCGGGGGCAAGCCATGCCGTCGGCACGGAACAGGTACAGGGCCTCGGGAGCGGCCCGCACGATGACCGAGTCGCCCAGGCGCACGGCGGCGTTGCCGTCGCCGCGCACGATGAGTTCCTGGCCGTCATCGGTTGTGAGGTACAGCAGGTTGGACTCGCCCAGGTGCTCCACCAGGGTGATTTCGGCGTCAAAGGCGGCATCCATCGCGCCCGGCGCGTTTCCCGCGCTCAACACCTCGCAGTGCTCGGGTCGCAGGCCCACTTCGACCGATTCGCCCACCTGCAGTGGCCCCACGTCCACGGTGGCCAGCACCGTGCAGCCGTTGGCCAGCTGCACCCGCGCACCCTGGGTACTCAGCTCCAGCACCCGCGCCGGTAGGAGGTTGATGGTGGGTGAGCCGATGAAGGTGGCGACAAAGCGGTTGGCCGGTTGCTGGTACAGGGTGAGTGGTGTGCCCGCTTGCTGCACCCGGCCCTCGTGCAAAACCACGATCTTGTCGCCCAGGGTCATGGCCTCGATCTGGTCGTGGGTGACGTACACCATGGTGGCGCCCAGGTCGCGGTGCAGGCGCGACAACTCGATACGGGTTTTGGCGCGCAAGGCGGCGTCCAGGTTGGACAGCGGTTCGTCAAACAAAAACAGGCGCGGCTCGCGCACGATGGCGCGGCCAATGGCCACGCGCTGGCGCTGCCCGCCCGACAGTTCACGCGGCAGGCGCTCCAGCAAATGGTCGATGTGCAAGACCTTGGCAGCGTCGCGCACCTTTTTGTCGATGCCGGCTTTGCTGGCGCCGTGGATCTTCAAGCCAAAAGCCATATTGCGGTACACATTCATGTGCGGGTACAGCGCATAACTCTGGAACACCATGGCAATGCCGCGCTGCGCCGGTGGCAGGTCGTTGACCACGTCATCGCCAATGCGCAGCTCGCCGCTGCTGATGTCTTCCAAGCCGCACAGCACCCGCAAGAGCGTGGACTTGCCGCAGCCGCTGGGGCCGACCAGCACCACCAGTTCGCCGTGTTCAATGTCCAGGCTGATGTCGTGCAGGATGGGGTTGGTACCGTAGGACTTGGATACGTTTTTTAAGGAGACGCGTGCCATAGGAGTGCTCTGAAAAGGTTCGGGTTATTTCACTGCGCCAGCCGTGATGCCGCGAATCAGTTGACGGGAAAACAAGGCGTACAACAGCACCACCGGCACGATGGCCATGGACAGCGACGCCAACACGGCATTCCAGTCGGTGGCGTACTGGCCCACAAACTGCTGAATGCCCAGGGTGATGGTTTGGGTTTGTTCCGATGGCGCCAAAATCAGCGGAAACCACAGGTCGTTCCAGATCGGCACCATGGTGAACACCGCCACGGTGGCAATGGCCGGGCGCACCAGCGGCACCACCACCTGGAAGAAGATGCCAAATTCGCTGATGCCGTCGCAGCGCGCGGCGTCTTTGAGTTCGCTGGGCACCTGCCCCATGAACTCCGACAAGATCATGATGGCCAGCGGCAGGCCCTGCGCCACGTACACCAGCACCAGCGCCGTGAGGGTGTTGACCAGGTCCAGGCCCACCATGATCTGCAGGATGGACACCGTGCCCAGGCGGATCGGCACCATGATGCCGAAGGCAAAAAACAGCTTGAGCCAGCGGTTGCCCGCAAAGCGGTACTCCGACAAGGCCCAGGCCGCCATGGCACCAAACAGCAAGATAAAAAACAGCGAGGCCACGGTCACGATGGCGCTGTTGCTGAAGTAGCTCAGCACGTGGGAGTTGGCCAGCACCTTGCTGTAGCCAATCAGCGAAAACGTATCGGCTGTGGGAAAGGCCAGCGGGTTGTTGAAGATGGCGTCGCGGCTCTTGAAGGAGTTCATGAACACCAGCAGGATGGGCGCCAGCGCCAGCACCAAATAGCCGACCAGCGTGACGTGCACAAACACACGGCTGGGCGCCACGCGCGGCATGCGGTGCGCACGGGGCGAAGCACTGCGCAGGTTGGCGGAAGAAAGGGATGTTTGCATCATGTCCTCACAGGGCGTAGCGTTGCAAGCGGCGCTGGACCACCAGGAGATAGGCTGCTACCCCCAACAGGATGACCAGAAACATCAGCGTGGCCACGGCGGCCCCCATGGTGGCGCTGGCCACTTGCGACTGGTAACCGAAGAAGGTGCGGTAAAACAGCGTGCCCAAAATGTCGGTGCTGTAGTTGGGCCCGGCCAAGCCGCCTTTGACCGTGTAGATCAGGTCAAACGCGTTGAAGTTCGCCACAAAGGTCAGGATGGTGACCAGCCCCAGCGTGGGCAGAATCAGCGGCAGGCGGATCGCGTAAAAAATGCGCCAGGGCGAGGCGCCCTCCACCACCGCCGCCTCGATCACGTCGTCGGGAATCGCGATCATGGCGGCGTAGATCAGCATCATGGGAATGCCGATGTACTGCCACACCGACATCAGGGACAGCGTGGTCAGCGCCGACGACTCCAGCCCCAGCCAGGGTTCAAACCAGTCCTGCAGCCCCACCGCCCGGAGCAGCCCTTCGGACACGCCCCACAGCGGCGACAAGATCAGTTGCCACACAAAGCCGATGATCACCACCGAGAGCAAGGTCGGCAAAAAGAACACCGTGCGGTAGGTGGCCGCAAAGCGCACATTGCGCAGCGACAAAAGCGCCGCCAGCAACAGGCCCATGGGGTTTTGCACCAGCATGTGGATGCCAAAAAACTTCAGGTTGTTGAGCATCGCGTTCCAGAAGGTGGCGGACCACTGCGGGTCTTTCAGAATGGTTTGGTAGTTGGCCAGGCCCGAGAAGGTGACCGCTCCAAATTCGTCGGCGCTGTACAGCCCCAGACGCAGGGTGTCCAGCAGCGGCAAGGCGCTGAACACCGCGTAAATCACCAAGGCTGGCGCGATGAACACCAACACAGGCCAGGAAAAACTTTGTTTCATGATCGACTCCATCGCGCCATGGTCTTAGCCCTTACTTGGCGGGCGTGTACCACTTGGCAAACCCGGTCTGGATTTGCGCTGCGGCGTCTTTGGGGCTCATCTTTTGGTTGATGACCTGGGAGCTCACATTCCACAGCTCGTTTTCCATGCTGGGTGTGCCACGGCTCATGATCTGGGCGTTCAGGCGGATGGTGCTTTGGCAGTCCTTGCGCCAGCCGATCATCTCTTTGGCCACGGGGTTTTTCACATCCACCACGTGGTTGGAGAGCGAGAAGAAGCCGGTGTTCTTGTTGGTGTACAGGTCGGCAAACTCTTTGCTGGCCAGCCAGGTCAGGAAGACCTGGGCATCGGCCTTGTTCTTGCTCTTGGCGTTGATGCCCATGCCCATGTCGGTGTGGTCAGAGATGTAGCAGGTGTCGCCTTTCTTGGCCACGGGGGTGCGGAAAGCGCCAAACTCCAGCCCCGCGTCTTTCTCAAAATGCGAGATGTCCCAAGAGCCCGTGGGGTAGATGGCGGCACGGCCGGTGGAGAACAGGTTTTGCGAGTCGCCGTAGGTCTGGGCCTGGTAGCCCTTGGGCATATAGGCGGCCCACTTGGCCATTTGTTCCCAGGTGCTCACGAACTCGGGGTCGGTGAACTTCTTGCCACCCTTGAGCAGGCCCTGGCGGCCCTCTTCACCCTTCCAGCGGTTGGCGCCGATGCTGGTGAACACGATCTGGTTGGTCTCCCACTGGTCCGCGGTGCCCAGCGCCATGGGCACTTTGCCTGCGGCCTTGATCTTGTCCAGGGTGGCGTAGAAGTCGGCTTCGGTGGCGGGCACACCCAGGCCCAGCTCGGCAAAGATTTTCTTGTTGTAGAAGAAACCGTGGATCACCGAGGCCATGGGCATGCAGTAGGTCGATTTGCCGTCGTCGGTCTGCCAGGCCACTTGCGCCGAGGCCGGAAAGCTCTTCATGCCGGCGGCGCTGTTGAGCGTGTCCAGGTGGCCTTTTTTGAACAGGTCCAGCGACACATCAAACGGGCGGCAGGTGATCAGGTCACCGGCGCTGCCAGCGGACAAGCGGGCATTCAGCGCCGAGTTGTATTCGGGCGGTGAGGTGGGCGCAAACTTGACGGTGATGCCAGGGTGGGCCTTTTGGAACGCGGGCAAAAGCACCTCGTCCCACTGCGCCTTGTCGTCCACCCGCCAGCTCTCGATGGTGAGGGTACCGGCGCTGGCAAGGCCACTGCAAACAAGCGCAGCAGCGGCTGCACCCAAACGTAGTTGATAGGACATGAAAGTGAATCTCCGGGTTGTTGGTTTAGGAAAACTGTGGGGGCTGACGCAGGGGTCTTATTCCGTTTCCAAATCATTTCTGTCTAGGCGTTGAGCCGCAGGCAGTGCTACAGCACGACCAGGCGAGACAACGACGACAGGGATGATTTAGAAATGGAATTCCCGAACAGTGGCCCGGAGGTTATGCTGTGCCTCATGTAATGGCAACGCGCCGGAAAGTTGTAAATATTCGGCTGCCCCGTAGCAGTCAGCCATCGGCACGCAACAGCATGGGATGGATTGCCTGCGTGACTGAGGCAGCAATTTCCGATGATCTAGCCTATGTGAGTTGTTCTCCGCCCCACAGCCAACGCTCATGAGCTATCGAACACCTGCGCCAAAGCACCGGGTGCTGACTGCCCCGCGCGCATGGCCGCCAGCCTGGACTCATCCATGGTCCAAGGAAGAAAGTCACTGAGATCCGATGGAGCCCGGTGGGTGTTTTCGGCGCAGGCCTGCAGATAAGCGTACAGCCAGGTGCGGGGATTGATATCCCACAGCTTGAGCGTGGCCAGCACGCTGTACATCAGGGCGGCCAACTCGCCCGCCCACTGGGCACCCGAACCATAGAAATTCTTGCGCCCCACCACCGCAGCGCGCTCATCACGCTCGGCGACGTTGTTGTCCATGGGCACCCACGGGAATTTGACAAATACGCCCAAGCCACTCCAGTGCGTCTTCATGCTTTGCAACACCTTGCGCGCAGGCTTGCCCAGCTTGGGGTCCGCCAGTGCCTCGTCCAGCTGGGCT
>MESI01000002.1 GCA_001770935.1 Burkholderiales bacterium RIFCSPLOWO2_12_FULL_61_40 | reverse complement strand
TGTTCTTGATGCAGCACAGCTGCCACTGGTACTGCCGGTCCAAAACCGTGGCTTCGGCCCGCATGCTGGCCCTGCACAAAACCCCCTACAAGCAACTGGTGGAATCGGTGGCACCCGAGACCCGCAAGGCCTACCAGACCCTGATTGGAAGCTGAACCGCCCTATGTTTACCCCGATCACCTGGATCAACCTCTGGATCAAAAGCTGGCTGGCGCCCCCCCAGGACGCCTCGCCCGAGCGGCAACGGGCCCTGGACCTGATCGCGGCCATTGACGCCGGTGGTGTGCCGCTGAACCCCGCGCGGGTGAACGACATTGCGCGCCAACTGGGCCTGGAGGTCTCTACCCGGGCTCCGGTGGATGAGACGATTGCGCGCATACGTGCGGCTTTGGAGTACGGGAGGGGCAATGGACAACAAGGATGACGAACCGAAGTTATGGGTCACCGTGCTGCTGCTGATTCTGGGCGCCGTGGTGCTGGTGGGGCTGGTCGGCTTGGCGCTGTGGTACGCGGAGCGCTCGGATACCACAGAGCCTATTGCGGTGCCCGACAAGTCCTGGGGCATTGTGGGCGACTCCCCCATCCACAAGAGGAAACTATGAAGCAACTCACCCTCTCCCGCGTAAATGACCTGGTCTACCGCGTGCTCACCGCGCAGGGTGAGCATGTGGGCAACCTGAAACTGATCAACGCGGTCTGGAAGTTCAAGGCGATTGGGGCCGACGCCCAGGGGGAGGTCATTCCAGGCGGCGGGCCGTTGACCCACCGCCACAACATGACTTTCAGCACCTTGGACGTGGCAGAAATCAATACCCGCCTGAACGCGGCGGATTGACGCTGCCTGGGCCTATTTCTTAAGCCATTTAGGCCTCTAGCCCCTGTGGGATATGCGCAGGCAGCTACTCATTTCATAGCAAATTGCTTCACCTCAAACCGTGATCCACAGCAGCGGCAGCCCTGGCAGTGCCCGGAAAATGCGCGACAGTGAACCGTTGCGCACCAGCGTGGTGGCGTGTTCGATGTCCGGCGCCAGGTAGCGGTCCTGGTCCATGGCCGGGATGTGCTGGCGCAGGAGTGCATGGGCCTGCTCCAGGGCGTTCGAGCTTTGCATGGGGCGCAAAAACTCGATACCTTGGGCGCAAGCCAGTAGCTCGATTCCCAGAATATGGGCGGTGTTGGCTATCATGGTTTGCAGGCGGCGCGCGGCAAAGGTGGCCATGGAAACATGGTCTTCCTGGTTGGCGCTGGTGGGCAGGCTGTCCACGCTGGCCGGGTGGGCCAGCGACTTGTTTTCCGACGCCAATGCCGCAGCGGTCACATGCGCAATCATGAAGCCGCTGTTCAGGCCCGCATCTGCCGTCAAGAAGGGCGGCAGGCGTGACACGCCAGAGTCAATCAGCATGGCGATGCGACGCTCGGCAATGGCGCCCACCTCGGCAATGGCCAGCGCCATACCGTCGGCGGCCAGGGCCACCGGTTCGGCGTGAAAATTTCCTCCAGAAACCATCGCGTTGTCTTCCGCAAACACCAGCGGGTTGTCGGTGACGGCGTTGGCTTCGCGCACCAGCACCAGCGCGCCGTGGCGCAACTGGTCCAGGCAGGCGCCCACCACCTGGGGTTGGCAGCGCAGGCTGTAGGGGTCTTGTACCCGGTCGTCGCCGTCGAGGTGGGAGTTGCGGATTTCGCTGCCTTTGAGTAATTCGCGGTAGTACTGGGCCACGTCGATCTGGCCGGGCTGGCCGCGCAGGGCGTGGATGCGGGGGTCGAACGGGCCATCGCTGCCACGGGCGGCGTCCACCGTCAGCGCACCGATCACCAGCGCGGCTTCCAGCACCGGCTCAAAGCTCAGCAAGGCGTGCAGGGCCAGCGCGGTGGAGGTTTGGGTGCCGTTGATCAGGGCCAGGCCCTCTTTGGCGCCCAGCTTCAGTGGTGCAATACCGGCTTGTTGCAGGGCAGCCAGGGCCGGCACGCGTTGCCCATCGACCAGCATGTCGCCTTCGCCCAGCAGGGCCAGCGTCATGTGGGCCAGCGGCGCCAGGTCGCCCGAGGCGCCGACTGAGCCTTTGGACGGCACATAGGGCACCAGCCCGGCGTTGTGCACGGCCAGCAGGGTGTCGATAACGACCTCGCGCACACCGGAGTAGCCGCGCGCCAGGCTGGCGGCTTTCATCACCAGCATGAGGCGCATGATTTCGGGCGCCAGCGGTTCGCCCACACCCACGCTGTGGGAGCGGATGAGGTTGAGCTGCAGGGTTTCCAGCTGCGCCTTGCTGATGCGCTGGTTGGCCAGCTTGCCAAAGCCGGTGTTGACGCCATAGACCGGCGCATCGCCATCGGCGGCGCGTTGCACCACCTGCTGGCTGGCGCGGATGATGGCGCGGCTGGCTTCGGGCAGTGACAGCTGGACGACACCCGCGTGGATGGCTTGCAGTTGCTCCAGCGTCAGGTGGCCGGGGTCGATGCGCAGGGTGATTGGGGTGTTCATTGATTGATCCTTTTATCTAACTAACTTCGGTTTGAAACCGCCCCCTTAAGGGGAATCAAATTCATTTTGAAGAGGGGTAACCTTTTTTAAGTTCGCCCTTTTTAGGGCGTGGATTGAAACATGGGCATGTTCATGCCGTGTTCTTGGGCACATTGTTCGGCAATGGCGTAACCGGCATCGGCGTGGCGCATCACCCCGGTGGCGGGGTCGTTCCACAGCACACGGCCCAGGCGCTCGGCCGCCTCGGGCGTGCCATCGGCCACGATGACTACGCCGGAGTGCTGCGAGTAGCCCATGCCGACACCACCGCCGTGGTGCAGGCTGACCCAGGTGGCGCCGCTGGCGGTGTTGAGCAGGGCGTTCAAAAGCGGCCAGTCGCTCACCGCGTCGCTGCCGTCCTGCATGGCTTCGGTCTCGCGGTTGGGGGAGGCCACCGAGCCGCTGTCCAGGTGGTCGCGGCCGATGACGATGGGGCCTTTGAGTTCGCCGCTTTTCACCATCTCGTTGAAGGCCAGCCCGGCCAGGTGGCGCTCGCCCAGGCCGATCCAGCAGATGCGCGCGGGCAGGCCCTGGAAGGCGATGCGCTCTTGCGCCATGTCCAGCCAGCGGTGCAGACCGGCATGGTGGGGGAACAGTTCTTTCATCTTGGCGTCGGTTTTTTTGATGTCTTCGGGGTCGCCGCTCAGCGCCACCCAGCGGAACGGCCCCACGCCCCGGCAAAACAGCGGGCGCACATAAGCGGGCACAAAACCGGGGTAATCAAAGGCATTGGCCACGCCAAAGTCCTTGGCGACCTGGCGCAGGTTGTTGCCGTAGTCCACGGTGGGGATGCCCATGGCGTGGAAGTCCAGCATGGCCTGCACATGCACGGCGCAGGATGCACCGGCGGCTTGGGTCAGCGCCGCGTGTTGTGCCGGGTCTTTTTGCGCGGCCTTCCACTGTTCCACGGTCCAGCCACGGGGCAAATAGCCATTGATGATGTCGTGGGCCGAGGTCTGGTCGGTGACGATGTCGGGGCGCAGGCCGCCCGCCTTGGCACGCCGCACCAGTTCCGGCACGATGTCGGCTGCGTTGCCGCACAGGGCAATCGACACGGCTTTCTTCTCGGCGGTGTATTTGGCGATGCGCGCCAATGCGTCGTCCAGGTCGGTGGCCTGCTCGTCCACATAACGCGTGCGCAGGCGGAAGTCGATGGAGCTTTGCTGGCACTCGATATTGAGCGAGCAAGCCCCGGCAAAGGTAGCGGCCAAAGGCTGCGCACCCCCCATGCCGCCCAGCCCGGCGGTGAGCACCCAGCGGCCCGCCAGGTCGCCGTTGAAGTGCTGGCGCCCGGCCTCGACAAAGGTCTCGTAGGTGCCTTGCACAATGCCCTGCGAGCCGATGTAGATCCAGCTACCGGCCGTCATCTGGCCGTACATCATCAGGCCCTTGCGGTCGAGTGCGTTGAAGTGCTCCCAGTTGGCCCACTTGGGCACCAGGTTGGAGTTGGCAATCAGCACGCGGGGCGCGTTGGTATGGGTGCGGAACACGCCCACCGGTTTGCCGCTTTGCACCAGCAGGGTTTCGTCTTCTTTCAGCTTGCGCAAGCTGTCCAGAATGCCGTCAAAACACGCCCAGTTGCGCGCGGCCTTGCCGATGCCACCGTAGACCACCAGTGCGTCGGGGTTCTCGGCCACCTCGGGGTCCAGGTTGTTTTGCAGCATGCGGTAGGCGGCTTCAATCTGCCAGTTGGCGCAGTGCAGCTCAGACCCGCGCGGCGCACGCACGGGGCGCGCCTGGGCGTTGGCGTAAGGGGAGGGGGATATATCGGCCATGGCGAACTCCGGGTCAGTGATGTGATCGTTGAAGGATGTGCGAAGTATAGTTGTCTATACAACTTGTGCCATAGCGGGTTAACCCTAGTTCGCGAATTCTTCGCCATAGCGGCCCCGGTGCTGCCTCAGGGACCGCAATTTCGTTCAATACATTCTTGGCAGGAAACCCGACACTGCGCCTGCATTCAGCCAAGGAGTTCTTATGTTGCCGGTGTTCATTTCCATGTGTTTATTCACCCTGTTGGGGTCCATTTCTCCGGGGCCGGTGAATTTGATCGCCGCCAGCCGGGGTGCCAGCGCGGGTTTTTTCAGGGCCATGCCCCATGTGCTGGGCGCCAGTGTGAGTTATGTGTGCATCGTGTGGCTGGTGGGCAGCGGGCTCAATCTGGTGTTTTTGGCCAACCCGGCCATCGGCCAGGCACTGCAGCTTGTGGGGGCGGCCTACCTCTTGTATCTGGCGGCCAAAATTGCGATGGCGCCACCGGCCACCCGCCAGGAGGGGGCACGGGAAGGGGCCTCCGCCGGTCTGATGCAAGGGGTATGGACCCAGAGCCTGAACCCCAAGGCCTGGATGTTTGCCTCCTCCGGTGTCAGCCTGTTTGCCACCGCGGACCAAGCTGGAATACCGGTGTTGCTGGTGTTTTGCGGCATTTCCGGGGTGGTGTGTTTTGTATCGGTGGCCATCTGGGCCGCGCTGGGCACACTGATCGGGCAGTGGCTGTTTACGGCCAGGAACCAGCGGGTGTTTAATCGCACCATGGCGGTCTTGTTGGCCTTGACGGTGTTGAGCATGCTGGCAGCTATTTGATGCACAAAAACGAGGATTTGCGGCGCATGGATCAGAAGAGTTCACAGATTTTCCGGCGCAGCGCGCTGCTACCCCAGGTGGAAATGCGCCGTGCCCACCATTCTTTGGCCTGTTACCACACCCATACGCATGATGAATTTTCTGTGGGGGTGATTGATGCAGGCTCGGCGGTCTGTCGCCAAGGCAGCGCTTTTCAGACGCTGCACCAGGGCACGGTGGTGGTGATCAACCCCGGCGACGCGCATTCCTGCAACCCCCGTGCCGACCAGGCCTGGTCCTACCGCATGTTGTTCATCGACGCGCACTGGCTGGGAGGCCTGCAGGCCGACCTGCCCGGCAGCCGCAGTGGCGACTACCGCCCGCTGGCAGTCGCCAGTTCCCCGGCGGCCCGTGCCTACGCCCAGTTTGACGCTTTGTTTGAGGCCCTGGAGCGCGAAGACGACGACGCGTGGGGCCTGGAGGCGCAATTGATGGATTTCCTGATGCCGCTCGGGCAAGGCGATGCTGCTGTGGGCTTGGCACCGTCCACACCCCAGCGCCAGCTGGGCCGGGCGCGGGAGATGATTCTGGACCAGCTGGAGGACAAGATCACCCTGGACGACGTGGCCCAGGTAGCGGGCCTGAGCCGCTACCACCTGATCCGCAGTTTCAAGCAGGCCTACGGGCAAACGCCCCATGCTTTTTTGCTGGACCAGCGCATCAACCGGGCCAAACAGCTGTTGAAACAGGGTAACTCCATGGTGGATGTGGCCCAGCAACTGGGTTTTGCCGACCAAAGCCACTTTCAGCGCCATTTCAAAAAGCGCCACGCGGTGACGCCCATGCACTACCAGCGGTCCTTGGCTTGAATAGAGGGCGTCTGCCGCCTTGCATCTGGGTGGGGGCTAAGGGTTTCCCTGTATGGATTAGTTGTCTATACAACTTGTAGAATGTTGCCACCATCCGACTGGCTATTCTACAAATGCCCCACATCAAACTCCCCGCCTACGAGCAAGTCAAAGCCTTCGTCAAAGCCCAAATCAACAGCGGGGCCTGGCGACCGGGCGACGCCGTGCCCAGTGAATCGGCCTTGCAGCAGCAGTTTGGCGTGAGCCGCATGACGGTGAACCGCGCCGTCAAAGAGCTGGCGGTGGAAGGTGTGGTCACCCGTGTGCAGGGCTCGGGCACGGTGGTGGCGCAGCTGCACCGCATCTCCAGCACCCTGGCGGTGCGCGACATCCACGAGGAAATCGAGGCGCGCGGCCACACCCACAGCACCCAGGTTTTGCTGGTGGAGGCGGTGCGTGCCAACGCGGCCCTGGCGGATGCCTTCAAGCTGCGCGTGGGCGCCAAACTCTTCCATACGGTGATGGTGCATTTTGAGGATGGGGTGTCCATCCAGCACGAAGACCGCCACGTCAACCCGGCCTCGGCCCCCGACTACCTGGGCGTGGACTTCACCCAGACCACGCCCACCCATTACCTGCTGGAGCACGCGCCGCTGACCGAAGCCAGCTACTCCATCGAAGCCGGCCTGCCCGGCGCCGCGCAGGCCAAGGCGCTGGGGATCAAACGCAACGACCCCTGTTTGCTCATGACGCGCTGCACAATCAGCGGCGCCCATGTGGCCAGCCTGGTGCGCCTGGTCTACCCCGGCATGCGCTACAGCTTCAACGGCAAGTTTCAGTTATGAGTTGGCAGATAGTGCGTTTGGCCGACGTCCCGCCCAGCCCCTGGCGCAACGGCGGTGGGGTGACCCGCGAACTGGTGGCCTGGCCCCCCCATGCACCTGGGCAGGACTGGGTATGGCGCATGTCGGTGGCCGAGGTAGAGTCCAGCGGGCCTTTTTCCCGCTTTGACGGCGTGCAGCGCTGGTTTACGGTGCTGGGCGGCGCCGGTGTGTGGCTGACGCTGGACACTGCCACCGGAGCGCAAACCCATGCGCTGACGCGCAGCAGCGCGCCCCTGTGTTTTGACGGTGCCGTGCCCACCCAGTGCGATCTGCTGAACGGCGCTACCCAGGATTTCAACCTCATGCTGCGCAGCGGCAAGGCGACGGGGCGCATGCAGCGCGTGGCGGGAGTGCTCACCGTGACTACTGTTGCTCCTAAATTGGTAGCTGCTTACGCACTGTCTACGGGGGCTAGCGTGTGTTTTGAGCATGAAACATTGGCCATTCCGGCCCACAGCCTGGCCTGGCGTACCGTGCCAGCCGGTGGGCAGGTGCGCATACAGGCCGCCGATGCGCTGTGCATGGAGATTGCGTTATGTCCCTGAAACTCTGGACCCACTGCAGCGTGGCCACGCTGCAGGCCGACGCGGTGCAGCCCTACGGCCTGGTAGCCGACGCCGCCTTGGTGGTGCAGGGCGCCCAGGTCTTGTGGGTCGGCCCGCGTGCCGCATTGCCCCACGACCTGGAAGCCCGTTGTGTGGTGCGCCACGATGCTGGCGGCGCACTCATCACGCCAGGCCTCATCGACTGCCACACGCACCTGGTCTACGGCGGCGACCGCGCCCAGGAGTTCGAGTTGCGGCTCCAGGGCGCCAGCTACGAAGACATTGCCCGCAGCGGCGGCGGCATCGCGTCCACGGTGGCCGCCACCCGCGCCGCCACACCGCAGGAGTTGACCGCCCAAAGCACCAAACGCTTGCAGCAACTGATGGCCGAGGGCGTGACCACGGTGGAGATCAAGTCCGGCTACGGCCTGGCGCTGGCGCACGAGCGCAAATGCCTGCAGGTGGCGCGCGCGCTGGGGCAGGCCCACGCGGTGGACATCCGCACCACCTTTTTGGGCGCGCACGCCTTGCCGCCCGAGTTCGCCGGGCGTGCAGACGACTACATCGCCGAGGTCTTGCGCATGCTGCCCGTGTTGCATGCCGAAGGCCTGGTGGACGCGGTGGATGCCTTTTGTGAACGCATCGCCTTCAGCCCGGCCCAGACGGCCCGGGTGTTTGAAGCCGCACGGGCCTTGGGCCTGGGCGTCAAATTGCATGCCGAACAGCTCAGCGACAGCGGTGGCGCGGCCCTGGCGGCCGGTTTTGGCGCCAGCAGTTGCGACCATCTGGAGTGGTTGTCAGAGGAGGGCGCCAGCGCCATGGCAGCGGCGGGTAGCGTGGCCGTGCTCTTGCCCGGTGCCTTTTACTTTTTGCGGGAGACCCAGCTGCCCCCGGTGGACCTGCTGCGCCGCCAGGGCGTGCCCATCGCCATTTCCACCGACAGCAACCCCGGCAGCTCGCCCTGCACCTCGCTCTTGCTCATGCTCAACATGGCCTGCACCCTGTTTCGCCTTACGCCCGAAGAAGCGCTGGCCGGCGTCACCCGCCACGCCGCACAGGCCCTGGGCCTGCGCGACCGGGGTGTGCTGGCCCCCGGCAAACGCGCCGACTTTGTGCTGTGGGACGTGCAGCGCCCGGCCCAACTGGCCTACGCGCTGGGGGCCAACCCGGCGATTCAAACCATTTTTAAAGGGGAAGCCCGATGACCTTCACTTTGCACCGCGGCACTGGCCCGCTTTTGGTCAGCATGCCGCACATCGGCACCGAGATTCCACCCGAGTTGCAGAGCACCTACGTACCCCGCGCCCTGGCCGTGGAGGACACCGACTGGCACCTGGCCCAGTTGTATGACTTTTTGTTGGACGGCCAGCCGGAGCTGGGCGCCAGCGTGCTCATGCCGCGTACCTCGCGCTACGTGATCGACCTGAACCGTCCACCCGACGACGCACCCATGTACCCCGGCGCCTCCAACACCGAGCTGTGCCCCACGCGCTTTTTCACCGGCGACGCGCTGTACCAGGCGGGCTGTGAGCCCACTGCCGAAGAACGCGTGCGCCGCCGCGAGGCCTACTGGCAGCCCTACCACACGGCCCTGGCCACGGAGCTGGCACGCATCCAGGCGGTGCACGGCTACGCCTTGTTGTGGGACGCCCACAGCATCCGCTCCCAGATTCCCTGGCTGTTTGAAGGCAGCTTGCCGGGCCTGAACATCGGCACCGCCAGCGGCCAGAGCGCCGACGCCAGCATTGCCCAGGCGCTTGACCGCGTGTGTGAGAAGAGCGGCCAGGTCAGCCATGTGCTCAATGGCCGCTTCAAGGGCGGCTATATCACCCGCCACTACGGCGCGCCATCCCAGCGGGTGCACGCCGTGCAACTGGAAATGTGCCAGTACCTGTATATGCAGGAGACGGCGCCGTTTGCCTACGACGTGGCCCAAGCTTCAAAAATCCAGCCCCTGCTTCAAACCATGATGGTGGCGGCCTTGCAAGCCTGCCAGGAACTCTATGCCCACTCATCAAACTAGTCCCTCGGATACCACGGAACCCCGAGCGTCCCAACGCTTTTTCGCCCGCCAGGCCTGGGTGCAGGGTGCCTGGGCGCGGGACGTGCTGCTGTCGGTGGACGCGGCGGGCCGCTGGTGCGGCATCGCGCCCGACACCGCAGTGCCCGACCGCATCGGCGCGCTGCCATTGGCGGGCCCGGTGCTACCCGGCGTGGTCAACGCCCACAGCCACGCCTTTCAGCGCGCCATCGTCGGCCTGACCGAGCGCCGGGGCGGGACCGCAGGCGCGGCCAGCGACGACTTCTGGAGCTGGCGCGACCGCATGTACTCCGCCGCCCAACGCATCCGCCCCGAGCAACTGGAGCACATCGCGGCCCTGCTGTACGCAGAGTTGTTGGCGGCAGGCTACACCCAGGTCTGTGAATTCCACTACCTGCACAACGCCGTGGCGGGCCAGCCCTATGCCGACCCGCTGGACATGTCGCTGGCGCTGGTGCGCGCGGCGCAGCGCGTGGGCATGGGCCTCACGCTCTTGCCCACGCTGTACATGCGCTCGGGTTTTGGCGCGGCGGGCCTGCGCGACGATCAGCAGCGTTTTGCCTCTACGCCCGACAGCATCCTGCGCCTGGTGGACGACCTGCAAATGCAGGTGCGCGGGCTGGCGAACTTCAATGTGGGCGTGGCGCTGCACTCCCTGCGCGCAGCCGACGGTGCTGCGCTCAATGAAGTGGCAGCGTTTGCCAACACCCACCACTTGCCGGTGCACCTGCACATTGCCGAACAAACCCAGGAAGTGCAAGACTGCATCACCCACACCGGGCGCAGACCGATTGAATGGGCATTGGAAAACCTGCCCCTGAACGCCCGCTGGAACCTGGTCCACGCCACCCACACCACAGCCGCCGAGCTGCAGGGCGTGCAACAGGCGGGCGCATCCATCGTCATTTGCCCCAGTACCGAAGCCAACCTGGGCGACGGCGTGTTCGACTATTCGGGCTACGCGGCCCTGGGCGGCCATTGGTCCATCGGCTCGGACAGCCATGTCACCCGCAGCTGGACCGAAGAGCTGCGCCTGCTGGAGTATTCCCAGCGCCTCACGCAACGCAAGCGCAATGTGGCCGCCCAGCAAGGCGCCAGCGCCAGCACGGCGGCCAACCTGTTCGAGGCCGCGTTGGCCGGTGGCCACGCCGCCACGGCCCAGCCGCTGGGCGCGATTGGCGTGGGCCATCGCGCCGATTTTGTGGTGCTGGACACCCAGGCCCCCGCGCTCTTGGGCGTGCCCGGCGACCATGTGCTGGACGCCCTGCTGTTCTCCAGCCCCGACGCCAAACCGCAAGCGGTGTTTGTGGCGGGCCAGCCCGCCAACCCCACCGCGCTGTGGCCCAGTCTCGCACGGGACTTTGCCCAGACCATGAACGCCCTGTGGCGCTAGCATGGTGCGCTATGCGCTACACACCATCCCCCCCAGCTTTTGACGACATCGCCCCCGAGGCCGCACTCAACATCCCCGAAGGCTTTCGCGTGGAAGAGCGCCACACCAACCCCCTGAAAATCTGCCACGGCGGCATGATGGCCACCTTCGCCGACATGCTCATCCCCTGCGCCGCCATGTACCAGTTCGAGATGGAACGCCGCTTCCTGCCCACCATCAGCCTGCAAATGGACTACATGGGCGCCTCCCCGCTGGGCGCCTGGGTGCAAGGCGAAGGCGACGTCCTCAAAACCACCCGCAACATGCTCTTCGGCCAGGGCCTGGTGACCGCCGACGGTCAACCCGTATTGCGGGTCAGTGGGATCTTCAAAATGGGGCAGTTGATTGGGGACGGCAAGGCGCATGACCCGCTGGGTTTGAAGTAACTCTTGGGTGGTACTTTTGCTATTGTTTTGGCAGCTTCTTGCGTATAGTCTGCGCGGGCTAGAGGCACTTTTGGCTTGAGGATTTGCTACTAAGTTTGAACGAGGCGTAAGGCAAGGTCGCAACGCTGCGCGACCAACTCATGGTCAATTTGCAAGATGTGTTGTTGCGATAAGTTGAGTGCTTGCAACGTTTGTATGACGTACACTGCAGTGCCATGATGCAGGAGATTGTGCCCATGTCCACCACCGAAAAAATCCTCAATGTTCGTCTCCCTATCGAGCTGCATGGCCAGCTGGAGCAACTGGTGCAAGCCACCGGCCGCAGCAAAAGCTTCCTGACTGTGGAGGCTTTGAAAAGCTATGTCAGTCAGGAGCAATGGCAGATCGCGGATATACAGGCCGGCCTGCAAGAGGCTGATCGGGGTGAATTTGCCACGGCTGAAGAAGTACGCGCCGTGTACGCCAAATACGGGCACTGAGCGTGGAGCTTCGCTGGACACGCAAGGCGCTTGAAAATCTGGATCAAATTGCCGCCTATATTGCGCAAGACAACCCCACCCGCGCCAGCTCATTCGTCGGGGAAATCAAGGAAAAAACAGAGTTGCTGGTGTCGTTCCCCGCGCTGGGTCGCCCCGGTCGGGTACCCGGCACCCGTGAACTGGTAGTGCATGAAAACTACGTTGTGCCCTACCGCGTGAAAGGTGACACCGTGCAGATCATCCGT
>MESI01000001.1 GCA_001770935.1 Burkholderiales bacterium RIFCSPLOWO2_12_FULL_61_40 | reverse complement strand
GGTTGCAAAAAAAGACATACAAAAACTCCAACGCGCCATCGTCGATGGACTTGAAGACGTGAAAGCCCAGGATATTCAGGTGTTTGACACCGAGCACCTGTCTCCCTTGTTTGAGCGGGTGATCGTAGCCTCCGGCACATCCAACCGGCAGACCAAAGGCTTGGCAGCCAGTGTGCGCGATGCCGTGCGCGATGCCGGTTTTTCCAAGCCACGCGTGGAAGGCGAAGACAATGGAGAGTGGATCATTGTGGACTGCGGTCAGGCTGTGGTGCATATCATGCAGCCCAGTTTTCGCACCTACTACAACCTGGAAGAGCTGTGGGGCGAAAAGCCCGTGCGCCTGAAGTTTGGTGCCTCCAAGCCTGCTGTGGCCGAATCTGCCAAGGCGGCTAAAGAGGCTGCGAAGCCGGAAGGCAGCCTGCGCCGCTCCAACGCCGCTAAGAAAGGTGTTGCTGAAGCCTTCCCGTCCAAAGCGCAGCTGAAAAAGACTGCCGCGGCAAAAACTCCCGCAAAAAAGGCCGCTGCAAAAGCAGCACCAGAAGCGCCCGTTGCGGACAGCAAGCCGGTAGCTCGCAAACCTGCAGCCAGTAAGACCGTAGCGGTGAAATCCGCAGCAAGCAAAACTGCTGCTGTCAAAGCGACGCCTGCCAAAAAAGCAGCGGCCAAGGCCGTCGTCAAAGTAGCCACCAAGGTAGTGGTCGTGAAAGCGCCTGCCAAGACGGTAGCCAAGGTCGCGGCCAAGAAGGCTGCAGCCAAAAAGCCCGCCGCTCGCAAAGCCTGATTGAACCGTGAGGTTGGTGATTGTTGCGGTGGGGCAGCGGGTGCCCGATTGGGCGCAGACCGCATGGGACGACTACGCCAAGCGGTTTCCGCATGAGTTGAAGGTAGAACTCAAGGCGGTCAAAACCGAGCCCAGGGGTTCCAAAACCCTGGAAACGCTGTATGCCGCTGAGCGTGCGCGCATTGAAGCGGCCATACCCAGGGGTGCACGCATTGTGGCGCTGGACGAGCGGGGCACCAACCTGACGACCAATGCACTGGCAGCCAGACTCACGGACTGGCAAATGGGGGGCGGTGATGTGGCACTGGTGATTGGTGGCCCGGACGGTATCGACCCCGCGTTCCGCCAAGCGGCGCATGAGCGTATCCGCCTGTCGGACATGACTTTGCCACATGCTTTTGCCCGGGTCTTGCTGATCGAGCAGTTGTACCGCGCGTGGTCCATCAATGCCAACCACCCTTACCATCGTGAGTGACTTTATTTACCTGGCCTCCCAAAGCCCGCGCCGCAGCGAGCTGTTGACGCAACTGGGCATCGCGCACGAGTTGTTATTGCCGACCCCCGACGAAGACGCTGAAGCACTGGAAGTGGTTCGGCCACATGAGGCACCCAAGGCGTATGTACAGCGCGTGACTGCTCTTAAATTGATAGCTGCTAGCGCGCGCTGGGAAAGGGTTGGAGGCCTAAACGCTCCTATTTTGTGTGCAGATACCACCGTGGCGCTCGGGCGCACCATTCTGGGGAAGCCCGCAGATGCTCAGGACGCCCAACGCATGTTACGAGCACTCTCGGGCCGAACCCATCGGGTCTTCACCGCCATTGCCGTCGGCTGGGCAGGCAAGACGGCGCAGGCTTGCTGTGAATCGCGGGTGACGTTTGCACCCATGAGCGAGGTGGACATTGCCGCGTATGTTGCCAGTGGCGAACCCATGGGCAAAGCCGGGGCCTATGGGGTACAGGGCAAGGCGGCGGCTTTCATTGCCCGCATCAGTGGCAGCTATTCTGGCATCATGGGTCTTCCCTTGTTTGAAACCGCGCAAGCACTGCGCACCGTAGGCTTTGCATGCAACAAGACATCTTGATCAACTGGTCTCCCCAGGAAACCCGTGTGGCTGTTGTAGAGAACGGTGCCGTTCAGGAGTTGCACCTGGAGCGCACCCTGGAGCGGGGCTTGGTGGGCAATGTGTACCTGGGCAAAGTGGCCCGCGTGTTGCCTGGCATGCAGTCGGCGTTCATCGACATCGGCTTGGAGCGTGCTGCCTTTTTGCATGTGGCCGACGTATGGCATCCCCCGGCTGCCGGTGAGTCTTTGTCCGAGTCCCGCGCCAATCAGGTCCAGATCCCCATTGAAAGACAGGTGTTTGAAGGACAGGCGCTGCTGGTGCAGGTTATCAAGGACCCTATTGGCACCAAGGGAGCCAGGTTGTCCACGCAAATCAGTATCGCGGGACGGCTCCTGGTTTTTTTGCCACAGGACGACCACATTGGCATTTCGCAAAAAATTCCCACAGCCCAACGCGACGAGCTTCGTTCGCGCATGCAGCGATTGGCTGGCTCCCAAGGGGGTGGTTTTATTTTGCGGACCAATGGCGAGGACGCTTCCGATGCGGAGTTGTCCGAAGACATAGGTTATTTGCGCAAGGCCTGGGCTCGCATCAAGGATGCCTCGGTGCGGCTACCGCCGCAAAGCCTGCTGCACCAGGACTTGAGCTTGCTGCAGCGTGTGCTGCGCGACCTGGTGGGTGAGTCCACCCAGACCATCAAAGTGGATTCGCGCGAGCAGTTCGAGTCCCTCAAGGCCTTTGGCGCCGAATTCATGCCGATGGCCGTCGAGAAGCTGCAGCATTACAAGGGCGAGCGGCCCATTTTCGACTTGTATTCCATTGACGAAGAAATTGCCAAAGCCCTGGGTCGCAGGGTAGACCTCAAATCGGGCGGTTATTTGATTGTGGACCAGACGGAGGCGCTGACCACCGTGGATGTCAACACCGGCGGTTATGTGGGTGCGCGCAATTTTGACGACACCATTTTCAAAACCAACCTGGAGGCGGCGCAAGCCATTGCCCGGCAACTGCGTTTGCGTAATTTGGGTGGAATCATCATCGCGGATTTCATCGACATGGTGCGCGACGACCACCGGGCAGCGGTTTTGGCTGAGTTCAAGAAGCAGCTCTCCCGAGACCGTGTCAAAACCATGGTCGGCGGTTTTTCGCAACTGGGCTTGGTCGAAATGACCCGCAAACGCACCCGCGATTCACTGGCGCACATGCTGTGTGAGCCTTGTGCGGTGTGTGAGGGCAAAGGCAATGTCAAAACTGCCCGCAGCGTCACCTACGACATCTTCCGCGAAATCCTGCGCGAAGCCCGCCAGTTCAGCCCCCGCGAGTTTCGCGTGGTGGCATCCCCCAAAGTCATCGAACTGTTCCTGGATGAAGAAAGCCAGCATTTGGCCGGTTTGAGCGAATTCATCGGCAAACCGGTGTCGCTGCAAAGCGAAGCGGCGATGGGGCAGGAACAGTACGATATTGTGTTGATGTGATAGCTCTGTTTCCAGTTCAGTAGACATGGTGAGTCTTACATCAAACAATCTTTCCCCAATTCCCATTCTGGTGTACCACCAGATTGGCGCAGCGCGGCCAAAGGGAACGCCTTTTCGCAGTTTGTCTGTCTCGGTTACAGATTTTGAGCGGCAAATGGGATTTTTGAGTTTGCTTGGTTATCAAGGGCTCTCCATGACAGCCTTGCTCCCCTATTTGCGCGGGGAGCGTTTGGGTAAGGTGTTTGGTATTACGTTTGATGACGGATATCTGAATAACCTAAGCAATGCATTGCCTGTTTTGAGTCGATATGGTTATTCTTCCACTTGCTACGCAGTAAGTCAGATGCTCGGAAAAGCCAACGAATGGGACCAAAAAGTTGGAATTCCCCAGGCTCCGCTCATGTCGAAGGACCATTTGCGCCAATGGGTGGCTGGTGGCCAGGAAGTGGGAGCGCATACTCGGCACCATGTGCATTTGACGCAAATGGAGGCGTCTGCGGCCAGGCAAGAAATCATCCTAGGCAAAGTGGAGCTGGAGGATTGCATAGGTGCAGCTGTAAAACACTTCTGCTACCCCTATGGCGACTATGCACCGGAGCATGCCGATATGGTGCAGGAAACGGGTTACGACACCGCAACCACTACCCAACGAAGCCGCTGCCATACACACGAAGACCTGATGCGTTTGCCAAGGGTTCCGGTTCCCAGGACTGTTACCCGATTTGCTTTGTGGCTCAAAATGGCAACGGCGTATGAAGACCGACGGCGCGCATGATTGAAGCCAGCATAATCGGCAAACGCTTGCGAATTGCGGTGTTGAACCGTGATTTCCTGTCGACAGGAGGTGGCGCGGAGCGCTATTCAATCGCATTGGTGGAGCAGTTGGCGCAACGGCATGAAATGCATGTTTTTGCGCAAAACATCAACCACGAGTTTCCGGGGGTGACCTACCACAAGATATGGATGCCTCTGAGGCGACCCCGATGGGTCAATCAACTTTGGTATGCGGCCGCAACGTGGTGGGCCACTCGCCGAGGTTTTGATGTGGTTCATTCTCACGAAAATACCTGGCATGGGCAAGTTCAGACGGTGCATGTGCTGCCGATTAAATACACTCTTTTCCATAGCCGCACTGCCTGGCGGCTGGCATTGCGCTGGTTCAAAGTAGTCACCAGTCCGCGATTGCTGGTGTACTTGTGGCTTGAGCATTGCCGGTACTCGATGCATGGCAATCGCCGTGTTGTTGTAACTTCCACCAGTCTGCAGGCCATCATGGCCCAGACATATCCTGCTGTTGTACAAGCAATGGTCGTCGTGACGCCAGGTGTTTCGAATGTGCCAGGCCCCACCAGTACCACGGCGAAGCGGGCAGCGCGAACGCGGCTTGGTTTGCCATTGGAGGGGAAGTGCGTACTGTTTGTGGGCAATGATTATCAAAAAAAGGGACTGGCGGCCTTGATTGAGGCTTTACGGCAATTGCCAGACAACGTTTTTTTAGTGGTCGTTGGTAATGCGGCACAAATACCTGCATTTCGTGATCGAGTGAATGCAAGTGGAGTGGGTCTTCGGGTCTTTTTTTTGGGCGCGATGAAGGATGTATCAGATGCCTACTGTGCAGCAGATTGCCTAACCCATCCCACGTTGGAAGACACCTTTGCCATGGTGGTGCTGGAAGCCATGGCACATGGCGTTCCTGTGGTTGTTAGCAATGCAAGCTACTGCGGCATTTCTGGTCTGTTGTGCGATGGAGTGCAGGCACTGATTTTGAACAATCCACGAGATCCCGCCGATATAGCCAATGGAATCAAAAAAGCACTGTTTGACGATGCGCTCAAAGAGGCTCTTGTTCTCGCTGGAGTCTCATTTGTAGGGGCTTACTTGTGGTCTGAAATTGCTGCGCAGCAAGAACAGATTTACCTGCGCAGTGTTTGTACTGATACGCAATGAAACGGCTACGCTGCGCGTTAAACAGGAGTAGGTTCACCCAGGCCGAGTTGGTATAAACGGGAATAGGAACCATTGCTCGCCATGAGTTCTTGGTGAGTGCCAGTTTCAGTGATTTCTCCCGCATTCATTACCACAATACGGTCGGCGTGCATTACCGTCGAAAGCCGATGGGCAATGATCAGAGTTGTTCTCTGATGCATCAGATTTTGCAGCGCGTTTTGTACGGCGCGTTCAGACTCGGCATCCAGGGCCGAAGTTGCCTCATCCAAAATTAAAATGGGCGCATTTTTGTACAGGGCTCTTGCAATTGCCAGTCGCTGTCGTTGACCACCAGAGAGTTGCATTGCGTTGTGTCCAACCACGGTATCAATCCCTTCTGGAAGGGATTCAATCATGGTCAAAAGATTGGCCGCATCCAAACACTGGATAACTTTGGTTCGATCTATCGTCTCGCCGAGAGATACGTTGGCGGCAATACTGTCGTTAACCATCACTACGTGTTGGCTTACAAATGCATATTGAGAGCGCAATGATTTGAGAGACCACTCGCGAATATCATGGTTATCCACAAAAATTCGTCCAGAGGTCATGTCAACAAACCGAGGTAGCAGATTTACCAGAGTCGTCTTGCCAGAACCGGATGAGCCAACCAAAGCAATAGTCTCACCGGATTTGATGGAGAAGTCTAATGCACGAATGGCTGGCGCTGACTCGGGAGAATATTGCACATTGACCTGCTCAAATCGAATGTCTCCATTCGCACGCACTTTGATGAACTCTCCCTCGGTTTCCGCTGGCGTCAGTTTAATCAAGGCAAGGGCACGCTCCAGCGCAGCCAGGCCCTTGGTAATCGGGCTGGAAACTTCTGAAAGCTGACGTATAGGTGCAATGATCATTAGCATTGCGGTAACAAACGCAACGAATTCACCTACAGAAGTCCCGCTGCTGGCACTTTGAATTAATGCAACGGAAATGACAGCGGAGAGAGCAACAGCCGCAAGCATCTGCGTCATGGGCGTCATGGCCGCACCTGCAACGGTTGATTTCATGGCCAGACGGCGCAGCTTCTCACTGAGATGGTTGAAGCGTTCGGCTTGCGCAGCTTGTGCTGCATATAGGCGAATGTCCCTGTGCGCCATTACATTTTCTTCTACAACATAGGCCAGGTCATCGGTTGCGTGCTGGTTTGTCTTGGTGAGACTATGCAGGCGGCGGGTCAATATGCGCATGACCAATGCAACGGCCGGGAATACTGCGGCAACAATCAGCGTAAGCTTCCAGTTGAGATACAAGAGGTAACCTGTAAGCGCCATCAGTGTGAGGCCGTTGCGTGTGAGGCTCAGCAATGAGTTGACCAGCATCACCGATCCGTTTTGCACTTCGTACACCACCGTATTGGAAAGTGCACTGGAACTCTGATCGGCAAACATCTTCATGTGACCATCAAGAATGGTGTTGAACATGTCTTTGCGCATTGCAAGCAAACCGTGGTTTGTAATTTTGGTCAGGCCGATTTGGGAGACATAACCAGCCAATCCCCGGACACCAAATAACAGCAGGAGGGTTACAGGAACCGTCCATATTGCCAGCGAACCCTGCTGAAATCCACGATCCAGCAGCGGTTTGAGGAGTGCAGGGATCATGGGTTCAGTCGTTGCGCCGACGATTGCGCCCAGTGCAACGACTATCCAGGTGCCAGGAAGGGTTCCAAAGTAGGGCAAAAATTGCCGAAGGCGGTTAATTAAGCCCATGGGGGGCAGCTCTGCGCCTGCAGGTGATACGTTCAATTTTTCTTTACTCACGTTGCACCCAACGGTTGATGCAATACTGGGACCCCTGGTGTGTTATTTGATGGATCTCCCTGGGTTCTGATACCCAAGGCCATCAGCAGTCCCACCGTGATGCAGAAATAATCGCCCATTAAGTCGTCGTATACCGCTGAGTTGAATAAGCAGGCAACAGCCATTGCTGCAATGACAGAGCAAAGTGCGCGTTGTACAGAGGTTGGGAAATATTGTGCATCGCGTAAACAGGCCAATAATAAGGCAACGAACAACAAAACGCCTCCGACACCAAGCTCCACCCCCCAAAGCAAATACTCTTGATGCGGATTGCTTGCATTGCCACTACCAAAAGTTTTTGTGGCAGAGTTGCCTTGCAGCCGTTTTACGGTGATGGCCCAGCTGCCCACGCCATGACCATGCCAAGGGCTTTCCGCTATGGCCTGAATGGAGCGATGCCATGCGTTTAATCGCCACCCTGAGGAACTATCCGTTTCCACTTGTTTGGAGTAACTCTGGCTTTCGTCCAATATTTTGGATATGCGGCCTTGAACCTGTGACGATCCTAGCGATAACCCTGTTAATACTACCACTGGCGTGATAATCAGGGTAATCAGGCGAATGCGTTTTGGCATGGCCCACATCACCGACAACGAGAGCACTGTCAATGCCACGGCATACCCGGTGCGTCCTTCGAGAAGCAGCAGCACGTTAATAACCGCTGCGATTGCAAATGAGCCGGATACCCAACCTGGCTTCAAATAGTCGGAACGAAGATGCCAGAACACGGCAGCTGCAGTAGCGAACATGATGGATTGGTCAAGATACGTGGAAAATACAACGTATTTTCCGATGGGATCAGTAACCCATGGGAGTGGTATTCCAAGAGCCAGTAGCCAAGAGCTCGCCAGAAGAAATGCCTGACCTGCTGTAAATGCTGCAATTGCATTTCGCGCCTCACCTGCAGTTCGGATGAGACTCATCAGCAGCAGTATTTCCACTAGTTTGGCATGTTTGACCAGTGCCAATAGTGCGATGTCCATATCGACACTGGTCCACGTTAGACTGATGAAGAAGGTGACTGTTCCTGCGAGAACAACCCTTGGAGCCCAATAGTTTGATAGCGTAGAGTCCCTTTGATCCGAAAGATGATTGATGACCAGATACGCTAAGCCAAAGACGAATAAAAATACTTTTGCAAGGCTGATCCAAGCAATTGGAAAACTCACTGAAAGAGCCACGAAGCAAATTAAAACTTGCCTGAGATGCCAAGGAGAAGGCTGCGCATGCATTGGAGCGGTGCTTGATTTAGGAAAAATTGGACCGTCAGGTCGCGTGACCTCTCTAGGCATTTACTTTAGGACGGTCATGTATCTGTGTTGGTGCTTGCCAAGTGGTTCCTTTTTGAATTTCAATCGCCTTCACATACCGATAAAACGTACCTTCAAAATTGCCAAACGCAATCACAAATCCTGCCCATCCATCCAGGAAGCCCAGTTTGAAAAAATAGTGTTTCGAAAAGGACCACAAACCATGCACGAGCGCAGAGCCCATGGAGATTTTTTTGTGCTTGATTTTTTCAGCACCAAGCGAAGAATAGCGATTCGCCTTGTGCATGACTTCGCTCATGTTCTTAAAGGGAAACTGCCAAATCGCATTTTGCATATGGCCGACGGGTCTGGAGGACTGGAGCACGTAGCCCTCATGCACCGGTTTCAGGTCGTATTGCATGGCGCCTTTGCGAAACAACTGCGGTTGCCGGTAGTTGGGATACCAGCCTGAATGTTTAATCCAACGCCCCATAAAGTAGTTGCGACGGGGTGTCCAATAGGCATCCAGCGAACTCGCATTTTCAGTGATTGACTTAATTTCTGCAGCAGCCTCGGGAGTGCACCGTTCATCGGCATCCAGGCTGAATATCCACCCATGCGAGCAGGCCGAAATGGCCTGGTTTCGCAGGTCGCCAAAACCATTGAACTTGACCTGCACCACCCGTGCGCCTAGTTGGGTGGCGATATCGGCGGTGCCATCGGTGCTCCAGGAGTCCACAACAATGATTTCGTCCGCCCAGCGAACGCTTTCTATCGTTGCGCGTACCTTTTCTGCCTCGTTAAAAGCAATGATGTAGACAGAAATCTGGGTCATCGATAGTGATACGATACAAAGTGTATGCAGTGCCGTGGGCACGAAGCGGGATTGTTTGTGTTGTGGGTGCCGCAGAATAGACGGCACTTGCGTTCAAGCCGCGTAGTCTATTCCAAAATGCCTCCAACCCATCTGATTTCCGTGGTCGTGACCACCTACAACCGCAGCGATGCTTTGAGGCAGGTGCTGCGGGGCCTTGCACAGCAGAATGACAAGGGCTTCGAACTCATTATTGCCGATGATGGGTCCTCTCAGACGCACAGGGATTCCATTCAAACAGCTGCTTCAACTTTCGGCAGGCAACTTACCCATGTGTGGCACCCTGATATCGGTTTTACGGCGTCCCGCGTTCGCAATCGAGGCGTTTCAGTCGCGCAAGGTGATTACATTGTCTTTCTCGATGGGGATTGCATCCCTGAAATTGACTTTGTGCGCCAGCACAGGCGCTTGATGGAGCAAGGTTGCTTTGTCAATGGCAGCAGAGTGTTATTGTCCGAAATTTTCACAAGGGAAATCGTGTCCACTAACGTCTCCGTTTCTGGTTGTTCCCCGAGCTATTGGATAAAGAAACGATGGACAGGTGATGCGAGTAAACTGACAGGCTTGCTACGTTTGCCAGACTTCGCGTTCAGGAAGCAGCCTGGCTTTGTATGGCGCGGCATTCGCAGTTGTAACATGGGGGTATGGCGTGCGGACTTTGAAGCGATCAATGGGTTTGATGAGTCTTTTGTGGGTTGGGGTCATGAAGACGCAGATTTTGTTCTGCGCTTGCACAACTTTGGATTGAAGCGAAAGAACGGTTTTTGTGCAACCGAGGTTTACCATTTGTGGCACCCTGAATCAAGTCGGGCACAGGAATCAAAAAACGCGGATCAGGTGAAAGAGCGCCAACAAACCCATCAAGTGCTTTCTGCGGAAGGCTACCGTCAAAGTTTGGGTGGCGCCGATATGGTGGTTAATAGATTGGGATGATTTGCAAACAATGAATAAGTTTCTGCTGGGTTTTTGGATTGCGCTGCTGAGTTTTGGGGCTAGCGCTCAGTTCCGCGTGGAGGTATCTGGTGTGGGATTGACGCAGCTTCCCATTGCAGCGGCTACATTTCGCGGTGAAGGTGCCGCTCCGCAGAAAATATCTGCCATTGTTCTTGCTGATTTGGAGCGTAGCGGTCAATTCAGAGGTGTGGAAAGCGGCGGCGTGTCTTTGGATGAAATCGCCCGTCCTGATGTTTCAGCGTGGCGTCAAAAAGGGGCTGATGCTCTAGTCACTGGTAGTGTGACTCGCTTGGCCGATGGGCGGTTTGATGTGCGCTTTCGTCTTTGGGATGTGGTTCGCGGACAGGATCTTGGAGATCTTGGAGGGCAAAGTTATTTGGCGACTGCGGGGGAGCTGCGTTTCGTGGCCCACCAGATAGCGGATTTTGTGTACGAGAAATTGACCGGTGACAAAGGTGTGTTTGCAACACGCATTGCATACGTCACTAAAGCTGGCCAGGCGTATCATTTGTGGGTGGCAGATGCTGACGGTGAAAACGCGCAAAGTGCCTTGAACAGCGGTGAGCCTGTCATTTCTCCGTCTTGGGCGCCCAATGGTAGTCAGTTGGCTTACGTTTCCTTTGAATCGCGCAAACCGGTCGTCTATGTGCATGATCTTGCCACTGGCAAGCGTCGCCTGGTCGCCAATTTCAAAGGGTCCAACAGTGCGCCGGCCTGGTCACCAGATGGCAAGACGCTTGCGGTCACGTTGAGCCGTGATGGTGGATCGCAGCTGTACCTCATGGAGGCTACTGGCGGTGAGCCACGGCGCTTGGCACAGTCCAGCGCCATCGACACCGAGCCTACATTTGCAGCCGACGGCAAGACCATTTATTTCGTCAGTGATCGAGGTGGTTCTCCGCAAATTTACCGGATGTCGACTGCGGGCGGTAGCCCTGAGCGCGTGACGTTCAGTGGGACCTATAACATTTCACCGGCGGTGAGTGCGGATGGGCGGTGGCTTGCCTATATTTCACGTGTCAGTGGAGCCTTCAAATTGCATGTGATGGATCTGGCTTCTGGTGTGACCAATGCGATCACCGATACGGCAGCGGATGAGAACCCCAGCTTTTCACCCAATAGCCGCCTTGTCATTTACGCTACGCAGCAGCAAGGCCGTGAGGCTTTGATGACAACAACGCTGGACGGAAAGATAAAAGCCCGTTTGGCTGGTCGAAATGGAGACATTCGGGAGCCCGATTGGGGCCCGATGCAAAAATAGTTTCAATCTAACAAGGAGTATGGGATGAATCGATTGGTATTGGCGGTTGCAGTAGCCGCTTTGTTGTCAGCCTGCGGATCGGCCATCAAGTTGGACAATGTCCCGGTGGAGGATAAGGCGGGCGCTGCTGTTTCAACCCCATCCTCTACTACCGATGGTGGTAAAGCCGATAGCTCTGCCGTCGGTAAGGGGGGGGGCACAGGGGTAGATCTTGGACAGGATGGCAAGGACAGCGCGTTGCAAGCCACCAGTCGAATTGTCTATTTTGATTACGACAGCTTTGTCATCCGTCCAGAGTTCCAGTCGGTGATCGAAGCGCATGCCCGTTTTATCAAATCTGACAAGGCCCGTAAGGTTGCGATTGAAGGGCATACCGACGAGCGCGGTGGACGCGAGTACAACCTGGCCTTGGGGCAAAAACGTGCCGAAGCCGTGAGGCGCGCACTGGGCTTGCTGGGGGTCGCTGAAAGCCAGATGGAAGCGGTGAGTTTTGGCAAGGAAAAGCCCGCAGTATTGGGTGGAACCGAGGCAGCGATGGAAAAAAATCGCCGAGCTGAAATTAGCTACCGATGAGAACCGTGTCATGTTTTCCCGCCATGCGGCAGGTTCGCATTGGTGTTGCGGTCTTGCTGATGGCATGCTTTGGCAGTGCATCGGCAGGGCTTTTTGACGATGAAGAGGCCCGAAGGGCTATTTTGGAATTGCGCCAGACCAACCAGGAACTTCGGGAGCAAATTGAAGTGCTCAAGCGTGATTTGGAGCAGAAAATCTCCGAAGAGACACGCCGTGCCACTGAAGAGGGTGAGCAAGTTCGAAGAGGACTTGTCGATTTGCAAAATCAGTTGGAAATCTCGCGTGCTGATCTGGCAAAGTTGCGTGGTCAAGATGAGCAGATGGCCAAGGATGTGGCGGAGTTGCAGCGTCGGCAAAAAGACGTTTTGCAAGCCACGGATGACCGGTTGCGCAAATTGGAGCCCGCACGGGTGACTGTGGATGGGCGGGAGTTTCTTGCGGATCCCGGGGAAAAGAAGGACTATGAAGCAGCGTTGGCGATTTTTCGCACAGGCGAGTTTGCCAATGCGCAAGTTGTCTTCGTGGATTTTCTGAACCGCTATCCACAAAGTGGCTACCGTCCGTCGGCACTGTTCTGGTTAGGCAATGCGCAATATGCGACCAAAGACTATAAAGAGGCCATGGCCAACTTCCGGTTTCTGGTTGCACAAACGCCAGACCATGTTCGGGTGCCGGAAGCCATGCTGGCGATTGCCAACTGCCAGCTGGAAATAAAAGACAACAAAGGCGCGCGTAAAACGCTGGAACAACTCGTTACGACGCATCCGGGTACCGAGGCTGCCGTTGCCGCCAAAGACCGACTGGCTCGGTTCAAGTAGGGGATTTGCGTCACGTGTCTTCACCGTCTTTGGGGAATGGGTCCGGTACGGACGAGGTCGATGTGGCCAGACGCTTTTCCGGACTTGACCGCCTGGTCGGTGTTGGGTCGGCTGAACTTGTGCGTCGTGCGCATGTCACCGTGGTTGGAATTGGAGGTGTAGGGTCCTGGGCTGCAGAAGCACTTGCGCGCAGCGGAGTAGGGCGTCTGACATTGATCGATATGGACCATGTTGCGGAATCCAATATTAATCGCCAAGTGCATGCGCTGAGCACCACGACAGGAAAGTCCAAGATCATCGCGATGCAGGAGCGTATTGCGCTGATCAATCCTGCTTGTGATGTGACATGCGTAGATGCGTTTGTAGAGCCTGACAACTGGCCATCTATTCTTCCTGCGGGCGTGGACGCTACGATTGATGCCTGTGATCAGGTGAAATCAAAAGCCGCAATGGCAGCTTGGGCCCGTCATACCAAGCACTTGTTTGTTTCGGTGGGCGCTGCGGGTGGGAAACGCCATGCGCACCAGGTAGACATTGCGGACCTGAGTGCCGTGACCCATGATCCACTGCTTGCACAATTGCGCTACCGCTTGCGTAAGGAGCACCACGCGCCACGCGAAGGCAAGAAGATAGGGGTGGCCTGTGTATTCAGCCGAGAACCTGTCAGCGTACCTCAGTCCTCTTGCGCAGTGCCGATGGACAGCACGCTCAATTGCCATGGCTATGGATCATTGGTAACAGTGACGGCAACTTTTGGTATGTGCGCTGCGGGTTGGGTGATCGATAAAATTTCGAGTAACAATCAAATTCATGCTTAATCGACGCTATAATTTGAGGCTTCGCAGGGTTAAATAAATAATTTGTTTTACCCTGTTGGGACGTTAGCTCAGTTGGTAGAGCAGCGGACTTTTAATCCGTTTGTCGTGGGTTCGACCCCCGCACGTCCCACCATCATTTGAAAGCCTGATAGTTAAAATCATCAGGCTTTTTCTTTGCAGGTATTGATGGATACAGTGGGTTCTTAGCTCAGTTGGTAGAGCAGCTGACTCTTAATCAGTAGGTCGCGTGTTCGAGCCACGCAGGACCCACCACTTATAAAGGATCTGGCCTTGCGGTCAGATCCTTTTTTTTGTGCCTACAGTGCACCCTCCAACTGCGCTGATAGCTTCAGCCAGCGGTCTTCCAGGTCTTTGGTTTCGTCGTTGACATGGTTCAGGCGTTTTGCCAGGTCGGCGATTTCCGAAGCGTGCGGATTGGCGGCGAGTTTGGCCTCCAGCGCCGCACCTTCTCCATTCAAAATTTCCATACGCGCCTCCACAGCTTGCAGATCTTTCTTCCACTGGCGTGCGGCTTCCTGCGTTGGGGATTGCTTTGCGGTGGGCACTGGCACAGTTGCTTTTTGTACAGCCTTGGCTTTGGATGCTTGCGCCTGGGCTTCCTTGATCAGCTCCCTTTGGCGTTTGGCCTCGTCCAGCAGGTAGCGCTGGTAGTCGTCCAAATCGCCGTCGAACGGAGCGACCCCGCCACGGGACACCATCCAGAACTCATCACAGACGGCTCGCAACAACGCACGGTCATGGCTGACCAACATCACGGTGCCTTCAAACTCATTCAGCGCCATGCTCAGCGCCTCCCGTGTGGCCAGATCCAGGTGGTTGGTGGGCTCGTCCAGCAGCAGCAGGTTGGGGCGCTGCCACACGATCATGCACAGCACCAAACGGGCTTTTTCTCCACCACTCATGCTCCCTACGGCCTGCTTGACCATGTCGCCACCGAAGTTGAACGTGCCTAAAAAGCTGCGCAAATCTTGCTCGCGTGTGGCTTGCCCGGCAATTTTTCCGGCAGCGGTCAGATCTTTGACCAGTGCAATCATGTGCTCCAGTGGGGTATCGGCCGGACGCAACACGTCGAGTTCCTGTTGGGCAAAGTAGCCGATGTTCAGACCCCGGCCTTCGGTGATCTCACCGCCGGTGGCTTTGAGGGCGCGGGCCACAGTCTTGACCAGGGTGGATTTACCTTGGCCATTGGCACCCAAAATGCCGATACGCTGGCCCGCCAGAACCGAGCGGTTGACGTTTTGCACAATGACCGTGGGTGGCGTGCCTTCGGGTGCATCTTCGGGGGCCGGGTAGCCAAAGCTGGCCCCTTGCATGGACAACATCGGGTTGGGCAGGTTGGCGGGCTCTTTGAATTCAAAGCTGAAGTCTGCATCCGCCAACAAAGGCGCAATTTTCTGCATGCGGTCCAGTGCCTTGACCCGGCTTTGTGCCTGCTTGGCCTTGCTGGCTTTGGCTTTGAAGCGGTCAATAAATTTCTGCAAGTGGGCAATTTTGTCCTGCTGCTTGGCAAATGCGTTTTGTTGCAGTTCCATTTGCTCCGCGCGCATGTCTTCGAACTTGCTGTAATTGCCGCCGTAGCGCACCAGCTTGGCTGCGTCAATGTGCAGGGTGACGTTGGTGACTGCGTCCAGGAACTCACGGTCATGGCTGATGACGACCATGGTGCCTTCGTATTTTTTGAGCCAGGCCTCCAGCCACACCAAGGCATCCAGATCCAGGTGGTTGGTGGGTTCGTCCAGCAGCAACAGGTCTGACGGGCACATTAAGGCCCGCGCCAACTGCAGGCGCATGCGCCAGCCGCCGGAGAAACTGTTGACGGGATTGGTCAGCTCGGTGGTTTTAAAACCTAAACCCAGAATCAAGGCCTGTGCACGGGCGGGGGCATCGTGTGCACCGGCATCTTGCAATGCCATGTAGGCGTGGGCCATGCGGTCGTAGTCTTCTGTGGCCTCGGAAGCGGTGACTTCCTGTTGCGCGGCTAAGAGTGCAGTGTCACCGTCCACCACAAAGTCGGTGGCGCTTTGTTCGGTCTCCGGCATGTCCTGGGCGACCTGGCCCATGCGCCACTGGGTAGGGATGTAGTACTCACCCGCATCCTCGTGCAGTGAGCCATTGAGCAGGGCAAACAGCGATGATTTTCCGGCGCCGTTGCGTCCCACCAGGCCTACTTTTTCCCCGGGATTGAGAGTTACGGACGCGTTGTCGAGCAACACCTTGGCACTGCGGCGCAAGGTGACATTTTTCAGAGTAATCATGGTTTTAAGGGTTTGTGGGACGGTCCAAGAAATGCAAAGCAATTTTGCCCGGGCCCCAACGGGTTCAGGGTGTTTTTTGGGGACAGACCGCAGTGATGCGGAATGGATACGCGCAGTCCTTAACGGAGGAGAGATTCGCGCGTGATGAGTAAGACCTGGTCTTCACCAGCGCTGGTTTCCAGCCAGACCACTTCCAGACGGGGAAACGCGGCTTCAAAGTAGTGGCGTTCGTTGCCTATCTCCAGAACCAAAATGGCGCCTGGGGACATGTGTTGTGGGGCCTCGCGCAAAAGATTGCGGACAAAATCCATGCCGTCCGCACCGCCTTGCCGATTGCCGTCCAATGCCATGGCAGGTTCTGCCAAGTATTCGGGGGGAAGCTCCGCCATGCTTTGTGCATTGACATAGGGCGGGTTGCACAGAATCAGGTCGTAGGGGCCATTGGCGGCGAGTTCGGGCGATTGCAGGGCGTCCGACTCCAGTAAGGCAATGCGGTCTTGCAGCCCATGTTTACCGACGTTGATGTGTGCTACCGCCAGTGCATCGCTGGAGAGGTCCGCGGCGCTGACCACGACCTCCGGGTAGACCATGGCAGCAATAATTGCCAAACTGCCGTTGCCGGTGCACAGATCCAGCACTGTGTGGGTCGATTCACGCAGCCAATAGTCCAGGCCGCCGTCGACCAGCAACTCGGCAATCAGGGAGCGCGGCACGATGACGCGTTCGTCCACATAAAACGCCACACCCTGAAGCCAGGCTTCATGGGTCAGATACGCCGCAGGTTTGCGCGACGTCACTCTTGCTTCCAAAAGTATAGCTGCTCGCGCAGTATCTACGGGGGCTAGAGGCATATTTGCCTTGGATTCTGGTCCTTCCAGCAGTGTATCCAGCGGGAGCTCCAGGCACCATAGCACCAGCCAGGCGGATTCGTCAAACGCGTTGGTCGTGCCATGGCCAAACGAAACCTGGGCGTCCGTGAACTGGCGTGCTCCGGACTCAATCAATTCAATCAGTGTCATGTGAGGGCCAGGTATTCCAGTTGGTCCAGATTTTCCAGGACGCGCCGGTAGATGTTTTTCAAGGGCTCGATGTCGGCCACCTTCACATACTCATTGATTTGGTGGATAGTCCCATTGGGGGGACCGAACTCAACCACCTGAGAGCAGATCTGGGCGATAAAGCGGGCATCGCTGGTGCCGCCAGTGGTCGAGAGCTGGGTCTGGAGCCCGGTTTCGGCCGCAATGGCCTGGCGCATCGCCTCCACCAGGGGGCCTGGCGTCGTCAGAAAAGGCAGGCCGCCGACCGTCCAGGTCAGGTCGTACTCCAGTTCATGTTTTTCCAGCACATGGGCCAGGCGTTTTTGCAATGATTCAGGCGTGGATTCCGTGGAAAAGCGGAAATTGAAATCAATCACCACACTGCCCGGGATCACATTGCTGGCGCCGGTTCCGCCATGGATATTGCTGATCTGCCAGGTGGTGGGTTGAAAAAACGCGTTCCCTTGGTCCCACTGCATGGACACCAGCTCGGCCAGTGCAGGGGCCACCAGATGGATCGGATTTTTGGCCAGATGCGGGTAGGCGATATGGCCTTGCACACCCTTGATATTGAGCTTGCCGCTCATGGATCCGCGCCGCCCATTTTTGATCATGTCACCGGTGCGCTCCACCGAAGTGGGCTCACCCACGATGCAGTAGTCGATGGCTTCTCCGCGCGCTTTCAGTGCATTGCAGACCACCACCGTGCCATCCACAGCAGGGCCTTCTTCGTCGCTGGTCAGCAGCAGGGCAATGTTCAAGCGGGGATCGGGGTTGGCCGCAATGAACTCCTCGATGGCCACCACAAAGGCCGCCAATGAGGTTTTCATGTCGCTGGCACCCCGCCCGTACAGCTTGCCATCCCGGTGGTTGGGCGTAAACGGGGCGCTGTCCCATTGGTTCAGCGGCCCGGTGGGAACCACATCGGTATGGCCGGCAAACACCAAGGTCTTTGGCAAGACTGCTTTTGCTATCAAATTGATAGCTTCTTGCGCATTGTTTACGGGGGCTGCAGCCCGTTTTGCCCATAAATTGGTCACGGCGCAGTCGGCCGGACCGCTGGTGATGGTTTCGCAGACAAAACCCAAAGCGCCCAAGCGCTGGGCGATCAGGTCTTGGCAACCGCAGTCTGTAGGGGTAACGGAGGGGCGCGCAATGAGTTGCTCAGCAAGGCGCAGGGTACTTGACATCAATGTTTCACGTCCAGGGTGATTTCGGTGAAGGAGGCGCCTTCATCCTCTTCGGGGGCAGCCACCGCTTGCGCTGCTTTCGTGAAGTCGTTCTGCAGGCGCCACATCAGGTTGGTGGGCGAGTCCGCATGGGCCAAGCCTTCTTTGCGGTCGACGATGCCGTCGGAAATCAGGCGCGCAATGTCGTGTTCAAACGACTGCGAGCCTTCCGCCATGGCTTTTTCCATGGCTTCTTTGACGCCGGAAAAATCGCCTTTTTCAATCAACTCTGAAATCAGCTTGGTGTTGAGCAAGACCTCTACCGCAGGTGTTCTGGCGCCCGTGGTGGTGCGCAGCAACCGTTGGGATACGATGGATTTCAGAGCGGCTGCCAGGTCACCCAGCATGGTTTGGCGCACCTCTACGGGGTAGAAGCTCAGGATGCGGTTGAGGGCCTGGTAGCTGTTGTTGGCATGCATGGTTGCCAGGCACAAATGCCCTGATTGGGCGTAGGCCAATGCGGAGGACATGGTCTCCCGGTCCCGAATTTCACCAATCATGATGACGTCGGGGGCTTGGCGCAAGGCATTTTTCAGCGCAACTTGCAGCGACGCCGTATCCGACCCCACTTCGCGCTGGTTGACCACCGATTTTTTGTTTTTGAACAAAAACTCAACCGGGTCTTCAATGGTCAGAATGTGACCCGAAGCGTTGTCGTTGCGGTAATCCAGCATGGAGGCCAGGGTGGTGCTCTTGCCGGCACCGGTGGCGCCCACCATCAGGATCAAGCCACGTTTTTCCATGATGAGATCGCTCAAAACCATGGGCAGCGAAAGGCTGGACAAAGACGGCACATCGACTGCAATGAAGCGAATTACCGCCGCCAGGGAGCCGCGCTGGCGCAGGCCGCTGATCCGGAAACGCCCCACACCCGCCAGTCCGAAGCCCATATTGAGTTCGCCTTCGCGTTCCAACTCGTCAATGCGCTCGGGTGGCAGGATTTCGGCCAGGAGGTTTTTGGGGGCGTCTACCGGCAGTGCCTGGCTGTTGATCGGTACACACTGGCCATTGATCTTGATCAGCGCGGGGGAGTGCGCCGAAAGATAAACGTCGGACGCTTTCTTCTCGCCCATGAGCCGAAGAATCCGCTCCATGGTCCCGGGTGCACTGGTCGTTGCCATAGTTCAGCCTTTGGGGGGAGTCAAACAGCTCAATCGCGCAACAAATCGTTGAGCGAAGTTTTGGCCCGTGTCTGCGCGTCGACGCGTTTCACAATGATGGCGGCGTACAGGCTGTATTTGCCGTCGCCCTTGGGCAGGCTGCCGCTGATGACCACCGAACCCGAGGGAATGCGGCCGTAGCTGACGGTATCCGTAGCGCGATCGTAAATGGGGGTGCTTTGACCGATGTACACACCCATCGAGATGACCGAATTTTCTTCCACAATGACGCCTTCAACCACTTCCGAGCGGGCACCCACAAAGCAGTTGTCTTCGATGATGGTGGGGCCGGCCTGCATGGGTTCCAGCACACCGCCAATGCCCACGCCGCCGCTCAAGTGCACGTTCTTGCCGATTTGCGCGCAGGAGCCCACCGTGGCCCAGGTGTCCACCATGGTGCCTTCATCCACATAGGCGCCAATATTGACGTAGGAGGGCATCAGGATGACGCCTTTTGCCAGGAAGCTGCCACGGCGCGCCACGGCGGGCGGCACTACACGCACACCGGTGGCCTTCATGGCCTCGTCGTCCAGGTGGGCAAACTTGGTGGGGACCTTGTCGTAAAAGCCCAAATCGCCGGCCTTCATGATTTCATTGTCCTTGAGGCGGAAACTCAACAAAACAGCCTTCTTGATCCACTGGTGGGTGGTCCATTGGCCCACGCTTTCACGGGTGGCGACACGCAAATGGCCCGAGTTCAGCTGGGAGATCACATGTTCCACCGCGTCGGAGACTTCTTTGGAGGCCGATTTGACAGAAATATTGGCGCGGTCTTCCCACGCGCAATCGATGATTTGTTGAAGTTGTTGGCTCATGAATAATTTCTCTGGTTTCTAAACTCGGGATTGCACAAACTGAACAATGCGCTGGGCGGCTTCCACACATTCGGAGGTTTCTGCGACCAGGGCCATGCGGATGCGGTGGGCTCCGGGGTTGCTGCCCTGTGCCTCTCGGGCCAGGTAGCTACCGGGTAAAACGGTCACATTGTAAAGAGCCAGCAAATCGCGCGCGAAGTCGGTGTCCGAACCGTCGACACGAGCCCACAAATAAAAGCCGGCGTCGGGGAGGGCCACGTCCAGGGCCTTGGCCAAAAGAGGCGTGACCTGCGCGAACTTCTCGCGGTACTGGGCGCGGTTGTCCACCACATGCTGCTCGTCGTCCCAAGCGGCGATGCTGGCGGCTTGCACCACCGGGCTCATGGCACTGCCGTGGTAGGTGCGGTAGAGCAAAAATTGCTTGACCAAAGCAGCGTCTCCGGCGCAAAAGCCACTGCGCATGCCGGGAACGTTGCTGCGCTTGGACAGGCTGGTAAAGATCAAGAGGTTCTTGAAGTCCGGGCGCCCCAAGTATGCTGCGGCTTCCAAGCCACCCAGTGGAGGTTCATCGCGGAAGTAAATCTCGCTGTAGCACTCGTCGGACGCGATCACAAAACCATAACGGTCGCTCAAATCAAACAGCTTCTTCCACTCGTCCAGGGGCATCACGGCGCCGGCCGGATTGCCCGGCGAGCAGACAAACAGCAGTTGCGTGCGTGCCCAGACTTCGGGTGGCACGCTGTCCCAGTCCTGGGCAAAGTTGCGTTGCGGATCTGAGGGCACAAAATAGGGTTCAGCGCCGCACAGCAGCGCGGCACCTTCGTAGATTTGGTAAAACGGGTTGGGGCAAACCACCAGGGGGCGCTCGCCCGCAGGACCCAGCTTGGCAGGGTTGACCACGGTCTGGGCAAATGCAAACAGGGCTTCGCGCGAACCGTTCACCGGCAAAATTTGTGTGGCCATATCTACGGCCAGACCGTAGCGGCGCTGCAGCCATTGCGCAATGGACTTGCGCAAACTGATGTCGCCTGCCGTGGCCGGATACACACTCAGGCCACCGCCCGTGCCCATGATGGCATCGCAATAGGCCTGTTTGATGAGTTGGGGCGCAGGGTGGCGGGGCTCGCCAATGCCCAGACTGATGGGGCGATAGGCGGGGTTGGGAGTAACGGACGCAAACAATTGGCGCAGGCGTTCAAACGGATAGGCCTGCAAACGTGACAAATTCGGATTCATGGGCAGCGATTATCCCCGAGTGACCGTTAAACTGTGTGGCAACGCATATTTGCGACCCTCTCCATTCCTAGACTCCAAAGGAGCTAACAATGCCGACCGATTACTCGCCTGGCCATGCGCCTATCTATTTGGACCCTGCGCGCGCCCTGGAGCAGATAGGGGATTCGACGGCATTGCATGAAATGCTGGATATGCTGCAGACCGCGCTGGACCGCGATATTCCCCAAATTTTCCAGTGTTTGGCGGCGCATGACGTCAGCGCCGCCAATCGATTGCTGCATTCGCTCAAAGGATTCATTCCTATTTTTTGTGTGGATGCGCTGTGCGACCACGTTGCGCAGGTGGAGCAGCTCAGCAAATCTGGCAGCGCTGCCGAAGTGGAGACCGCCTATGCGCTGTTGAGCCCGAAGCTGGTGCAATTGCAGACCGAAATCGATGCGCACCTGGGGTGATATACGTCAGCGCACCAGTGGCAGCACCATCACGTGTTTCGTAACGGAGTCTTGAAATGGACATCAAATCAGCGCGCGTGGTGGTGGTCGATGATGAAAACATCATGCGCATGTTTATCCTGAACAGCCTGCGGCGTTTGGGGATACTTGACTTGTATGCGTTTGAGGATGGTGCAAGCGCATTGCGTGAAGTCATCAAACTCAAGCCGGACCTGATATTGACGGACATTCACATGCAACCCGTGGGGGGGCTTGAATTTGTTCGTCAACTGCGCGCTTTGCCCAATAACCAGCTGAGCAACACCAAAGTCATTTTTCTGAGTGCAGACTCCAGCATGGCCACGGTGGGTGAGGCCATGCCTTTGGGCGTGTCAGGCTACATTGTCAAGCCACCTGCGTTGAGTGCACTTGCGACGAAAATTGAGAACGCTTTGCGTTAGCAGTGCTTGAGAGGTGACCGTACGGGCTTGGCACCGAGCTTGCACGGGTGGCACACGGTATCATCGAAGGTCTGGGTTCATTGCTGGTTTGGGCCAAAAAGCAATGAAATCAACCGCTGAAGTTCTAAGTCACCTCCATCTGTGCGTCTCAATTCCATCAAGTTATCCGGGTTCAAGTCGTTTGCCGAGCCTACCAACTTCCTGTTGCCGGGGCAGTTGATCGGCGTGGTGGGGCCCAATGGCTGCGGCAAGTCCAACATCATGGACGCCGTACGTTGGGTTTTGGGAGAAAGCAAGGCCAGTGAACTGCGCGGCGAGTCCATGCAGGATGTCATTTTCAATGGCACCACCACCCGCAAGCCTGCCAGCCGCTCCAGCGTGGAGCTGGTGTTTGACAACTCCGACCACCGGGCGGGCGGGCAATGGGGGCAGTTTGGTGAAATTGCGGTGCGCCGGGTGCTGACCCGCGACGGTACTTCCAGTTATTTTTTAAACAACCAACCGGTGCGCCGCCGCGATGTGCAGGACGTGTTTTTGGGCACGGGCCTGGGGCCGCGTGCCTACGCGATCATTGGGCAAGGCACGATCAGCCGCATCATCGAATCCAAACCTGAAGAGTTGCGCCTGTTTCTGGAAGAGGCGGCCGGTGTTTCCAAATACAAAGAGCGACGCCGGGAAACGGAAAACCGCTTGAGCGACACCCGTGAAAACCTCACACGCGTCGAAGACATTCTGCGGGAACTGAACACCAACCTGGAGAAGCTGGAAAAGCAGGCCGAGGTGGCGCAAAAATACAACGCCTTGCAAGCGGATGTCACCCGCAAACAGCACCAACAATGGTTTTTGAAACGTGCAGACGCGTTGGCGGACCAATCGCGCGTGCGGGCGGACGCACAAGGGGCTGTTAACGCCCTGGAGAGCCGCATGGCCGATTTGCGCAGCATCGAGGCTGATTTGGAAACCGTACGCCAGGCCCACTACGCTGCGGGTGACCAGGTCAACCAGGCGCAGGGCCTGTTGTACGAGGCCAGTACCGACGTGGGGCGCCTGGAAGCCGAAATCCGCTTTGTGGTCGAAGGCCGCCAGCGTGTGGAGCAGCGCCTGGTCACGCTGAAAGAGCAGATCGGGCAATGGGCCACGCGCAAGGACGATGCCCTGGCGGAAGTGGAGCGCCTGGCTGAACTCGCCATGCTGGGTGAGGAGCAAACCGAGTTGCTGGCGGCACAGGTGGAGGAGCAGGCCCAACAGCTTCCCGATCTGGAGGATGCATTGAACGCCGCCCAATCGGCAGCCAACGACCAGCGTGGCGGTGTCATGCAGGTGCAACAGCAAATACAGGTGCTGGCGGCGGAGCAGCGCAGTATTGAAGAACAGTCTCGCCAGTTGTCCACACGGCGTGAACGCCTCAGTGCGGACCGCAATGCACTGGCCGCGCCGGATGAGGACCGACTGCTCCACTTGCAACAGCAATTGGAAGATTTGCAAGAGGCCGCCCAGGTGGCGGATGCCCGCTTGCAGGATTTGCAGGAGTCCGTACCGCAGCTGGACGAGTCCAGGCGCCTGCGGCAGCACGCCGTCAACACCGAATCCGCCCGCAAGGCAGATCTGTCTGCACGCCTGGAAGCACTCAAGGCACTGCAAGACAAGGTCAAGACCGATGGCAAGCTGCGCCCCTGGCTTGCCAAACACGGTCTGGACGGTTTGCAAGGGCTGTGGAGCCGCATTCATATCGAGCAAGGCTGGGAAAACGCACTGGAAGGCGCTTTGCGCGAGCGCCTGGGGGCGCTGGAGGTCTCGCGCTTGGAAATGGTGCGCGCCTTTGCCAATGACGTGCCACCCGCCAAACTGGCTTTTTATAGCACCCCATCGGCTTCTGTGCCCGAGAGTGCATCGGGTCTGCCACGCCTGGCCGATTTGCTGCGCATCAACGATGCAGGTCAAAAGGCCGTGCTGGTGGACTGGCTGCAGGGCTGCTACACCGCCTCCAGCTTTGAAGATGCACTGGCCCAACGCGACAAGCTGCGGCACGGCGAATGCATTTACGTCAAGTCGGGCCATGTGGTCACTGCCCACAGCGTGAGTTTTTATGCCCAGGATTCCGAACAGGCCGGTTTGCTGGCGCGGGCACAGGAAATTGAAAACCTGGAAAAAGAGCTGCGTGCCCAGTCGCTCATCGCGGATGAGTCCCGCACCGCCTTGGTGCGCGCCGAGGCTGCCTATGCAGAAAGCGCCCAGCGGCTGGTGGGGGTGCGGCGTGAAGCGGCCGAGGCCCAGAACCGCAGCCATGAACTGCAGGTGGAAACGCTGCGCCTGTCGCAAATAGCCGAGCAAACCCGGGCGCGTGGCGCCCAGATTGCGTCCGACATGGCGGAGGTGGTGGCGCAATTGGACGACTTGCAGGAGCGCCGAGCCACGGCGGAAGCGCGTTTTGAAGAACTGGACATGCTCTTGGCCGAGAGCCAGGAGCGCCATGCGGAGTTGGACGAACATGTCATTGGTGCCCAGCGCGTGTTGGCCCAATGCCGCGAGCAGCAACGCAGTTTGGAGCGCCAGGCCCAGGAAGCCACTTTTGCGCAGCGCAGCCTGCAGGCGCGCAACGCCGAATTGGCCCGGGCCATTGACACGGCCAGCCAGCAAACCCAGTCCATCCTGGCCGAAGAGCAGCGGGCGCGCGACGAGTTGGCCCGTTTGACCGACGCCGCCGCGCAGGCTGGCTTGCAGAATGCCCTGGCGCTCAAGCTGGACCGTGAACAGGCTTTGGGGGCCAAACGCAGCGAATACGACGACCTCACGGCCAAGCTGCGTTCCAGTGACGAGCGCCGCATGCAGTTGGAGCGTGAACTCGACCCCTTGCGCCAGCGCATCACCGAATTTCAGCTCAAAGAGCAGGCCGCACGGCTGGGGTTTGAGCAATTTGAAGCGCAGCTGGTGGACGCGCAAGCGGATTTGGAGGCCATTGCCCAAAGCATCCAGGACGGCAATGTGCGCCTGCTGGGCATGCAAAGCGAAATTGACCGCATTCACCGCGATATTGCGGCCTTGGGGGCCGTCAATTTGGCGGCCTTGGATGAGCTTGCAGTTGCGCGTGAGCGCAAGCAGTTTCTGGATTCGCAAAACAGCGATCTGACCATGGCCATGAACACGCTGGAAGACGCCATTCGCAAGATTGATGCGGAAACACGCGAGTTGCTTTCCGGCACCTTTAACCAGGTGAATGACCATTTTGGCCGGATGTTTCCAGAACTTTTTGGCGGCGGCAATGCCCGGCTGGTGATTACCGGCGACGAGATCCTGGACTCTGGCGTGCAGGTCATCGCCCAACCTCCGGGCAAGAAAAACCAGACCATCCACCTGCTGTCGGGCGGCGAGAAGGCGCTGACCGCCATTGCGCTGGTGTTTGCGATTTTTCAACTCAACCCGGCGCCCTTTTGTCTGCTGGACGAAGTGGATGCGCCGCTGGACGATGCCAACACCGAGCGTTATGCCAAACTGGTGTCCAGCATGAGCAAGGAGACCCAATTTCTATTCATCAGCCACAACAAGATCGCCATGGAAATGGCCGAGCAACTGATTGGCGTGACCATGCAAGAGCAAGGCGTATCGCGCATTGTTGCGGTGGACATGGAGTCGGCTGTGCGCCTGGCTGAACTGGCCTAATACCCGGCCTAATACAAAATGAGCAATTTACAAATTGGTTTAGCAATCGCAGGCGGAGTCGTGCTGGCGGGCGTAGTGGCCCACGGCGCCTGGACTTCACGCAGAAACGCGCCGCGCCAGCCACTTCCCGAGGTCCGTACCGGCGCCTCCCATGCGGACGGTAGGGAGCCGGAACTGGTGGATTCGGAATTTGATGCCAATCGCTTCCCATTGCCACCGGTCGCCCGTCGTCCGGTGATGGATTCGCTGATCGACGTGATCGCCACCATCGCCCTGGATGGGCCTGGCGCGGTCGTGTCCGGCGAAGCGGCGTTGGCCGCCATGCCTGCCACGCGCCGGGCTGGTAGCAAGCCATTTGCCATAGAAGGCTACAACCTTCACCAATTGGTGTGGGAAAGCCCGGTGGCTGGGCAGCGCTATGGTGGTTTTCAGGCCGGAGTGCAGCTGGCCAACCGCACTGGTGCCCTGAACGAAATTGAATATTCCGAGTTTGTCGTCAAAACGCAGGCTTTCGCGGACGCGATCAATGCAACGCCTGAATTCCCGGAAATGCGCGACGAAGTGGCCAGAGCCCGCGAACTGGACCAGTTTGCCAGCGCCCACGATGCCCAACTGGGCTTCACCATCCGTGCGCGCAATGCGTCCTGGAGCCCTGGTTATGTGCAACAAAATGCGGCGCATCTGGGCTTTGTCGCCGGAGTCATCCCCGGACGGATGGTGTTGCCCGCCGTGACCGAAGGTCTGCCGCCCGTACTGGTGCTGGGCTTCGATTCACAGGCCGCCTTGTCCGAAGATCCCGCGCAATCGGCCATCCGGGACATGACCCTGCATCTGGACGTGCCGCAGGTGGACCGCGCCGAGCATGCCTTTGAGCGCATGCGCAAGGTTGCCATGACCTTGGCCGAGACCATGGACGGTGTGGTGACCGACGACAACGGACAGCTTCTGACCGAACAAACCATGGATGTGATCGGGGTTGAACTGCTCACGCTGCACGACACGCTGGAGCAGCGGGATCTGGCGGCCGGTTCACCGCTGGCGCGTCGACTTTTTTCATGACCACCCCCGACCTATTTGCCGAGCCTGCCGCGCAGCCCGAACAGTTGCGCATGCAGGAGCTGCGTGCCCAGTTGCACCACCATGCCCACCAGTACTATGTGCTGGACGCCCCGCTGATCCCGGACGCCGAATACGACCGCCTGTTTCAAGAGCTGCAGGCCCTGGAAGCGGCCCATCCCGAGTGGATGAGTCCGGACTCTCCTACGCAACGGGTGGGCGGCAAGCCGCTGGACCAGTTCGCCTCTGTACGGCATGCCGTTCCCATGCTCAGCATCCGCACCGAAACGGACACGGAGTCGTCGGGCGCGCAGGCCTTCGACGCCCGTGTGCGCCGCGAACTGGAACTGAAGGACGCAGACCCGGCGGTTGAATACGTGGCCGAGCTGAAATTCGACGGTTTGGCCATCAATCTGCGGTATGAGCAGGGGGTACTGGTGCAGGCCGCCACACGGGGCGATGGCGAGACGGGTGAAGACGTCACGCAAAACATCCGCACCATGGGCCAGATTCCCTTGCGTTTGCCCTCCGGCGTGCCCAGCGTGCTGGAGGTCCGGGGCGAGGTCTACATGCGGCGCGACGACTTTGAAGCCCTGAACGAGCGGCAACGCCAGCGCATTGCCCAGGGTGAAAAAGGGGAAAAAACCTTCGTCAATCCCCGCAATGCAGCCGCAGGCGCCGTGCGCCAGCTGGACCCCGCCATTGCCGCGCAACGGCCTTTGAGTTTTTTTGCCTACGGGGTGGGTGAGGTAAGCAATGGCAAACCGGGCGACTCCCGCTTTGCCACCCACATGGAGTTGCTCCAGACCTTGAAAAAATGGGGTTTTCCGGTGGTAGCCCAGGTGGATACTGCGCAAGGCGCTCCTGAATTGATAGCGTATCACCAGCGTATTGGTGCGATGCGCGACCAGCTTCCCTTTGATATCGACGGCGTGGTGTACAAGGTCAACAGCATCGCCTTGCAGCAACGCCTGGGTTTTGTCTCGCGTGAACCGCGTTGGGCTGTGGCGCACAAATACCCGGCGCAAGAGCAGATGACCACCGTTCTGGGTATCGACGTACAGGTCGGGCGCACCGGCAAACTCACGCCGGTGGCCAAACTGGCGCCGGTGTTTGTGGGCGGCGTCACGGTCACCAACGCCACCTTGCACAACGAAGACGAAGCCCGCCGCAAAGACGTGCGGGTGGGCGACACCGTGGTCGTGCGCCGGGCCGGAGACGTGATCCCCGAAGTGGTGAGTGTGGTGCTGCCCGCTGACAAGCTGGAAGCCGGGCGTGGGCCACTTTTCACCATGCCCCGCCTCTGTCCGGTGTGTGGCTCGGCCGCCGTGCGGGAGGAGGGCGAGGCCGACTACCGCTGCACCGGTGGGCTGTTTTGCAGCGCCCAGCGCAAGCAGGCCATTTTGCATTTTGCCCAGCGCCGTGCGGTGGAGGTAGAGGGCCTGGGTGACAAGCTGGTGGAACAATTGGTGGACGCCGGCATCATCCACACCTTGTCCGACCTGTACCGACTGGGCCTGACCGCGCTGGCGGGTCTGGACCGCATGGCCGATAAATCGGCACAGAATATCGTGCAAGCCCTGGAAAAATCCAAGCTAACGACCCTGCCTCGCTTCCTGTTCGGCCTGGGCATCCGCCATGTCGGCGAGTCCACGGCCAAGGCACTGGCCAAGCATTTTGGCCAACTCAACGCCATCATGGACGCCTCTGCGGACGCGCTGCAGCAGGTCAACGATGTGGGGCCTGTCGTTGCGCAAAGCATCCATACCTTTTTTCAGCAGCCCCACAACCGCGAGGTGGTGGAGCAGTTGCGGGCCTGTGGCGTGCATTGGCCGGAGGGTGATCCCGCCACAGACGGACCCAAACCGTTGGCCGGGAAAACCTTCGTCATCACCGGAACATTGCCTACCCTGGGACGGGATGCCGCCAAGGACTTGATTGAAGCCGCCGGGGGCAAAGTATCCGGCTCTGTGAGCAAGAAGACCAGCTACGTGGTCGCCGGGGCAGAAGCCGGCAGCAAGCTGGACAAGGCCCAGGAATTGGGCGTGCCGGTTCTGGACGAGTCGGCTTTATTGGAGATGATCCATGGGCGTACGTGAAATCCTCAAAATGGGCGATCCGCGCCTTTTGCGCATGGCGCAGCCTGTAACCGACTTTGATTCGGACGTACTGCATTTGCTGATCACCGACATGCTGGACACCATGCTGGCGGCCAATGGCGCCGGACTGGCAGCGCCCCAGATTGGGGTGGATCTGCAATTGGTGATTTTTGGTTCCCATGCACGCAATCCACGTTACCCGGACCGACCTGTGGTACCGCCCACGGTGTTGGTTAACCCGGTGATCACCCCAATGGGGGCGCTTGAAGAAAAGGATTGGGAGGGGTGCTTGTCGGTGCCCGGCCTGCGCGGCGCAGTACCCCGCTGGTCCTGCATTCGCTACACCGGTTTTGACCAGTACGGTGACCCCATTGACCGCACCGTGGATGGCTTTCACGCCCGTGTGGTGCAGCACGAGTGTGACCACCTGATGGGCACGCTGTACCCGATGCGCATGCGGGACTTCACCCAATTCGGCTACACCGAAGTGTTGTTCCCGGGCACCGCGGCAGACCAAGACGATTGATGCGCGCCAGAGCCCCATTGCGAATGGCGGATTCTCTGGTATACATGGACCCAACCCCGTATCAAGGGGTAAAAACGCGTCATCCTCACGTCCCGTAAATTTTTTGTGTTTCCTTGTGAAACACTGCGAAAGCCTATGGCAAATACTGCGCGCAGACGCTTTATTGTGTTGACCACCGCAAGTTATGCGGTGTTGGCGCTTGCCTGGATTTTCTTGTCCGACCAGTTATTGGCGATGTTCACGGACGTCGATTCCATGGTGTGGCTGTCCACGGCAAAAGGTGTGTTTTTTGTGGTCGCAACGGCCGGGCTGTTCTTTTTTGCATTGCATGCGGTTCCACCCGCTGATGCGGGTGGGCGGGAGACGGTACTTGATTCACTGGCCTTGGGCACGGTACACGGCGGACAGCCGCGCTGGCTGACCTACGCGTTTACGCTGGTGATCACCATCGCCATGTTGTATGTGCGCCAGAGCATGGCAGTGGACTTTGGTGATCGGCCCATGCTCATTTTGTTCATGTTTCCGATTATCCTCAGCGCCTTGTTTGGCGGGGTGGGACCAGGGCTCCTGGCGACAGCGGTGGCAGCACTGGGGGTGGATTACTTCTGGATTCCGCCCAGGTACAGCTTTCGCATTGCTGCCAGCCACGATGTGTTGCAATGGGCCTTTTTGATCGTCAATGGTGTGGCGGTCAGCGTATTGAGTGGATTGTTGCGTCGGACCCTGGCGAAGGCTGAAATCAACCGCCGCTTGTTGGATGCCGTGGTATCCGGGACGCCAGATGCGGTGTTCGTGAAGGACTTGCAGGGGCGCTACCAGCTGCACAACAAGGCCGTAGCAAGGTTGGTGGGCAGGCCATTCAACACCATCGCTGGGCGGGACGACTATTTTCTTTTTCCAGAGGCAATCGCACGAAAAATTATAGACAGGGACCGGCTGATCATGGCGAATGGGCAAACCCAGACGCTGGAGGAGCGGGTTACCACCCACGACGGCAAAGAGGTGGTATTTTTAGTGACCAAAGGACCGGTGTTGGGTGAGGCTGGACAGATCACCGGATTGTTTGGTATTGCGCGTGATATCACAGAGCGTGAGCAAGCGCAGGCTGCGATCCGAAGCAGTGAGTCCGCAATGCGGCTTGCGCAGCGCCTGGCCGGTGTGGGCAATTGGGACTGGGATCTGAGCACTGGAGTGCACACCTGGTCGGAGGAAATTTATCGTATTTACGGCTGTGACTCTGCGTTACCGCCTGCCGTGTACCCCGAGTCCAGGCAGTTTTTCACGCCGCAGAGCTGGGCCACCATGGCGCAAGCCGTCGAAAAATGCCTGTCGGATGGCGGCTCTTACGAATGTGACGCGGAGGTGGTGCGTCCTGATGGCTCTCACCGCTGGATCACCGCCCGTGGCCAGGCATCCCATGATGCAGAAGGCAAAGTTATCCGGTTACACGGCACGGTACAAGACATCACCGAACGCAAACGCACCAACGAGGACCTTCGGTTTGTGCTGAATGAAGCAGGCGACGCAATCTGGATTTCCGATTCGCAAGGTCTGTACACGTTTGCCAACCCATCCGCGTGCAAGCTCACGGGTCACAGTCTTGAAGAATTGCGAAGCATGCATATTCCGGATCTGGTGCATGAGCAATGCCATGATGAACTGGTGCTGCATTTGCAGCGTTTGCAAACCGAAAAATTCATTCGCCGGGAGTGGACGCTGAACCACAAGGATGGTCGCGTGGTCAGCGTCGAACTCACCACCGAACGCATGCAGGATGGCCGCTACATGGCATTCGGGCGCGACCTCACGCAGGAGAAATTGACTGCAGCCGCCTTGCGTGAGCGTGAGCGGCAACTGGTGCGTGTGATGGACGGGTCTGAGCAGGGGTACTGGGAATGGAACCTGGTGACCAACGCCTTTGACGTCAGTGCCCGCTGGGAGAATATGCTGGGGTATGAGACGGGTGAGAGCCATGCCACGGTAGACAGTTGGCCCCAACTCATTCACCCGGACGATTTTGCCGTGACCATGGAGTCCATCCGTCGGCATGTTGAGGGTGAGTCGCAAAATATAGAGGTGGAGGTGCGTTGCCGCACCAAGGCAGGAAGCTGGCGCTGGATCTTGTCACGCGGGCGCATCGTGGAACGCAGCAGCGACGGCAAGCCCTTGATCATGTCGGGCACGCACACCGATATCACTGAACACAAGATTTTTGAGCTGGCGCAGCGGGAAGCTGCGACGGTATTTACCAGCAGTTATGAAGGCATCATGGTGGTCAGCCCTGAACAACTGATCACCAAGGTCAATCCGGCATTTACGCGGATCACGGGCTATTCAGCGGAAGAAGCCATTGGTCAATCGCCCAAAATTCTTTCGTCGGGGCTGCACGGGGCGGCGTTTTACGCAGAGTTGTGGAATTCTGTGCATGCGCATGATTTTTGGCGCGGGGAAATTTGGGACCGCCGAAAAAATGGCGAGGTGTTTGCTGAATTGCTGTCGATTTCGACTGTGCGGGACGCCGGTGGCGTGGTGCAGCACTATGTCGGTGTTTTTTCGGATATCAGCCAGCTCAAGGCGCACGAAGCCGAATTGGACCGCATTGCGCATTACGATCCCTTGACCGGTTCACCCAATCGGCGTTTGCTGGCGGACCGCCTCGGTCAGGCCACTTTAAGGGCCACACGCAACGGGACCTCACTGGCCGTTTGTTACCTGGATCTGGACGGCTTCAAGGCCGTCAATGACCAATACGGGCATCCGGCTGGCGACCAGTTGTTGGTCGGCATCACCGGGAACCTCAAACAGGTGTTGCGCGCGGAGGATACGCTGGCACGGCTGGGGGGGGATGAATTCGTGCTGTTGTTGGCGGACATTGCCTCGCCGGAAGAATGCTCCCAAATTCTGGACCGGGTGCTCCACGCAGCCAGCAGCCCGATTCTGATTGAAGGCATGCAAGTCAGTGTATCGGCCAGCATTGGTGTGTGCCTGTTTCCTGAAGACGATGTGGATGCCGATACCCTCTTACGCCATTCGGACCAGGCGATGTACCTGGCCAAGGAGGCGGGCAAAAATCGCTACCATTTGTTTGACCCGGAAAGTGATCGCAAGGCCCAGAAACACCGTCAACAGCTCGACCGCCTGCGTACCGCGTTGGAGCAACAAGAGTTTGTGTTGTATTACCAGCCCAAGGTGGATTTGGTGAGTGGTGAAATTGTGGGTGTGGAGGCGCTGCTGCGCTGGCAACATCCAGAACGCGGATTGATTCCTCCTATGGAATTTCTCCCCCATATCAATGGCAGTGATCTTGAAAAACCTGTGGGGGAGTGGGTCATCAGGACGACCCTGGCCCAGTCAGTCGCCTGGAGCGCCTTGGGATTGAAGGTGTGCGTCAGCGCCAATATCAGTGCCAACCATCTCTTGCAGCCCGATTTTTTTGAGCACTTGCGCGCTGCGTTGGCCAGCTACCCGCACGATATCGCGTCCAGGTTTGAGTTGGAAATATTGGAGACGGCCGCGATCGCGGATATTGACCAGGCGGTGGATGTGCTGTGCCGTTGCCGGGCATTGGGCGTGCGTTTCGCTTTGGACGATTTTGGCACGGGTTATTCTTCGCTCACCCACCTGCGCAAATTGCCGGTGGATATCCTGAAAATCGACCAGAGTTTCGTTCGCGCCATGCTTGACGATGTGGAAGATCTTGGCATTGTGGAGGGGGTGATCCGTCTGGCTGGCGCATTCAACCGCCAGGTGATTGCCGAGGGCGTAGAGACACTGGAACATGGTGGTGCCCTGCTGCGCATGGGTTGCCGTTTGGCCCAAGGTTACGGCATTGCGCGCCCCATGCCCGCCGCGCAGTTCGCGGACTGGTCCACCCGCTGGACCCATGAAGCGGCATGGCTGACCCTGGGCCGCGATTGAAATTCACACCCCCAAGCGATCACGCATCTCGTACCAGAGTGCCCCCAGGGCTGTGAACGGGACCCGAAAGTGGCGTCCACCCGGAAACGGGTAGTGGGGCAGGCGGGCAAACGCGCCAAAACGCTCCGCGTCGCCACGGATGGCCTCGCTCAAGAGGCGGCCGATCAGGTGGGTAAACGTCACGCCATGGCCTGAGCAACCCTGGGAATAGTAGATGTTGTCCGACAACTTGCCCACCTCGGGCAAGCGCGACAAAGTGAGCAAAAAGTTGCCGGTCCACCCAAATTCGATGCGGGTGTTTTGAAGCTGGGGAAACGTTTTGAGCATCTTGGGGCGGATGATGGATTCCACCTTTTCGGGGTCCCGCGCGCCGTACACCACGCCGCCGCCGTAAATCAGGCGTTTGTCCCCCGACAGGCGGAAGTAGTCCAGCAGAAAATTATTGTCTTCCACACAATAGTCCGAAGGAATCAGCGTATCGGCCAGTGCGCCCAGGGGCTCGGTCGCAATCACCTGGGTACCACAGGGCATGGACATGCTGGACAGCTTGGGCTCCAGCTCTCCAATGTAGGCATTGCACGCCACAATGACAAAGCGGGCTTTGACCTGCCCTTGTACCGTATGGACTACCGCCTGGGTGCCCCGGTCAATGCGGGTGACCCCGGAATTTTCATAAATGACGCCGCCGTTGTGCTCCAGTGCGGCGGCTTCGCCCAGGGTGAGGTTAAGTGGGTGGAAATGCCCCCCGGTTTTGTCTACCAAAACGCCTTGGTAGCGGTCGCTGTTCACAACTTTGCGTACCTCGGCTGGGGTGTCGATCAGGGCCAGTCCACGGTGCCCCCACTTTTCCCAAAGGCTCTTTTGCTCTTGCAGGGCGTGGACTTTGCGGCGGGTCATGGCGGCATACACGCCGCCGTCTTTCAGGTCGCAAGCGATGTTGTATCTGGCCACCCGTTCACGGATGATCTGCGCGCCCTCAAACATCATCTGGCCCAGTGGCTGGGCGACCGCACTGCCGAAATGGGCCTCTATGACATCAATGTCCCGCGAGTAGCTGTGCACGATCTGGCCGCCGTTGCGCCCGGATGCACCCCAGCCCACCTGGGCCTGCTCCAGCACCACCACCTTGTAGCCCGCCTCGGACAGGGCGATGGCCGCAGAAAGGCCGGTGTAGCCCGCGCCCACAATGCAGACATCCGCATCCACTTGGCCCTGGAGTGGGGGCCGTTGGGGGGAGGCATTGGCGGATGCTGCGTAGTAGGACGGTGCGTGCGGAATAACTGGCATGGTACATGGTCAAAAAGTGAGTGCGTAAGGTACTGCAGCTGGCCCCTGTAGCCCGGAGCCAGTTGGCCCGTTGCCGAAAGAACCAGTTGTGCGTGGCTCCTTTCCCAAGGGGCTATATGGCACCGGTTCACACGGCCAGTTGGGGGATACTGGCGGCTCTGCAACAACAGCCGCGGGCGCAATGGCCGCATGGACGCGGCTCCAAGGTGACACATGATTGATAGACACAGCGAAACACCCGCCAAGGGTTCGCGCAAGCCCGTGGTGCTGATGTCCATGGGCGCCCAGGCGCGCAAAGGGCATGACTACCAGGTGATGACCCAAAAATACATCAGCCCCCTGGTCGAATTTTCAGCTTGCGTGCCGGTGCTGGTGCCCACCTGCTTTGGTAGCGGCGACCTGGACCAGTACCTGTCCATGGTGGACGGCGTCTACCTCACAGGTGCGGGTAGCAATATCGATCCCGCCCTGTACGGCCAGGAAAATCTGGCGCCAGACAAAGAGCTGGACCGCAGCCGCGACCTGTTTGATGTGCCGCTGATTCACGCTGCGCTGGAGCGGGGCTTGCCCTTGTTTGGCGTGTGCCGGGGCATGCAGGAGTTGAATGTGGCGCTGGGGGGCAGCTTGCACCAGAAGGTTTACAGCATGCCAGGCTTCAATGACCACCGCGAAAACGGTGCCGATGCGGTGCCACAGCAGTATGCCGACGTTCACTCCGTGCATCTGGTGCCCAACACCTGGTTTGCCAAGCTGATGCAGCAAGACAGTATCCCGGTGAATTCCCTGCATGGGCAAGGACTCCATCAACTCGGCACGGGCTTGCAGCCGCTCGCCCATGCCGAGGATGGTTTGGTGGAAGCGGTCCACTTGCCCGCCATGCCGCAGTTCACCCTGGGCGTGCAATGGCACCCCGAATGGCGGGCGGCGCAAAACCCGTTTTCTATTCGGATGTACCAGGCCTTTGGCGAGGCCTGCCGCCAGCGCGTGTTAAGCCGCTAAGGCGTCCAGCAGCTCGGTTTCAATCTCGATCTGGGCCCGGTTGTGCTGCAACTGGGGGCCATGGATGAGAAAGGTGTCTTCCACGCGTTCTCCCAAGGTCGCTACTTTGGCCAGCTGCACCGCAATGCCATGGCGGGCCAGCACCCGTGCCACCGAATACAAGAGGCCCACGCGGTCGCTGGCGGAAATATTGAGCAACCACAGCTGGGCCTTCTCGTCCGGGCGCAAGGTGACCCGTGGGGCGATGGGGAAACTCTTGACCCGGCGCGACACCCGTCCCCGGCTGGGGGCTGGCAGCGGCCCTGCGGTCGCGATGGCCTGGCTCAGCCCGTTTTCCAGCATGCTGTTGAGCTCGCGGTAGTGTTCGTCCATGTCGATGCTGGTGACCACCTGAAACGTATCCAGCGCATAACCCTTGACGGTAGTGTGCACCCGCGCATCCAGAATGCTGAAGCCCCCCTGGTCGAAATAGCCGCAAATGCGGGCGAACAAATCGGGCTGGTCCTGGGTGTACACCAGCACTTGCAGCCCCTCACCCACGGGGGAGCGGCGGCAGCGCACGATGGGTTGCTGCGTGGCCACATGGCGTGACAACTGTTTGGTGTGCCAGGCAATGTCGGCTGCGTCGTGGCGCATGAAGTAGCTCACGTCCAGTGTATTCCACAGGGGCTTGTGGGCCTCAAAGGGCATGGCGTACAGCGCAATCATCACCAGGGCTTCGCGCTTGCGCAGTTCCACTTCTGCGTCCGGGTCTGGAGCGCGGCCGCCCAAAGAGCGTAGCGTGTATTTGTACAGGTCTTCCAGCAGCTTGCCTTTCCAGGCATTCCACACCTTGGGCGAGGTGCCGCGGATATCGGCCACGGTGAGCAGGTACAGCCCGGTCAGTTGGCGCTCGTTGCCCACCCGCTGGGCGAAGTCGGCAATCACCTTGGGGTCGCTCAGGTCGGACTTTTGTGCGATGCGGCTCATGGTCAGGTGCTCATGCACCAGAAACTCGATCAGCTGCGCGTCTTCCGCCGCAATGCCATGCTGCTTGCAAAAACGCCGCACCTCCACGCTGCCCAGTGCGGAGTGGTCGCCACCCCGGCCTTTGGCAATGTCGTGGAACAGGGCGGCGATGTAGAGCAGCCAGGGCTTGTCCCAACCGGAGGCCAGTTGCGAGCAAAACGGGTACTCATGCGCGTGCTCCACGATGAAGAAGCGCCGCATATTGCGCAGCACCATCAGAATGTGCTGGTCCACGGTGTAGGCGTGGAACAGGTCGTGCTGCATCTGTCCCACGATCTTGCGGAACACCCACAGATACCGCCCCAGCACCGAGGTCTGGTTCATCAGCCGCATGGCATGGGTAATACCTTCGGGCTCCATGAGGATTTTGCGAAACGTCTCGCGGTTCACCGGGTCGCTGCGAAAGCGCGCATCCATCAGTTCCCGGGTGTTGTACAGCGCCCGCAAGGTGCGGGCCGACAGGCCTTTGACCCCGACGGTGGTCTGGTACACCAAAAAGGTTTCCAAAATGGCATGGGGCTCGCGCTGGTACAGGTCGTCGCTTACCACGTCGATCATGCCCGCCTTGTCGTTGAAGTGGTCATTGATGCGGTGGGGCGCATGGGTGGAGGGGTTGAGCCGCTCCTCGATATTCATCAGCAAAATCTGGTTGAGCTGGCTGACCGCCTTGGCTGCCCAGTAGTAGCGCTTCATCAACTGTTCGCTGGCGCGCACCACCGAGCGGGAGTTGGCAGTGGGGGCTGCGGAGGTGTAGCCGAAAGACTCGGCCACCGCGTTTTGCATGTCAAAAATCAGGCGGTCTTCGCGTCGCTTGGCCAGCAGGTGCAGGCGTGCACGGATCAAAAACAACAGCGATTCGTTGTGGTGAATTTGCTGGACCTCAAACGGCGTTGCCAGACCACCGGCCGCCAGTGCGTCCCAATCGTCGCCGTACCCCGCCGCCTTGGCCACCCACAGGATCACCTGGAGGTCGCGCAGGCCGCCGGGAGACTCTTTGCAGTTGGGTTCCAGTGCATAGGGCGTGTCTTCAAACTTGGTGTGGCGCTGGCGCAATTCCAGGATTTTGGCCACAAAAAAAGCCTGCGGGTCCATGGCCGCAAAAAAAGCGGTTTGAAACTGCTGCACCAATGCCGCGTTGCCCGTGATCAGGCGGCATTCCAGCAATGCGGTTTGTACCGTGACGTCTTTCTCGGCTTCCGCCAGACAGTCGCCCAGGGTGCGCACGCTGGAGCCTATTTCCAGACCCACGTCCCAGCAACTGCCAATAAAGGCCTCGATGCGGCCCTTGAGTTCGGTGTCGGACTCGGTTGAAAAGCCGTCGGGCAACAGGACCAGCACGTCCACATCGGAGTAGGGAAACAGCTCGCCCCGGCCAAAACCCCCCACGGCCAACAGGGCAAACGGCTCTTGCAGACCGGCCAGTGTCCACAGCTGGATCAGCAAGCTGTCGGCCAGTTGGGCCAGCCGGTGCAGCGTTTTGCGCACCGAACGCGCATTGGCGGTTGGAGCACCGATGGATTGCAGGAGTAGTGCTTTTTGCGCACGGTAGTCAGCGCGCAGCGCCTGCAGATGGGTCATGGCGGTGGTTCTTTAGGGGACGCTGAAGTGGCTTAAGTTGCAGTTTGTGCGGGTACAAAGGCAGGAATGGGCGGGCTGCCGGCCGACAGGGTCAGCACCTCATACCCGGTGGGGGTGACCAAAATCGTGTGTTCCCACTGGGCGGACAGGGAGCGGTCCTTGGTGACGATGCTCCAGCCGTCTTTCTCGGGGCCGTCCTTGATTTCCTTGGCGCCCGCGTTGATCATGGGCTCAATGGTGAAAGTCATACCAGCCACGAGCTTTTCCAAAGTGCCGGGGCGGCCGTAATGCAGCACCTGGGGCTCTTCGTGGAAGCCTTGGCCAATGCCGTGGCCGCAAAACTCACGCACTACGCTAAAGCCCTGGCCTTCGGTGAATTTCTGAATGGCAAAGCCAATGTCGCCCAAATGAACGCCCGGTTTAACCATCATGATGCCTTGCCACATGGCTTCGTAGGTGAGGGTGCACAGGCGCTTGGCCGCGATCGACACCTCGCCCACATGGAACATGCGGCTGGAGTCACCGTGCCAGCCATCCTTGATAACGGTCACATCGACATTGACGATGTCGCCCTTTTTGAGCGGCTTGTCATTCGGAATGCCATGGCAGACCTGGTGGTTGACCGAGGTGCAGATGGACTTGGGGTAGGGCGTATTGCCGCCACCGGTGTAGTTCAGGGGCGCGGGAATGGCGTGCTGCACCTGGGTGATGTAGTCGTGCGCCAGCTTGTCGATTTCGTTGGTGGTTACACCGGGTTTGACGAACGGCGTCAGATAGTCCAGGACTTCGGCGGTGAGTTTGCCGGCAATGCGCATTCCAGCAATGCCTTGGGCGTCTTTGTAAGTGATAGTCATGGTTGTAATTATCCCATTGGGCGAATAGGCTTGTGCGGCCAGGGATTGATACCTTCCCAGGCTTTGATCGCTACGCCGTCCATAGCTGCCAGAGTGCTAATGCAAATCGTCTACCGGCAGATGCCGCTCCAGATCCATGCTGTCGTGCAAAATCCGCAGAACATCAATGACATCGGCGCCTTGCGCATGGCCGACTTGGAACATCACAAAGTGTCGCCCCTTGCGGCCCTTCCGGGCGATATGCAAGGTATACAGGTTGGGCCCAATTTCACTGCGCGCCTTGGCGCCCACAATCCCAGGGCCAGCACACAAGTCTTCAAGGGCTGTGGACAATGTTTCGGCATACGTACGCGCTTGGTCAGGCCCAAATTGATCGGCCGTCCACTGCAAAATGTCCTGGTAGTCTTCTAGCGCTGTTGCTGCAAGACGTACACGCCAACTGCGGGCACCCACTACGCACCAAGCACTTTGACTGTCAATGCTGATAAATGCTGTTTCAAATCGGCAGGTGAATCAAAGCTGCTAAACGCCCCAGCATGGATGTCAGCGATACCCATACGCGCCGCTTCTTTGAGCGCAGTCAATCGCAACTGGTCTTCGGTTTCCCGGCGCTCGATCAATCGCAACCCTTCGCGCAGCACCTCACTGGCGTTTTGGTAGCGACCGGATGTCACCAAATCGTCCACAAAGTGCGCTTGATGGTCGGTGAGAACCACATTTTTAGTCGGCATGATGATCTTTCTGCAAGAACCGCGATTGGCATATTATGCCAATCAAGAGGCGAAGCCCGTATTGGATAGGCCCCTGTTACGCCTGAGCCCACCTTTGCGCACTGGTAAAATTCCGCTCTTCGATTGGCGCCTTCTGCCAACTCCGCCAGCCCACTTATCAGGCCCCACAGTGACCCTGCACATATCCCAATTCGAGGGCAGCAACGCCCTGAGCAGCTTTCGCGTTCAACAACTTTTGCCCGCCCTGCAAGGCATTCACGACAAAATTACGGCGGTGTCCGCCCGGTTTGTGCACCTGGTGGCCTGCGAAACCGTTCCCAGTGAAGCCCTGCAAGCCCAGTTGGACGCCTTGCTGACCTATGGTGATCCCTACGCGGGCCCTGCCGACGGCCCGCTGATTGTGGTGACGCCCCGGTTCGGCACCGTATCGCCCTGGGCCTCCAAAGCCACCGACATTGCGCACAACTGTGGTTTTGCGGTCAAGCGTATCGAACGGCTGGTGGAATACCGGCTGACCCTGAAACACGGCTTGCTGTCCAAAACCACCTTGACGCCTGCGCAACTGGAGCAGGTGGCCGCCCTGCTGCACGACCGCATGACCGAAAGCGCCATGTTCTCGCGCCAGCAGGCTTTAGGCCTGTTCAACGTGCTGCAAGCCGCGCCCATGGCCCATGTGGATGTGCTGGGGGGTGGCAAGGCGGCGCTGGAAACCGCCAACACCCAGTTCGGTCTGGCACTGGCGGCTGACGAAATTGACTACCTGGTGACCGCCTTCACGCAGCTGCAGCGCAACCCCACCGACGTGGAGCTGATGATGTTTGCGCAGGCCAACAGCGAGCACTGCCGCCACAAGATTTTCAACGCCCAGTTCACGATTGACGGTGCGCCACAGGATGGCAGCATGTTCAGCATGATCCGGCACACGCACCAGACCCACCCGCAGCACATGCTGGTGGCGTACTCGGACAACGCCTCGGTGATGGAAGGTGTGCAGGTCGAGCGTTTCACTGCCAAATCGGCCTCTAGCCCTTATGGAATAAGCGCAGCCAGCTATGAAAAGCATAGCGAAACCAACCATATTTTGATGAAGGTGGAAACCCACAACCACCCGACCGCCATTTCCCCCTTCCCCGGTGCCTCCACCGGCGCAGGTGGCGAGATTCGCGACGAAGGTGCTACCGGCCGTGGCTCCAAGCCCAAGGCCGGTTTGACCGGCTTTACCGTGTCCAAACTCTGGCCGCAGGATGGCGTGCCCGCTTTCGGCAAGCCCGAACACATCGCCAGCCCGCTGCAAATCATGGTCGAAGGCCCGTTGGGCGGCGCAGCCTTCAACAACGAGTTTGGCCGGCCCAACCTCTTGGGTTACTTCCGCGAGTACGAACAATCCGTGGTCAGCGGGCAAGACACGGTGCAGCGCGGCTACCACAAGCCCATCATGATCGCGGGCGGTTTGGGCGTGATTGACGCCACCCAAACCCACAAGATTGAATTCCCCGCGGGCAGTTTGCTCATTCAACTGGGCGGCCCTGGCATGCGCATCGGCATGGGTGGCAGCGCGGCCAGTTCCATGGCCACGGGTGCCAACGCCGCCGAGCTGGACTTTGATTCGGTGCAGCGCGGCAACCCCGAGATCGAGCGCCGGGCGCAAGAGGTGATCAACCAGTGCTGGATGCTGGGTAATGGTGTGGCCCCTGACGGTAGCGGGAGCGACGGTGTTCGCGCCAATCCGATTCTGGCGATCCATGACGTCGGTGCCGGTGGTTTGTCCAACGCCTTCCCCGAGCTGACCAACGACGCGGGCCGTGGCGCACGCTTTGATCTGCGCGGTGTGCCGCTGGAAGAGTCCGGCATGGCGCCTAAGGAAATCTGGTGCAACGAGAGCCAGGAGCGTTATGTGCTGGCCATCGCTCCCGAGTCCCTGGAGATGTTCAAAGCCCTGTGCGAGCGCGAGCGCTGCCCGTATGCGGTGGTTGGTGTCGCCACCGAAGAACGCCAACTGGAACTGGTCGACAAGGGTGCTGAGTCACCGGTCGACATGCCCATGAACGTGCTGCTGGGCAAGCCGCCCAAGATGCACCGCGATGTGAAGACGGTGGAGCGCAGCTTTGCGCCGCTGGATTTGACCGGCGTCGACCTGCAAAAAGCCGTGATTGACGTGCTGGCCCACCCCACCGTGGCGTCCAAACGTTTCCTCATCACCATTGGCGACCGCACCGTGGGGGGCCTGACCCACCGTGACCAGATGGTCGGACCCTGGCAGGTGCCGGTGGCGGACTGCGCCGTCACCCTGGCTGACTACAAAGGCTTTGCCGGCGAAGCCATGGCCATGGGTGAACGCACGCCATTGGCCAGCATCGACGCCCCGGCCTCGGGCCGTATGGCGGTGGCCGAAGCCATTACCAACCTGCTGGCCGCGCCCTTTGACTTGCCGCGCGTGAAGCTGTCGGCCAACTGGATGGCCGCGTGCGGCGAACCCGGTGAAGACGCCGCGCTGTACGCCACGGTCAAGGCCGTGGGCCTGGAGCTGTGCCCGGCGCTGGGTATTTCCATTCCCGTGGGCAAGGATTCACTGTCCATGCGCACGCAGTGGAAAGATGAGAACGAAGCCAAAAAGGTCACCAGCCCGGTGTCCCTGATCGTCACCGCCTTTGCCACGCTGCAGGATGTGCGCGGCACGCTGACCCCCCAGTTGAATGCCACTGAAGACACCACCCTGGTGCTGGTCGACCTGGGCCACGGCAAAAACCGCATGGCCACCAGCATTCTGGCGCAAACGCTCAACCAGGTCGGCGACCAAGTGCCTGACCTGGACGAAGCGAAAGACCTGGTGAACCTGGTCAACGCCGTCAACGCCTTGCGTGCGCAGGGCAAGCTGCTGGCCTACCACGACCGCAGCGACGGTGGCCTGTTGGCCGCAGTGGCCGAGATGGCCTTTGCCGGACGTGTGGGTGTGGCGCTGAATGTGGACATGCTGGTGCTGGAAGGCGACGGCATCACCGACAGCCGCATGGATGTGGGCGACAGCAAAAACTGGGCAGGGCAGGTCAGCGCGCGCCGGGAAGAGTTGACGCTCAAAGCCCTGTTCAACGAAGAACTGGGTGTGGTGCTGCAGGTGCGCACCGCCCAGCGCAGTGAGGTGATGCAGACTTTGCGTGACCATGGTCTGGCCAAACACAGCCATTTCATTGGCAAGACCCGTCCCGCCACCAGCGAAATCGCGGCCGGCAAGGGCGAATTGCAAATCTGGCGCGATGCCAAGTCCATCTTCAGCGCCTCCTTGAGCGACCTGCACCAGGTGTGGGACAGCGTGAGCTGGAAAATTTGCCAGCAACGCGACAACCCCGCCTGTGCCGATGCCGAACACGCGGCCGCTGGCGCCTTGGGCGATCCGGGCCTGCATATTTACCGTCCACAGGCCACTATTTCAGTGCCAAATAGTGCTCTAGCCCCCGTGGAATATGCGCAAGCAGCTATTAAATCAATAGCAACTCCGGCTTTGAACCTGAGCCGCCCCAAGGTGGCCGTGTTGCGCGAGCAGGGCGTCAACTCGCATGTGGAGATGGCTTACGCCTTCACCGAGGCCGGTTTTGAGGCCTATGACGTGCACATGACCGATCTGCAAAGCGGCCGCGCCAAACTGGCGGACTTCCAGGGCGTGGTGGCCTGCGGGGGGTTCAGCTATGGCGACACCCTGGGCGCCGGCATTGGCTGGGCGCGCTCCATCACCTTCAATGCCGCACTGGCAGACCAGTTCAAGGCCTTCTTTGGCCGCACCGACACCTTCGGGCTGGGCGTGTGCAATGGCTGCCAGATGTTTGCCGAGCTTGCCGACATCATCCCCGGCGCACAAGACTGGCCGCGCTTCACCACCAACCAGAGCGAACGCTTCGAGGCGCGCCTGAGCATGGTCGAAGTGCTGGAGTCCCCCTCGCTGTTCTTCGCCGGGATGGCGGGCGCCCGCTTGCCGATTGCCGTGGCGCACGGTGAAGGTTTTGCCAACTTCAAGTACCGGGGCAACGCCGACCAGGCCATTGCCGCCATGCGTTTCACCGACAACCACGGTGCGGCCACCGAGGCTTACCCGTTCAACCCGAACGGCAGCCCCGGTGGCCTGACGGCGGTGACCACGGCGGACGGGCGCTTCACCGCCATGATGCCGCACCCCGAGCGGGTGTTCCGCAACATCCAGATGAGCTGGACCGATCTGGACCCCAATGCCCACAGCCCCTGGATGCAGCTTTGGCACAACGCCCGCAAGTGGGTGGGTTGATCAGTTTCGTTTGTGTTTTGTCTGGGCTCCCGACGGCGCCCATGAAGTCAAAATTGTGGATTACCACTGAAGTGCAGGAGTTCGCTATGACCATCGCAGCCCCCAAAAATGGTCTTCGCCCCATTCATCCCGGCGAAATTTTGCGTGAGGACTACCTCAAACCGCTGGGCATGAGTGCCAACGCCCTGTCTCTGGCGCTTAAAGTGCCAGCGTCGCGCGTCAATGACATCGTGCTGGAGCGCCGTGGTGTGACGGTGGATACCGCCATGCGATTGGTGCGCTATTTTGGCGGTGACGTGCAAAGTTGGATGAATTTGCAAACGGCGTTTGAGGTCAAGGTGGCGCAAAAGGCGTTGGCACGCAAGATCGAGAAGGAAGTTGCGCCCATGTCGGCATGACAGGCATGCCCTGGGCACGCACTGTTCACGCAAAAATTAAACCGTCGGCCCATGTTTGCGCCGCCAGTATTTCTCCAGCTCCACCACCAGCAGGACGATGCTGGAAACGGCCAGGCACAGCAATAGCTCCAGTGCACCCAGGGCTTCGGTTTTGAAAATCGGGTTCAGTGCGGGAACGTAAATCAGCAGCATCTGCAGGGTAAACGTCAACAGCACCGCCCCCAACAAGGGAAGGTTGCTGCGCAGACCGATGCGCCACAGCGGCAGTTGTTCCGAACGAATCGCCAGCACATGGAACATTTGGGACAGGGTCAGTACGGTAAACACCATGGTTTGCCAATGGGCGTTCCCCGTGGTGATGGCCCAGTACTGCACACCCAGGCACAGCGCGCCAATCAGCAGACCCACGCCCAAAATATGCTGCCACATGCCCTGGGCGAACATGCTCTCCGAGGGGGCGCGGGGCGGGCGCTGCATGATGCCGCGTTCGGCCGGCTCGGCGGCCAGTGCCAGACCCGGCAGGCCGTCGGTCACCAGGTTGACCCACAGGATGTGGATAGGCAGCAGGGGGATCGGCAGCAGGAACAGCGGGGCGAGAAAGATGGTCCAGATCTCGCCTGAATTGCTGGTCATGGTGTAACGCACGAACTTGCGGATGTTGTCGTAGATGCGCCTGCCCTCGCGCACCGCCGCCACGATGGTGGCAAAGTTGTCGTCCAGCAGAATCAGGCTGGAGGCCTCGCGGGCGACGTCGGTTCCGCCTTTGCCCATGGCCACGCCAATGTCGGCGCGTTTCAAGGCCGGGGCATCGTTCACACCGTCACCCGTCATGGCCACAAACTGGCCTTGCGCCTGCAGGGCCGCGACGATGCGGATTTTTTGCGCCGGGTCCACACGGGCATAAATGCGGACCTGTTCCACTCGCGCCTGCAGTTGCGCGTCGTCCATGGCGCTCAGGTCGACTCCGGTTAAAACCGGTGCATCGGCGCTGTCCACAATGCCCAGCCGTTGGGCAATGGCGCGTGCGGTGGCGGGGTGGTCGCCGGTGATCATCACCGGCGTGATGCCTGCGCTGATGCAGTCGCCCACGGCCGCCATGGCTTCGGGACGCGGCGGATCGATCAGCGCGATCAGGCCCAGCAGTTCGAGCTGGCTCTCCACCGACGCCAGCGCATTGGTGTCGGGCAGGCGGTCGAAGCTGCGCCGTGCCAGCGCCAGCACGCGCAGGCCCTGGGCGGCCAGGGTGTTGGCGGCGTCCAGCAGTGCCTGCGGGTCCAGAGGCTCGGGGCCTGAGGGTGTCCACTGGGCCACACAGCAGGGCAATACCGACTCCGGCGCACCCTTGGTGTAGGCGACATACCCCTCGGCTTGCCCGGCCACCGGGTGGTGGAAGGTGGTCATGCGCTTGCGCTCGGCGTCAAACGGCTGTTCTTGTACGCGGGGCCAGGCCGCATCCAGCGCCGCTTTGTCCAGTTGTGCGCTGCGGGCTGCCAGCACCAGGGCGGTTTCCGTCGGGTCCCCTTGCCACAGGCCATCGTCCGTGGGGCTGGCATCGTTGCACAGCGCGGCGGCGCGCAGGGTTTGCGCATGTACTTCACCGGGGAGCGGGTCGCCCGGAACCCATGGCTGGCTCTGCGCCAGAACCAACTCCGCATGCATGCGGTTTTGGGTGAGTGTGCCGGTCTTGTCGGAGCAAATGGTGGTGATGGAGCCCAGTGTTTCTACCGATGGCAGGCGCCGTACCAGGGCATTTACCGCCACCATGCGTCGCGCGCCCAGTGCCAGCAAAATTGTGACGACGGCGGGCAAGGCCTCCGGGATGGCGGCTACCGCCAGGCTGATGGCCGTGAGCGCCATCAGCAATGGTGTTTCTCCGCGCAGCACGCCCACGGCAAATATCACTGCGCAGATGGCGAGCACCACCACGGCCAGGCGTTTGCCGAAAGCGGCCAGCCGCAGTTGCAGGGGGGTGCTGCGGTCTTCGCTGTCGAGTAGCCGGGCGATCTTCCCCAGTTCTGTAGACATGCCAATGGCGACCACCAGCCCGCGGGCGCGCCCATGGGTGGCGGTGGTGCCTTTGAAGGCCATGTTCAGGCGGTCACCCAATGCAGAAGGGGCATCGGCAGCCAGGGCCGCCGTGTGTTTGCTGGTGGTGACGGATTCACCGGTCAGTGCCGATTCGTCCACTTGCAACTGGGCGATCTCAATGAGGCGCAAATCGGCCGGTACCTGGTTGCCCGCTTCCAGCAGCACAATATCGCCCGGCACCAGTGTGCTGGCGGGCCGCATTTGTACCTGGCCTCCACGCAGCACGGTGGCCTGTGCAGCCGCCAACTGGCGCAACGCCAGCATCGCCCGGTCGGCGCGCCAGGTCTGGACAAAACCGATCACGGCGTTGAGCACCACGATGACGAGAATCACCAGGGTGTCGGTCAGGTCGCCAATCATCCCCGAAATGACCGCTGCCGCCAGTAGCACCAACACCATGAAATCGCGAAACTGCTCGATCAGCAGGCCCACGAGGCTGCGCTGGCCCACCGCCTGCAATTCGTTGGCCCCATGGACCTGCGCGCGCTGCTGGGCTTCGGCCTCCGGCAGGCCGTGAACGGGGTCCACTCCGTGTTCCCGTACCAGTTCGTGCGCTTCGCGCAAATGCCAATCGGAGGGGGGCGTCATGGGCGATACCTCAGGTGTGAGGCCGCGTGCGGTAGAACCGCATCGGCGTGCCATGGTGGGCGGTGGGGCTGTTTTGCAGCACCGAGGGGCGGATGCGGCCCACCACATGCATCTCGCAGGGCTTGCAGTCAAAACGCAGGGTCAGCTTGTCTTTGCCGTTGACCAGGGTCAGCGGTTCGGCCTTGACTGTGCCCTGCACGCCGGTCACGCCCTTGGCCTGTTTGGGGCACAGGCTCATGGAGAAGCGCACGCAGTGCTTGGTGATCATCAGGCTGACTTCGCCTTCCTCTTCCTGGCTCTCGTAGGCGGCGGCGATGACCTTCACGCCGTGCTGGGCGTAGAAGTCGCGCGCCTTGGCGTTGTACACATTGGCCAGGTAGCTCAGGGTGTCCTCAGGGTAGGCCACGGGCGGCTGCACTGGCGCCGAGCGGGCAGGGCGGGTGTAAGCGGCCAAGCGGGCGGCTTCCAGTTGCTCCACCGCGTCGCGGCGCAAGGGGTTGATGAGCGAGGCGGGCACAAACCAGGGCTGGCTCAGATTCAAGGTGATGTGTTCGGGCGCGGTGGCCAGCTCAAACACTGTGTTGCCAAACTTCGCCAGGTTCTCCCGCAAGCTGGCCTGGGCCTGCTCGGGGTGCTTGGCTACTTCCTTGGCGGCGGCCAGGGTGGCGGTGGCCGTGGTGCCGTCCTCGTCGGTCAGGGTCAGAGCAAAACCTTGTGGGGTTTCGTCCAGGCTGGCCCAGACGGCGATGCGCCGGTCGCTGGATTTTTTGTCCAGCGCGCGCACCCAGGTGCTGTCGCGGTTGCGGTTGACCTCCACCCCTTTGCGCAAGTCCTTGAACCCCGCCATGGGGTCTTTTGGGTAGACCCGCCACAGCCCCACGCTGTGCGCATTGGCTGGCTCGGCCCGGTTGATGGCCAGGCCCACCAGTTCTTTTTGCAGGTCGTAGTAGCACAGGCCGTCGCCGTTGTGCAGGATGGTTTGTGCCGAGGTGGTTTCCAGCTCCACCCAGTCGGGGCCCACTTTGGTGACAAAACCAATGGCCTGGCCCGGATTCTTGGGGGTGTCAAAAGCGCCTATGTCTTCCTTGCGCCCTTGGACGAAGTAGTCGGTGAACTCGCGGTTGAAGTTCTGGTTGGGGTCGGGCGTGAAGCTGAAGCAGGTGGTGCCGCTGGAGGCCCGGCTCAGCGGATAGGCGGAACCTTGGCGCTCTTCGATCAGTGCATCGAGCAGTGTGCGGTAGTGGGCGGTGATGTTCTTCACATAGCCCATGTCCTTGTAGCGGCCTTCGATCTTGAAGCTGCGAATGCCCGCATCGACCAGCGCGGCCAGGTTGTCGCTCTGGTTGTTGTCCTTCATGGACAGCACATGTTTGTCGTGCGCCACAAAGCGGCCTGCTGCGTCCATCACCTGGTAGGGCAGGCGGCAGGCCTGGCTGCAATCGCCCCGGTTGGCGCTGCGCCCGGTGTGGGCGTGGCTGATGTAGCACTGGCCGCTGTAGGCCACGCACAGTGCGCCGTGCACAAAAAACTCCAGCGTGCAGTCGGTCTGCTGGCGCACCGCCCGGATTTGCTCCAGCGTGAGCTCACGCGCCAGCACGATCTGGGACAGGCCCACGTCCTGCAAAAAACGCGCCTTTTCGGGCGTGCGGATGTCGGTCTGGGTGCTGGCGTGCAATTGGATGGGCGGCAGGTCGATGTTCAACAGGCCCATGTCCTGGACGATGAGCGCGTCCACCCCCGCGTCGTACAACTGCCAGGCCAGCTTGCGGGCGCTCTCCAGTTCGTCGTCTCGCAAAATGGTGTTCATGGTGACGAAGACGCGGCTGTTGAAACGGTGCGCGTGGCGCACCAGGCGGCGGATCTCGCTCACGCTGTTGTCGGCGCTGGTGCGGGCGCCAAAGGAGGGGCCGCCGATGTAAATGGCGTCGGCGCCGTGGTTGACGGCTTCGATGCCGATATCGGCGTCACGCGCCGGGGCCAGGAGTTCGAGTGGGTGGTCGTGCAGGGACATCCGCGGATTATCCCAGCAGGTGGCAGCTTTCGCTGCCCTGCCATTTGCTTAAACTCACGCCATGAAAAAGAGCACCCATGTACAGCGGATGGACGCAGTCGACCTGATGCGAGGCCTGGCCATGCTGTGGATGACGGTTTTCCATTTTTGCTTTGACCTGAACCAGGCAGGCTATCTCCACCAGAACTTCTACGCCGATCCGCTGTGGACCTGGCAGCGCACCTGCATCCTGAGCCTGTTTTTGTTGTGCGCGGGCTTCAGCCAGGCGATTGCCTTGCAGCAAGGGCAAAGCTGGCGGCAGTTTGGGCGGCGCTGGGCGCAAATTGCCGGGTGCGCACTGCTGGTGACGGTGGGGTCGGCATGGATGTTTCCCCACAGTTTTATTTACTTCGGGGTCTTGCACGGCATGGCCGTGATGCTGGTGATTGTGCGGCTGACGGCGGGGTGGGGGGGGTGGCTCTGGCCATTGGGTGCCCTGGCTATTGCTACCAAAATAATAGCTGCTTACGCAATAACCACGGGCGGAAAAGCCGATTTTCTTAATGAAAGAATGTTCAATTGGCTGGGTCTGATCAGTGTGAAACCCATCACCGAAGACTATGTGCCCATCGTCCCCTGGCTGGGCGTGATGTGGTGGGGCATGGCCGCGGGCATGTGGTGGATGGCAAAGGCCCGAAGTTCCCCCCCCGTGCCCCGCATGCTGAACCCCGTGGTCGTGCTGGGGCGCTGGAGCCTGAGCTACTACATGCTGCACCAGCCCGTGTTGCTGGGGGGGCTGTGGCTGTGGGCCGTTTTTTAGACGGCGGGTACGGCCAGTCCCTCGGTGTCGGTGAAGAGGATGTTGCCTTCCGAGTCTAGGGAAAATGCGCCGGCGCCGAACTCCTGGCGCAACCTGGCCGTGTGGCTGCCAATGGAGATATCCACGGACCCCGAAACACCGGAACCCACCTCCACCCTGGCACCGAGTGCCAGCGCGATTTGCTGGCAGAGCGCGTCGCGTTCGAGCAGTGATTGGCTCCAGACCTGAATCGCGTGGTGCCATGAGGCTTTGATGCGCGGCAGCATGCCTTTGGGGTCATGAGCGGCAGCCACTTGCTTTGCCAGCTTGTCCAGGTTTTCTTCGGTTTCCTTTTCTTTGTGAATGCGTTCTTCCAGCGCTGCGTATTGCGCAGTGAGCCCTGCGTTCGCGCCCAGCACCATCTTGGTCAGTGCGCCCTTGGCGGAGCCCAACAGGGGCACGCGCACCAGCATCATGGCGGTGGCGGTCCCTCCCACCAGCCGTCCGCGTCCCGGAGTGTCGGCGCCGATGATGATCTGGTTGAGTGCGCTGAGCTCACAGTCCAGCGCCATATCGGCCAAAGCGAGGACCGCATCGGCATGTATCTGTACGGCTTGCGCAAAACGGGCGTTGACCGATCCGCGCGCCGTGACCTTGGCATGGGCGATCACCCCGCCCGCAATTCGGATATCTCCGCCCGCTTCGAGTACGCCGCCGTCCACCATGCCACCCACCACAATATCCCCGCTAGCCTGGACCACCATGCCTTGCACTACATCCCCCTTGATTTGCACGGTGCCGTTGAAGTGAACATTGCCGGTGGCCATATTGACCTCTCCGACATGCAAGATGGGCTCCACCGTGACACCCGCTTTGACCCGCACGGGCTGCCCTGTGACCGACGCCAGCAGCAGGTTGGGATCGTCGCTGGCGACCTGCGTCCCGGCCAGCGGTGTGGAAAAGGGCTCATCGTGGCCTGGGCGGGCGGGCAAACTACGGCCCCGCACTGTGCGGCCTTCCACGCCTGCGGTGGCGGGTATGCGGCGCATCAGTGGCGTACCCGCATTTACGACTTTGGTGGTGCCATGCTCGCGGTAGTCGATCAGGCCGTTTTCGTCCAGCTTGGGGGATCGGTCTGCCGCCTGCGTGACCAATTCTTCGAAGATGCTGTTGTGTCCTTCTTCGGGAAGAACGCCCCGGGCGATGGGGATGCGGCTTGCGCCAGTTTGTTCACATGCCAACAACAGCGCTTCATCGTCGATACCAAATTGAACCCCCGACTCCGTCAGCGCCTGGATCAGGTCGCCCAGGGTTGGCGCTTTGCCTCCGAATGCGGGGGTGATGCTGACCTCAGCACTCATGTCATCGGCCGCAATGTGGACTGCGATGTGTGCGTCGCGTCTTTCCGCGACCTGCGCCACGAAGGGGGTCTGCAGGGTATTGCAATACTGCGCGGCATTGCTGATAGCGTCTTCATCGAAGGCGCACTCACCACACCCGCCTTGCACCAGCAGGGCATGCAAGGCGGCTACGTCAACCGGTGGCCTTGCACTGTGCGGCTGCCCACGCAAGAATATTTGCCCGCCGGTTTCAATGATTGAAATGCCGATGATGTCCATTGCCAAGAACCCCCAGTCATTGCCTGGATGCAAATGACCATAGCACTTTCAGCGAAATTTCTCCACCGCAATACCACTGTCACCATAAAAAAACGCAGCCAAGGCTGCGTTTTTTGAGGGGGCGATTTTAAAACCTATTCAATTTTTGCCTTGGTGCGCAATTCTTCCTGGAACTTGGCCATTTTTTGTTGGGTCAACTGCTGCGTGATCTGGGGTTTGACTTCTTCAAACTTGGGCAGCGTGGCCTCGCGCACGTCATCCAGGCGAATGATGTGGTAACCAAACTGGGTTTTTACCGGGGTTTCGGTCATCTTGCCCTTGGTCAGGCCGGTGAGAGCTTCCGAAAACTCTTTCACGTAGCTGCTGGGGTTGGCCCAATCCAGGTCGCCGCCATTGGCGCCGGAGCCGGGGTCTTTGGAGGACTTCTTGGCGATCGCTTCAAACTTGGCGCCTTTTTTCAGCTGCGCGATGATGGCTTTGGCTTCGCTTTCTTTTTCCACCAGGATGTGGCGGGCGCGGTACTCTTTGCCCGCGTTGGCCGCGGCAAATTTGTCGTATTCGGCCTGGGCATCGGCATCGGACACGGGGTTCTTTTTCTGGAAGTCCGTGAACAGTTCATTGATCAGGATGGATTGGCGTGCAGACTCCACCTGGGTTTTGTATTCCTCGGTGGCGTCCAGGCCACGGGCCTGGGCTTCCTGGGCAAAAATTTCACGCGAGATCACCGCTTCTTTGAGCTGCCCCTGCATCTCAGGAGTGATCTGACGGCCTGAACGCGCCAATTGCTGTGCCAGCGCATCGATCCGGGCTTTGGGCACTGCCTTGCCGTTGACGACCGCCACATTTTGGGCCAGTGCTGCAGGTGCCAACACGGCCATCAAGGTGGCGGCGGCAAGCGCGGTCAAAATTTGCTTCTTCATTCAGATTCCCTCAAGGTGCTTCAATAGTAGTGGTTTCGGAGGATGCGTTTTCGGCTTCGATGGCCAGCGCATGCAAGCCCTGGTCAATGAAATCTTGCAGCGCATCATACACAAGGCGATGGCGGGCTACGCGGCTCTTGCCGGTAAATAGATGTGAAGCGATTCGCACCCGAAAATGGGTGCCAAAACCGCTGCCGTTGGCGCCTGCATGGCCGTTGTGCTGGTAGCTTTCATCCAGCACTTCCAGGCGGGTGGGGGCCAAACGTTCCTGCAAGCGGTGTTCCAGTTGTGTTGCGCTGGGGCCAAGGCTCATGGGGTAGGTCCTTCGGTTGGAGAATCATTGGCTTTGATGTGGGGTGCAATGTAAAACCCTTGGCCAATGAGGAAGGCCAGGGGGAAAGCGTAGCCCCACAGTTTGAAGCTGACCCAGGCCTCGGTGCTGTAGTACAGCACCACATAGGCATTGATCAAGGCCATGAAAACACAGTACAAGACCCAGACCACGTTGAGGCGGTGCCAAATGGGATCTGGCAATTCAAGCTGGCTTCCCAGCAGCAGCTTGAGAAAGTTCTTGCGCATGACCCATACCGCTATTGCCAGTCCAATGGCCATGGCGGCATACAAGACCGTGGGCTTCCACTTGATGAAACGGTCGTCGTGCAGGGTCAGTGTCAAGGCGCCAAAGACCAGCACCAGGGCCAGGGTGATCTTGTGCATGGCCTGCAGTTTGCGGTCTATGCCATAGATCAGCGCCATTTGCACGGTGGTGGCCGCCATCAGCACGGCGGTGCCGATGTAGATGTCGTACAGCTTGAAGGCGCCAAAGAAAAGCGCGATGGGGAAAAAGTCGATCAGTATTTTCATGCAGGGGTGAAGTGTAACGATGCCGAGTTCATGCAATAACGCAGGCCGGTGGGTGCGGGGCCGTCTTCAAACACATGGCCCAGGTGGGCGCCGCAGTCCGCACAATGCACCTCGGTGCGTTTCATCCACAACATGCCATCCACTTTGGTGCCAATGGCGCTTGCATCAATGGGTTGAAAGTAGCTGGGCCAGCCCGAGCCGGATTCGTACTTGGCGCTTGAATCAAACAGCGGTTTGCCGCAGCAGATACAACGGTAAACGCCCGCGGCCTTGTTGCTCTCCAATTTGCCGGAGTAGGCCTTTTCGGTGGCTTCCTGGCGGGTGACCGCAAACGCCAGCGGCTCGGCCTCCCTGGCGCGCAACAGCGCTTTCCATTCTTCGTCGGTTTTTTGCACTTTGTAGGTCATGGCTCGGACTCCAGGTGGTGGCACAAGTGCTTTGTTTCAAGAACTGCAGCTGATGGCGATGCCTCCCGCCCAATCGGGGGGGAAGGCGGCAAACGATTCAAAGGCGGGGTGCTCGTCAAACGGGCGCTCCAATACCTGCAATAACTGGTGAACCAACGTGAAATCCTTGGTCTTGGCGGCTTGGATGGCCAGTTCTCCCAAATGGTTCCGCAGCACAAATTTGGGATTGGTTTTTAGCATCAAATCAGCCGCTAACCCTTGTGGTTGTTGCGCAAGCAGCTCCGAATAGTGTAGCAACCAGGGGTCAATGCCAGAGGCATCCATGAACAAGTCCCGCACGGAAGAATCGTCGGTGCGCCGTTCCCGCGCCCACAGGCTCAAACGCCGCCAGAAGATGGTGTAGTCCACCCGTCCCTCCACCAGCAAGCGCAGCACATCTTCGGTCAGGCGCTGGTGTTTGTCGTGCGATTGCGCAAAACCCAGCTTCATCGCCATGCGTTGGGCGAGGGCTTGCGGGAATGCGGTCTTAAAGTGCTCCAAGGCAGCCATGGCCAGCTCTTGTTTCTCGATCAGCGGCATCAGGGCCTGGCCCAGGCACAGCAGGTTCCAGTACGCGACGTTGGGCTGCTTGTAAAAGGCATAACGCCCCTGGGTGTCCGAGTGGTTGCAGATGTGGCCTGGGTCATAGACATCCAGAAACTGGAAAGGCCCGTAATCGATGGTGAGCCCCAGGATGCTCATGTTGTCGGTGTTCATCACCCCGTGGCAAAACCCTACCGACTGCCACAGCGCCACCATCGTTGCGGTGCGCTCGGTCACCGCCTGCAGCAGCGCCGCGTAGGGATTGCCACCCACCAGGCTGTTGTCGGTCCGGCATTGTGGGTAAAAGCGGTCAATCACATAGTCGGCCAGTATTTTCAATTGCCCATGCTGGTCATGGTGACAAAAATGCTCGAAATGTCCGAATCGAATGAAACTGGGCGCCACCCGGGTCACGACCGCAGCGGTCTCCATCTCTTCACGCCGCACCGGGGCGTCAGAGCCCGTCACACACAGGGCGCGCGAGGTGGGAATGCCCAGGCCGTGCATGGCTTCGCTGCACAAAAACTCCCGAATGCTGCTGCGCAGCACGGCGCGCCCATCACCCATGCGCGAAAAAGGCGTCAAGCCCGCGCCCTTGAGCTGCACTTCCTGGCCCGAGGTCTCGCCCAGCAAAATAGCCCGCCCGTCGCCCAGTTGCCCGGCCCACACGCCAAATTGGTGGCCACTGTAGACACTGGCCAAGGTTTGGGTGCCCGAGATGGGGCGGTTGCCGCTGAGCGCTTCCAGCAATTCTTGCGATCCCAGCGCGGCGGGGTCCAGTCCCAGCGTTTGGGCGACGGTGGTGCTGCGTCCGACCCAGTACGGCGCCGGTAAGGGCTGCGGCGCCAAGGGTGCGTAGAAATCTGTGCCCAAATGGGCGAAGCTGTTGTTCCAAGCCAAGCCCACATGGAGGCCTTCTTGGCTGTTGAGGGCCGTGTTCATGGCGGCATTGTCCCGCAGGACCGTCGAACACGGCGTCGGCAGGGTTATCCGCTGGGGGCGCGAGTCAGGCCTCGGATGGTGGCTCCGGGCTGGTGAAAATGAAGTGGGTCAGCGCTTCGTCGTCGGGAATGTCCACCCGGCCAAATTCCAGCGTGACCAGGCCGCGCTGCGCCAGGGACTTGAGCGCCTGGTTGACCGTCTGGCGGGAGATTCCCACCAGATTGGCCAACTCGTCTTGCGACAGGCTGAGTTTGCGGGTCCGGCCCCAGAACTGGCGGCTCAGGGACAGCGCCACGCGTTGTTCGGGCGTGCGCAGGCGCCCCGACTCGATGAGCGCCATGGCCTGACTCACCCGAATACTGAGCTGTTTGACCAAAAATTGGTTGAACTCGATGCTGGTGGCGCGCAATTGGTGAAAAACCGCGTGCGGCAGGCACAGCAGTTCGGAGTCGCGCAGGGCCACCACCTCGTAGCGGCGCCGCTCAATGTTCAGGGCAGAGCCTTCCCCGAACCAGTCGCCCGAGGCCACACACAAGAAGGTCGATGAACGCCCCTTGATGGGCACACTTTGCAGCTTGACCAGGCCGCTTAACACGGCGTACCAGCCCTCCACGGGGGTATCGGCCTGCAGCATCATCTCGCCCTTTTTCGCCGGTATGTGCAGCAGGCTGGCGTGAGCATGCTCCTGGGTGGCCAGCGGCAAGCAGGTGAACCAGGGCTGGGTGGCGAGAAAACGCAAGGTGGGTGAGGCGGTACCGGGAAACATGGCGGACGTATACGGGTAAATACTGACTATTTGTTGGCTAAGCGACAGCTGTTGCAAGGGGCTGGGTGTCCCTTCACAATCCGCGCACTTTGCAGGCCCCGATGATACGAAGCCTGGGCGCAAGTTTTTATACCGGAGGCCTCCATGCTTAGATATTCACGCTTCCTGCTGTACTTTTTAGGCGCCTTGTTTGGCGGATGGACCGCGCCCTTGCACGCCGCAGAGACCGGGGTGGGTGAGCAGGAAATTGTGCTCGGCCAGTCGCTGGGGATCACCGGCCCGCTGGCGCAAATGGCCCCTGACATTGCCAATGGCGCCAAAGCGTACTTTGATGCGGTCAATGCCAAAGGCGGTGTGTATGGCCGCAAGATCCGCACGGTGGTGCTGGACGACGGCTACGATCCGGCCACCACCCTAAAAACGGTACGCCGTTTGATTGATGACGACAAAGTTTTTGCCTTGTACAGCCTGACGGGCACGGCCAATGTGGTGGGTGTTCTGCCCCTGCTGGCCAAGGGGCCTGCACCGGTGCCCATGTTTGCGCCCTTCACGGGAGCAGATGCGGTTCGCATGCCCCAAATGCCCAACGTGTTCCATATTCGGGCCAGTTATGCCGACGAGCTGGAGAAGCTGGTGCAGCATTTGAGCACCGTCGGTGTGCAGCGCATGGGTGTGCTGTGGATGAACAACGGCATGGGCAAGGACGGCATGGCGGGCATTGAGAAAGCCATGCAAAAACGCGCACTCAAGCCATTTGCCACGGCTTCCATCCAGCCCGATGGCTCGGACGCCGACAAAGCGGTGGCCACCTTGCACGAGCGCAGACCCGAAGCCATCATCATGATCACGGCGGGCACCCCCACGGTGAGTTTCATCAAGGCCTATAACAAAGTGCGCCTGGGCATGCGTTTTTACACGCTCTCGGTCATGGGCACCCAGTCTGCCTTGCGCGCGCTGGGCGCCGATGGCGTGGGAGTGGTGGTGACCTCGGTGGTGCCCTTTCCCTGGAGCAATAGCAACCCTTTGGCCCGGGAATACCGGGACACCATGCGCAAAGCAGGCTTTGACAACCTGTCGTTTCTCGGTTTTGAGAGTTATATCAACGCCAAGGTACTGGTCGAGGGCCTCAAACGGGCGGGCAAAGACCTCACCCGGGCGCGGTTTACCGCCGCGCTGGAGGGTATGAAGTCCTTCAATCTGGGAGGTTTTGTGGTGGGCTTTGGCAAGGATTCCCACCAAGGGTCGCGCTTTGTAGAGCTCACCATCGTCAGCCCCGGAGAACGGTTCACCAAATAACCCCGAGGTCCTGGGGGCGACCCGAGACCTTGGGAGGCCACCCAAAAGCGGCTACCATGAAATTTCACCATCCTTTCAACCCACCCCACTTAGGAGAATCCATGCTCGGTTTGATGCAAAGCCAACAACTGCTGATTTCGTCACTGATTGAGTTTGCCGAACGGCACCACGGCGAGGGCGAAGTCGTTTCGCGCCGGGTTGAGGGCGATATCCATCGCTACACCTACAAAGATGTGGCGGTGCGCTCGCGCCAAGTGGCCAATGCCCTGGAGCAAATGGATCTGGCGTTCAGTGACCGGGTGGCCACCCTGGCCTGGAACGGCTACCGCCACCTGGAGCTGTACTTTGGCGTGAGCGGCTCGGGCAAGGTGCTGCACACCCTGAACCCCCGCCTGCACCCCGACCAGATTGTCTGGATTGCCAACCACGCCGAAGACCAGGTGCTGTGCTTTGACATGAGCTTCCTGCCCATCGTCAAGGCCGTGCACAGCCGCTGCACCACCATCAAACACTTCATTGCCCTGTGTGACGCCGACCAGTTGCCCGCCGACACCGGCATTCCCGGGCTGCAAAGCTACGAAGCCTGGATGGGTGCGCAGTCCAGCGAGTACACCTGGCCCAGCTTTGACGAAAACTCCGCCTCCAGCATGTGCTACACCAGTGGCACCACGGGCAACCCCAAGGCGGCCCTGTACAGCCACCGCTCCACCATGCTGCACGCCCTGGCGGGCGCTTTGCCGGACGCCTTGAGCATGAGCGCACGCGACTGCGTGCTGCCGGTGGTGCCCATGTTCCATGTCAATGCCTGGGGCTTGCCGTACTCGGCGGCCATGACCGGCGCCAAGCTGGTGTTTCCCGGCCCGGCCATGGACGGCAAGTCCATCTTTGAATTGATTGAAACCGAGAAGGTGTCGTTTGCCGCCGGTGTGCCCACCGTCTGGCAAATGATGCTGGGCCATATGCAGGCCGGCGGTTTGCGTTTCAGCACCCTCAAGCGCACGGTCATTGGCGGCTCGGCCTGCCCACCGGCCATGATCACCGCGTTCAACGACGAGTACGGCGTTGAAGTGCTGCACGCCTGGGGCATGACCGAGATGTCGCCGCTGGGGACGGTTTGCACGCTCAAGAACAAACACTTGCCGATGGATTCCGCCGACAAGATGAAGGTGCGCCTCAAGCAGGGGCGGGGTGTTTTTGGCGTCGACATGAAGATTGTGGACGATGCGGGCAAAGAACTCCCCTGGGACGGCAAAGCCTATGGCGACTTATTGGTCAAAGGGCCCTGGGTCATCAGCGAATACTTCAAGGGTGAGGGCAGTGCACCGCTGGTCAATGGCTGGTTCCCCACCGGAGACGTGGCCACCATCGACCCCGATGGCTACATGCAGATCACCGACCGCAGCAAGGACGTGATCAAGTCCGGCGGTGAATGGATCAGCTCCATCGACGTGGAGAACATTGCCATGGCCCACCCGGCCGTGGCCATGGCCGCGTGCATCGGCATGAAGCACCCCAAGTGGGACGAGCGCCCCATCATCGCGGTGCTCAAGAAGCCCGGCGCAGAAGTAACACGCGAGGAATTGATTGCTTTTTATGAGGGCAAGACCGCCAAGTGGCAGATTCCCGACGATGTGGTGTTTGTGGACGCAATCCCCTTGGGCGCGACCGGCAAGATGCAAAAAGTCAAATTGCGGGAAATGCTCAAAGACTACCAGTTGCCCACCACCTGAGCGCACGCCCCCAAGTCGCATTGGTGATAAGACTTGGGGGAAACCCTTGAGGTACCGCGTACAAATATTTGTACGCTTCCATGGATCGATATTTACAGGAGACATTAAATGAAATTCGGATTCAAGTTCGTTGCCGCCGCTGCGGTTGTTGTGTGTGCGCAAACCGCCATGGCCCAAAAGGGCGAGACGGTCAAAATCGCGTTCATCGATCCCCTGTCGGGCCTGATGGGTCCCGTAGGCGCCAACCAATTGAAGAGCTTCCAGTTTTTTGCTGAAAAATTCAACCAAAGCAACCCTGCCGGTGTCAAATTTGAAGTGCTTGCAATTGACAACAAGCTCAGCCCCACCGAGAGCCTGAATGCCTTGAAGTCTGCAATCGACCAGGGCGTGCGCTACATCACGCAGGGCAGTGGGTCTGCGGTGGCCGGTGCCTTGATTGATGCGGTCAACAAGCACAATGAACGCAATCCAGGCAAAGAGGTGGTTTACCTGAACCATTCGGCGGTGGACCCCGATTTCACCAACAACAAATGCAGCTACTGGCATTTCCGCTTTGACGCAGACACCTCCATGAAAATGGAAGCGCTGACCACCTTCATGACCGACAAGAAGGACATCAAGAAGGTGTACCTGATCAACCAGAATTACTCCCATGGGCAGCAGGTGGCGCGTTTTGCCAAGGAAACCCTGGGCCGCAAGCGCCCGGATATCCAGGTGGCAGGAGAGGACTTGCACCCTCTGGCCCAGGTGCGCGATTTCGCCCCCTACATTGCCAAAATCAAGGCTTCCGGCGCCGATACGGTCATCACCGGCAACTGGGGAACCGATTTGTCCTTGCTGATCAAGGCGGCCAACGAAAATGGGTATACCGGCAACTTTTACACCTACTACACAGGGGTGACCGGCACACCCACCGCCTTGGGTGCGAATGCCGCAGGCCGGGTGTACCAGATTGCCTACAACCACTACAACATGGGTGGACAGATGGAGAAATGGGAAAACGAATTCAAGGCCAAATTCAACGACGACTTCTATACCGGCTCCGTCATCCATATCTACAACATCCTGGGCGACGCCATGGCCAAAGCCAAGTCCACCGACCCGGTCAAAGTGGCCGCCGCCATGGAAGGCCTGAAGTTCAAGAGCTTCAACGGTGAAGTCGAAATGCGCAAAACCGACCACCAGCTGCAACAACCGCTGTTCTTGACGGCCTGGCAAAAGGCCGACAAAAAATACCCTTACAGCCCGGAAAACACGGGCATGACCCTGGCTCCGGTGAAAACCTATGCGTCCTATGTGGCCAGCACCCCCACCAGCTGCCAGATGAAGCGCCCCTGATCCACGCACCAGCGGTGACCGGTGGCAGGGCTCAATGGCAGGCTATGCATTGGGCCCTGTTTTCTGTGAATGGTACTTGCGGCTCCCTGGGGGGTGAAAGGTAAACGGCTGATGGAGTTCTTCATTATTTCGATGCTGAATGGTTTGAGCTACGGGCTCTTGCTGTTCATGCTCAGCGCAGGGCTGACGCTGATTTTCAGCATGATGGGTGTGCTCAATTTCGCACACGCCAGCTTCTATATGGTGGGTGCCTATGTGGGCTACACCTTGTCGGGCGTCATGGGGTTTTGGCCCGCACTGGTGATTGCGCCCTTGCTGGTGGGCGGCCTGGGCGCCTTGTTTGAACGCCTTGCCTTGCGACGTGTGCACAAGTTTGGCCATGTCGCCGAGTTGTTGATCACTTTTGGCCTGTCCTACATCGTTTTGGAGCTGGTGCAACTCATCTGGGGCCGCACCGCTTTGGAGTTCAACCCACCCGAAAGCCTGAAAGGCCCGGCGTTCACCCTGGTCAACCATGCCGTGGACGGACTGCGCCTGGTCTGGGGGACGGCGCCTGCCGACCTCTGCAGTGCGGCCGACGCCGCGGTGCGGGTGGTGTGCTCTCCTTTTCCCCTGACGCGCGGCTTCATGATGGTCGTGGCGCTGCTGATGCTGGTGGGCTTGTGGCTGTTGCTGACCCATACCCGCATCGGCCTGGTGATCCAGGCGGCGCTGACCCATCCCCACATGGCCGAATCCCTGGGGCACAACGTGCCCCGGGTCTTCATGCTGGTGTTTGGCGCGGGCACCGGCCTGGCCGGGCTGGCCGGTGTGATTGGCGGAAGTACCTACGTGACCGAGCCGTCCATGGCGGGCACGGTGGGCTCCATCATCTTTGTGGTGGTGGTAGTGGGTGGCTTGGGGTCCTTGTCGGGGGCTTTTTTGGCCTCCTTGCTGATCGGTGTCATTCAGACCTTTGCCATTGCCTTCGACTATTCCCTGATCAGCGTTTTGGGCAATCTGGGTGTAACGCTGAGCGAGGCGGCGCGCAACAACTCCGTTGCCAAGCTGACCCTGTCGCAGGTAGCGCCGATCCTGCCCTACCTGTTTTTGGTCTTGATTTTGATATTCCGGCCCAAGGGCTTGTTGGGTAAACGGGAAGGTTAAGTACGTATGTTTTCCATAAAAAAAGGCCGCGTCTTGGTCTGGGGGCTGTTTGCCCTGGTGCTGGTGCTGGCGCCGCAGGTGTTTGGCAGCGGTTTGTCCATCACCATGCTGTCCCAGATGGGCATTGCCATCATTGCCTGCCTGTCCTACAACATGCTGCTGGGCCAAGGCGGCATGCTGAGCTTCGGCCATGCGGTGTATACAGGCCTGGGGGCCTATATGGCCATCCATGCGCTCAACGCAGTGGGGCAGGGTAGCCTGCCTTTGCCTGTGGGCATGGTGCCGCTCGTGGGCGGCGTGGCCGGCATGGGTTTTGCCATTTTGCTGGGGTTTGTCACCACCCGCAAATCCGGCAACACCTTTGCCATGATCACGCTGGGCATGGCGGAGCTGGTGTTTGCCATGTCTTTGATGTTTTCCGATTTTTTCGGGGGCGAAGCGGGCATCTCCAGCAACCGGGTGGTTGGCCAGCCCTTCATGGGAATCACGTTTGCACCTGCGGTGCAGGTTTATTACCTGATTGCGGCCTACACCTTTGTGGCCGTGGCGCTGATGTTTGCGTTTACCGGCACGCCCTTGGGGCGCATGCTCAATGCGGTGCGCGACAACCCCGAGCGGGTCGAGTTCATTGGCTACAACCCGCAGCGGGTGCGCTACACCGCGTTCATCATTGCGGGCTTTTTTGCGGGCATCTCAGGTGGTCTGGCGGCCCTGAACTTTGAGATTGTGACGGCCGAAGTGGTGGGGGCAGGGCGCTCGGGGGCCTACCTTCTGTTCACTTTTTTGGGCGGAGCCACTTTCTTTTTTGGCCCCATCATCGGCGCGGTGCTGATGGTGCTGGCCTTTGTGGTGCTTAGCGAGTTGACCAAGGCCTGGCTGCTGTACCTGGGTTTCATTTTTCTGTTCATGGTGATGTACGCCCCCGGCGGTATCGCCAGCCTGGTGATGATGAACCTGCGAGTGGCCAGTTTTGGCAAGTTCAAAGGCCTTTTGAGGCACTACGCTGCGCTGGTGTTGACGGGCCTGGTGGGGTTTGCGGGTGTGGCTGCCCTGCTGGAAATGGTGTACCACCGCCAGCTCAATGCCGCCATGGGGGGCGAGTTGCACTTTCTGGGTGCCAGCCTGGATACCGCAAGCCCTGGCGCTTGGCTGGGCGCGGGTGTGGTCATGGTCGTGGGCCTGGGTTTGTTTGAGCTGTGCCGCCGTCAGTTTCTGGGCCGCTGGAGTGTGGTCCAGGAGAGTATTGAACAAGAAATCAAACGAAGGGAAGCACTGTGAGCACGACCCACACCTCTTCCGGCGAGATGGCACTGGAGCTGCGCGATTTGCGCAAAAACTTCGGTAAATCGGAAATCATTCGGGGCATCAACCTGGCGGTACGTTCCGGCGAACGGGTGGCCGTGATCGGACCCAATGGCGCGGGCAAGTCCACCTTGTTCAACCTGATCAGCGGGCGTTTTGAGCCCAGCAGCGGGGACGTGCTGCTGCATGGACAGCGCATCAATGGCATGCGGCCGTTCGAGATCAACCGCCTGGGCTTGTCGCGCAGCTTTCAGATCACCAATATCTTTCCGCAGCTCAGCGTCTTTGAGAATCTGCGCTGCAGTGTGCTGTGGAGTCTGGGCTACAAGTACACCTTCCTGAAGTTTTTGATGAACCTGGATGACGCCAACCAGAAAGCACGCGAACTGATGGAGATGATCCAGCTCGACAAAAAACGCGATGTGCTGGCGGTCAACCTCACCTATGCCGAACAGCGCGCGCTGGAAATCGGCATCACCATTGGTGGCGGTGCCAGCGTCATCTTGCTGGACGAACCAACGGCGGGCATGAGCAAGAGCGAAACCACGCGGTTTATCGCCCTGATCAAATCCGTGACCGAAGGTAAAACCCTGCTGACGGTGGAACACGACATGGGCGTGGTGTTTGGTCTGGCGGACAAGATTGCGGTGGTGGTGTATGGCGAAGTCATCGCTTTTGACACCCCCGATGCGGTGCGCGCCAACGCCAAGGTGCAAGAAGCCTACCTGGGCTCGTCGGTGGCGGACGCGCAGGCACAAGGACACTGAATATGTTGAAAGTATCCAATCTCAATGCCTTCTACGGCAAAAGCCATGTGCTCCATGGCGTGGACATGCATGTAGGGCCCGGTGAAATCGTGGCCCTGCTGGGGCGCAACGGATCGGGCCGCTCCACCACGGCCAAGGCCATCATGGGGCTGGTGGATTGCCAGGGCTCGGTGCAGTGGAAGGGGCGTGAAATACGCGGCTCCAAAACCTACGAGATTGCCCATCTGGGCATTGGGTATGTTCCCGAGAACCGCGATATTTTCCCCAAGCTGACCGTGCACCAAAACCTGTTGCTGGGGCAAAAGCGGGGCAAAACCAAGCCCCGCTGGACCTTTGAAGACATGTACCGCATGTTTCCGCGCTTGAAAGAACGCGAGCACACCGAAGCCGGCGTGATGTCGGGCGGCGAGCAGCAAATGCTCACCCTGTGCCGCACCCTGATGGGCGACCCCGACCTGATCATCATCGATGAGCCCACCGAAGGGCTGGCGCCCAAGATTGTGGAACTGGTGGCCGAATATTTGCAGGAACTGCGCAAACGGGGCATTTCGGTGCTGTTGATCGAGCAAAAGCTCACCATCGCCATGAAGATTTCTGACCGCTGTTTTGTCATGGGACACGGCAGCGTGGTGTTTGAAGGTACGCCGCAAGCGTTGCTGAACAACACCGATATCCGCAAGGAATGGCTGGAGGTCTAGACCCCGGCTTGTCCCAACTGCGACAAATCGACTTGCCGCAGGCTTTAAAAACCTTCTACAATCACAAAAAAGAACGACCGTTCTATTTTTACATTCAAGGAATGCAAACATGACCGCCCAATACCAAGTTCATGGCGACATCGCCATCATCACCCTGAACAACCCGCCTGTGAACGGTTTGGGTTTGTCCACCCGCCAAGGCATTGCCGACGGCATGGCCCAGGCCAACGCCGACGCGGCGGTGAAGGCCATTGTGATCACGGGCGCTGGCAAAGCGTTCTCCGGTGGTGCGGATATCAAGGAATTTGGTTCCCCCCTGGCCATGCAGGAGCCCAACCTCAACAGCGTCATCGGTGTGCTGGAAAACTCCTCCAAACCCGTGATCGCTGCCATCCATACCGTGGTGATGGGCGGAGGGCTGGAATTGGCTCTGGGTTGCCACTACCGCGTGGCAGCGCCTGGCACCAGCGTGGCCTTGCCCGAAGTGAAGCTGGGCCTGCTGCCCGGCGCTGGCGGCACACAGCGCCTGCCCCGTGTGTTGGGTGTGGAGGCTGCCTTGAACATGATTGTTTCGGGCGAACCCGTCAAGAGCGAAATGCTGGCGATGCTGCCAGGTCAAAAACTGTTCGACAAGATCGCTCAATCCGCAGAGTCTTTGGCTGAAGAGGCCCTGGCCTTTGCCCGCTCGGTGGTGGATGTGCGTCCCTTGCCTCTGGTGCGCGACCTCAAATGCAAGCATCCCCAGGGCGATGCGTACTTCCAGTTCGCACGCAATATGGTCAAGGGTATGTCCAAAAACTTCCCTGCGCCCGCCAAGTGTGTGGATGCGGTCGAAGCGGCCACCAAGGGCAAGTTTGATGCTGGTATGGCGGTTGAGCGCGAAATCTTCATCAACCTGATGTGGACTGCTGAGAGCAAATCCCTGCGTCACCTGTTCCTGGCCGAGCGTGCAGCCTCCAAAATCCCCGATGTCCCCGCAGACACAGCGCAACGCGCTATCAACTCCATAGCGGTGATTGGTGCGGGCACCATGGGTGGCGGCATTGCCATGAACTTCTTGAACGCCGGCATTCCAGTCAAGATGCTGGAAATGAAGCAAGAAGCGCTGGACCGTGGCGTGGCCACCATCCGCAAAAACTACGAAGCCCAGGTCAAAAAGGGCAAGCTAAAAGCAGACAAGTACGAGCAGCGCATGAGTCTGTTGACCACCACCCTGAGCTACGACGAGCTGAACGGCACCGACATGGTCATTGAGGCCGTGTTTGAAGAAATCGGTGTCAAGGAAGCCGTGTTCAAGGAACTGGACCGCGTGATGAAACCCGGCGCCATCTTGGCGTCCAACACCTCCACACTGGACGTGGACAAGATTGCGTCCTTCACCAAGCGTCCGCAAGACGTGGTGGGCCTGCACTTCTTCAGCCCAGCCAACGTGATGAAGCTGCTGGAAGTGGTGCGCGGCGCAAAAACCGCCAAGGACGTCATGGCCACCGTGATGACCGTGGCCAAGAAAATCCGCAAGACCGCTGTGGTGTCTGGCGTGTGCGACGGCTTCATCGGCAACCGCATGATCGAGCAATACGGCCGCCAAGGTGGTTTCCTGCTGGACGAAGGCTGCACGCCTGCCCAGGTCGACAAGGCCATGGAAAAGTTTGGCATGGCCATGGGGCCCTTCCGCATGGGTGATCTGGCCGGTAACGACATCGGCTGGGCGATCCGCAAGCGCCGTTACAGCGAACAGCCCGACATGAAATACAGCAAGACCGCTGACTTGTTGTGCGAAAAAGGCCGTTTTGGCCAGAAAACCGGCGCGGGTTGGTATGACTACGTTGCTGGCAAACGCGACGCTATCCCCAATGCCGAAGTGGTGCAGATGATTGAAGAGCACCGCAAATCTTTGGGCATTACCCCCCGCAAGATTTCGGACGAAGAAATTGTGCAGCGCCTGGTGTTCAGCCTGGTGAACGAAGCCGCGCACATTCTGGAAGAGGGCATTGCCAACAAGGCCAGCGACATCGACATCGTCTACATCTTTGGTTACGGTTTCCCTGCCCACCGTGGTGGCCCGATGAACTACGCTGACGAAGTGGGCCTGTTCAACGTGGTGCAAGCCATGAACCGCTTTGCCCAAAACCCGCTGGACGATGCCAAGTTCTGGCAGCCTGCGCCTCTGCTGGCCAAGCTCGCCGCCGAAGGCAAGTCCTTCAACTAAGCGAGCCGCTTGCGCACCATGCTCAAGAAACTTCTGTTCGGCCTGCTGGGGGTGCTGCTGTTATTGGCGGCGGTCCTGGCGGTGAATACCGCGCGCCAGGGCTCACGTCAGTTGGACGTGCCTGCGGTGGCGGTGTTGCCGGTGGACGAAGCCGCGGTGGCGGCCCGGCTGGGAGAGGCGGTGCGTCTGCGCACCATCTCTTCCCGGGACGATGCCGCCCTGCACGCGGACCAGTTCCAACAGTTGCATGCCTTGCTGCAGACCCGCTTTCCCCAAGCCCATGCCGTGCTCCAGCGCGAAGTGGTGGGGGACTTGAGTCTTTTGTACACCTGGCCGGGCTCCAACCCGCAGGCCCAAGCTATTTTGCTGATGGCGCACCAGGACGTGGTGCCCGTGGCCCCCGGCACCGAAAAAGACTGGGCGGTGGAGCCGTTCTCCGGCCAGATCAAGGATGGGTTTGTGTGGGGCCGGGGCGCATGGGACGACAAGGGCAACCTGATGTCGCAGATGGAGGCCGTGGAGATGCTGGTTGCCAGCGGCTTCAAACCCGAGCGCACCGTCTACCTGGCCTATGGCGCCGACGAGGAAGTGGGCGGATTGCGGGGCGCTGCGCGCATTGCAGCGCTGCTGAAAGAGCGCAAGGTTCGGCTTGATTTTGTGCTGGACGAAGGCTTGTTGATCACAGACGGCATCATGCCCGGCTTGAGCAAACCCGCGGCCTTGATCGGCGTGGCGGAAAAGGGTTACCTGTCGGTGGTATTGAAAATGGGGGCCACGCCAGGCCACTCTTCCATGCCGCCGCCCAGGGGAACCAGTGCCATTGCCATGCTGAGTGCCGCGCTCAAACGGGTGGATGACGAGCAACTGCCCGGTGGCATTCGCGGAGTGGCGGGAGACATGTTTGCCACCGTGGCGCCCGAGATGGGCGGTTTTTCCCGTGTGGCCCTGTCCAACCTGTGGCTGTTCGGGCCTGTGGTGCAAAAGCAATTGGAAGCCGGTGCCAGCACCAACGCCATGCTGCGCACCACCACCGCCTTGACCATGGTGAATGCGGGCAACAAGGACAATGTGTTGCCCGGTCGCGCCGAGGCCACGGTCAATTTCCGGCTGCTGCCGGGGGATACCAAGGTGCAAATCATGGAGCGCATGAAAACGCAAGTGGCGCAGGCCACAGGCAGCGACACCTTTGAATTGTTTGCCTTGCCCGGCGCCGTCGATGCGTCCAAGGTGGCGCCCACCGATTCCGCCCAATATGCCCTGCTCAACCGCACCATTCGGGAAGTATTTCCCGGCACCCTGGTGGCGCCGGGACTGATGATTGGCGGCACCGACTCCATGCACTTTGGTGAAGTCAGTGACCATATTTTCAAATTTTCGCCGGTGCGCGCCAAATCCGAAGACCTGCCGCGTTTCCATGGCACCAACGAACGTATTTCGACCGGTAACTATGCCGAAGCGATCCGCTTCTATCACCGTCTATTAACCCAGGGCGCCCAAGCGCCCATCCCTTAAATTGTTTTGAAGCCTTGTGGAACAGACCGCAGTCGTGCAGCGGCAGGATCTGTCCCCAATATTTTAGGAAGTAAGACCATGACCTCAGCTGTAATCGTTTCTACCGCCCGCACCCCGCTTGCCAAGAGCTGGAAAGGTTCTTTCAACATGACCCACGGTGCCACCCTGGGTGGACACGCCGTAGAGCACGCCATTAAGCGCGCAGGCATCGACGCGGGCGAGGTGGACGACGTCATCATGGGATGCGCCACACCCGAAGGCGCCACCGGTGCCAACATCGCACGCCAGGCGGCATTGCGCGCCGGCTGCCCCGTCACCGTGTCGGGCATGACGGTCAACCGCTTTTGCTCGTCCGGTTTGCAAACCATCGCTCTGGCGGCACAGCGCATCATCGCCAACGAAGGCGACATTTATGTGGCTGGCGGGGTGGAAGCTATCTCTTGCGTGCAGCAAGAAATGAACACCCACATGATGACCGACCCCTGGCTGGTCAAGAACAAGCCCGAGATCTACTGGAACATGCTGCAAACCGCCGAGAACGTGGCCAAGCGCTACAACATCAGCCGCGACGCCATGGACGAATACGGCGCAGCCAGCCAGCAACGCGCCAGCGCCGCGCTGGAAGCCGGTCTGTTCAAGGCCGAGATTGCGCCCATCACCGTCACCATGGGCGTGGCCGACAAGGTCATGGGCCTGATGACCAAACAAGTCACCGTTAGCAACGACGAAGGCATCCGCGACGGCACCACCAAAGAGGGTATCAGCGGTTTGCGCTCCGCCGTTCCTGGCGGCCTGATCACGGCCGGCAACGCCAGCCAGTTTTCGGACGGTGGCGGCGCCATGGTGCTGATGAGCGAAACCCTGGCCGAGAAAAAGGGCCTGCAGCCCCTGGGCCGTTTCCTGGGCTTTGCGGTCGCGGGTTGCGAGCCAGACGAAATGGGCATTGGCCCGGTGTTTGCCATCCCCAAAGCCCTGGCACGCCTGGGCCTCTCCGTCAACGACATCGACCTGTGGGAGCTGAACGAAGCCTTCGCCGTGCAAGTGCTCTACTGCCGTGACAAGCTGGGCATCCCCGCCGACCGCCTGAACGTCAACGGTGGCGCCATCGCCGTGGGCCACCCCTACGGTGTGAGCGGCCAGCGCCTGACCGGCCACGCCCTCATCGAAGGCAAACGCCGTGGCGCCAAACGCGTCTGCGTGACCATGTGTATCGGTGGCGGCATGGGCGCAGCGGGGATTTTTGAGGTGCTGTAAGCCTGGGCCGCACCGGCACAGCATCGCAAATTGCTACAAATTAAGTAGCTGGCCGCGCAGATTCCGTAAGGGCTTCGCGGCTTTTTTATTGCAAATGCAGTGGGGCAGAAAGAAATTGCTTTACACCTGTTTATCTGAAACTGATAATTATCAGTAATGACTAAACGAGGCTAAACATGACCGCTGCAGATGCTGTATTCCACCGCAAGACCTATGCAGACCAGATGGCGCAGCAACTGCTCCAGCCTTCGCCTCTGCACATGAACGTGCGCTCTGGCGTCTTTTTGTCCGGCATACGCCGCGTGGGGAAAACCACTTTTTTACGCCAAGACCTGGTTCCTGCGCTTGAAGCGAAGGGCGCCCTGGTCATTTATGTGGACCTGTGGGCGGACCGCAGCAAAAGCCCCGCCACGCTGGTGCTGGACGCTGTGCGCACCACGCTGCAGCAGTTGCAAACGCCTGGCTCCAGCTTGTTGCAACGCTTCAAAGGGTTCAACCTGGGCGCGGCAGGCCTAAGTTTGGGCTTTCAGCTTGACACACTGGGCACGGCCAGCGGTACCACGCTGGCGCAGGCCTTTGCCGAACTGGTGGCCAAGGCGCAGGTCAACGTGGTGCTCATCGTGGACGAAGTCCAGCAAGCTCTGGGCACCGAAGACGGCTCCAGCCTTTTGCATGCCCTCAAGGCCGCGCGCGATGCCGTCAACTCCAGGCCTGGCACACCCGGCCACTTTTTGTTTCTGGGTACCGGTTCACACAAGTCGCTCATTACCGACATGGCCACCCGCCGTTCCCAGCCATTCACTGGTGCGCTTACCACCGCCTACCAGGTGCTGGGCCAAGACTTTGTGCAGTGGCAGCTAGATCGCATCGCCAGCACGCCCGGCGTGGTGCTGCCCAGCCTGGACGTGGCGTGGGCCGGGTTTCAGGCCATGGGCCACCGGCCGGAAGAACTACTCAAAGCCCTGGTGCAACTGCAAACAGCGCAAGCCCCTGCGGATCAGGCCTTCCCCATCATCTGTGCCACACTGGCCTCGGTGGCTGCGGATGTGGAACTACACGCCATTGAAGAATTTGGCGAGCTGGGCCAGGCCATCTTTGCCCGCATTGCCGAAGGCAGCGAAGAGGGCGTCTCCGGCCTGTTTGGGGAAGAGGCGCTGGCCGCCTACGCCAAGCGCACCGGCGGCCCCGTGCAACCCCCGCAGGTGCAAAACCTGGCGGACAAAATGATCAGCGCCAACCTCATCGCCCGCCCCGGCCATGGCATCTACACCGTTGCCGACCCTTTTGTGCGCAAAGTCTGGCTAGACCGGCGCAAACTGCTCACCTGTTTTTAGAGTGCGGAAAGAGGGATGGCCCAGAGGCCGTCGCCAAATGGCAGGGCATGGGTGCCGTCATAGAGCACGATGCCGGTGATAAAAGCGGTGCCGGTCTGGCTTTGAAGCTTGCGCAGGCCCTTGAAGTCCTGCGCTTGTACGGTGGCGGACGCCTTGACTTCGATGCCAATGATGTCGCGCTGGGGCGATTCGAGCACGAAATCCACCTCCACCTGGTCTTTGTCGCGGTAGTGGGAGAGGTACCACGGTTCGGGGCTGAGCGTCAGCACTTTACGCAGCTCGGCATGCACCCAGGTTTCGAGTGTGGCGCCCCAGCGGGTGCGTTCGGTGAATAGCAACTCGGGCGTTAGCCGGGTCAAGGTGGCTTGCAAGCCGGCATCCAGAAAGTGCAGCTTGGGGGTCTTGATCAGGCGGCCCAGTTCGTTGCGGCCCCAGGCCGGTAAGCGCTGAATCAAAAAGAGTTTTTCGAGAATACCGAGGTACTTTTCCAGCGTGCGGGTGTCCAGAGTGAGTTGCCCACCTGTTTGAGAGGCGTTGAAAAGCTGACCGCAATGGGCTGCGGCAACGTCGAGCAAGCGGGGAATCTGGCTCAGGTGTTCAATTTGCGCAATGTCGCGCACGTCCCGCTCCACCAAGGTCTGGATGTAGTTGCGTGCCCAGGCTTGGCGCCTGACGGCGGTGGTGCGCTGGCGCATTTCGGGGTAGCCGCCGGCCAGGACGTGTTCGACCAGGTCAGCCTTGCCGCCGATGGAGGGAATGGTCCAGGCAGGGTGGCTGATGGGCCAGTCTTGTGCGAGGGCGCGCTGCAGAAAGTCGCTTGGCCTGTCTTGCAGTTCTGCTTGCGACAGTGGCAACAGCGTGTGAATCTCCATGCGCCCGGCCAGGCTGTCGGCGATCTGCGGCAATGCCAGCAGATTGGCTGAGCCGGTCAGCAGGAAGCGGCCGGGGCGGCGATCCTGGTCAATGACCAGCTTGAGTGTCAGCATGAGTTGCGGCGCGCGCTGAACTTCATCAATGATGGCGCGGTCAAGTTTGCGCACGAACCCCAGGGGGTCTTGTTGTGCGACGGCAAGCACGCCCGGATCATCCAGTGTGAAGTAGCGCATGCCGTCGGCAAACTGCCGCACGAGCGTGGTTTTGCCGCACTGGCGCGGGCCATTGACGAGCACGGCGGGAGTGTCTTGCAAAGACTCTTGCACTCGGGGGGCCAGGTGGCGGGCAATGAGCGCGGCAGAGGTGGTCATGGTGGGGGTGGGTGCTGAAAAATTGCGTCCAATTATGCATTCTATAAGCGTCCATAGTTACTATGACAATGCATCTATATTTGCATATTAGCATCGTCCAATGATGCAATTCTGGTTCCGGTCCCAACTCACGCAGCCTGCGGCAACACCTGTGCGGATAGCCCGTCCATCGCCGGATCGCGCTGGCTGACCAGCAGTTTGTCGGCTGCTTGGACAGGGTCTCCAAGACGACAAGGCCGACACCTCCAAAGCGCAGAACTGGGCAACAATTCGCCCCATGACGCTACGCACCACCATCGACTTTCTGCTCCACGACTGGCTCGACACCGCCGCCCTGGCCGAACGGGAACGTTTTGCGGACCACTCGCGTGAAACCTTTGACGCTGTGCTCGACACCTGCGAGCGTATTGCGCGGGACAAGTTCGCACCGTTCAACCGGCTGGTGGATGTACAGGAGCCCCATACGGTGACCGAACCCGATGGGAGCCTGCGGGTGGTGTTGCCTGCGGCCACGCTGGATGCGCAAAAGGCCTACGCCGAATCGGGCATGCTCAGCGCGGCGCAAGACTACGCAATGGGCGGCATGCAACTGCCCTACAGCGTGGAGGCGGCGGCCAACGGTTTTTTTGCTTGCGCCAGTGTCAGCATCGGTTCCGGCATGTTGACCACGGGCAATGCCAATCTGCTGATGGCGCATGGCACGGCCTTGCAAAAAGAGGTGTTTGCCCAAAACGAATTCTCCGGCCGCTGGTCGGGCACCATGTGCCTGAGCGAGCCGCAGGCGGGCTCCAGCCTGTCGGATGTGGCCACCCGCGCCGTGCCGGACGGTGAGGGTTACGCGTCTGATGCCCTGGGCCCACGCTACCGCCTCAAGGGCAACAAGATGTGGATTTCCTCGGGCGAACACGAACTCACCGAAAACATCATCCACCTGGTGCTGGCCAAAATCCCCGATGCAGAGGGCAAGCTGGTGCCCGGCACCCGGGGTATTTCCCTGTTTGTGGTGCCCAAAAAAATGGTGAATGCGCAGGGTGAACTGACCGGCGTGCGCAACGACGTGGCGCTGGCCGGGCTGAACCACAAGCTGGGCTGGCGCGGCACCACGAACACCTTGCTGAATTTTGGCGAAGGCAAGTTCCCGGTGGAAGGCACTGCGGGCGCTGTGGGTTATTTGGTGGGCCAGCCCGGCAAGGGCCTGCAGTGCATGTTCCACATGATGAACGAGGCCCGCATCGGTGTGGGCATTGCCGCCACCATGCTGGGCCTGGCGGGTTATTACGCCTCGCTGGACTACGCCAAAAACCGGCCGCAGGGCCGGCCCGTGGGTGCGGGTGGCAAGGACGCATCGCAACCCCAAACCCGCATCATCGAACACGCCGATGTCAAACGCATGCTGCTGGCGCAAAAGTCCTACGGCGAAGGTGCACTGGCGCTGGAGCTGTACTGCGCCCGCCTGGTGGATGAACACCACACGGCTGGCGGGCAGGCGGCGGACGAGGCGCGGCTGCTGCTGGAGGTCTTGACCCCGATTGCCAAAAGCTGGCCCAGCGAGTGGTGCCTGGAGGCCAACTCGCTGGCTATCCAGGTGCACGGCGGCTATGGCTACACGCGGGACTTTCCGGTGGAGCAGTACTGGCGCGACAACCGCCTGAACATGATCCACGAAGGCACCCATGGCATCCAGGCCATGGACCTGCTGGGCCGCAAGGTCCTGATGGAGGAGGGCCGCGGCCTGCAACTGCTGGCCAGCCGCATGGGCGCCACCATGGCCCGCGCCGCAGGCGTTCCTGGATTGGAAGCGCATGCACAAGCGCTTGGCAAAGCCTTGAAAGACATCGGCACGGCCACCCAACTGGCCTGGTCCACCGGCAACCCAGGGGAAGCGCTAGCCAACGCCGTGCCCTATCTGCAAGCCTTCGGCCACACGGTGCTGGCCTGGATCTGGCTGGACGTGGCAATGGCGGCTTTGGGTGCGGACCCGCAGCGTGCCCAGATGCAGACCCAGGGCCGCCTGGGGGCCGCGCAGTATTTCTTCCACTACGAGCTACCCAAAATTGGTGCTTGGCTTGGTGTGGTGCAGACGCGGGATGCCACCTGTGCATCCTTTCCCGAAGAGGCGTTTTAGCCGCGAAAAGTGCTATCCAAACCAGGGTGATAGGGCTAAACTGAAAAAAGACGGAGTCTGCGTTGGTGTAGCGTTGGTGGTGTCGGTGTGTAGATTCCGCTGGAGGCGATGCCCGCGTGAAACTCCTCAGACTGCCTCGCGCCCAAGTCCGGCTGGGCCTCGAATTGCCGTGGAATGTGCGTGATGAACATTGCCACTTGCTGTTGGCCAAGGGCCATGTGCTTGTAGATCAGCACCTGTTGGATGCCCTGCTTTTGCGGGGTGCCTTTGTCGAGGAGGAAGAGGTGAGGGCGGCGGTGGCAGCAGCAGCAGAGGCCAAGAAGGTCAGCGGACTGTTGATTTCGGGGTGCGATCCCCTCAAGTCCATGGGCAAAATGCTGAGTGTCTTTGCGCTGTGGGACCAGACGACGGAAGAACTCAAGGCCCTGCTGACCGATCTGGCGAGTGCACCCGATTTCCCCGCGCGCCTGCATGCCTTTGCGCTGCACCTCATCGAGATTTTTGACATCAACCCGGACATCGCCATTTACCGTTCGGTGCGCCAGGACAACGCCCAGCATTTTTACTATGGCTACACCCATGCCATCCATACGGCCATGGTGGGGGTGCTGATCTCCCGCCATTTGCATTGGCCCCAGGAATCCATGATGAGTCTGGTCAAGGCGGCACTCACCATGAACATGACGATTTTCGAGCTGCAGGGCCAAATGGCCGGGCAGGACACCCCCATGCGGGACAAGCAACGCGCGGTGCTGCACGAGCATCCGTTGCAGGCGGTAGAGCTTTTAGAAAAAAACGGCGTCACCAATGCGGACTGGCTGGGCGCGATTGCGCAGCACCACGAGTGCGCGGAAGGCACCGGTTACCCCGCAGGGCGAAAAGACCTCTCCGAAATGGCCGTTGCCCTGCGGGTGGCCGACGTGTTCATGGCAAAAATCAGCCCCCGCGCCTTGCGCGCTCCGCTGCTGCCCAAGGAGGCCATCACCCAGTTGTACAGGGAGGACAAGGGCGGCGCATTGTCCACGGCCGTGATCAAGGAGTTCGGCATTTATCCCCCGGGGGATTTTGTGCGGCTGGCCTCGGGCGAGTTGGGGTGGTGGTCCAACGGACCGCCAACGCCCGCGCACCCATCGTCGCCTCCATCACGGACACGGCGGGCCACCCGGTCGCCAAGACAGTGCGCCACGATACCGGGCAAGCCGGATTCGCCATTGTGGAATGCGTGAGTGACAAGGCCATGCTCAAACGCCTGGCCCCCGAGCGCTTGTACGGCTATTCAGCTGCTCCGCCCGCATAAATACTGCGCCGATCCGCGTCCAGGTGTTGGTTCTGCCATTTGCTGTCGTTCAGTTAAAGTCCTTGCCCTCAGGGTGAGGGTTGCCCATGTCGAGCACCTCGCATCTCAAGGGCCATCGGTTCCCCAGTGGCTTGGTTTGAAAAAGTGAGGAAAACAATATGCTGTTAACTGATATCGCCGTCGAGCACACGCGGGTGTCCAAAAAGAATGGGGTTCGTCAGACTTATCTGCTGCATCCGTTTACCAATACGCAGCGAGATACGCTTGGAAAATTCGAGATCGTTCGTGACATCCGTGAGCCAGGGTTCAAAGAAGTTAAACGCTCAGCCTTCGTGACGTTTCAACAATTGGCGGAGTTGTATGCGAAAGGCGTACTCGAAGAATTCGGGTTTTCCGTTCGCATGTGTCCGGGTCAGGGCACGTACCCCACTGCGAATCCCGCAAAAAAGATACTGCCAACCAGCATCAGGCCAGGCTCATCGTTCGACCTGGCGGTTCAAAAGGTGGATGTTTCAATACCTGCAATTCGCGAATTGAGAACAGCTTTGCTTCGCACCAACGTCAAACTTTAAGGGTGCCTGTGAATCCATCCGTTGCCCATGCCGAACTCATTGCCACTTTCAAGCGGGCGCAGGCAGATGCTGCTCACAAGTTCGGATTGATCAAAGCTGCTGCGCAAAAGGGGCCCAAGGCAATCCAAGCGGCCGCCGAAGCAGCTGCAAAGGCCGCAAAACGCAGGGACTCGTATGCAAAGAAGCTGGACGCCCTGGGGGTGAGCCTCAAGGATTGAGCGTGGCCCAGCCGAATGCCCGACACCAGTCATCGGCGACTACTCTCAATTGGCCCCAAGCGATAGCAGCAACCGACCCATTGCGGTCTTAGCGTCCCTCGAATCAAGCGCCCGTTAACCGACATTCGCAGATCGCGATAGTCGTGGTCGCTATGTCAGCTTGCAGGCACACTAATCTTCAAAAATGGGCATCCGTCATCGACAACAAGCTGATGCCAACGCCGGAAACTTCATGTGGTTCGACAATAATTGCGTCACACCTTCTGCGCTATGCGAAGCCGAAATGAGGCAGGCCTCTTTCATTGGCTGTGATGCACAGGGCCGTCATGCACAACGGGATTTTTTTCTCGAAGACGTTTGTATGACGTATGTATAGCTGATGGTAAAAGTTCCTGAGCACAAATAGCAGGAAGCCATTTGGCGACACTGCGTGCGTAACCGGAATACGGCAATTCTCAAATTGCCCAAGTGTCAAATGTGAGTGCGGATGGTACCGTGGTCGATAATTTTTTGGATCGAAGTCAAACCTGATAGGAAACCTCACGATCTGCTTGGAAAGAATGTCGCCGTAAAGCTCATCGTATCGGTAAAGTTCCGGCGCCTCTTCGAGGGTGGGAAGCGTAGGTGACGGAAAAAAACCTAGCCGGTGCTTCTTTAATACGCCGTCTGTGTGAAACGTGTATTGGAAGATTAAAAGCCCACCGTCCGGCAGCTTGATGTGGAATAGCTCATTGGACTCGATTTCAGTATAGATGTCCTTGTAGACAACATTCCTCAGCGCGATTGAGGAGCCTGCCATCGTACCCAACGTTATTCCCCCCCCATCACGAGAAACTTTTGGGAAGTTCTGCTGGACAGACACGCCGGTTTCAATGGCTCGTCCGAGAACCGTATCAAGCTGGAGCTTGACGTCATCGAAATTCACTTTTTACCCGTTTCTTTGCTGGCAGAACTGAAGTCGCTAAGCAACTGGTTGACGTCGATATCACCGTCACGAATAGCCTGCAATAGTTCGTCACGCTGCCGTTGCAGCCTGCGTTCGCGCGCCGTCTGCTTAGCGGTTGGCTCGATGTTGATGAGACGCAGGAGTTTTTTCTCCTCTTCAGTCGGATACTTAAACTTAAGTTTGTAATCCTGACTCTTCAGCCGCGACCACTCTAAGGCCAAGTCGTCCATCCTCGGCCCTACACCTAGAACCCTCACCCAACCTTTTGAGCGGGTAAGGGCGGTGAAGAGTCGGTTACGTATTAGTGCGAGCTGAGACTTGGTGAATGCGGAGTAGCAATCCTGCGCATTAAGAACATAGACCATGCCAGCCTCATTCCCCTTCGCGCGAAAGATTCCCGTGAATGTAACTGCACCATCTTTACTAAATACGTCGCGAGAGGTGCTGACGCCTGCAATCTCACTATTTATACCAGCGCCAAAGAGTAGTCTACGCACTAATCCAACGGCTTCCTGCGTCTTCAACGGGTCTGGATTAATTACAACAATATCTTCAGGCCTGAGTTCTTCTGATTCAATATCGTTCTTGATACTTTCGAAAAGCCACTGTGCCTGCGCTGTGGCATCTGGAAATGTGACGAAGCTCAAAAGGTCGTCGAGTGGAGAGTGATCCTCAAGGAACAATGGCGACGTTTCCGGTGTACGAGCGAGAGTGACGTCGTGCCCGGACTCCAACTGCCCCTCCAACACTGCATACCCGACGTCAGTCCACAGATCGTTTTGATCAAAAAACTGAACTAGGCCACCAGTGCGATAGATTCCAAACCCTAGGGCGTGGGCGGCCGCCAAAACTGGACGCGGGTTTCGATAGCACTTTTCAAGAATGATGTCCTGACGGGGGATCGCACTTTCCGAGTAGTCAAACTCGACAATTGGCTTCCCGCTGGCATCTCTGCCGAAAAGCTCCTCCGGCGGCAGCACAGCGTTTCCGGTCAACGACTGCAACTCGTCATAGGCATATACGAGACGCTTAGGATCCGAGATGAATCGATGGCACAGGCGGAGAAACTCAGGCGGAAAATCCTGTGCCTCGTCAATGAGGATTAGGTCGTACAGTGGATTGATGGTGCTGGAAAATTTCAACGCCTCTGCCACGGCTCCGCCGAAAGCACCGCCTGATCCAAAACGCCCCTTGGCAACACCGAAATCCAAGAAATCAATACCATGCGCGCGACAGAACTTGTGATAAATCCCGTCTTGTTCTTTGTCACCCGGCCCACCCCACGCATTAAGGATATCGATTCTTTCCCAGTCCGGCTCGGTGCTGGTCTGCTCAATGGTGAAGCTGTTGATAAGTCGCTTGAACTGGTCCTTTAATGACCGCGTGTTGAAGGTAACCGCAATTTTCCAGTCAGGATTTTGCGAATGGAGATATGCGACCTTCAATGCGAGAACAATGGTCTTCCCAGAGCCAGCAAGACCTCTTATCCGCTGTACCCCCTCAACTGTCTCAATGACGGCTCGTGACTGATGCTGATCAAGGTTCGCTATGGATTCTTCAACCCTTTTTAGACGAGCCCCCCGAGAGGCTGCATTTTTAGGCTCTCGCTTGAGTTTGCCTGAGCGAATCGATGTCACCACCTGAATGGCAGCTAAAAGATTGGTAAAGAGAACCTCCGAAAGACCTAGGCAGCTCTCCACCGACGCAAGCAGGTTGTCCCGGTTAGTCAATACGTAAGGTTCCGCGCTATCGGGGAGGGCCTTTTTAGCGGGTGCAAACGTAAACGTATGAATCTCAAATTTGAGTTTACGTCCTTCCTTTAAGGCTGGGTAAGGCTTCAGCTTTACCTCCAGCATGGATGCAATATCGTCCAGTCTTTGTTCGAAGCCTACGAATTCAAGTCCCTCAACTAGGTCGAATGCGATTAGTCCGTACTGCCTGCTTAGAAGCAAAGCATCGAATTTCACAGGCCCAATCGGAGAACCCATAATGGGATAGCCGATGTAGAGGTAGCCGTTCGCATGGAAAGCGTCTGCCGACAATAGCCTCGCCAAGGCCTTAGCGGCCTCAGGCTTGTCTTTGTTCGAACCCCAGATAATGTTTAGCATTGGATGTCTCACTTAACGACGCTGTCTACAGTTGCGCGGGTCTAGCGCGATAGTGATGGGACATGCGCTCGCCTATTCCTAGAATTGTCGCGCACTCACGAAGCGATACTCGTTACCAGCAGATGAATTTTTTTGACCCGGCCAATCATTAAATTGTTCAATGTAAAACAAACCCAACATAGCACATCAGTGATTTTGCGCTCTTGTTTACATACATCTTTCCCGAGATCGCAATGATAAATCCGACTGCACATTGCAGACACTCCAGTGCATGCGTGTGGCCATCCGCTACGGGCTTGAACCGACATCGGGGAACAACCGGTCTACGGCCAACCCGCATTCATGTTTCAAGCGCCAGATACCTGCCACTCGCCTAAGACTGCAACTGGCCCAGTGCAGTCGACAGCCCAATCCGAAGTTGGCAACCATCAAGTAGGGCCCTACCGGAATATTGAAGTTGGATGGTCAATGAGTTCCGGAACAGGTGATCAGTCACACCGGAATATGCAGCGCCCGAACGTTTGTACGGCTATTCCACCGCTCTGTCCGCATAAACAGTGCGTGAGTAGCTATGTTATTCATAGCAAATGCGGTTTTGAACCACCACCGGCACGGGCACGATAATCGCGGCCATGTTCTCTGACTGCGATCCTGACGGCTCCACAGGCGTTCCCACCGTGCCGGGGCGGTTGCGCCCGCGTTTGACGCTGCAAACCCTGGGCCGGGGCGAGGGCCTGCTGGGGCTCAAGCCCTTTGGCAAGCTGGGTCCGCGCGGCGACAGTGTGACTTTGGCCCAGTTGGACTGGACGTACCACACCGACACCGGCGCGCTGTGGCACACCCCGGCGCCCAGCTCGGTGCTCAACAGCCGGCCGCCGCCCGTGCAGGAGCTCATTGACCTGGACGGGCGCGTGGTGCACATGCAGCGCGACCTGGCCGCCGAGGCTGACGCCCTGGACCTGGTCTGGGAGCTGGGCCTGTGCCCGGTGCCGCAGGACGCCTTCCAGTGGCGCCACGCGCAGAGCGCACCGCATTTGCAAGACGTGTGGACGCTGGCGCAAGAGGCGTTTTTTGGTGACTTCTGGGCCGAACAGGTGCCGCGCCTGCAGGCCCAGGGCTGGGCCGTGGTGGTCAAGCCCGGCTTCGCCCATGAAAGTGTGCCGGTGCAAGCCTGGCGGCTCATCGTGGACCCCGACACCGGCGAGATGGTCGGCAAGGCGCTGGACGGCCCTTTGCCAGCACGGCAGCGGGGCATCGACAAGCTGCATCTGCCGGCCCGCGAGGGCGCCTGGCTGTTGAGCCTGGGCATTGAGGTGGATGGCCAGACCTTGGACCTGGCGCCCATGCTGGCCGATTTGCTGCGCCGGGACGCGCGCTGGCTCAGTGCCCAGTTGATCGCCCAGATCGACGATATGGCGGTCATCTTGCTGCGGGCCCCCGGCGGCAAACGCATCGAGGCCACCGCCGCGCCGCTCAAAGCCATTGTGGGCGCCATGCTGGATTTGCTGACCGACCCGCGCCGTGCCCAAGACCCGGCAGGCCCCTTGCTCCTGAGCGCCTGGGACGCCCAGCGCCTGGACGCCTTGCGCTGTGGTCTGCTGGACAGCCAGCGCGTGGGACTGCACCAGCAATGGCAACTGCAGGGCGACCTGGGCCTGCGCAGCCTGGCGCAGCGCCTGCAAACCGTCGGCGCACCGCAGAGCGTGGCGGCGCCGCAGGGGCTGGGTGTGCAGTTGCGCCCCTACCAGCTGCAGGGCCTGGCCTGGCTGCAGTACCTGCGGGCGCAGCACCTGGGCGGCATTCTGGCCGACGACATGGGCCTGGGCAAAACCGCGCAGGCCCTGGCCCATGTGCTGCTGGAAAAGCAGGCCGGGCGGCTGGACTTGCCCGCGCTGGTGGTCTTGCCCACCTCGCTGATTTTCAATTGGCAGCAGGAAGCCAGCCGCATGGCGCCCACCCTGCGTGTGCTCACCCTGCACGGCCCCGCGCGCGAGGCGGACTTTGCCCGCATGGCCGGGCACGACCTGGTGCTCACCACCTACCCGCTGCTGTGGCGCGACATCGACGCGCTGGCCGCACAAGCCTTTCACCTGCTCATATTGGACGAAGCCCAGATGGTGAAAAACGCCGCGGGCCGAAGCGCGCGCGCCCTGCGCCGCATCCACGCGCGGCACCACCTGTGCCTGACCGGCACGCCGCTGGAAAACCACCTGGGTGAGTTGTGGGCCCAGTTCGATTTCCTGATGCCCGGTTTCCTGGGCGATGCGCGCAGCTTTGCCCGTACCTGGCGCAAGCCCATTGAAGAGAACGGGGAAACCCTGCGCGCCCAACTGCTGGCCCAGCGCGTGCGCCCCTTCATCCTGCGCCGGCGCAAGGTGGACGTGGCCACCGAACTGCCGCCCAAGACCGAAGCCACCGTGCGGGTGCAACTGCAAGGCCAGCAGCGCGAGCTGTACGAAGGCGTGCGCGCCGCAGCCGATGTGCAGGTGCGCCGCGTGCTCCAGCGCCAGGGCTTCCCTGGGGGGCAGATCAGCATTCTGGACGCCTTGCTCAAGCTGCGCCAGGTCTGCTGCGACCCCTATTTGCTCAAAGGCCCCCAAACGTTCCAAAAAGCGCCCCAGCCCATGGAACGCGCCAAGCTGGAGTGGCTGGGCGACACCTTGCCCGTGCTGGTGGAAGAGGGCAGGCGGGTGCTGGTGTTCTCCCAGTTCACCGAAATGCTGGCGCTGGTGGCACGCCAGCTGGAGGCGCTGCATCTGCCCTTTGCCAGCCTCACCGGCCAAATCCGGCCGCAGCAGCGCGGCGCCGTGGTGCAGCAGTTCCAAAGCCAGCAGGTGCCGGTGTTGCTCATCAGCCTGAAGGCCGGTGGCGTGGGTTTGAATTTGACCGCCGCCGACACTGTCATCCACCTGGACCCCTGGTGGAACCCTGCCGTGCAGGCGCAGGCCACGGCGCGCGCGCACCGCATCGGGCAGGACCAGCCGGTGTTGGTCTACCAGCTTGTGGTCCAGGGCAGTATTGAAGAGCGCATGCTGGAGCTGCAGGCGCGCAAACAGGCGCTGACCGAGGGCGTGCTGGGCGTCGACGGCGCGGCGGCTATCAAATTCAGCGTGGACGACATCAACGCCTTGCTGGCGCCATTGGGCTGAAAACAGCGCCTGTTTTGGTCTGGTGGCCGAGGCTTACGGCAATTGCGCAACGACCGCTGCGGTGGCATCATGCTGGCAATGCCACAAGGTGCGTGAATGCCCCAATTCGACTCTCTGTCTGACCCCCGTTGCTTCCAGCAGCTGTTTGAGTCTTCGCCCGATCCGACCTGGATCATTGATGGCAACCGGTTTGTGGAATGCAATGAAGCGGCGGTCAAAACCCTGGGGTTCACCAGCCGCGCAGAGTTTCTGAACGTGCACCCCTCCCAGCTTTCACCCGCAGTGCAAGCCGACGGTGAAGACTCCTATGCCAAGGCCGAGCGCATGATGGCGCTGGCCAAGGCGCAGGGCCTGCACCGGTTTGAATGGATACACACACGGGCCGACGGGACCAACTTTGTTGCCGAGGTCACGCTCTCCGCCATTCAACTGAATTCCCGGCCGGTGATTTATTGCGTTTGGCGCGACATCACCGAACGCAAGCGCATGCAGGAGCAGTTGCTGCGGCAAAACGACATGCTGCGCGCCATCATTGAGAATTTTCCCGGCGCCGTCTCCGTGGTGGATGCCGACCTGCGCATGGTGACCTACAACCAGCAGTTCCAGCAGTTGCTGGACATCCCAGAAGCGCTGCTGCAGAACCCCCATCTGTCTTTTGAAGACTTTATTCGCTACAACGCGCAGCGCGGCGACTACGGCCCCGGCGACCCGGAGCGGCAAATAGCGGCCATCGTGGCCCGTGCACGCGAGTTTCGACCGCACAAGTTCGAGCGTGTCCGTCCCAACGGGGTGGTGCTGGAAATTCGCGGCATGCCGCTGCCCGAGGGTGGTTTTGTCAGCACCTACATCGACATCACCGAACGCAAGCGCGCCGACCTGCAGCAGCGTATCGCCGCAACGGCTTTTGAGTCGCAAGAAGGCATGTTTGTGACCGATGCCCAGCGCAACATCCTGAGCGTCAACCGGGCTTTTTCCGCCATCACGGGCTACAGTGCCGAAGAAGCGGTGGGGCAAAATCCGCGCATGTTCAAGTCGGGCAAGCAGGATGCCGCCTTTTATGCCGCCATGGCGGACAGCCTCCAGCGCAGCGGACGCTGGCAGGGCGAGATCTGGAACCGGCGCAAAAGCGGCGAGTTGTATCCCGAATGGCTGATGATCACCTCGGTGAAAGATGCGTCGGGGGAGGTCACCAACTACGTTGCCGCCCTGACCGATATCACGCTGCGCAAACAGGCCGAAGACGAGATCAAGAACCTGGCGTTCCACGATGCGCTGACCCAACTGCCCAACCGCCGCCTGCTCAACGACCGCCTGCGCCAGGCCATGGCGGCCAGCAAACGCAGCGCCTACTTTGGCGCGCTGATGTTTCTGGACCTGGACAACTTCAAGCCGCTCAACGATGTCCATGGGCATGAAGTGGGGGATTTGCTGCTGGTGGAGGTGGCCCAGCGTCTGCAGGCTTGCGTGCGTGAAATGGACACGGTGGCGCGTTTTGGCGGCGATGAATTTGTGGTGATGTTGGGCCACCTGGACCCGGACGTGGCCGAGGCCACCGCACAGGCCCATGCCGTGGCACAGAACATCCGTACCGCGCTGTCACAGCCCTATGCGCTGGCACTTCAAAACGAAGGCAAGGCCGATACCGTTGTCGAACACCATTGCACGGTCAGCATTGGCGTGGCCCTGTTTTCCAACCAGGAGGTCCGAGCGGACGACCTGCTGAAGTGGGCCGATGTGGCCATGTACAAGGCCAAAGAGGCGGGCCGCAATACGGTTTGTTTTTGGACCACTACACTCTAGCCCGGTCTTCTCCTGACACCGTACCCCGAATCTTTGAACCCATGAACCTGTTCACCCTGCTGGCACTGATGGCCTTTGGCGCTTACCTGATCAAATCGCGCGAGCAAAAGCGGCGTATTGCCCTGCTGGGCGGCTACCTCGCCCAGTACCAAATTGAAAAACTGATGGAAAGCCTGACCGATGGTTACCTGCGCGCCTTGGGCGAGGGTGACCTGGAGCGCAGGGCCCAGATCTGGAGCATGCTGGACACGGCCGAGGTCACGCTGTGCGAGCAATTCAACCGTTTTGTCCTCGAATTTTCCAAGGTGGACGAGGCCGATGCGCGGGTCAGCAAACTCCCCTTGGCCATTCCCTATGCCGACAAGCTGTTCCCCAATGCCACTTTTGACATGCGCAAGGTTTTGAGTATCCATGCGCGTGGATTGGCCCATGCCGCAGAAAACAGGCTGGGCCAGAGCCAAAAAAACAAGGCCTTCACCTTGTCTGCCGAACTGTTCTTGATGCAGCACAGCTGCCACTGGTACTGCCGGTCCAAAACCGTGGCTTCGGCCCGCATGCTGGCCCTGCACAAAACCCCCTACA